>JAZQWI010000038.1:0-1571 GCA_045632245.1 Faecousia sp. | reverse complement strand
GATCTTGTGGTCAAAGTCCACCAGATTACCGCTGACCTGCTTGATGGCATCGTTGTACTCCTTGGCGGCAAAGTAGCCGTCCTTGAGGACGCGGATCTTCTCTGCGGTGGTCACGGAGCCGGGAACGACCTTGATGGGGTGGATATCACCGTACAGGCGCTCACGCAGAACAATGCTGATCTCAGCCTTGCCCTGACCCAGAGCATCAGCAGCCTGCTGAGCGCAGCGGATCAGACCTGCCTCGCTGGTGTCGATGGTGGTGGCCATGACGGAGCGCAGTCCCTTATAAACGCGCACTGCGGCACCGGCGATCACACCGGAATGAATGTTCTGAACCTTGCTGTCGAGCATGCTGATGGCGCTTTCGTCGGTGTGCTCAGCAAACAGCTCGGCATAATCTGCGCCGGTGGACACTGCTGCGTGCAGCACCCGCTGGCATACATCTTTTGCAATCATGCGTACTTCTCCTTTGAAATAAAAATTTATTGCAATAAAGCTATTGTATCATCTTTTTGGAAAAATGCAACTGTTGGGTAAATTGGAATTTATCGGTTAGACCATTCTTCTCTCGTAATTGCAAATACCTTCGTGATTTCATTCACATCATCGCTAAACTCATCAACTTGTTTGCATCCATAAGAAATTGCAGTTTTATATGACGGCACATTGGTATGTTCCATATAGGAATAAATAACATTAAACGGTGTGTTATTAAATGTCCAATCCCTAACTGCAATCGCCGCTTCTTTGGCATATCCATTCCTTTGCTTATCGCCTCTGATGTGGTAACCGATTTCAGGTTTTATTTCACCGTTGATAAGCTGCATTGTCAAGCCACAGTCACCTATCATTTCACCAGTGGCTTTCAAGCATACAGCCCACAAGCCAAAGCCAAACACCTGATATCTTTCAAGATTGCGCAAAATCCAGTTCCTTACCCTATTTTCATCAAATACATAGGGATAATGTTGCATTATGTCAGAATCTGCCAATACATTATACAGTGCGTGAAAATCCTCTTCCGTCATTTCTCTTAAGAGCAAACGTTCTGTTTCAATAACCATTATTTTATCCTCGTTACATTCAAGTTTATCGTTCAGATACATTTTACCAAACCGCTGTCCGAACATCAATAGCCGTAAAAATCCTCACTTGCCCCAGCAGAGTTACCTTGTTGACATCCGGCTCGAAAGGGATATAATGGAATCATCAAGCGCAAAAAAGGAGAAACCAATATGAAAATCGCGGTTACATACGACAACGGTATGATCTTCCAGCACTTTGGTCATACCGAGTTTTTTAAGGTCTATGATGTTCAGGAGGGGAAGGTCGTTTCCTCCGAGGTCGTCAGCACCAATGGCAGCGGTCATGGCGCTCTGGCCGGTGTGCTGAGTGTGCTGAAGGCTGAGATCCTGATCTGCGGCGGCATTGGCGGCGGCGCGCAGGCAGCGCTCAGCGCGGCAGGCATCAAGCTGTACGGCGGAGTGTCCGGCAGTGCGGACGCTGCTGTGGAAGCATTCCTGGCCGGAAACCTTGCGTTCGATCCCTGTGTGAAGTGCAACCATCACGGC
>JAZQWI010000037.1:0-77401 GCA_045632245.1 Faecousia sp. | reverse complement strand
CTTGTGGGGATGGGCCGCATGGGTGCCCATGCCGTGGAGCGTCACCTTGAACCGGTCCACCGCCGCCATGACGGGGCCTTCCTTCACGCCGACGATCCCCGCCGGGAAGGCCGCGTAGGTATGCCCGGCCAGGAACAGCTCGCAGTCGTCCACCAGGCCGGTATCCAGCACCAGCGCCGCGCCCCGGTCGATCTCCTCCGCCGGCTGGAACACGACCTTCACCGTGCCGCGCCATTCCGCCCGGCTGGCATGGAGCATCAGGGCCGCGCCCAGCACCGACGCGGCGTGGAAATCGTGTCCGCAGGCATGCATGCAGCCCGGGTGAGAGGAGGCAAAGGGCAAGCCGGTTTTTTCAGCAATGGGCAGCGCATCTGCGTCACTGCGGAAAGCGATGGCATGGTCGCGGCCAAAGTCAAAGTAGGCGCAAAGACTGCTGGGCATGGGAGAAAAGACGGTGCAGTTCAGACCGTCCAGCGCTTTGCGTAAATATTCCATTGTTTTCGGCAGCTGCCGCGCCAGCTCGGGAATTTGGTGCAGGCTGCGGCGGTCGGCAATGATTTGCATAACAATGCCTCCTATGACAATTCTTGATGGTATTATAGACTATTTTTTTAAAAGTGTCAATTTATGCACTTGTGTTTTTGATGTAATAGTGGTACGATAGGGAAAATGATGAAAAAGGAGAACCTTTATGAACGCTCAGGAAATCATTGAATATATTCGCACCTCAGAGAAAAAGACACCGGTAAAGGTGTATATTTGGGGCGCGGGGGATGTGGAATTTCCCAACTGTCGGGTATTTCCCGCTGCTGAGGATTGCAAGATTGTCTTTGGCGATTGGAAGGATGTTGCCCCCGTGTTGGAGAGCAATACCTTTGCCTGTGTGGAAGTGGAAAACGACTGCCGCAACTCCGCCATTCCCATGCTGGATAAGAAGAACATTCCTGCCAGAATTGAGCCGGGCGCAGTGATTCGCGAGCAGGTGGAAATCGGCAAAAATGCCGTGATTATGATGGGCGCAATTATCAATATCGGCGCTGTGATTGGCGACGGCACCATGATTGACATGGGCGCAGTGCTGGGCGGACGCGCCACTGTGGGCAAGAATTGCCATGTGGGCGCCGGTGCGGTGCTGGCAGGTGTCATTGAGCCTGCTTCTGCGACGCCTGTGATTGTGGAAGATAATGTGCTCATTGGCGCAAACGCCGTGGTGATTGAGGGCTGCCGCATCGGTCATGACGCGGTGGTGGCCGCCGGCGCAGTGGTGGTTTCCGACGTTGCCCCCAATACGGTGGTGGCAGGCTGCCCTGCCAGAGTGATTAAGGTCAAGGACGACAAGACTGCCTCTAAGACCGCTTTGGTAGACGCTTTGCGGGAACTGTAAGAAAGAGCTTGACCCGCCTGCACCTTTTTTTGCCATAAGAATACCATGGAATGAGCGGCAAAACCGCTTAGAAATGATTCGGAGGTATTTTCTTATGTGTGGCAATAATTGCTTTGGTGGGAACAACTGCTGGTGGATTATTATCCTGGTTCTGTTGCTGTGCTGCTGCGGTGGCAACGGTAACGGCTGCGGCAATGAAAGCAACGGCTGCGGCTGCTGCTAAGTAAAAAATAGGGCGTCCCAAACGGGACGCCCTTATTTTATGCAATTTTTGTGCTTGCCAGCGTTTTTCCTAAGGTGTAGTAGAAGAGATTGTCTCTGGCGGGGGAAAGCTCTGTGACCAGACCCCGTGTGGCATATACGGCATAGCTGTGCACCAAAATGGGGCAAAGCTGACCATCTTCCATAATCAGCTCGTGAAGATTATAGTAGTTGCCCTTGTTTTCCAAGGCTTTCAGCGACAGCGCGTAGGCGGCAGTGTTGTTGGATAGGCCGCCGTAGCTTAATGATCCGCCGGGTTGAAAGAAGGGGGTTAAATCCATATTGGGCGACAGCTTCGTCTGAGCCAAATATAAATCGTAAGAGCCCCATTTTACATGCTCCAGAAAATCGTTGGAGTTCAGCTCGGAAACGGTGACGGCAAGGCCGCAGTCTGTGAGCATCTGGGCGATATGCCGACCCACCCGCAGGCGCAGAGAATCGTCGGAATTTAAGAGAATTTTAATGGGCGCGCCTTGTACCTGGGCGTCTGCCAAGGCGGTTTTGAATGCATCTACATCATAGGTGTAGCGCGCGGCTAAGTCCTTGTCGTAGTAAGGTGACAGAGGGGAAACGGGCAGAGTGGTACTGCGGGCATAGCCGCGATAGTAGGTTTCCACCAGCAAATCCCGATTGATGGCATGGGTTAGGGCGCTGCGCACAGCATCGTTGGAGAACACGGTGCTTTTGCTGCTGGCGACCAGATATAAAAACATGCCGTTTTCGCAGTCAAAAATTTCGTAATCGCACCGGTAATCTGCATAGTGGTCAGAGCCGGGGTCTGCGCACACAATGCCCACATCGGCAAATTCAAACTGGTCGCGAATCTGGCTGGGACTTTCTGCTTTTACCAAAGGAATGGTGGGGGTGGCGACGACCAAGTCGGCAGATTTCAAGCACCACCAGGCCGTTTGCCGCCGCAGGTATTTGCCGCTGACACCGTCTTCCATCACATAAGGACCTGTGCCTAAGGGCAGATTGGCTGTTACTTCTGCGGCTTTGACAATGGGAATGTCCAATAGAACAGGCAGATTTTCACAGGGGGTTTTTAAGGTGAAAATTACGCAGTTTGCGCCTGCGATGATGGCAGAGATCTGCCGAAAGCGTCCGCTGTAAAAGCTGCCTGCGCGGGCGGCTTCTAAGCTGGCCACCACATCTGTCGGAGTGAGGGCAGTGCCGTCGGAAAACCGCGCCTGCTCTAAAAAGAAGGTGTAGGTTTTTAAGTCCGAGGATACCTCCCAGCTGCTGCACAAAATGGGGGTGGGCGTGTAGTTTCTGTCAATAAAGAAAAGCCCTTGGTACATTAAAGGAAGCAGGGCGCGGTTGGTATAATCCGCGGCGGTGTAAGGGTTAAAGGCTTCTTGTTCGTAATAGGCCATGGAGAAATCTTGGCTTTGCTGAGGTTTTGCTTGGGGTTTTTGCGTGGGCGTTCCGTCGTCCAGCGCGTCACCGCTGGGCACATAGGGCGTTTCTCCGATGGAGCAGCCGGTGAGCAAAAACAGGCATAATAGGAGCGCAAAGAATCGTTTCATATATTTGCCTCCTTACAAACAATGATAGCACCCTGTGAGCCGCGGAGAGGTCCTGTAATTCGATGTGACCAGAAACGCTGAGGCTGGCAGGCGGTGCAGCTTTCGCTGATTTCTATGTGGGTAACGCCAACTCGGGACAACGAGAGGGCATTGAGGGCTTTTAGGTTTACATAATATTTGTCGCCCACTTGCCGAATGTACACCTTTGCGTTTTCGCCGTAGGCTTCCAGCATGGCGCGGGGTACATCTTCATCGGTTTCAAAGCAGCAAAAACCAATGTTCGGGCCGATGGCGGCGCGGATATTTTCCGCTTTGCAGCCAAATTCTTTTACCATGGCGCGGACGGTTTTCGCACCGATTTGGGCGGCTGTTCCCCGCCAGCCGGCATGGGCGGCGCCCACAGCACCGGTCACAGGGTCGTGAAATAAAAGGGGCGTGCAGTCAGCGGTAAACACTTTTAGCGCCACTCCGGGCGTGGCAGTAATCAGTGCGTCGCATTCTGGGTAATCGTGGTGGTCAATACCCAGATAATCCGCTGCTGTTACAGCGCGGACAATGTCTGAATGGGTTTGCCGAGTGCAAATTAGTTTCTTTGGGTCAAAATCCAGGCAATCTGCTAGAATTTGCAGATTTTTGATTACATTTTCGGCTGTTTCACCTTGATGCAGACCAATGTTCAGCGAAGCAAAATGTCCTGTACTGACACCGCCGAGACGGGTGGTAAAGGCGTGGGGGACGGAGATGCCCTCTGCCACCAAATATTCCATTGTGTTTGCAAAAACGGATTGAATGGCCATAGGTTCTCCTTAACGGGGGTTATTCTGCCAGCTTATCTTTTTGCATGCAGCATTTTTTGTATTTTTTGCCGCTGCCACAGGGGCAGGGGTCGTTGGGGCCGACCTTACTCTGCTTGGTGCGTACGGGCTGCTTTTTCACAGTGGCATCGCCGGAGGTGGAAAGCTCCTGCGCCACCTTTTCCCGTTTGATTTCCTGCTGAGGACGCAGCTGCACCATGAAGATGCGGCGGATGGTTTCCTCGCGAATGGCAGCAACCATGTTTTCAAACATTTCAAAGCCTTCGGATTTAAATGCGGTGACAGGGTCGTGCTGGCCGTAGGCCCGCAGACCGATGCCTTGCTTCAAATCGTCCATAGCATCGATGTTGTCCATCCAGTATTCGTCTACCACGCGAAGCATGACCACCCGTTCCAGCTCTCGCATAACAGCGGGGGTAACGGCAGCTTCTTTCTTCTCGTAGGTATCCACAGCGGCGGCGTAGACGGCTTCGGCATCTTCACATTCCTCCGCAGTCAAAGCGCCTCGGGGGAAGAAAACGCCCTGCATTTTGGAAAGTACTTCCTGACTGCCCTCTGCCACGGTGGCATTTACCAGCTCTTCCAGCATGGACAGCATATTTTCTCGCAGGTCTTCACCGTCCAATACCTTTTGCCGCTGAGCGTAGATGATTTCACGCTGGGTGTTCATGACATTGTCGTATTCCAGAACGCTCTTTCTGGAACGGAAATTGCGGCTTTCCACACTTCTTTGGGCATTTTCCACCGCACCGGAGAGAATCCGCGCATCGATAGGGGTGTCCTCGTCCAAGCCGAGGGTGTCCATCATGGCAAATACGCGGTCAGAAGAGAACAGACGCATCAAATCGTCCTGCAAGCTTAAATAGAAGCGGCTGGCGCCGGGATCGCCCTGACGACCGGAACGGCCGCGGAGCTGATTGTCGATACGGCGGGATTCGTGGCGTTCTGTGCCGATGATAAACAGGCCGCCGGCATCGCGCACTTTTTGCGCCTCTTCGGCAATGTCTGCTCGGAAGGCCTTTAAGAGGGATTCATATTTGCGCCGGATTTCCAAAATGGCTTCGTCCTTGGTTTCGGCAAAGGAGTCGGCCTCGGCAATGAGCGTTTCCTCCACACCCTGCTTGCGCAGCTCGTTTTTCGCCATAAAATCAGCATTGCCGCCCAGCACGATATCCGTACCGCGGCCTGCCATGTTGGTGGCGATGGTGACAGCTCCGAATTTACCGGCCTGCGCCACGATTTGGGCTTCCTGTTCGTGATACTTGGCATTCAGCACGTTGTGGGGGATTCCCTCGCGCTTTAAAAGCTTGCTTAAAATTTCGCTCTTTTCAATGGAAATCGTACCTACCAGCACAGGCTGGCCTTTTTCGTGGCATTCTCTGACCTGGGCGATGATAGCGCGGAATTTGCCAAGCTCCGTCTTATAAACCACATCGGTTAGATCCTTGCGGGCAATGGGGCGGTTGGTGGGGATTTCCACCACGTCCAGATGATAAATGGTGGCAAATTCCTCTTCTTCTGTCAATGCAGTACCGGTCATGCCGGAGAGCTTGTCGTACAGGCGGAAGAAATTCTGGAAGGTGATGGTGGCAAGGGTTTTGCTTTCGCCGGCAACCTTTACACCTTCTTTGGCCTCGATGGCTTGGTGCAGACCTTCGTTATAACGACGGCCGTACATCAGGCGTCCTGTAAATTCGTCTACAATGATAATCTGCCCGTCTTTGATGACATAGTCGATATCTTTCTTCATTAAGCCACGGGCTTTCATTGCCTGATTGATGTGGTGAGAAAGGGTGGTATGCTCAGAGTCGGATAAATTCTCCACACCGAAAAAGCGTTCGGCCTTGGCGATGCCCCGAGCGGTGAGGGAGACGGTGCGGCTTTTTTCGTCTACAAAGTAATCACAGTCGTAGTCATCGTGAACTTCCTTGTCCTCGGTTTTGGCAAACACCTGTTTGCGCAGAGATGCTACAAATTGATCGGCAGCTTCATAGAGCTTGGAAGAATCCTCGCCCTTGCCGGAGATGATCAGAGGAGTTCTTGCTTCGTCAATTAAAATGGAGTCTACTTCATCCACAATGGCAAAGGCATGACCGCGCTGAACCAGCTCCTGCTTGTAAATGGCCATATTATCCCGCAGGTAGTCAAAGCCAAGCTCGTTGTTGGTGCAGTAGGTGATGTCGGCAGCGTAGCTGATGCGACGCTGGCTAGGACTCATGCCGGGAATAATCAGACCGACGGAAAGACCCATGTAGCGGTAGACCTTGCCCATCCATTCCGAGTCGCGTTTGGCAAGATAATCGTTAACGGTGACTACATGAACACCTAAGCCTGATAAGGCATTGAGGTAGCAGGGCAAAATGGCAACCAAGGTTTTGCCTTCGCCGGTTTTCATTTCCGCGATGCGGCCTTGGTGCAAAATAATGCCGCCTATGAGTTGAACGGGATACGGACGCATGCCTAATACGCGGTCAGCGGCTTCCCGAATGGCAGCAAATGCCTCGGGCAGAATGTCGTCAAGGGTTTCGCCCTGAGAAAGACGCGCCTTAAATTCTGCGGTTTTTGCTTTCAGCGCGTTCTCAGACAATGCTTTATATTCTTCTTCCAGAGAAAGAATTTTATCTACTGTGGGTTGAATCTTTTTCAGTTCCCGTTCAGAGCGGGTGCCGAAGAGTTTCGTAATCAGTCCCATTTTGTCGTACCTCGTTGTGATTTCAAAGTTGCGGCGATTATACTGCGCCAATTTTACTTATTATAGCATAGAACAGGGGAAATTCATAGCCTATTTGTAAATAAAAATTACCCACAGAAGCATGGCTTCCGTGGGTAATGGTTAGGACATAAGGGGACGGATTTTCTTGCGGTAAATCCGTGCGTAGAAAAACAGGGTGACGCACAGGCTCATGACTTCGGCAATGGGGAAGGACCACCAAACTGAGGTTACCTCTCCCGTCAGGCTTAGAAGATATGCAGCCGGCAGCAGCACCACAAGCTGACGGCATAGGGAGGTTATGGTGGCGTAAATGCCGTCACCCAAGGCTTGAAAGCTGGCGCTGAGGGCGATACCAATGGCGGCCGCAGGGAAGCAAATGCTGATAATGCGAAGGGCGCTGCGGCCGATTCTCAAAAATTCATCTGAGGGATTGAAAATACCCAACAGCACATCGGGCAGGAATTGGAAGGCGAGAAAGCCTGCAATCATAATGCACAGCGCAGCGGTAACGGATAGCCGCAGAGTGTGGGTAATTCGCTTGGGATTGCGGGCCCCGTAGTTAAATGCCACAATGGAAATGGTAGCATTGTTAATGCCAAACAGGGGCATAAAGAAGAAGCTTTGGAGCTTAAAATAGATGCCGAATACGCCGGTGGCGGTTTCGTGGAAGCCCTGCAAAATCTGGTTCATGCCAAAGGTCATCACAGAGCCGATGGCCATCATGACAATAGAGGGGACGCCGACAGTTAAGATGGGAATCAAGGTGGATTTTTTCGGCTTCATATAGGAAAGGCCGAATTGCACCTCTGGGTTGAATTTCAGGTTAAAGAAAATGGCCAAAATAGCCGCAAACCATTGACCTGCCACGGTGGCAATGGCAGCACCGGCAATGCCCATAGCGGGGATTCCCAAGGGCGCGAAGCCGAAAATGAACAGAGGGTCCAAAATAATATTGACAATGGCACCGACGCCCTGGGTGATCATGGTGTAAAAGGTACGGCCGGAGGACTGTAAAAGCCGCTCGCCCAGCACTTCCACAAAAATACCCAGCGAGCCAATGCAGCAAATGGCAACATAGATGCTGCCACCGTTCACAGTTTCCGCAATGCTGGACTGAATGGAGAAATAGGGGTGGCTGCCAAAAATACCGAAGAGAATAAAAAGTCCGGTTGCCAGCAGCGCCAGAAAAATGCCGTTGCCGGCGGCGCGGTTGGCGGCTTTTTGGTTGCCCTCGCCTAAGGATTTGCTTAATAGGGAGTTGACGCCCACACCGATACCGGTGGCAAAACCGATCAGAATGTTCTGAACGGGAAAAGCCAGCGACAAAGCGGTGACGGCGCTTTCGGAAATGCGGGAAATGTAAATGCTGTCCACCACATTGTAAAGAGCTTGCACAAGCATGGCAATCATCATGGGAATTGCCATAGAAAACAGCAGTTTGCCAATGGGCATAATGCCCATTTTGTTATCTTTTAAGCTGATTGGAGTGGCCATAGGGATTCCTTTCTTTATGCATCAAACAAAATCGACTTATTATACACAATATCCTTCTTGCTTGCAAGGCTTTCCACAAAAAAGTTCCCAGACTCTTCGGTCTGGGAACTTTCTCTCCAAAAGGAGCTGTTCATGTTTTTGTGGATTCCCACGCTGGGGACTGTGCCTGTTTGCGGCAGGTCAGTGGAAATAATGCGAATGGCGCCCTGATAATGGTTCATGGCGTATGCTTCGTACAAATTCATAATGCCTACGCCGCCGGTGCCGGCGTGCACGATCTGGTTATTGCCAATGTAAACGCCGATGTGAGAAGAGAAGTGGCCCCAACCGGTGGTGTTTTGGAATACCACCAAGTCGCCGCATTGCAGATCTTCCTTGGCGATGGCGATGCCGTTGGCCATTTGACGGTCGCAGGTGCGATTTAAGGAAATGCCGGCCTGACGGAACACATACTGCACCAAGCCGGAGCAGTCAAAGCCGTAAGGGCTGGTACCGCCATAAACATAGGGCACACCTAAGTACCGAAGGGCGATGCTGCGAATCTGACTGCGGACAGTCAGTGCGTCCTGCGCGGAGAAGGTTTGTACGGTCTTGGAATTGTTAGCATCCGATACGGTGCGGACATAATATTGTCCGTCCTTGCCCAGCTGCACCTGAGACTTTTCCAAGTAGCCAACCATGCCGTAGCAATCAATCTTATAAAATTCATTCGTAGTGCCCAATACGGTCAGGCGGGTGCCGTTTTCCAGACCACCCAAGGTGAAGGAACCGTAATAAGGCTTATAATGCACAACAGATACAGTACGTTGCGCAGGGCCGACTGCTTCCTGTGCCGAAATCTCGGCCGCGGGAGCGCTTTGGTTGCTGTGTGCCTGAACAGGGAAGGCGCACAAGCTGAAAATCAGCGCGATGGCAGTCAAACGCACCAAGCGTTTGGTATGTAACATAAAGCAAAATCCTCTTTCCGAATTGTAATTTGTTTCCAAAAAGTTACAATCCGGTTACGGATTATAGCACAAGTTTTACAGATTGTCAAGGGCAATCTGCTGTAAAAGCAGGGGGTTTTGTGGGTAATACTGCACAAAAAACAGGAATTTCTTTGTTTTTTACGGGAAAATGGGATAACAAACAGTTACAAAACAAAAAAGAAAAACGGGAGCATCTTGCAAAAAAATACCGCTGCGAAAACCGCAGCGGTATTTGAAAGAGACCTTACAGATACTTCTTCATTTCTTCGGAAGCCAGAGCAGGATCGTCGGAAATGGTGATGGTGATGTTCATGTTGTTGGTCTTGGCAAAGGCATCGCACCAAGCCACAAAAGCTTCGCCGTTGGCGCGGTCGGTGCCGATGGTCTTATACAGGTTGTCGATGTACACATTGGTAATATCAAAATTGCCGGCATGCAGACCGCTGAGGAAGCCTTTGAGCATATCGCTGTTGGCGATGGCATATTCCTGAGAGTCTACCAGACGGACGCGATAATTGACATCATAAGTAAGCTTTTTGCCGTATTCGATGCACACTACATCACCGCTGGCCTGAGACAGGGTGGCGTTGATGGAGTCGAGCAGCTTCTTGGTTTTACCGGAGCCTTTCAGGCCCATAATAACATTGATCATAGGATTGTCCTCCTTTGCTGTTCCAGCCATTGGCTGTATGGTAATTTTAACAGATTTTCCCCTGATTTGCAAGAGCTAATTTAGGAAAAATGCAATCAAATTTTAGCTTAATAACCGGGCTTTCCCAAAAGTTGGAACATGTTCCGCTTGTAGAATTCCACGCCGGGCTGGTTAAAGGGATTCACGTCCAAAATATAGGCGCTGACACCGCAGCACAGCTCAAAGAAGTAGAACATTTCGCCCAGCTTCTCGTCGTCCAGCTCGCCCATATCCATGGTGATCACCGGCACACCGCCGTCCACATGGGCGGCCAGAGTGCCAAGATATGCCTGTTCGTCAACAAAATCCAGGGTTCTTCCGGCAAGGTAATTCAGACCATCCAAGTTTTTCACATCGAAGCCAACCGTGGCGGTGTGCTGGGGAGCGTCAAAGCGAATCATGGTTTCAAAAATGTTCCGTTCGCCCTGCTGAATCATTTGGCCAAGGGAGTGCAGGTCAGCGGTGAATTCCACAGATACGGGGAAAATACCCTTTCCGTCTTTACCCTCGGACTCGCCAAAGAGCTGCTGCCACCAGCCGCCCATCATCTTATAACCGGGCTCCCAGGAGGCCATAATTTCTGTGGTTTTGCCCTGACGGTACAGCAGATTGCGGATGCCTGCATACAGCCAAACGGGGTTTTCAAAAGAGCGCAGGCGGTTGTATTCCTCCATGGCATAGGCGGCGCCGGACATGACCTTTTTAATATTAATGCCTGCGACTGCCATGGGCAGCAGACCTACGGGGGTCAGCACAGAGAAACGGCCGCCGGCTGCGGGGGGGATGACAAAGGTCTCCCAACCTTCTTCTGTTGCCATTTGCCGCAAAGCACCCTTGTTGGGGTCGGTGATGGCATAAATGCGATTTTTAGCGCCATCGGTGCCGTATTTGCGCTCTAACAGCCATTTCAAGTTGCGGAAAGCAATAGCGGGCTCGGTGGTGGTGCCGGATTTGGAAATGACAGCCAGAGAAAAGTCTTTGCCTTCAATCAGGCGCATCAGTTCGTTCCAAGCGCGAGTGGACAGAGTGTTGCCGGCAAAAAATACCTGAGGGTCGCCCTTGCCCTTGCCAATGTTGCGGTTGCAGCCCTGCATCAGTTCGATGGCAGCGCGGGGGCCTAAATAGCTGCCGCCGATGCCCACAACGATGAACACGTCGGAATCCTTGCGGATTCGGTCAGCGGCCAATTGTACCCGACGCATTTCCTCGGTTTCTTCTTTGGTGGGAAGGGACAGCCAGCCCAAAAAATCATTGCCGTCGCCGGTGCCTTCTGTCAAAGTGGTATGGGCTTTGGCAACTTCCTGCTCTAAGTTCAGTAAATCCGGCAGAGAAAGCTGACCCCATACATTAGAAATATCTACTTTAATCATTTTGCAAAATCCTTCCTTTTCCATATAAAAGATTCTGCTTTTATGTTACAGCAAAATAAAGGTAAACGCAAGCTTTTTCAGGAGACAGAACGGGTTTTTTTAAAAATTCACAAAACCTTTACTGACAAGCACTGCGCAATGTGCTACAATGATACTTAGAACAAAATAAAATAAGAAAAGGAGATATGCGCAATGGAATACAGTTATCGTTTTCATTTTGGCGATTCCGACAGAAAACCCATTGACTGGAAGAAAATCAAAACGCTTTCTATCATTGCAGTGGCGGCAGTTTTGCTGCTTACGCTGGTGTTTACCAGTTATTACACTGTGGATGATAAGCAGCAGGCTGTGGTCACCACCTTTGGAAAGGTGACGGATATTGCCGGTCCCGGATTACATTTCAAGTGGCCTTTTGGAATTCAAAAGGCACAGATGGTGGATGTGAATGTCTACCAGAAAATCGAGCTGGGCTACGACAGCACCGGAAATGGTGATTACGCTACAAATCAGAAAGAAAGTACCATGATCACCGGCGATTATAATATTGTAAATGTGGACTTCTTTGTGGAATACAGAATTACCGACCCTGTGCAGTATTTGTATTCTTCCAATGAGCCGGAGCTGATTTTGAAGAATTTGATTCAAAGTCAGGTGCGAAATGTTGTTGGTTCGTCTACGGTGGATTCTGTTCTCACCGACGGCAAGGAAAATATCCAGATGCAGGTCAAGGAACTGGTGACAGGAATCCTTGCGGAGTATGATATTGGCTTAACCTTGGTGGATGTGCGCATTCAGGATTCCGAGCCGCCCACGTTGGAGGTCATTGAAGCATTTAAGGCGGTGGAAACCGCCAAGCAAAATGCCGAGGCGGTAGTCAATAACGCCATGGCATACCAGAATGCTCAGCTTCCCACTGCCCAGGCGCAGGCGGATAAGCTCATGCAAAATGCTCAGTATTTGAAGCAGAAGCGCATCAATGAAGCCGTTGAGGCGGTGGCCATGTTTGAAGCAATGTACACAGAGTACGCTTTGAATCCTGATATTACCCGCTCTCGTATGTATTATGAAGCCATCGCAGAGATTTTGCCTGATGTAAAGCTGTATATCAACACCGGAAACGGCACCAGCATCAATGCTCTGTTGCCGCTGGAATCTTTGACAGGAGGGAACTAAGCCATGAAAAAAGGTTTGATTATTGGCGGGATTGCCCTGCTGTTAGTGCTGATTCTGGCCACCAGCGTGTATACGGTGGAAGAAAATCAGTCTGCCTGTGTGTTCCGGTTCTCTGAGATTGTGGATACCACCTCCGAAGCCGGCCTGCATTTTAAGATTCCTTTCTTAGATACAGTGGAATACTTTTCCAAGGCCACCATGTTTTATGATATTCCCCCTTCCGATGTTTTGACTTCTGATAAGCAGAATATGACCGTAGACTGCTATGTTCTTTGGCATATTGCCGATCCCCAGCAGTTCTATCGCGCATTGGGAACTACCTCTGTGGCAGAGGAACGCTTGGATGCCATTACCTATACGGCGCTGAAAATCGCTTTGGGTACGTTGTCTCAGGCAGATATTATTAACATGAATGATGGCGCAGAGCGCAATGAAATTTATGCGTCCATTGCCACTACGGTGGATGCTCAGGCCGCTGCCTACGGCATCAAGGTAGAGGACGTGAAAATCAAGCAGTTTGATTTGCCGGATTCTAACCTCAATGCGGTGTATACCCGTATGATTTCCGAACGGAATCAAATGGCGGAAAAGTACACTGCCGACGGCAACTATGAAGCCTCTGTGATTCGCAACAATGTGGATAAGCAGGTAAACATTATGGTTTCCAATGCCGAGGCTGAGGCTGCTAAGCTGGTAGCTGAGGGTGAGGCTGAGTATATGAAGAAGCTGGCGGAGGCTTACAATACGGCAGACAAGAAGGAGTTTTACGAGTTCACCTTGGCGCTGGATGCATTGAAGCAGAGCCTTTCCGGCGATGAAAATGTGGTAATTCTGGATGCGGATTCCGCCCTTGCCAAGATTTTGATGGGTGTAGAATAAACGCGGAGGATGCAGATATGAATTACGGTTTTGGTGTGGACTTGGGCGGCACCACAGTAAAGCTTGCCTTGTTTACCCAAGATGGACAAATGCTGGAAAAATGGGAAATTCCTACGATCAAGCAAGATGGCGGCAAACGAGTTTTGCCGGATATTGCCCGTTCTGTAACCATGTGTATGCAGCGGCGTGGACTTGAAAAATCTCAGATTTTGGGAATTGGTGTAGGCGTACCCGGTCCGGTGGAAAAGGGCGTTGTCAACCGTTGTGAAAACATCGGCTGGGGCGTGACAGATGTAAAAAAAGAGCTATCTGATTTGCTGGGACTGCCGGTGGCGGTGGGCAACGATGCCAATGTAGCCGCTTTGGGCGAAGCATGGAAAGGTAGCGCGGCCGGCTGTGAGAATATGATCATGGTTACCTTAGGAACAGGTGTTGGCGGCGGTCTTGTGCTTCACGGAAGGCTGTTAAACGGCGCCCATGCCGCGGCGGGAGAAATCGGACATATTCTGCTGAATCCCAACGAAAAAGAGCCTTGCGGCTGTGGAAGCTATGGCTGTGCCGAGCAGTATTGTTCTGCCACCGGTGTTGTGCGGCTGGCAAAGAGATATCTGCAAAGTCATGAAACAGACAGCGTTTTGCGCAGCGGGGAAAGCTTAGAAGCCAAAGCGGTATTTGATGCAGCGGCGGCTGGGGATGCCGCGGCAAAAGAAATTTTGGAGCAGGTATTTGATTATTTAGGCCGCCTGCTTGGCACAATCTGCAATGTCATTGACCCGCAGGTGGTGGTTATAGGCGGGGGCGTTAGCCGCGCAGGAGAAATTCTGCTGGATGGAATTGGCCGCTATTTTTCTAAGTATGCTTTTCACCCCATGCGTGGACAAACGGAATTTCGCCTTGCTGCTTTGGGCAACGATGCCGGTGTTTATGGCGCTATGAAGTTGCTGGACGAAATTTGCTGAAATTACCAGAGCCGCAGGGTACCCTGCGGCTCTTTGTCGTTGGATTGCGTATTGACAATTTTTCTTTATTCTTATACAATAGATATAAATGAGGGAGTAATTACGCATGGGGTTTCCTGTGCGCAGCGGACCGTCATATCGGCTTTTATAAGCCCGGGAAGCTTTTGATAATGAGACTCATGCACACTGTCTTTTGATTTGTGTGCATAGAGTCTATTTTTTATCCCCAAAATACCTGTGTAAAGGAGCGATTTTTTGATGAAGCATTATCTTGAATCCGCGGAGGCTGTGTTTGCGGAAGTGGATTCCACACCGGAGGGTCTAACCTCTGCACAGGCGCAGGAACGCCTGTTGAAAAACGGAAAAAATAAATTAGCTGAGGCCAAGAAGGACTCTATGCTGAAACGGTTCTTCGGCCAGATGAAAGACCCTATGATTATCATTCTTCTGGTTGCCGCTGTGATTTCTGCGGTGACGGAAATCATAGAAGCAGGCCGCTTTGTAACCCCCACCGACTCCATTATTATTCTGGCGGTGGTGCTGATTAATGCGGTGCTGGGCGTGTTACAGGAAAGCAAGGCGGAGAAAGCGGTGGAGGCATTGCAAAAAATGTCTGCCGCCACCACGAAAACCTTGCGTGATGGCAAGATTGTCACCATCAAAAGTGAAGACTTGGTGGTTGGCGATGTGATTTTGCTGGATGCCGGCGATGCCATTCCTGCGGACTGCCGGATTTTTGAGTGTGCCAGTATGAAAATTGAGGAAGCGGCGCTGACCGGTGAATCTGTGCCGGTGAATAAGCTGGTGCAGGCATTGACCCTTGCTAAGCAGGATGAAGTGCCCTTGGGCGACCGAAAGAACATGGCCTATATGGGCTCTACTCTGGTTTACGGTCGAGGCAAGGCTGTGGTAGTTGCTACGGGCATGGATACGGAAATGGGCAAAATTGCCACGGCTATTTCTCAGGCGGAAGAAGGAAAAACCCCGCTGGAATTAAAGCTTCAACAGCTTTCTCATGTCTTGACCAAACTGGTCATCGGCGTATGCTTGGTGATTTTCGGCTACAACATTATTACTAAGTATTTCTTAGGCGGCGAGGGTGTGCAATTTTTTGATGTTGCCCTTCATTCCTTTATTACCGCCATTGCTTTGGCGGTGGCGGCCATCCCTGAGGGCTTGGTGGCGGTGATGACCATTGTGCTTTCCATTGGTGTTACCAATATGTCCAAGAAAAATGCCATTATTCGGAAGATGACCGCGGTGGAAACGCTGGGCTGCACCCAGATTATTTGCTCTGATAAAACCGGCACACTGACGCAAAATGTGATGACGGTGGTAGACCATTATGCGCCCGACGAAAAGCGGCTGGCCACAGCTATGGCCCTTTGCACCAATGCACAGGTAGACGACGAGGGAAAAAGCACAGGTGAGCCTGACGAGGTGGCGCTGATTCATTATGCTGCCGGTCTGGGTCTTGCTAAGGCAGCGCTGGAACAAGCCGCGCCTCGCGTAGGAGAAGTTCCCTTTGACTCCGGACGGAAGATGATGTCTACCGTTCACAAGGTGGCAGACGCTTATGTGCAGTATACTAAGGGCGCACCGGACGAAATTCTGAAAAAATGCACCCATGCGTTGGTAGATGGCGAAGTGGTGGTCATGAGCGAAGGGATTTTGCAGAAAATCAACGAAGAAAATACCCGCATGGGCAACAAGGCGCTGCGTGTATTTGCCGCTGCGTACAAAGAGTATGCCGCCCAGCCTGCCGCTTATGAGGCAGATGCGCTGGAAAACAATTTGACTTTCATTGGTCTGACGGGTATGATCGACCCCGTGCGCCCTGAGGTGAAGGACGCCATTGTGGAGTGCCGTTACGCGGGCATTATTCCCATTATGATTACCGGCGACCACATCAACACCGCCAAGGCCATTGCCCGGGAGTTGGGGATCCTTACAGAGGATTCTCAGGCCATGATGGGCAGCGATATTGATAAATACACCGACGAAGAATTTGCCGCTGTGGTGGAGAACATCACTGTGTATGCCCGGGTTCAGCCGGAGCATAAGACCCGTATTGTCAACACATGGCGGGCAAAGGGCTATGTTACCGCCATGACCGGTGACGGTGTCAACGATGCGCCTTCCATTAAATCCGCCGATATTGGCGTGGGCATGGGCATTACCGGCACGGATGTGACGAAGAATGTGGCAGATATGGTGCTGGCAGACGATAACTTTGCCACCATCGTTTCTGCGGTAGGGGAAGGGCGACGGATTTACGACAATATCCGCAAGGCCATCCAGTTCCTGCTGGGCTCCAATCTTTCTGAGGTGCTGTCGATTTTCTATGCCACTATTATGGGCTTTACCATCTTGCAGGCGCCCCATTTGCTGTTTATCAATCTGGTCACCGACTGCTTCCCTGCGCTGGCGCTGGGCATGGAGCGCCCCGAAGCCAATATTATGCGCCGCAGTCCCAGAAGCAGAAATGACGGTGTATTTGCCGGCGGTTTGGGCATCGACTGTGCCTACCAAGGCTTTGTGGTCACGGTTTTGACGGTGATTGCTTTCTATATCGGAGAGTTCATGGAAACCGGCCACTTGATTTTAAGCAACATTCCCGACAGCAAGGATGGCATGACCATGGCATTCTTTACCATGGCTATGTGTGAAATTTTCCACTCCTTTAACATGCGTTCTCAGCGGGGATCCGCCGTGGCTATGGCATTTAAGGGCAGTCACAATGTGGCGCTGTATGGTGCCATGCTGGGCTCGTTCCTCTTAACCACTGCGGTGGTGGAAATTGATTTCCTGTCAAACCTTTTTGGCTTTGCGCACCTGAGCATGCAGGAATACCTCATTTCTCTGGGGCTGGCATTTTTGATTATTCCCATTGTGGAAACGGTGAAATTCATTCAGCGCAGGCTGACGAAATAAAAAGGAGATTCTATGGAACTGAAAAGCGGTTTGATTGGTGTGACCAAAGCAGAAAAAGAGTGCGATGTTTACTGTCCGATATGCCATAAGGTGCTTCATGTGCAGGCAGGACAGGTGATTCCCCGCTGCTGCGGTAAGACCATGGAAGTGATGGAAAAATAAGAAAAACCGGCATGCTGTAAGAAAAGCATGCCGGTTTTTTATTATGTATAAGATTCACGAAAAGTTAAAAAATAATTTGTAAACTTCCCTTGACTTTTTTAGCACTCTCTGTTATAGTGTGCTTAGCACTCAAAGGTGTGGAGTGCTAAGAGGAGGAAACACATGGAACTGACCGAGCGAAAAAAGAAAGTTCTGCGTTCGATCGTAGACTTATATATTCGCACTGCTGAGCCGGTTGGCTCTAAGGCGATTGCCGAGCTGGCGGACATGAATTATTCCTCCGCCACCATCCGCAATGAAATGGCAGATTTAACCGCCATGGGCTATTTGGAGCAGCCTCATACCTCTGCCGGACGGATTCCTTCCGCGGCGGGTTATCGGCTGTATGTGGATGAATTGATGTTGGATTACCGCCTGAGCTTGGACGAAACCCATTCCATTAACGCCGCGCTGGAAGAAAAAATGCAGCGGGTGGATAAGCTGGTGGAAAAGGTGGCAAGACTGGTGTCCCAAGCCACGGATTTGCCTGCTATTTCTGTTGCTTCCCGACAGGGCGATGTGACGGCGAGCCGCTTCGAGCTGCTGCCCTCTGGCAATGGCAATGTGATTGCTGTGGTCATGCTGAGCAATGAGGAAGTGGTCAATAAGCGCATTCGCCTGCCGCTGAATGTGGAAGAGAGCGATTTGAAGCTTCTGTCTGCTTTGCTCAATGCCACCTTGGTTGACCAGCCGGCAGAGGAGATGACTTCCTCTGTGATGGACAGAATTATGAATTCTGCCGGTACGGCCGCGGGTCTTGTGCCTGTGATTATGGAATTTACCTTAGATACCTTGGGACGGCAGAAAACCACCAATATGGCGGTGGCCGGACGGGCAAGACTTTTGCAGCAGCCGGAATACCGCAACATCGACAAGGCTCAGCGTATGCTGACCACCTTGGATGAGGATGCCTTTACTGACCTGCCTGCCATCATGCAAAATGCCAACGGCACAAAGGTAATTGTAGGTCCTGAAAACGTGGCCGAGGAGCTGAAAGATACCTCCGTGGTCATGACCAAATTCGACATTGGCGATGGCTTGCAGGGCATGATCGGTGTGGTTGGCCCTACCCGCATGGACTACGCTAAGGTCACCGCCCGGCTGAGCTATTTTGCCGAAAGCCTGAGTAAAGTATTTGCAAAGCCTGAGCAGCCGCAGCTGCCGGAGGCAGTGCCCCATGAGGAGGATTAACTGTGGCAAAGAAAAATAAAGAAACCCCCGTTGAGGAAACGGTGGAAACTTTTGTAGAGGAAACGGTGGAAGTCAATCCTTTTGAAGAAAAGTACAATCGGGAGCGCGACGCGCACCTGCGTTTGGCAGCAGAGTTTGACAATTTCCGCAAGCGCACCGCTAAGGAAAAGGAAAGCTCCTACCAAAACGGCAAATCCGATGCGGTGGAAAAGCTGCTGCCGGTGTACGACGATCTGGCAAGAGCCTTAAAGCAGGAAACTGCCGACGAGGCCTTCAAAAAAGGCGTGGAAATGACCATGACCGAGCTGGTGAAAATCTTAAACGGCTTAGGCGTGGAAATTTTCGGGGAAGAGGGCGAAACCTTTGATCCCAATTTACACAACGCAGTGCTTCATATTGACGATGAAGAAATTGCGGAAAACACCATCACCCAAGTGTTCCAGCAGGGCTTTAAGATGGGTGATAAAATTGTCCGCTTCGCTATGGTGCAGGTGGCAAACTAAATTTGTAAACTATTTCACTTTATATAGGAGGAAATTATTATGGGTAAAATTATCGGTATCGACTTAGGAACAACCAATTCCTGTGTTGCTGTTTTGGAAGGCGGCGAGCCTGTTGTTATCGCCAATGCCGAGGGTGGCAGAACCACCCCCTCTGTGGTGGCGTTTTCCAAGACCGGTGAGCGTATGGTGGGTCAGGTGGCAAAGCGTCAGGCTGTGACCAACGCAGGCCGTACCATTGCTTCTATTAAGCGTCACATGGGCGAAAACTACAAGGTTGACATTGACGGCAAGGGTTACACCCCTCAGGAAATCAGCGCCATGGTGCTGCAAAAGCTGAAAGCAGATGCAGAGAGCTACCTGGGCACAACCGTTACTGAGGCGGTGATCACCGTTCCTGCTTACTTCTCCGACGCACAGCGTCAGGCAACCAAGGACGCAGGCAAGATTGCCGGTCTGGATGTCAAGCGTATCATCAACGAGCCCACCGCTGCTGCTCTGGCCTACGGCCTTGATAAGGAAACCGAGCAGAAGATCATGGTTTATGACTTGGGCGGCGGTACTTTCGACGTGTCCATTCTGGACATCGGCGACGGTGTCATCGAAGTTCTGGCAACTGCCGGTGATACCAAGCTGGGAGGCGACGACTTCGACCAGAGAATTATGGAATATCTGGTAGCCGAGTTTAAGAAGACCGAGGGCATTGACCTGTCTAACGACAAGGGCGCTATGCAGCGTCTGAAAGAGGCCGCAGAAAAGGCAAAGATTGAGTTGTCCGGTATGACCACTACCGAGGTCAATCTGCCTTATATCACTGCCGATGCCAATGGCCCCAAGCACTTGGATGTGAGCCTGACTCGCGCTAAGTTCAACGAGCTGACCCACGATCTGGTGGAACGCACCTTGAAGCCCGTGAATCAGGCTATGTCCGATGCCGGCTTGAAGGCATCCGACCTGCATAAGGTGCTGCTGGTTGGTGGCTCTACCCGTATTCCTGCTGTGCAGGAAGCCGTAAAGGGCATTACCGGCAAGGAAGGCTTTAAGGGCATCAACCCCGACGAATGTGTTGCTGTGGGAGCTGCTATTCAGGGCGGCGTTCTCACCGGCGATGTGCAGGATATTCTGCTGCTGGACGTTACCCCCCTGTCTTTGGGCATTGAAACTATGGGCGGTGTGTTCACCCGTCTGATTGACCGCAACACCACGATTCCCACCCATAAGAGCCAGATTTTCTCCACCGCAGCTGACGGACAGACCTCTGTGGATGTCCATGTGTTGCAGGGCGAGCGTGAAATGGCGGCTTACAATAAGACTCTGGGCCGCTTCCAGCTCAGCGGCATTGCGCCCGCACCTCGCGGCGTGCCTCAGATTGAGGTTACCTTCGACATCGACGCCAACGGCATCGTGAAGGTTTCCGCCAAGGATTTGGGTACAGGCAAGGAGCAGAACATTTCCATCACCGCGTCTACGAACCTGTCTCAGGAAGACATTGACAAGGCTGTGAAGGAAGCTGAGCAGTTCGCTGCCGAGGATAAGGCCAAGAGAGAAGAAGTGGATACCCACAACATGGCCGACCAGACCGTTTATCAGACAGAAAAGACCTTGGGAGAGCTGGGCGATAAGATTTCCGAAGAGGAAAAGGCCACCATTCAGGCCGCTGTGGATAAGCTGAAGGAAGCCAACAAGGGCACTGATTTGCAGGCTATTAAGGATGCCACCGAGGAAGTGCAGAAGGCATTCTATGCGGTTTCCGAAAAGCTGTATCAGCAGGCCAATCCTCAGGGTCAGCCCGGTGCAGGCGCAGCCGGTGATGACGGCGTTGTGGACGCTGACTACGAAACCGTAGACTAATTTGGTGATTTGGCCTGAGGGGCGGTCCTTCCGCCCCTCAGCTTTGGTATGAATAGAGGTGATGCCCCATGGCAGAAAACAAACGAGATTATTATGAGGTGCTGGGCGTTCAAAAAGGCGCAAGTGCCGATGAAATTAAAAAAGCCTATCGAAAGATGGCCATGAAATATCACCCTGACCGCAATCCCGGTGATAAGGAGGCAGAAGCCAATTTTAAAGAAGTTGGCGAGGCCTATGAGGTGCTGTCCGACGACGACAAGCGCGCCCGTTATGACCAGTACGGTCATGCCGGTGTTGACCCCAATTTCGGTGCCGGTGGCTTTGACGGCGGCTTTGGCGGTTTTGGTGATTTCGGTGATTTAGGCGATATTTTCGGTGAGTTCTTTGGCGGAGGATTCCGTCGCGGTGCACAGAGCCGACGCAACGGCCCCATGCGGGGCGAGGATGTGGGCGCCAGATTGGAGCTGACCTTTGAGGAAGCCGCCTTTGGCTGTGAAAAGGAAGTGTCCGTCCAGCGTATCGAAAACTGCACAACCTGCAACGGCAGCGGATCTGCCGATGGCGCGGTGGAGACCTGTTCTTACTGCCGCGGCGCGGGGCAAGTACGTACCCAACAGAATTTTATGGGCATGGCCATGCAGTCCACCACGGTTTGTCCCCAATGTAATGGACGGGGCAAAATCATTAAGACACCTTGCAATACTTGCAGAGGCAAGGGCAAGGTGCGCCGCACCCAGAAAATCAAGGTGAAGATCCCCGCGGGTGTGGACGCAGGGCAAAGTGTTCGCGTGCGCAACGAGGGTTGCGTGGGCAGCAATGGCGGCCCGAGCGGTGATGTTTTGGTGGAAATCCGCATCCGTCGTCATCCTATGTTTACCCGACGCAATACCACGGTTATGTGCGAAGTGCCCATTACCTTTACACAGGCGGCCTTGGGAGATGAAATTCTGGTCCCCACGCTGGACGGTAAAGTGCCCTTCGATTTGCCTGAGGGAACGCAGACGGGTCGGGAATTCGTTTTGCGGGAAAAGGGCATTCCCGAGGTGGGAAATCCCCGTCGTCGAGGTGACCATCGCTTCACGGTGGTGGTGGAAACGCCTACCCATTTAACCAAGGAGCAAAAGGAGCTGCTGCGGCAGTTAGATGGCTCTTTGGACAAAAACGACACGCCTAAGCGAAAGAAATTTTTTGAAACCTTAAAGGATTTGTTTGATTGACAGAAATCGGACTGCATTGCGCAGTCCGATTTTTATTGCATTGCGATGGGGGCTGTGGTATGCTAAAAGAAAAAGGGGGGATTCTGTGAAAAAGCTGTTTTCTGTTGTGCTCGCATGGATTCTGGCGATTTCTCTGGTTCTTTGCGGTTGTAACGCGGCAGATTTTCAGGCATGGGTGGAAGAGCTGGATGGCATGCTCACGGAGTCCGTGCGTTTTTCTGATTTAACCTATGCCCGCCCCGACATTGCTGCGGTGAATCGCAGCGCAGAGGCTGTGCAGGCACAGCTGACGCAGCAGACGGATGTGCAAACGCTTATGGAAGCAGTGTATGATTTTTACGGGCATTACCACAGCTTTTATACCCAGTATGCGTTGGCAAACATCTACTACTGCAAGAATTTAACGGATATTTATTGGCAGCAGGAATATGATTTTTGCTTGTCTTGTGCCACGGAAGTGGATGCCAAGTTGGATGGGCTGCTGTATGCTTTGGCAGATAGCCCGCTACGTGGCGAATTGGAGAGCGAAGATTATTTTGGCGCGGGATTTTTTGACAATTATGCAGGCGAAAGCCTGTGGAGCGAGGAATTCACGGCGTTGATGGCAGAGGAAGCGCGCCTGGAAGGGGAGTATTATACCCTTTCCTCTCAGGCGGCGGAATATACCTTTGGCACAGAAGCGTATTATTCCGCCTGCGCTCAGCCCATGGCAGAGCTGTTGGTGGAGCTTGTGAAGGTGCGTCAGGACATAGCCGAAGCGGCTGGATATGGGGATTATTTGTCCTTTGCCTATGATTTTTACTATGGGCGGGACTACCTGCCCTCAGAAACCGCAGGCTTTTTGCAGGACATTCAGCGTCAGTTGGTGCCGATTTATCGGGAACTGGCGGAAAAAGATGCATGGTCGGGAACTGTGCAGACTTGCACAGAACGGGAAACCTTTGCCCATGCGAAATCCGTGGCGCAGGCCATGGGAGGAACTGTGCAGCAGGCATTTTCTCGAATGGAACGGGGCGGATTTTATGACATTTCTTATGGAGAAAATAAGCATGATGCGTCTTTCGAGATGTATCTTTATGATTACGAAGTACCTTATGTGTTTGTAAATCCTACCCTCACGACCTATGATAAGCTGACCTTTACGCATGAATTTGGGCATTTTTGCAACGATTATGCCGCCAAAGGGACGGTGGCAAGCGTGGATGTGGCGGAGATTTTCTCTCAGGGCATGGAGTATTTAAGCTTGTGCTATGGGGCAGAGAGCCTGCGCAAATTGAAAGTTTTGGATGGTTTGGCGATTTATGTGGAGCAGGCGGGGTATGCCTGCTTTGAACAGCGGCTATATGCCATGGCTGAGCCTACGGCAGAGAAAATACAGGCGCTCTTTCAGCAAATGGGCGAGGATTTTGGATTTGATGCGTGGCAATGGGATAGCCGCAGCTTTATAGGAATTACCCATTTTTACACGGATCCGATGTATGTTATGAGCTATGTGGTGAGCAATGATGCGGCCTTGCAATTATATAACATGGAGCAGGAAACCGCGGGGGCAGGGCTTGCGCTTTACCAGCAGAGCCTGACCACACAGCAAACTTCGTTGCTGGCGTTTTTGGAGGAGATGGGACTTCAAAGCCCCTTTGACACCGGTCGCGTAACGCAGGTAGCGGAAATGTTTCGTACAGAGCTGATTCAGCAGTGAAAAAAGAAACCCTACCGAAAGGGCGCCCTTTCGGTAGGGTTTTGTTTATAGTTCTTCTAAGTGGAATACCCCGTCAAGGCCGCGAATGGAGTCTAAAAGAAGCTTGTGGTCTCCCCGCTTCTTTGTGCGAATGGTGGCAACCAATGCCCGGGCGTTCTCTGTTTGCAGGCTGCTGGGCTCTAACTGCACACCGGAGACTTCTACATCCAAAGTTCGCAGACTGCGAATCAGGTCGCCAATGCTCAATGTATCGGAAAATTCGATATAGAGCTCGATGATTTTCGCTTTGCGGTGCAGACTGTTATCCCAGCGTTGCAGCAGGGTCAACACTGTAAATACCGCAAGGCCTGCTACAATGGCGGCTTCATAAAAACCAACGCCCAAAGCTAGACCCACACCGGCACAGGTCCAAAGACCGGCAGCGGTGGTCAAGCCTTTGATTTGGTTGTGCTTGGTGACGATAATGGTGCCGGCGCCTAAAAAGCCCATGCCGCTGACAACCTGAGCACCTAAGCGCATGGGGTCACCGGTGTTGGTAACTTGGAATAAGTACTGATTGGTTAACATAATTAGGCAAGAGCCTACGCAAACCAGCATGTAGGTACGCAGACCGGCAGGTCGATTTTTAAGGCCGCGTTCCAAACCGATCATGCCGCCAAAGAGAACAGCGACCACGATTCGGATGATGACAGCCAGATAAGTAATTTCCCGAAATTCCATGACATGCCTCCTTTTAGGCAGAATTATACTTCAATTAAGGTGTACTCCCGAGTGCCGTAGCCAAGGCGGACGGCAGCTTCTATGGTATGCTCACCATTAAGCTTATCAATGCGCTCTAACAAATGGTCTTTCCCCGGGTCGGTGCTTTTTCTCACCAGATCCAGACAGGCCTGATCAATGGCGATGGGGTCGGTGGATGCCAAGATGCCAATGTCAGCCATACAGGGATCTTCCGCCACGGCGCAGCAGTCACAGTCTACGCTCATATTTTTCATAACATTGATGTAGACGATGTTGCTGTTAAAATAGTCTATGACAGCCTTGGCGGCATCTGCCATGGCCTCTAAAAAGGCGTCATGTTCCGATTTCCAGAAGTTCTCCGTCATGCCTAGGCCGTGGATGTATTTCTTGCCGTAGGAGGAGGCAACACCGATGGATAGCTGCTTAATGGCGCCGCCGTAGCCACCCATGGGATGCCCCTTAAAATGGGACAGCACCAGCATGGAATCGTAATTGACAATGTCCTTGCCTACGAAAGTTTTTTGAATAACGCTGCCTCCTGCAATGGGAAGCTCTAAGTCGGGGCCTTGGGCATCCAGCAAATCTACGGGGAAGTGCTTGCTCCAACCGTGGTCTGCCATTAGTTTCAGATGCTCTCTGGTTGTGTAGCGAGGGCCTTGATAGGCGGTGTTGCACTCTACCACTGTGCCGCCAATATGGTCGATAACGGGTTTCCACAGCTCCGGACCCAAGAAATTTTGATTTCCTTTTTCACCGGAATGAAGCTTAACGGCAATGTTACCTGCAAGGGGTTTGTTGACTTTTTGGAAAAGCTTTAATATATTTTCCGGTGTGATTTCAGAACAAAAATATACGGTAGCGCTCATAAAAACACCTCCTGCTGAATTATTAAGTTTAGTATACTCGCAAAGCGGGTTGCCGTCAATAAAAAAAGCCGCAACCCAAAGGTTGCGGCTTTTGTATGAGAAAATTACTTCTTAGCGCCGGAAATTTGAGCGGCCACTTCGTCAGCGAAGTTCTCTTCCTTCTTTTCGATGCCTTCGCCCTTAATGTAGTGAATTGCATCTACAAAGGTTACCTTGCCACCCAGCTTCTTAGCAGCGTCGGCAATATAGCCGGCCACATCACCGGAGAACAGGTCGGAACGGACGAAGTCTTGCTGCAACAGACAGATTTCCTTGAAGAAGGCAGCGATCTTGCCCTGAGCAATCTTTTCTTTGATCTGTGCGGGCTTGTTAGCCATCTTGGGGTCATTGTCCATCAGAGCAACCTGAACGGACAGCTCGTGGTCAACGTCTTCCTGAGGGACCAAAGTCTTATCCCAGTACTTGGCGTTCATAGCAGCGATCTGCATCGCAACGTTCTTGCCGATTTCGGTGGCGTCGATATCGCCTTCCACAGCCAGATTTACCAGAACGCCGTGAGTGCCGCCGGCATGCACATAGGCAACGGAAGTGTTCTCAGCGTAGCGGGCAAAGCGGCGGATCTGCATGTTCTCGCCGATGGACATAACCTTCTCCTGCATGATCTCAGCAATGGTCAGGTTAGAGCCGGGGTAAGTGCAGTTTTTCAGAGCTTCCACATCAGCGGGATTCTGCTGAGCAACGGCAATGGCCAGATTCTTAACGAGGTCTAAGAAAGCCTCGGTCTTAGCGGCAAAGTCGGTTTCGGAGTTGACTTCGATGACAACGCCAACGCCGTCTACCACGGTAGCGTAAGCAACGCCTTCGGCAGCGATGCGGCTTGCCTTCTTAGCGGCCTTAGCCAGACCCTTTTCACGCAGCCAGTCAACAGCCTTATCCATATCGCCATCGGTGGCGGCCAGGGCTGCCTTGCAGTCCATCATGCCAACGTTGGTCATTTCACGGAGCTTTTTAACATCTTGTGCAGTAAATGCCATATTCATGTTCCTCCTTGGAATTATTCAGCAGCGGGAGCTTCGACCTCGGTCTCAGCTTCAACAGCGATTTCGGCAACAGCATCTTCACCCTGACGGCCTTCGATGGCAGCGTTTGCCATAGCAGCGGCAATCAGACGGATGGCGCGGATAGCGTCGTCGTTGCCGGGGATGACGTAGTCGATTTCGTCGGGGTCACAGTTGGTGTCAACGATGGCCACGATGGGAATGTACAGTTTGCGGGCCTCAGCAATGGCATTGCGCTCCTTGCGGGGGTCAACGATGAACAGGCAAGCGGGAATCTTCTTCATTTCCTTCACGCCGCCCAGATACTTTTCCAGCTTCTCGATTTCGCCCTGATGCTTGATAACTTCCTTCTTGGGCAGCATTGCGAAGGTGCCGTCTTCTTCCATCTTTTTCAGCTGAGCCAGACGGTCGATACGGGTACGCATGGTGCGGAAGTTGGTGAGCATGCCGCCCAGCCAGCGGGCGTTGACATAGTAACCACCGCAGCGGATGGCTTCTTCCTTAATGGCGTCCTGAGCCTGCTTCTTGGTGCCGACAAACAGAACGTTGCCGCCGTTGGCAGAAATCTCACGAATGAAGCTGTAAGCTTCTTCCAGCTTCTTAACGGTCTTTTGCAGGTCGATGATGTAGATGCCGTTACGCTCGGTGTAGATGTAGGTTGCCATTTTGGGGTTCCAGCGGCGGGTTTGGTGACCCCAGTGTACGCCGGCCTCCAACAGACTTTTCATAGATACTACAGCCATTTGCTTTTCTCCTTTTGTTTTGTCCTCCACCCCAATCATCCCTACCGCCCGTTCTTGCGAACACGGGAGCGACAGGTCCTCGGGTGTGTGGTGTAAAATAGTCATGGGATTTGCCCATGCCGAAATATTATACGGCATCGGAAATCATTTTGCAAGTAGTTTTTCCAATTTTTTTCTAAAATATTCCCTGTTTTTTGCTTAAAAAGGCAGCCAAAAGGGTTTATCCCGAGGACAACAGCAGGCCTCGGGTTTTATGTCTACCAAAATAATGTCCGGCCCGATGCGCTTGATGCAATGCCAAGGGATAATATAATCATCTCGTCTGCCGCAAAATCCCCAAAGCCGGCAGGGGCCCGGCACGATAATTGCCATAACCTGTCCGCAGGGAAGCTCGATTTCCACATCGGATACGAAACCCAGCCGCCGCCCGTCGGCAACGCAGATAACCTCCTTGCAGTTGAGGTCGGTAATTCTTGTACTCAAAGCTGCACCTCCCGAAAGAATTTCGGTACAGTCTATGAGCGAAGGCGGGGGAATATAACAGAAAAAAGCGGTAAGAAAACTTACCGCTTTGTTTTTTCTTCCCGTTCCCGCCGGTAGCCCCAGCGGTCAAAATAATACATAACCGCGCCGTTAATGGCAAGGCAGGCAAGGCCAATGAGCACCAGCTCCCAAATCATGCAGGAAACTGCCGACCAGACCATGTCCATGCCGTCCATACGACGGAAGGCGTTGCACACAAGGGCCATAATGATGGTGAGTAATACGCCAAGTCCCGACCACACAAGACCGGCCAGCCGCTGGGTAAACTGCCAGGATTCCAGACTTGCCATGCCCCACCAGCAGCGAAAGCCCAAGCCGTAGTTAGCTTCCTTCGGGGGCGCCAGCAGAAACAGCATACCAAAGCCCAGTAGAAGCAGCGGTCCTGCCATAACGGCAAACCGCAGCAGTGATTCTACCCAGCCCATAAAGGTGGACAGGTCGGGCAGGAAGGCGGACAAATCAAATTCTTCAAATAAGCCTCTCAATGCGGCCATAGCATGATGACTCCTTATTTCTCTTCTAAGTAACGGTTAATTTCATGGACAAAGCTGCCCACATCCTGGAAACGGCGGTACACAGAGGCGAAGCGAATATAGGCAACTTCGTCAATGGACTTAATGCGTTCCATGACCATTTCACCGATTTTGTCGGTGCTGACTTCCCGATCCAAAGTGTTTTGGATGGCTTGCTCAATTTCTGTGGCAATGCGATCCAAGTCGGAAATCTCCACCTTCCGCTTGTCAAAGGCCCGCACCATGGCATTAAGAATCTTGTTCCGGTCGAAGCTTTGCCGCGTGCCGTCGCGTTTAACTACGATAATGGGCAGGCTTTCCACGATTTCGTAGGTGGTGAACCGACGCTGGCAGGCAATACATTCCCGACGGCGGCGAATGCTGTTGCCATCTTCGTTGTGACGGGAGTCTACAACTTTGCTTTCTTCATCTCCGCAAAAAGGACATCTCATGAGACAAATCTCCTTTTCTCTACATATGATTCTCAATTATAACAGAATTATGTTACCTTGTCCAGCATATTTTTCCTTGTCAAACGGCGCCAAATGGGGTACAATGAGGGCATCTTGTATGCGAGGTAAGAAAAATGAAGAAATACACTTCTCTTTTCATAGGGTGGGGCATGATGTATGTCACTTGTGCGTCGCTGTCTTTTGTTTTGAATCCGCCGCAGGTGCTGTTGGGATTTATGGTGTTGTTGGCGGTGGGATTTTTCATTCCGCCGGCGGTTATTTTATATCGGGCCATTCCCAGAGAACATTGGGCGCCTGTTCGGTTTGTGCGGAATTTAAGCTTAGGGATCCTGATTGCTACGCTGGTTACGCTGATTGCCAATATCTTATCCGTAGGCGCATCTCGGACAGTGGGGGATGTCTTGTTCGGCGTATTGATTCTGGCATCCACACCGGTGGTCTGCGGACAGAGCTGGGTGATCGGACTGTTTGGCTGGGCCATGCTTTGGACTGTGAGCCGGAAAGCGTTAAAGAAAAGGTAAAAAAGAAAAGGCGTGGTGCAATTCACCACGCCTTTTATGATTATTTTGCGTATTCCACAGCCTTGGTTTCCCGAATAACGTTGACCTTAATCTGACCGGGGTATTCCAGCTCCGATTCGATTTTCTTGGCAATGTCTCTTGCCAGCAGAATCATGTTATCCTCGTTGACAACCTCGGGCTTGACCATAATCCGGACCTCGCGGCCGGCCTGAATGGCAAAGGATTTTTCAACACCGGGGTACGCGCCGGTCAGCTCTTCTAGTTTTTGCAGACGGCGGATGTAATTTTCCACATTCTCGCGGCGAGCGCCGGGACGGGCGGCAGACACAGCGTCAGCAGCCTGCACCAGCACAGCGATGACGGTTTTGGGCTCTACATCGCCATGGTGTGCTTCGATGGCGTTGACCACTGCGGGATTTTCCTTGTACTTCCGAGCCAAATCAGCACCCAGTTGCACATGGCTGCCTTCCACCTCGTGGTCAATGGACTTGCCCAAGTCGTGAAGCAGACCTGCGCGCTTTGCCAGCGCCACATCGATGCCCAGCTCTGCGGCCATAAGACCTGCGATATGGGACACCTCAATGGAGTGGTTCAGTACATTCTGACCGTAAGAAGTGCGGTATTTCTGGCGGCCCAGCACCTTAACCAGCTCGGGGTTTAAGTTATGCACGCCGGTTTCATAGCAAGCCCGTTCACCCTCTTCCCGAATGGTGCGGTCCACATCCTTGCGGGCCTTTTCCACCATATCTTCAATGCGAGTGGGGTGAATTCTGCCATCGGCAATGAGCTTTTCCAAGGCCAGACGGGCAATTTCCCGCCGGACGGGGTCAAAGCTGCTGACGGTGATGGCTTCGGGGGTATCGTCGATAATAAGGTCCACACCGGTGATGGTTTCTAAGGTGCGGATGTTGCGGCCTTCGCGGCCAATGATTCTGCCCTTCATTTCGTCGTTGGGCAGGGGCACCACGGAAACGGTAGCTTCCGCAGCGTGGTCAGCGGCGCAGCGCTGAATGGCGATAGACAGGATTTCCCGAGCCTTTTCATCGGCCTCGTCCTTCATTTGCTGCTCGATTTCCTTGATTTTCAGCGCGGTTTCGTGGCGAACCTCTTCTTCCACGCTGGCAAGCAAAGTTTGCTTTGCCTGTTCTTGGGTTAAACCGGAAATGCTTTCCAGCTTTTCCAGCTGCTGACGGCGAATCAGCTCAACCTCCGCTTGATTGCGGGCCAAAGCTTCTACTTTTTGCGCCAGCTCTTCTTCCTTGCGCTCAAAGGTTTCGGACTTTTTGTCCAAAGTGGCTTCCTTTTGCTCCAAACGGCGCTCAGTCTTGCTCAGCTCCGCCCGGCGCTCTTTCATTTCTCGCTCGTTTTCTGTGCGTGCTCTATGGATTTCATCCTTGGCTTCCAGAAGCATTTCCTTCTTGCGGTTTTCGCCGCTGCGAATGGCTTCGTTAATGAGGCGGGTGGCCTCTGCCTCGGCAGAACCGATTTCCCGTTCCGCGACCTTCTTGCGGTAGCCGATACCAATGCCAAAACCGGCGGCAAGGGCGACCACGGCGCTGCCAACGATGAAAATAATTGCTAAATTCAGTTCCATATTGTGAAACGCACCTCCTTCGTCAAAATATAAAATGGCTAGGCCAAGGAGGAGGGCATACACAACCCCATGTGTTACATTTGTCAAGATGGATTCGGAAAATCCGAAATAGAATTGTTCAAACAAAACGCCATGAGGCGATGATCCCAGCTCCGGCCATGTGCCGGATATCCATGAAACGCAGGCCAACACGTAGGCGCAGCGTACACTATACCGAAACTATTTTACTTTCAAAACCGCTTATTGTCAAGGGTTTTGCACAAAAATGGGAGGTGGGTTTTGGGTTTTTCCAACAAAATTACGCAAACAAAACAGCCGCCCAAAGGCGGCTGTTAGGGGATAGTTAACTGACGCTGACGGATTTTCGCATGGCGGAAATCGCGCCCTTTTCCAATCGGGAGACCTGCGCCTGGGAAATGCCAAGGGAATTGGCTACTTCCATTTGGGTTTTTCCGTCATAAAACCGCAGAGACAAAATTTGTTTTTCTCTGGGATTTAAATTGCGAAAGGCGTTTTGCAGGGCGATGTGTTCCATCCATTGGGCTTCCGTGTTTTTGTTGTCTTTCACCTGATCCATTACCGTCAGCGGATCTCCACCGTCGGCATACACAGGGTCATACAGGCTGACAGGGGCGCAAACGGCATCCAGCGCTTCGCTGATGTCCTGCAAAGAAAGATTCAGTTCGTTGGAGATTTCTTCCAGGGTAGGCTCTCTGCCCAGAGAAAGCTGCATGGATTCTTTGCATTGCAGAACGCGATAGGCAACATCGCGAATAGAGCGCGACACCCGTATGGCGCTGTTGTCCCGCAAATAGCGCCGCACTTCGCCTGCAATCATGGGCACACCGTAGGTGGAAAATCTTACCTGCTTTGAGGGGTCGAAATTGGAAATGGCTTTCATTAGGCCGATACAGCCGACTTGAAACAAATCGTCGGGGTTTTCTCCCCGTTTGTCAAAGCGCTGAATCACGGAAAGCACCAAGCGGAGATTTCCTTCAATCAATGTTTCTCTGGCTTTATTGTCTCCTTTGCTCGCTTTGAGAAGTAATGCGTCCATTTGCTCATGGGTCAGTTGCTTTAAGCTTGCGGTGTTCACACCGCTGAGCTCTACCTTACCTTGCATGGCCTTCCTCCTGTAAACACGATTGGTACAAGTATTTCCAGCAGGACAGGAAAGATACACAGAACAGTTTGGTGGAATTTAACAAATTTTTTGAACGCGGGTGGGACAGTAGGGACAAAAAAAGACACAAGCGGAAAAAGTGCCAACTTTTTCCCCAAAAATGCAGAAAAAAACAGCCGTGTTTTTTGTTTCCGTAACACGAAAAGCAACCTGCCAATTGGGGCAAAAAAGTTTAAAAAACATACCCCCAAACGCGGTGTAAAAACAGGAAGAAACAGGAAAATACCCTGTAACACCATGACTTTTCCACATTTTCCACAGTCTTTTCCACAGGGGTGGGTTTTTCGGGAAAGTGATGGGAATATTTTTATCGGTTGACATAATGATTTTTGACAAACTTCGACAAAATACCAACTTTTTCGTTATCTATAATTTTTACAAATGTTTTTTTCTGACCGAAAAAAAGGACTTGACAAGAAAATACGGCAAGAAAACCAAGAGAAAAAATGAAAATTTCTCCATAAAAATTAAAAAAATTTAAAAAAAGGGATTGATTTTATGGAAAAGGGGCGGTATAATGCATATCTGTATCAATACGTTTTGGGACAGGAGGTGTACCGAGATGCCCAACATTAAGTCCTCTAAGAAGGATGTCATTCGTTCTCACATCGCTTACGAGAAGAACAAGGCGGACAAGTCCGAGCTGAAAACTAACTTGAAGAAGTTCGACGCTGCTCTGGTCGCCGGCGACAAGGCTGTTGCCGAGGAAGCTTACAAAGTAGCTGTTAAGTCCGTTGATCAGGCTGTCCAGAAGGGTCTTCTGCACAAGAACAACGCTGCCCGTAAAAAGAGCAGCATGACCCTGAAGCTGAACAAGCTGGCTTGAGTTCTCTGAAAATATCTCCTTCCGAGAAAATCTTGGAGGGAGTTTTTTCATGCCTTTTTTAAAAAACATTGCGTTTTGCCATGGCTTTTTGTATAATAAAATAGATGAAGGAGGTGGTTTCCGTGGCGCGTTTGACAGATCCGATTACCATATTAAAAGGCGTTGGCCCTACTAAGGCCAAGCAATTTGCGGCGCTGAATATTTTTACCCTTGGTGATTTGATTTGCCATTTTCCTCGGGGTTATGAGGACAGAACCCGCCTTGTCACTATGGACAAGCTGGAAGCGGATGTTCCTGCCTGCTTTCGCGCGATGGTGATGAACACCCCTAAAACCTCCCACATTCGCAAGGGCTTGGATTTGACGCGGGTGCAGCTGGGAGACCACACTGGTCGCATTCAGGTGACCTTTTTTAATAACCGCTTTGCCGCGGAGCAGCTGCATTATGGAGAGGAATATTTCTTTTATGGGGCTGTGTCGGGGGATTTTGTTGGCTACAATATGACAAATCCCGTATTCGAGGCGGTGGATGCGCCCCCTGTAAACACCAGAGTGATTTTGCCTATTTACCCCCTTACCGCAGGACTGAGCAATGCTGCTTTGAGAAAGGCTGTGTTGCAGGCACTGGCCATTTGTGATCCTCCTGAGGAGATTTTGCCACAGTCGGTGCGGGATGCCTATGGGATTTTGGGCGCAGACCGGGCATATCATGCCATTCATGCGCCAAACTCTATGGCAGAAGCGGAGATGGCAAAAAAGCGGCTGATTTTTGAGGAGTTTTTCGTGTTTTCCGCTGGGCTTGCCTTGATGCGGGCGGCAAAAGAAAGCAAGCGCGTTGCGCCTTATGAAAACCTTTCTCTGGCGGAATTTGAAAAGGCGCTGCCTTTTGCGCTGACAGGAGCGCAAAAGCGGGCGATTGGAGAAATTTTGCAGGACTTTTCCAAGGGTGCGCCTATGAGCCGCCTTGTGCAGGGCGATGTGGGCAGCGGCAAGACCATGGTGGCCGCGGCAGCGGCTTATTGCGCTTCGCGCAATGGCTATCAAGCGGCGCTGATGGCGCCCACAGAAATTTTGGCAGAGCAGCACATGGCTACCCTGCATAAGCTCCTTGCGCCCATGGGAATACGCACCGCGATGCTTACGGGCTCTATGACCGCTAAGGAAAAAAAGCTGGTGCGGCAGCAGTTAGAGCAAGGAGAAATTGATGTAGCCATCGGCACCCATGCACTGTTGTCCGATGCCACGGTATTTCATCATTTAGGTTTGGTGATTACCGATGAGCAGCATCGCTTCGGTGTTGCCCAGCGGGCAAAGCTTTCCAACAAGGGAGAAGACCCCCATATGCTGGTCATGTCTGCAACTCCCATACCCAGAACGCTGGCGCTTTTAATGTATGGCGATTTGTCGGTGTCAATTTTGGACGAACTGCCCCCCGGACGGCAGCCGGTGGATTCTTTTTTGGTGGACGAGAGTTATCGTGCGCGGATTCATGCGTTTATTCGCAAGCAGGTGAATCAGGGGAATCAATGCTTTGTGGTGTGTCCTGCGGTGGAGGAAAATGAAGATTTGGGAATGAAAGCCGCCACAGTGTGGGCGGAAATCTTGCAGAAAAAGGCATTCCCCGATTTGAAGATTGCCTTGCTTCACGGCCAAATGAAAGGCGTGGAAAAGGAAGAAATCATGGCAGCCTTTGCCCGAAAAGAAGCAGATGTTTTGGTAGCAACCACCGTCATCGAGGTGGGGGTGGATGTGCCCAATGCCACTTTGATGGTGATTGAGGATGCGGACCGGTTCGGCCTTTCTCAGCTGCATCAGCTTCGCGGGCGGGTAGGACGGGGGGAAGCGAAAAGCTATTGCATTTTAACTTCCCAAAATAAAAATCCTGAAACCCTTCGCCGGCTGAAAGCGTTGTGCGCCACCAACGATGGCTTCCAAATTGCCGAGGAGGACTTGCAGATGCGCGGTCCCGGAGATTTTTTTGGCGCCCGTCAGTCGGGAATGCCGGTGTTCCGGGTGGCCAGCTTGCACATGGATTTGCAGACCTTAAAGGATGCGCAGGCCGCCTCGGCCGCGTGGATTGACACAAAGGATGCTACGGAAACGCCGGAGGGAAAGGCTCTGCGTCAGCGCATAGGAGAACTGTTTCGCCGTGCCGAAGGAACCATCAACTAACTTGTGAATTTCCATTAAATTCAATATTTTCTTTATATTTTCTTAACAAACCTCGGAGAAAAAGACGAATTTGCTTTTTCTCCGAGGTTTTCCTTTGCCGACTATGGAAAAAAAGAAAAAAGAACTTGTAACTTGAACAAAAATGATGTAAAATATTATGGCTGATACTATGTCAAGTTTTCGAGGCAACTCGTTTTTGGAGGATTTACAATGATGAAAAAACCGATTGTGCTGGTCATTATGGATGGCGTAGGTAAGGGCGATGGCGGCAGCGGCGACGCTGTTGTGGTTGCCAATACCCCTGAGCTGGATCGCTTGATGGCCACTTGTCCTTATACTTACCTGAAAGCCCATGGCACTGCTGTGGGTTTGCCCAGCGATGAAGACATGGGCAACTCCGAAGTTGGCCACAATGCCCTCGGCTGCGGTCAGGTGTATTCTCAGGGCGCAAAGCTGGTGGGCGAATCCATTGAAAGCGGCAGCCTGTATGCTTCTGAAACATGGAAAGAGCTGGTTGAAAATGCACAGGGTAAGGCCATGCATTTTATCGGCTTGCTGTCCGACGGCAATGTCCATTCCAATATTGCCCATTTGATTGCTCTTTTGCGTCAGGCAAAGGTGCAGGGCGTGAAAAAGGCATACTGCCACATTTTGCTGGACGGCCGTGATGTGCCTGCTACTTCCGCGCTGGAATATGTTTCCATGTTGGAAGATGTGTTAAATGAACTGAACACCGACGGCTGTGACTATGCCATCGCGTCCGGCGGCGGCCGTATGCAGGTGACCATGGATCGTTACGAAGCCAACTGGGGTATGGTGGAGCTGGGTTGGAGAACCCATGTGCAGGGCATTGGCCGGCAGTTCGCTTCTGCCACGGAGGCCATTGAAACCTACCGCGCAGAAATCGGTGTCATTGACCAAGACCTGCCTGCGTTTGTCATTGCACGCAACGGTGAGCCTGTAGCTAAGATTGCCAATGGCGACAGCGTGATTCTCTTCAACTTCCGCGGTGACCGCGCTCAGGAAATTTCTCTGGCCTTCGATCGCAAGGAGTTTGACAAGTTTGACCGCGGTGATTATACCGGTGTGAAATTTGCGGGTATGCTGCAATATGACGGTGACCTGAATATTCCCGAGCATTATCTGGTGCAGCCTCCTGTGATTCAGAACACCCTTACTGAGGTGCTGGTTGCTGCCGGTGTCAATGAGTATGCTGTATCTGAAACGCAGAAATATGGCCATGTGACTTATTTCTGGAACGGCAACCGTTCCGGCAAGGTGTCCGAGGAACTGGAAACCTATGAGGAAGTACCCTCTGATGTGATTCCCTTTGATCAGGCGCCTGCCATGAAGTCCAAGGAGATCACCGAGAAGATGGTGGAAGCTATGGCATCCAAGAAGTATGGCTTTATTCGATGCAACTATCCCAACGGCGACATGGTAGGCCACACCGGTGTGATGGACGCGGTGGTTTACGCCATGGAGTGCGTGGATAACGGCTTAAAGGCGATTATTGAGGCGGCTGACAAGTACGGCTACACCGTGCTGATCACTGCCGACCACGGCAATGCCGACCAGATGACGGAAACCAAGAAGGGCAAGACCGCTGTGCGTACCGCCCATTCTTTGAATCCCGTTCCCTTTATTATCTACGACACCGATACCAAGTGGGAAATTAAGGACGGAAATTACGGTCTTGCCAATGTGGCACCCACCGTTGTTAAAATGATGGGTCTTTCTGCCCCGGATTGTTGGGAAGACAGTATGGTTTAATTTTTTCGCCACCCTATTTTTTAAGGAGGTAGTTTTATGATGAGTCAGAACAATGAAAATGGCAGCGTAAATGTCAGCACCAGCGTATATACAGAAATTGCCGGCACTGCCGCCAGCAACTGCTTTGGCGTGAAGGGCATGGCTGCCCGCAGCGTAAAAGACGGCGTGTATCATCTGCTGCGCAAGGAATCCATGTCCAAGGGCGTGAATGTGCAATTCCATGAGGATGATACAATTTCGATTGATTTGCATATTATGGTGGACAATGGCGTGAACTTAAACGCAGTGGGCGCATCCATCATTTCCGAGGTGCGCTATATTGTCACAAAATGCACCGGCACACAGGTGCGGGCGGTCAATGTGTATATTGACTCCATGATGATCGGATAATAACGGAGGGTAATAGGATTGAGACAGACCATTAACGGCGCCGATTTTCGACGACTGATTATCAATGCGGCTGCCAATATAGAAATTAACAAACAAGCGCTCAATGAGCTGAATGTGTTTCCTGTTCCCGACGGTGATACAGGTACCAATATGTCTATGACCATCAATGCCGCGGCTGCGGATTTGCGGAAGCTGGAAGACCCCACCTTGGAAAAGGCGGCTTCTGCTGCGGCTTCTGCCATGCTTCGGGGTGCCCGGGGTAATTCCGGCGTGATTTTGTCCTTGCTGTTCCGCGGCATTTCCAAAAAGCTGAAGGAAGCGGCAAGTTGTGACGGTGTTTTGTGGGCGGCTGCTCTGCAAGAGGGCGTGGATGCTGCTTACAAGGCTGTGATGAAGCCCGCAGAGGGCACAATTTTGACCGTTGCCCGTCTGGCGGCTGCGAAGGCGCGTCAGGCAGCGGAGGAAAATAACTATTTTGAGTTTGTCCACGAGGCTGCCATTGAGGAAGCCAAGGTGGCGCTGGCCAATACCGTTAATCAGAATCCCGTGCTGAAAAAGGCCAATGTTGTAGACGCCGGCGGCAAGGGCTGGCTGGTGGCGCTGGAAGCCATGCTGCTGGCATTGCGGGGTGAAGATGTGGTGGTGCCCGAAGGTTTTGATGCCGGCGAGGCAAAGGAAAGCGCAGACTTCTCTGATTTTAATACCGAAGATATCACCTTCACCTACTGCACAGAGTTCATTATCTCCCGTGAAAATGATATGGACCCCGAAAAGCTGCGGGAGTTCCTCAGCAGCTTGGGCGACAGCCTGGTGCTGGTGGATGACGAGGAGATTATTAAGGTACACGTGCATACCAACGACCCCGGCAAGGCATTGCACGAAGCCATGGATTACGGCTCTTTCGTCACCGTAAAAATTGAAAATATGCGCTTGCAGCACACCGAAAAGGTGATGAGCGAGCAGGAGCTGGCGCCTAAAATCGCAGAGCCTACCAAGCCTATTGGCGTGGTGTCTGTGTGCGTGGGCAATGGTATTGCCGATGTGTTCCAGAACTTGGGTGTGGACGGCATGGTGTCCGGTGGACAGACCATGAACCCCAGCACACAGGATATTTTGGAAGTGGTGAATACGGTGCCTGCGGAAACTGTGTTTGTATTGCCCAACAATAAGAATATTATTATGGCGGCAGAGCAAGTCAATGCTCTGACTCCGAAGAATGTAGTGGTGATTCCCAGCAAGACCATTCCTCAGGGAGTTACGGCTATGCTGAACTTCAATCCCGAGGGCAGCGTGGAGGAAAATACCGAAGCAATGACCGAGGTTTTGGCTACGGTGGACACTATGCAGATTACCTATGCTGCCAGAAATTCCGATTTCGACGGCTATGACATTCACGAAGGTGACTATCTGGCGCTGTACGGAAGCGCTTTGTTCGGCACCAGTCAGGATATTAAAGTGCTTTTAAAATCCTTGGCAGAAAAAGTGCGCGACGAGGGCAAGGAGTTTATCACCATTTACTACGGCGCGGATGTGAAGGAAAAGCATGCGCAGAAGGCGGCAGATATTTTTGCGGAAATCTGCCCCGATGCAGATGTGAATTTGTTAAACGGCGGTCAGCCTGTTTACTATTATTTGATTTCTGCGGAATAAAAATTGCTTGCCCGTTGCCCTTTTTGGCAACGGGCATTGCGTTATTTTCTTCCTTTTTGCATAAGCTATAAAAAGGTGCGAAAGGAGGAGTGGCGGTGGAGAAATTTCCCAAAGGAGGACTGCTGGGAAAAGCGGTGGCATTGGCAAGGGAGCTAAGGCAAATGCAGATCCCGTCCCATGCGGCCAATGCCGGTTATTTTATTGTGCTTTCTGTATTTCCTGCGCTGGTGCTGATTTTAAGCGTGCTTCGCTATACGGCCTTTGATGCAGGCGATTTTATGGAGCTTTTGCGGGCTTTTTTGCCGGAGGCACTGATGCCTGCGGCAGAACGCATGATCATTACGACCTATGCCCATACCTCTACGGCCATGGTTTCTCTGTCGGCAGTGGGTGCGCTGTGGTCAGCCAGCCGGGGAATTTACGGTCTTTTGATGGGCTTGAACACCATTTACGGCGTAGAGGAAAACCGCGGCTATATGCATACGCGTCTGATGAGCATGGGATACACCTTCGGGTTTTTGGTAGTGCTGGTGTTTACGCTGGTGCTGGGAGTGTTTGGAGAAACCTTATTAAGCTCTTTGCCAGCCGGTCGCGGTGCGCTGGGTGAATTTTTGGCAGAAGTGGTGGATTTTCGCTTTTTGCTTATGCTATTGCTGCAAACGGGACTGTTTACCGCTATGTATACAGTGCTGCCGAACCGCAAAAATACCGTTTCAGAAAGCTTTCCCGGGGCGGTGTTGGCATCGGTGGGGTGGCTGGTGTTTACGCGACTCTTTTCTTACTATGTGGACAATTACTCTCAATATTCCAGCGTGTTCGGCTCGGTGTATGCCTTGGCGCTGAGTATGCTGTGGCTGTATTTTTGCCTGTCCATTGTGTTTTACGGCGGCGCGCTGAACTGTTTGCTGATGAAAGAAAAATAAAAATTTTGCATCTGTTCATAATGACTTCACAACCTTGGATTATGCTATGATGAAAGTGAGGGATGGAAATGTTTGGATTTGTTACTGCCAATCAAAAAGAATTGACCCCGCAGCAGAAAACCCGCTACGGTCAGGTGTACTGCGGTATTTGCCGTCAAATTCGGGACAGATCCGGACAGCTTTCCCGCTTGGGTCTTAGTTACGATATGGCTTTTTTGGCGCTGCTGCTTATGAGCCTTTATGAGCCGGAGGAAGAAGAGGGCAAGCAAGCTTGCATGATGCACCCTCTGCGCCCTCGTCCATGGGTGAACAATGCGTATATTCAGTACGCGGCGGACATGAATGTGGCGCTGGCCTATTTTAAGGCAATGGACGACTGGCGCGACGACCATAAGCATTTCGCCAAATGGGCAGCGGGGGTGTTTGGCAAGCAGTACGCCTCGATTGAAAAGGCGTACCCCCGCCAATGTCAGGCCATTTCGGAGTGCATTGGCAAGCTAAGCGCATTGGAACGGGAAAACTGCGCCAATGCGGACGAGCCGGCAAATTGTTTTGGCGCGCTTATGGGAGAGCTTTTGGTCTATAAAGAGGATACTTGGTCGCCAATCTTGCGAAAAATGGGTATGGCGCTGGGTCGGTTTGTGTATCTGGCCGATGCTACGGTGGATTATCCTCGGGATAAGCGCAAGGGCAAGTATAACCCCTATTTGGCCATGGGAATGGAGCGCGATGTCAGCGCATGGGATACATATTTGGTTCTGGCTATGGCAAAATGTACGGAGGAATTTGAAAAACTTCCTCTGGTGCAGGATAAGAAATTGCTGGATAATATTTTATACAGCGGCGTGTGGTGCAATTTTGCCCGCATGAAGCGAAAGGAGGCGGGGCAGTGATACAAGACCCGTATAAAGTCCTTGGCGTCAGCCCTGATGCCTCGGATGAGGAAATGAAACAAGCATATCGTCGGTTGGCGAAAAAATATCACCCTGACCTAAATCCCGGCGACAAGGAAGCTGCCCGTCGGATGCAGGAGGTCAATGCCGCTTACGAGCAGATTAAAAATCCTGAAAAGACCGCCCAGCAAAGTGCGGGACAGGGCTACGGCGGCTATGGCTACGATCCCTTTGGCGGTTACGGACAGCGAACCTATACGAATACCGATCAATATCAGCAGGCGGCATATCGCTATGTGTATATGGGCAGGTATCAGGAAGCGCTGAACGTTTTAAGCAACAGCACTAACCGCAACGCCCGCTGGTATTATATCAGCGCCTTGGCCAATGATGGCTTGGGCAATCAGGTAACAGCCTTGGAGCATATTCGCAAGGCGGTTTCCTTAGATCCCAACAACATGGAATATTTGCATGCCTTAGAACAAATTCAAAATGGTGGTGCTGCGTACCGTCGGCAGGCGGGGAATTTCCGCGGCTTTGAAATGCGTGGCTCACCGTGCAGCAATTTGATACTGTGTTGGCTTTTCAACATGTTCTGCTGCGGGGGAAGATTTTTCTGCTGTTGACAGGGAAAAAGGCAAGTGCTATAATAATCACGGCAAATTGAATAGAGGTTTCGTGGCAGTATGGGCGCTTGGCTTTTACTGCTGAACAAGATAATCGGGTGAAAATCCCGAACGGTACCGCCGCTGTATGTGCTGAGGTATTCTCTTTTGGCGAAAGCCAGTCACTGAAAGTTTTGGGAAGGCAGAGAATGTCGTGGGTCCAACCCCCGCAGGCACGAGTCAGAAGACCTACGAAACATCCTTTTCCTGCTTCCTTGCGTGTTATGGGGAAGTGCGTTTGTCGCAGAAAAACGGCTGGGGCGTCATATTTGACGCCGCAGCCTATCATTTTTTAGGAGGAAAAACAAATGAACAAAAAAACAATCATTGCTGTCGTTGCTTTGGTGCTGGTAGTGGCCGCGCTTTTGGGTGTCTACCTTGCCGCCCGTCCCCAAACTCAGGAGGGCGTAAAAACCATTACCGTTACCGTGGTTCATAAGGACAAGACGGAAGTGGTGAAAACCATCCACACCGATGAAGAGTATTTGGCGCAGGTTATGATTGCCGAGGGCCTCATCGCTGCGGACAATATCCAAAACGGCATGTTTGATACCGTGGACGGTGAAACTGCCGTTTGGGCAGAGGACGAAGGCTGGTGGGCAATTTATGAAGGTGATGCCATGAGCAATCTGGGCATTGAGGAAATTCCGGTTGCCGACGGCAAGGCCTATCGATTTGTATATACCAATGGATTCGCGTCTTAAACTAACGTTGCGGGAAATTGTGCTGTTTGGCGTGCTGGCGTCCCTGACTTTTGGATTAAAGGTGGCCATGAGCGCCCTGCCCAATATTGAGCCCGTGAGCTTGATGATTATGCTGTTTGCAGTGACCTTTGGTTGGAAGGCGCTGTACCCCATGTACCTGTATGTGGCCATGGAGATTTTGTTTTACGGGTTTAGCCTGTGGAACATTAACTATCTGTATATCTGGGCGATTTTGCTGGTGGCGGCGCGGCTGCTTCATAAGGCGGAAGGCCCGCTGTTTTGGGCGATTTTGTCTGGTGCTTTTGGATTGCTGTTTGGCGCGCTATGCGGCATCGTGGATATTTTCGTGGGAGGCTTCGGCTATGCAGCAGCGAAATGGGTGACAGGGATACCCTTTGATATCGCCCATTGCGCCGGTAATTTTATCATGGCGCTTTTGCTGTTTTGTCCCTTGCGGACGCTTCTTCAAAAGTTGTATGCAGGCATGAAAAAATAAAATAAAAAGAGGGAGGCTTGGGCAGCGCTCCATAAGGAAGTAATGCCTGAAAACAGGCGTAAATTTGCGTAATATTGCGTCAAAAATGCTCGCAATCCACAAAGGATTCCTGCGCTTTTTTCCTTATCTAACACAAATTCTCACCGTTTTCAGGTGCTACGCAGTTTTGAAGTGGCAACTTTTTTGATTAACAAACAACAAAAATCCCGGAATGCTGACGCATTCCGGGATTTTTTTGTGCAGTTAAGCGAGAAAGGGGGCGTTCAAAACCAATACTTCCTTATGGAGTGCTGCCCTTAGCCTCCCTTTTTAGATTTGCTTATACAGTCCTGTGGCATCGTCTTTACGGACGGTTTCTGCAACCTGCAAAACCTCCACAGACACTGTTTTCGGTCCCATGGTGATCGCAATCCGGTCGCCCACCTTAACCTCGTAGCTGGCTTTTACCACACGACCGTTGACGCTGATGCGTCCATTGTCGCAGGCTTCGTTGGCCACGGTACGACGTTTAATCAGGCGGGAAACTTTCAGATACTTGTCTAAGCGCATGAATTACTTCGCGATGGTATCCTTCAAAGTCTTGCTGGCCTTAAATGCAGGAACCTTGGTAGCGGGGATTTCGATGGTCTGCTTGGTGTGGGGGTTGCGGCCAACGCGAGCGTCGCGGGCGCGAACCTCGAAAATACCGAAGCCGGACAGCTGCACCTTGTCACCGGCAACCAGAGCAGCGGTGATGGTGTCGATAGCGGCATTCAGAACACGCTCGGTGTCCTTCTTGGTCAGGCCGGCCTTTTCGGCAGCGGCGGCGATGAGTTCAGTTTTATTCATAGTGAAAGTTCCTCTCTTCCTTTTTATTATGAAGCTGTTATTAAATTACCACAAAATTTCCAGAAAATCAAGAAAAATATTTTATAATTTCAACAATTTAGCTATTTTTTCGCCCTTTGGCAGGAGCAAACAGTCCTCTTTTGTAAGGGCGCGGAGTTTGACGGCAGCGATGACATATACGGGCATTGCCACCAAAATGGGCACAGCGCAGGCAATCACACGGCTGAGATTACCGCCTGTCAGATAAAGAAGTCCCTGCCAGCTTCCAAAAGCCGCGACACCCATAATGCAGGCGGCGACTACGGATTTCAGCAGATTCTTCACAATGGCGGGAGGATGGGGGAATACCCGGCTCATGGTAAAGAGGTTCAGTACCGTAATGACCACATAGCAAATTAACGTGCCTATGGGTGTGCCGATGATGCCGATGTTGGGATTTCCCGTGAGAATATAGATGGCAACTAACTTAATACCGCCGCCAATGAACATATTGATTACCGGCAGGTTCACATGACCATGAGCTTGCATGACAGCGTTGGTAAACAGCACTACGGCATTAAACAGCACGCAAAGACCCAAAATGCTCATAAGCTGGCTTGCCAGCGCCAAGCGTTCACCCGTGTAGCCGCCAAGCAAAGCAGTAATGGGCTGCGCCAGCAGGAATAAGCCAACAGCGCAGGGGGCGCTGATCAGACCGGTGATTCGGGCAGCGGATTCCTCGGTGGTTTTGGCGGTGGAATGTTCCCCCTTGGTAAGCTGAGCTGTAATGGCGGGAAGAACGCTGATGGTAATGGGTGTAATAAAGGCGCAGGGCATATTGAAAATCTTCTGGGTGAAGTTGTAGACGCCCTTTTGAATGTCTGCTTGATTTTGGGTTATGGTTTCCAAAAGCTGACCCATATACAGTTTGGTTTCCAGCACGGTTAGAATCTGCAAGCCGGCAGAGCCGATGGTAATGGGAATGGCAATGGCCAACAGCCCTTTGGCGATGGACTTGCCGGAGGAAGCTGTCTCGTCGGTAACGGGAATGTCCTTATAAGCTTTCCGGAAGCAGGCCTTCAAATACACCGAGGACACCACACAGCTAAGGGTCACACCGAAAATTGCACCAGCGGCAGGATATGCCTTTTCACCGCTGAATTTTAGCAGCAGTATGGCCGTGCCTAAGCCGATGATTAGCTTCACAATGGCCTCGATAACCTGACTGACAGAGGTGGGGGACATATTGCTCTGCCCTTGGAAAAAGCCGCGGTAGGTGCTCATCAGGCAAATGAAGAAGCAGCAAGGGCCTAAGGTGCCGATAGCCGCCCATGCATCGGGCTGTTCCTGAAAGACTGCCAGCTGGCGGCAAAATACCGTCATGAAAAGGGTTCCCACCAAACCAAGAGCAAGGAAAATACTGCGGGAAACGGTATAAATCTTCCGCACCTGCCGATAGTGACCTAAGGAGCTGGCCTCGGAAATCATACGGCTCATGGCCACAGGCAGACCGGCTGTGGAAATCATTAAAAGCAGGGTATAAATTTCATAGGCGGTGGAGTAATAGCCGAAGCTCTGGTCGCCGATGATTTGTTTTAAGGGAATGGAGTAAAAAGCACCAATCACCTTGACGATGGCGGTGGAAAGCGCCAGCAGCATCGTGCCATGGAGAAAGGTTTGTTTTTTGGGTTGTGACATAGCTTCCTCCTTATTCGGTAAACAGGCGGGGGATGGCGTATTGGGTCAGCTCTTCCACCACGGCCTTTAAGTCGATGGTGGGGAATTGGCCATTCTGATACAGAATTTTGCCGCGCACCATGGTCATGGCAACATCGCCGCCCTTGGCACCGAAGACCAAGCCGTTTAAGACATTGTGGCAGGGAATGAGGTGGGGCGCGGAGAAGTCCACCAAAATAAGGTCAGCGTCCATACCCTCGGCAATTTGACCGCAGGTATCTGCGCGGCCTTGGGCTCTTGCACCGCAGACAGTTGCCATCATCAAAGCGGCAGGCGCAGGCAGGGAAGCAGCGTCATCGGCAGCTGCGCGGGCAGACAGGCAGACGCCCCGCATGACTTCAAATAAATCCAAATTGCCGCACTCAATGGCGCCGCCGGTGCCCAAGGCGATGTTCATGCCCGCTTTGACGCAGGCGGGGACAATCATGGGCGCGCGGCCGCTTTTCGCTTCTGTCAGAGGGCAGGTGACGGCAGTGAGCTTCCGCTTGCCCAGTAGGGCAATTTCCTCCTCGGTCAGCGCGCCGCAGCCTGCGGCGGTGACAGGAAGATTCAAAATGCCGTGGCAGTTTAACAGTTCCGCGGGGGCAAGACCTGTGCGGTCTAAGCAGGATTCCACTTCTTCCTTAGTTTCCGACAGGTGAAGCTGGAAGCCCAAGCTCAGTTCGCTGGCATAATTTGCCAAGGCGTCCCACAGCTTGTGATTGCTGGTGTATTCTGCGTGGATACCTGCGTCAATTTTAATGCGGCCGTTATCGTGGTTGTGCCATGCTTCCACCACACGGCGAAGCTCTGCGCATTGTTCGTCGGTTTCGAAGTCGAAATCTTCGCACTGGTCGATGAAACGGTAGGCAGACAAAGCAATGTTTGCTTTGATACCTGCTTCTGCGGCGGCTTCCGCGGTGGCATCGGGGTAGTAGTAAAGGTCAGATACCGAGGTAATGCCAAAGCGCAGACATTCTGCAATGGCCAGAGATGCCGCGGCCTTTGCGCTGCGGCGATCCATTTTGGATTCTTTTTTCAGCTGCTCTTCCAAGGCTTGCGCAGCGGTGAAATCGTCGCAATAGCTGCGAAGTGCCGAGGTGGCCAGATGGGTGTGGCAGTTAATAAGACCGGGCATCAGCACCATGCCGGTGCCATCGATAATGGTCTGAGGCGCTTGCTCGGGGGCAGTGGTTCCTATATAGGAAATTTTACCCTCGGTGATGCCTAAGTATGCGCCAAACAGCACATCCATTTTTAGATTCATGGTCACAATGGTGACATTGGAAATTAAAGTATCCAAGCTGTTACCGCCTTTCATTTCGCCTTTTCCATAAGGGAAAAGAGCGTTTCTTTTTCCCGCAGTACGGAATCTAACAATTCGATATACTGCTCGGGGAACTTGGGGTTGTGGAAGCGCTGCAATGTGCCGTCGGGGAGATTCAGCTTGTTCATGCCACCACCGCCTAAGGACAAAATGGTGTGCAGTTCTTCCATCATATAAATATTATACAGGCAATCGTGCCCGTTTTGACTCCAACCTACATTTTCAAATGAGCCGGACATATATTTTTGCCGGTACAAATAATAGGGCTTGTAGCCAAGGCTGGGGAGCAGGTTGTTGCCGTAGTCTACCATGCGGGCAACCTCGAAGTCAGACGAGAGTTGACTTCTTCTTTCAAAGAGATCTGCGCCTTTTTTCAAGGCGAGGGTATGCACGGTGATATTAGAAGGATGTAAGGCGGCCACCGTATCCAAGGAATGGCGGAAGCCGTCAAAATTGTCGGTGGGAAGTCCGGCAATCAAGTCCATGTTGATGTTTTCAAAGCCTGCATCAACAGCCCACGCATAGGCGTTTTTCACATCTTCGGCCGTGTGAGGTCTGCCACAGGCGCGCAGTACGCTGTCTACCATGGTTTGGGGGTTGATGCTCATGCGGTCTGCGCCGTGGTCGCGAATGGTTTTCAGCTTTTCGGGAGTTAAGGTGTCCGGACGGCCGCCCTCTACGGTAAATTCTAAGCAGCGGGATAAATCGAAGCTGCTGCCAATGGCATCCAATAAAGTTGCCATTTGGGCGCAGGACAAAGTAGTGGGCGTACCGCCGCCTATATAAACGGCACGAACTTTTCTTCCGGAATTTTCCAGAAGTTTTCCTGTCACGGCAATTTCTCGCAGCAGCGCCTGCAAGTAAGGCGCAATCAGTTCTGCCTTTTTGCCCACAGTGCGGCTGACAAAGCTGCAATAGCTGCATCGGGTGGGGCAAAAGGGTATGCCTACATACAGGGAAATGTCTGTGGGCTTGAGCAAATTTACGGCTTTCACTGTGGATTTAGAGCAGTTGATTGCCAAATCCCGCCGCGCAGGGGTCACATAATAAATGTTTTTCAGCAAAGCGTCGGCGCTTTTTTCGTTGCCGCCTTCTAAAAGGTGCTTGGTGGAAATTTTGGTCGGGCGCACCCCCGCCAAGGCGCCCCAAGGGGGCGTAACGGGCAGGAGCTTCACGGCAGCTAAATAATAGCTTTGCTGCAAAATTTGCCGCCGCAGGCGGGTGGATTCTTTCTGAATCTGCAAGCGGCGGGTGGCGGTGGCGGTATTTCCGCCAAAGGAGATGCTTGCGGTGGCGGTGAGCCAATGCGACCCTCTGTGCAAAGAGGAAACGGCCTCGCCCTCTGCTTCTGTGCCAAAGAGGGACATTTGCAGTTGTTCCACAGCATAACGGTCATCATGACCGCGAAGTGTCAGTTTCATAAAAACTCCTTACAGGTAAGGGTTATACAGGCGCTCCTGAGAAAGGGTAGTGGATTCTCCGTGGCCGGGGCAGACGGTATAGTCGCCTGCTAAATTTTTTAACCGTTGCAGAGATTGGCACATTTGTGCCATGTTCCCGCCGGGGAAATCGGTTCTTCCACAGGAGCCGGCAAACAGGGTGTCGCCGGAGAGAATGGTATCCTCACAAATGAGGCAAACAGAGCCGGGGGTGTGGCCGGGGGTGTGCAGAACGCGGAAGCTAAGACCTGCAAAATTCAGCACATCGCCTTCGCCGTAAAGGTTGGTGCAGTACAGCGTTCCGGCGGTCATCATCGGGGGCAGGGACAGGTCTTTTTCGCAAAGATATACGGCGCAGTCCGTTTCTGTCGCCAATGCCTTTACAGCGCCCACATGATCAAAATGTCCGTGGGTGAGTAAAATGGCCTCCAATTCCAGTTGATTTTCTGCTAAAAAATTCAGGATTTCCTGAGGAGCATAGCCGGGGTCGACGAGAATACAGCGATTTGTGTCTTCGCTGTGGAGGCAATAGCAGTTGGTCTGATATTCCCCTAAAACTAAGGTGTAACGTTCCATGGTTATCTCCGTGGCTCGGTTATGAGCTGGTCGGTGTCTAAAATTAAGGTCACGGGCCCGTCGTTGACGGAGGAAACTTTCATGTCCGCCCCGAATTCCCCGTGCTGAGGGGGATAGCCTAATTCTTCACAAATGCTGAGAAATTTTTCATATAGCGCATTGCCCAGCTGGGGGTTGGCGGCATCGGTAAAGCTGGGGCGGCGACCCTTACGGCAGTTGCCGTAGAGGGTAAACTGACTGACTACCAGTACCTGTCCGTCTACCTGCTCCAAGCCCATATTCATTTTGCCGTTTTCGTCCTCAAAAATCCGAAGGCCTAAGGCTTTTTCTGCCAGATAGCGACATTCCTTTTCCGTATCGTCAGGGCCAATGCCCAATAAGATCAGAAAGCCCTTGCCGATTTGTCCTACGGTTGTGCCGTCAATGGCCACAGAGGCAGAAGTGACTCTTGTTAATACAGCGCGCATGGCAGATTCCTCGCTTTAATTTTGTCCGCGGCGGGAGCCAATGACATCCCGAATGCTCATAAGCTTATTGCGAATGGATTCCAGCTCCGCCACATTTTTCACTTCAAAGCGCACGGTAAATACGCTCTTTCCGTCGGGCAAATCCTTGCCGTTCAGCTCCTTGACCCGCACATGGGCGGCGGTCATGGTGGTGGCTACATCCAAAAGCAGACCGTCCCGGGTGATGCAGTCTAATTCCAAAGTGGTGTCGAAGGGATGGTCGTCCTGATTTGCCCACCATACATTGACCCAGCGGGCCGCTTGAATGGGTTCGTGGCGGCTTGCGGTGTTGGGGCAGTCCTCTCTGTGAATGCTGACACCGAAGCCTTTGGTGATAAAGCCGATGATGTCGTCACCGGGAACGGGGGTGCAGCATTTGGCAAATTTAATCATGCAGGAATCGATGTCTTCCACAATGACGCCGTTGACTGCGTGGCGGTTTTGTTTGACTGCTTCGCTGTCAGGTGTCATGCGCAAAGGATTCGCTTGTGCCTTTTCGTTGGCTTGGACTTTCAGCGCGCGGTTGATATCGTCACGAATCCGGCCAACAGCCTTGGTGGCGGTCAAGCCGCCGTAGCCGATGGCGGCATACATATCGTCCCAAGAGTCAAAGGCAAGCTTTTTCAATAGTTGGGGGCCAACCTCGGGGTCGATGGTAATAGACAGAGGCAGACCAATGCGTTTCATTTCCGATTCAAAGGAAGAACGGCCGTGGAGAATATTTTCCTCCCGCTTTTCTTTCTTAAACCACTGCTTGATTTTGGTGCGGGCCTGATTGGATTTACAGATGTTTAACCAGTCGCGGCTGGGGCCTTTGGCGGCTTTGGAGGTCAAGACCTCGATGATGTCGCCGTTTTTCAAAGTGGTATCAATGCCGCAGATGCGGTTGTTGACCTTAGCGCCAATCATGGAGTTACCCACACCGGAGTGAATGGCATAAGCAAAGTCTATGGGAGTAGAGCCTGCGGGCAGGGAAACAATGCGCCCCTTGGGGGTAAAGACGAACACTTCGTCGTCAAACATATCGATTTTCAAGGAACGGACGTAGTCTTCTGCGTCGGTATCCTGCTGGCTTTCCAGCAGACGGCGCACCCATTCAAAGTCCTTTTCGTTGCCACCTTCGCCGCCTTGCTTATACTTCCAGTGGGCGGCGATACCGTATTCCGCAGTCTCGTGCATTTCCCAAGTGCGGATTTGCACCTCGAAGGGAATACCCTGAGAGCCGATGACGGTGGTGTGCAGACTTTGGTACATGTTGGGTTTAGGTGTGGAGATGTAGTCCTTAAACCGGCCGGGCACAAGGTTAAAAAGGTCGTGGATATGACCCAATACGTTGTAGCAGTCGGGGATGGAGTCCACGATGACGCGGAAAGCATATACATCAAACAGCTCATCGATGGCCTTGTTCTGGACGTTCATTTTGCGGTAAATGGAATACACATGCTTAATGCGCCCGTAGGCGGTATTGTGAATACCCACAGAGGATAAGCGGTCAGAAATTTTCCCTTGAATGGTGTGCATGAAGGCTTCGTCCTGCTCTTTGTGGGCATTTAAGTAGGACATGATGTCATTATAGTCCTCGGGCTCTAAGTACCTGAGGGCAATATCTTCCAGCTCCCACTTGATTTTTTGCATACCAAGGCGGTGAGCCAGAGGCGCATAAACGTCCATGGTCTCTTGACATTTGCTGATTTGCTTAGCAGGGGTTTGATATTGCATGGTGCGCATATTGTGCAGGCGGTCGGCAATTTTAATCAGCACCACCCGAATGTCTTTCGACATAGCCAAAAACATTTTCCGCAAATTTTCCATTTGCGCCTGCTCAGAAGAGGAGAAATTGGCACGGGTCAGCTTGGTAACGCCTTCTACCAGTTCTGCCACGGTTTGCCCGAACATGGCGGAAATTTCGTCAAAGGATGCGTCGGTGTCTTCGATGCAGTCGTGAAGCAAGCTGCCCAGCACAGCATCCATATCCAAACCCATTTCTGCCACGATTTCTGCCACAGCCAGAGGGTGAATGATATAGGGCGAGCCGTCTTTTCGCTTTTGGGTTTCGTGTTTTTTTGCGGCATAGTCCACCGCTTGTTTCAGAAGTTCCGTGTCAGCGCCGGGAATGAGTCTTGTTACGGTGGCGCACATGGAATGATAATGGGCTTCGAAAGTTTCCAAGGTAATCAGCTCTCTTTCGCGTGAAGAAGTGTTTGCATGGTGCGGCTTTGGGTCAAATCTGCTTTTTCATCGCCTGGGGTCAGTTCCAGAATAAGACCCCGATGCACTTTTTTCTGATGAAGCAGTCCCACATCTTCAAAAATATCCAGACAGGTTAAGAATTTTCCTAAGTTTAAGCCTACGGAAGACCAGCGCACAATTTTGCGGCACAGGCAAGCGGGGTCTTCCTTAATGGGGCTTCCCAAAGCGGACAGGTATCGCCATACCATACCAAGGGTTGCCCGATCGGGGAGCAGGCTTTCCGCATCTTTTGCAGTCAGCTTGCCCTTACGTAGGTTTTCATAGTCATTTGCCTCGGCGCAGCAGGGCGCGGCGCAGGCGGGACGAATATCCGTTAAGTTTAGCTGCACAGAGCGCTCGCCGCGGAATTCGTTGATTTGGGGCGTAAATGCCACATCTACCAAATCGCCTTGGGCGATAGAGGCAGATTCCGGCGTAGCGGAGAAATAAATTGCATTGATAGTGCCGTTGCGGCTTCGCAACCGTAACCGCATGTGCTGGCCGTTTCCTACCATGTTAATGTTTTCAACGGTGAGATTTTCCATCATCAGCACCGGCTTGGGACAACCGTTGCCGTATGGCTCCAGGCGGCCCAGAGATTCTACATTTTTTAAGGTCAGCAATTCCGGAGTGACGCAGCAGTCAATATGTAGCGCTGTGCGGGGAATGCCGCTGGCATAATAGTTGGCTGCCAGTTCGCAAATTTTTTGACGGAAGGGGGCAATTTGGCTGCGGGAAATGGTAAAGCCCGCTGCCAGTTCGTGACCGCCATAGCTTTCCAAAAGGTCAGAAAGGGCAGTTAAAGAAGAGAAAAGGTTAAAGCCGCCATAGCTGCGGGAGCTGGCCTTGCCTCGGTCGCCGTCTAAGCAAATCAGGAAGGTGGGGCAGCAGTATTCTTCTGCCATGCGGCTGGCCACAATGCCTACGACGCCTTGGTGCCAGCTTTCATCTGCCAGCACAATGGCTTCCGGCGCTTGCCCCTCGGGGAGCATGGAAACCGCTTCGTCGTAAATTTGAGATTCCACACTTTGCCGTTGGCGGTTTAAATCGCACAGTGCTTTTGCCAAATCAGCAGCTTGGGCGGGATCTTCGGTTAAAAACAGGTCAATGGCAAGCTGAATTTGGCCCATGCGTCCTGCGGCATTGATTCTGGGGGCCAGCATATAGCCGATGGTGGAGGCACTGACAGCTTCCGGCTGACAGCCACATTCTGCCATGAGCGCAGCAATGCCCGGCCGACGGGTGGCTTTCAGTTGGGCTAAGCCCTGCGTGACGAATACCCGATTTTCTCCCAGCAAGGGCATAACATCCGCCACAGTGCCCAAGCAGACCATGTCGGCATATTGCTGTAAGACTTCTTCCTGGGAATCGAAAAGAGCCGCCGCCAGCTTAAACGCCACACCTACACCGGAAAGGTTCTGATGAGGATAGCTGTCGTCGGGACGGTGGGGGTCTACCACGGCCACGGCATCGGGAAGAACATCCTTACATTCGTGATGGTCGGTAATGACCAAGTCCATGCCCAGCTCTTTGCAGAGCTTGGCTTCTTCCACTGCGGTGATGCCGCAGTCAACGGTAATAATGAGTTTCACGCCCTCGGCACTGAGCTGGCGCAGGGCGATGGGGTTTAATCCGTAGCCTTCTTCCAGACGGCCGGGAATATAGCTGACGCAGTTTGCACCGTGGCGGCGCAGGAAATGAGTCAGCAGGCAGGTGGCAGTGATACCGTCCACATCATAGTCGCCGAAAACGGCAATCTTTTCTCCGCGGGTCATAGCGAGGCCCACCCGTCCTGCCGCCGCGGCCATATCTTTCATGGCGTAGGGGTCGTGGAGGGTGCTTTCACAATTTAAGTAAGAGGCCACGGTTTCCTGTCGCAAAAAACCGCGGGCGGAAAGAATCATGGCAGTTAGCGGGGCGTGGCCGGCTGATACAAGGGCATTGACAGCAGACTGATCCGGCTCCGCTATATTCCAAATTCGATACTTCAAGGCAATACACATCCAATATAACTTTTTCTTGATATTATATCAAAATACTGCCCGATACACAATAGGAAGATTGGATTTTTGTCAATTCTCTTTGGTTTTTTCCGAAAAACCGGTGGCCAATTGGGTTAAAGTTATGACCAGCAAAGGGGAAAACAACATTCCGATAATGCCCCAAAGGCGATAGCCGGCATACATGGCAAGGAGCGTGACTAAGGGGTCTAGACCCAATTCTTTGCCGATGAGCCGCGGCTCTAAGGTTGAGCGGGTCAGCACAGCGGCGGCGTAAATGCCCAGAAGTCCCAGCGCCAAGGGGGGATTTCCCTGTAAAAAGCAGATCAGCGACCATGGCATTAAAATGGTTCCGGTGCCTAAAATAGGCAGTGCATCTACCAGAGAAATCAAAAATGCCCATAGGGGAGCATGGTCAATGCCCAGCAGAAGAAAGCCTGTGCATAAGATGAAAAGGGTGATGGCGGTGAGTTTTAATTGCGCCCAGAGCCAACCCAGCAGATTCTTTTTTAACCGCTTTGCCGCAGGGAAATATTGGGCGCGCCAATGGGAGGGGATTTTCCCTTTTATCCAAAGGTGGAGCTTGGGAAGCTTTGCAGACAGCATGAAAGAAGCCAGAATCCATGTACCAAAGCTAAGGGCGCTGTCAGGGATTTGGCTAAGGACACCGGAGGCCAAGGATAAAAGCTTTGCTACGATTTGGTCAACTACCATGGAGCCGTTTCCAAACACACCTTCCACTCCGTGGGTTAAAATGGGGCTGACGGAGGCCGGCGCTTTTTGGGCATAGGACAGAAGAAAGCTTTCCAGAGAATTCAGGCCGGACATGGCGGCCTCTTCCCAATCCGGCAGGAAAGAGGAAATGTTACTTAACTGCTTTAACAGCAGAGCGCAAAGAATGAGTACGATGAGCACGGTCAAAGCAAGACAAATCAGCACACCGATGCCGGAGGCTGCATTTCTTGGCAGATGGAGCTTGCGCTCCATGCTTCTTACCAGCGGCTCGGCAGCCAGTGCCAGCAGTCCCGCCAGTAAAAACGGAAGAAAAATGGGAAAAAGGTAGCGAAGTGTTAGCCACAGGCCAATTAAAAGCGCAGCCGGAAGCACAAGGGCGCGCAGGGAAGAGCGATTCATAAAAGCTCCTTTCATAAAGGAAGGGTGTGCAGATTCTAGTTGCTTTTTACAAAATATATGCTACAATATGGATATATTCAGCGCGATTTCATTGTTCAAACCAGAAATATTGGGAGGGGAACATATGACGAAGAAGCCGAAGTACTATATCATTGAGGCATCTGCATTGCCGGAAGTGTTTTTGAATGTGGCAGAAGCGAAGCGCTTGCTGTCTATCGGTGAGGCGACTACGGTGAACGAAGCTGCCCGCATGACAGGCATCAGCCGCAGCGCGTTTTATAAGTATCGCGATGCGATTTTGCCTTTTCAAAATATGATGACCGGCAGAATCATCACCTTCCAGTTTTTGATGCACGATGAGCCCGGTGTGCTGTCTGTTCTGCTTTTGGAAGTAGCGAAGCACAAGGCTAATATTTTGACCATTAACTCCATCATTCCCACCAATGGCTGTGCCTTGGTGACCATGAGTATGGCCACTGCCGAGGTTGCCATTTCCTTAGAGGAGCTGTTGGCGATTTTAAGCGCAGTTCCCGGTGTGATCAAAGCGGAAATTTTGGCCGGATAAACGGATTTTTTGCCACCTCGTATTTTGCGGGGTGGCTTTTGCTTGCACAATTTGGGATTCTTTGACGTAGAATGGTGCGGAGGTGACAAGAATGTTGATTGTTCAAAAATTTGGCGGAACTTCCTTGATGGACTCCCAGCGAATGCTCCTTGCCGCACAGCGTGCGGTGCAGGAGGCTCAGCGGGGGAATCAGGTGGTTGTGGTGGTGTCTGCCCAAGGGCATACTACGGATCAGCTTGTCGCCCAAGCCGGAGAGCTGAATCGAAACGGACAGCCACGGGAATTGGATGCATATTTGGCAACAGGTGAGCAGATGTCTGCGGCGCTCATGGCCATGAGCATAGGATTGCTGGGGTATGCTGCGGTGAGCCTCATGGGCTGGCAGGCGGGAATTTTGACGGAAGATGTTCATGGGAATGCTCGCATTTTGGGCTTGTCCAACGATCGGATTCGGCGGGAACTGGAAAAAGGCAATATTGTGGTGGTGACGGGATTTCAAGGCGTGAATGCCCAAGGAGATATTACCACCTTAGGCCGTGGCGGGTCGGACACCACAGCGGTAGCGCTGGCAGCATTTTTGCAGGCGCAGGTGTGCCAGATTTATACGGATGTGGACGGTGTGTATGACCGCGATCCTCGAAAAGACCCCGCAGCAGTGAAGTTTTATAAAATTAACTATGAAAATATGCTGACTTTGGCGCGGCAGGGAGCGCAGGTGCTGCACGACCGTTCGGTGGAGTTAGCCCAGGAATATGGGGTAACAATACAGGTGCTGTCCTCGTTTCGCCCAGGAGAGGGCACTTTGGTGACCGATGATTGAATCTTCGCCAAAAGAGGAAAAAACTATTCCTGATTCCCAAAAACTGCGGAAAAAAGTGAAAAAATATGCTTGACAGGTGAAAAAACCTGTGATAGAATACCCGAGTAATCAAGAAGGCTGAACATCCGCCTCACCGTAAGCTTTTGGCGAAACGGTTTATACACCATCTTCCCTTAGGGGATTGCTGCGGGTATATGCGGATGCTTTGGCATCCGCTTTTTTATTTGTTAATGGAGGTGCTTACCATCGCTAAATTAGACCACGAGCTTAATGAGGAAATTCAGGACAAGGAGATTCGCTTAATCGGTGCTGACGGTGCCCAGCTGGGTATTGTTTCTGCGGCTGAGGCCAATGCTATGGCTGAGGAGCAGGGCATGGATTTGGTGAAGATTTCTCCCAATGCCGTTCCCCCTGTCTGCAAAATCATGGACTACTCCAAATTCTGCTACGATCAAAAGAAACGGGAAAAGGATGCCAAGAAGAACCAGAAGGTTGTGGAAACCAAGGAAATCCGCATGAGCCCCAGCATCGACACCAATGACTTAAACACCAAGGTCAAGGCTGCCCAGAAGTTCTTGGCAGACGGCAACCGGGTGAAGGTCAGCGTGCGCTTCCGCGGTCGTGAAATGGCACATACCAATTTGGGCGAAAAGCTGCTCATGGAATTTGCCGGCGCTTGCGCTGAGACTGCGAACATGGAAAAGAATCCCAAGCTGGAAGGTCGCTTTATGGCGATGTTCTTAACCCCTAAAAACAGTAAATAAGTCACTATAACGAAAGAATCGGAAGGAGAACCACTTATGCCCAAGCTGAAAACCCATAGCGGTGCAAAGAAAAGATTCAACCTGACCAAGCCCGGTAAGGTTAAGAGAGCTCAGCCTTACAAGAGCCACATCCTCACCAAGAAGACCACCAAGCGTACCCGTCATCTGCGTGCAACCGCATACGCCGACGTGACCAACACCGAGGCAATCAAGAAGATGATTCCGTACAAATAAGGCAGAATAGGAGGATACAGAAATGGCAAGAGTTAAAGGCGCGATGATGACGCGCAAAAGAAGAAACGCTACCCTGAAGCTGGCTAAGGGCTATTGGGGTTCTAAGTCTAAGCACTTTAAGATGGCCAAGCAGGCCGTTATGAAGTCCGGCAACTATGCATTCGCCGGTCGTAAGCAGAAGAAGCGCGCATACCGCACGCTGTGGATTGCTCGTTTGAGCGCCGCTGTGGCCCCCTACGGTCTGAACTACTCCAAGTTCATGAACGGTGTTCACAAGGCCGGCATCGAGCTCAACCGCAAGAGCCTGTCTGAAATGGCAATTCATGACGCTGCTGCTTTCGCAGCCATCGTGGAGAAGGCTAAGGCTGCGTTGAACTAATGCAAAAGAAAAGACCCTGCTAAAAGCAGGGTCTTTTGCTTATGTTTTAAAAGGAGGGAGCATCATGAAATTGACCCATACGGCGACCCGAGAGGGGCGGTTATCTTCGTTTTTGCGGGAAGAAATGGGACTGTCCGCAGGACTGATGAATCGGTTAAAGTGGAAAGAAAAGCTGTTTGTAAACGGCAAGGCGGTGCATACGGATTACGCTGTCTGCATTGGTGATATCATTACGGCTCAGATGGATGCTCCCAAGCCGGAATATCCTGCGCAGCAGGGAGAATTGACGATTTTGTATGAGGACGATTTCCTCTTGGCGGTGGACAAACCGGCGGGTATGCTCATTCACCCGTCCCGTAGCTGCAATACAGGAACGCTTGCCAATTTGGTGTTGGGGCATTATGAACAAACGGGGCAGCGTTGTGCGTTTCATCCGGTGACGCGCTTGGATAGAGATACCTTTGGTATCGTGCTGATTGCGAAAAATTCGTTTGCCCATGCCGCATTGCAGAAAACGCAGATTCAAAAAACCTATCATGCTTTGGTGCTGGGCGTACCGGATAAGGATGAGGGAGTTTGGGACGCGCCCATTGCCCGAAAACCTTTGCCAAGTTTACTGAGAGAGATTCGAGCCGATGGAAAGCCGTCGGTGACAGAATTTTTTCTATTGCAGCGGGGGGAGGAATGTTCTGTGCTGGCATTGCGCCCCATTACCGGAAGAACGCACCAGTTGCGGCTGCATTGCGCCCATTTCGGAGTGCCGATTTTGGGAGACCCGCAATATGGGTTTGAAAAAACAGCGACGCATTCTGAGAAAATGGGCGTTTCTTCTCAGCAGCTTTGCGCTAAGAAATTGGAGTTTATTCATCCTGTTACCGGTGAGGCCATTATCTTGGAAAGCAAGTGCTCGGTAGGGTGAGAGAGTTTGCCTCGACATGAAACGCTTGTCAAAAAATTTTAAAGTGTTATAATAAGGTTAGGAGTTTACAGTTGCGGGAGGCAGTACAATGAAGCGAATGCTGTTTGTCATGAATCCTTATGCGGGTTTGCGAAAGGCAAACCGGTATTTGGCGGAAATCATTGGGCTTTTTAATGGTGCTGGCTATGAAGTGTTGACCCACATGACCTCCGGAACGGGCGACTGTGCCCGCGTGGTGACGGAAAAGGCCGCAGAAGTGGATGTGGTGGTTTGCGCCGGCGGCGACGGAACTTTTAACGAAACCGTTACCGGATTGATGCAAAGCGGCGCCAAGACACCCATTGGTTATATTCCCTGCGGTTCTACTAACGATTTTGCCATGAGTCTGAAAATTCCCCTCAAACCCTTGGATGCGGCCAAGGCTATTGTGGAGGGCGCGCCTAAGGTCTATGATGTTGGGAAATTTGCGGATCGCTATTTTTCTTATGTGGCATCCTTTGGTATCTTTACAAAAACAGCTTATACGACACCGCAAAATGTGAAAAACGCTTTGGGTCATACGGCATATTTGCTGGAAGGAATTTCGGAGTTGTCCCAAATTCGCAAGGAACATGTGCGGTTTGAGCTGGATGATCAGGTGATTGAGGACGATTTTCTCTTCGGTGCGATCAGCAATTCCACCTCTGTGGGCGGGATTTTGAGTCTTGACCCCAAGCAGGTGGATATGAGCGACGGGCGGTTTGAGCTGCTGCTGGTGCGCGCACCTCGGGATTTGATTGAGCTCAGTGAATGCATTGTGGCGCTGCAAAAGCAGACCTATAATTGCGCTATGATGACCTTTGTGAGCGCGCAGCGTTTGCAAATTTTCGCGGAAAGCCGCATGAATTGGACGCTGGATGGAGAACGGGAACAAGGACATTCGGAAATTACGGTGGAAAATCTTCACCGTGCCATTTCACTGATACAGAGGGAAGTATGATCAATTCCACATTGTGCTATATCACTTGCGGGGACGAGGTTTTGATGCTCCACCGGGTGAAAAAGAAAAACGATGTCAATCAGGATAAATGGATTGGCATTGGCGGAAAATTTGAAGGTGATGAATCTCCGGAGGAATGTTTGCTGCGGGAAGCCAAGGAGGAAACAGGCCTGACCTTAACCAGCTGGCGCTGCCGCGGCATTGTAACGTTCCTAACCAACGGGCCGTGGGAAGGGGAATATATGTACCTGTTTACTGCCGACGGCTTTGAGGGAAGTTTAAAAGAGTGCGATGAAGGCAATCTGCAATGGGTGAGCCGTGAGTTTTTGGACGACTTACCCAAATGGGAAGGGGATCAGATTTTCCTAGACCTTTTGTGGCAGGATGCGCCATTCTTTTTGTTAAAGCTTCGCTATGATGGCGATGTTTTGGTGGAAGCCGTATTGAACGGGAGGAAAATAAAATAAGAAACGGGCGCGCCTTTTGGCGCGCCCGTTTTATGTTGGAGAATTATTTTTTCGCCAGCTTTGCTTCCTTGCGCTCTTCTTTGGTGCGGCAGAAGCGTTCCAGTTGGGGAACGAACAGCAGGCAGATGATGGCTGCTGTGAAGCCGCCGTTATACAGGCAGAAGCCACCGTGCATATCCGGCACAGCCGTTACCAGCAGATAGTGCAGTCCGCCTGCCAGCATGCCGTGGAAGATGCCGTACTTGCCGGAAATGGGAGAAAGGCCGTTGGCGTAGCACAGACCGATGAGAATGGACTGGTTGCCAATGGTCAGAGCGTAATTTTCACCGCCCAGCAGCTTGAAAATCCATGCAAACAGGAAGGAACTCACCATGTAGCCTGCCATGATAGGCCAGACATTGCCGGGGTGGCTGCCGGAGTTGCAGGTTGCCAGCATGCAGAAAACGATGCCGAAGGTCATGCCGGTCCAGACATTTGTGCCGTCAATAGCGCCGGCTAAGTTGAAGTAGCCCACAATCATGAGACCGAATAAGCCAACATTCATAAGGAAGGGTGCGTAGCCGTATTTGGAGGAGAAGCACACACCATAGCCGGAATCTTTTAAAAGATTCCAATAATCCTTAGGCTTGCAGCCCATAAGCAGGGCGAATACAACGCACAGGCCAAAGACAACGAAACAGAAAATGTTGGTGTTTGCAAAGGATGCCACATCCAATGCCGCCATAGTAGACAGCCCCAATGCTGCGGGGTTTTTGCCCAGCATGACATTGTAAAGCGCCGCGCGCAGGAAAAATGCGGTCATGCCGATAGGTACCGCAGCGGAATAGTGGTCGTAGCCTTTGTGAATGTTGGGAGCATGGGCAAGACCGGCAGGCAGGAAGAAGCCGATGATCAACCCCACAAACAGACCGATGCCAAGACCCAGCCAGTTAAAGCCGATATATTGCACACCGGGGTAGCGGAACAGCAAATCGGAAATCAGCGGGGCAATGCCGGTGGAATACAGCATCGCGTTGGACACAGCACCTAACTTTTCCTTTTTCACCAGAGCGTACAGCATGACACCCAGTACAGTGGGGATCATATTCAGAAGGTTCATACCCCAGGAACCGAAGCCAATGGTCAAAAGAACACCCAAGGTGGTGACATTGTTGGGCTTTGCGCCGGGCAGGCAAACAAGAGCAGTGCAGAAAAGTCCTACCAGACCCATATTCAGGAAGGTAGCTGCGTAGCCGCCCAAAGCAAAATAGTTGGTAGAGATTTTGCAGGTGTTTGTCATAATGTCCCAAAGGCCGCAGAACATAGTGCAGCGATCGGGCATAAAGGGAGCGGCAATGATAAAGCACAGAGAAATGAACAGGAAAAACAGTTTCAGAAAATTGCTTTCTGCCAGATTGTTAAGTTTTTTCATTTCAGACACCTCTTTTTGTTGATAAAAGGGCAATCTGATTCTATAAAAATCAGATTGCCCAGACGGTCGGCATTTACGCCCACACTCCCTCGCGGTGATCCGCGTATCCGTCAGTTATGTGGGTGTTTATCAGATTAGATCTTTTCAGCGGCTTCTACTACATGCTTCATCAGCACGCTGGTGGTTACGCTTCCAACACCGCCGGGAACGGGGGTGATGGCTTCGACAATAGGCTCAACCTCGTCAAACTTGGCGTCACCGGCGATGCCGCCCTTGCCGCCCTTGGCATTGATTTTGTTTTCGTCCCAGTTGATGGAAACGTCAATGATAATTTGGCCGGGACGAACAAAGTCGGCGGTCAAGCTGTTCAGCACACCGGCAGCGGACACGATGATGTCTGCATTCTTGCAAATTTCAGCGGTGTTGACGGTGCGGGTGTGGCAGGTGGTGACGGTGGCATTCTTGCCCATGAGCATCATGCCTGCGGGTTTGCCAACCACCAAGCTGCGGCCGATGACAACAGCGTTCTTGCCCTTGCAGTCGATGCCGTAGAAATCCAGAATTTCCATACAAGCAGCGGGGGTGCAGGGGGCATAACCCAAATCCAAGCCTTCAAATACACCGGCATTGCTCATGTGGGTCATGCAGTCGACGTCCTTCTTGGGATCGAGACGGTTGCAGATTTCGTTTTGGTCGTTCTTTAAGTGCTTGGGCAGGGGGCGGAACATCAGCACACCGTGGATGCTCTCGTCAGCATTGACCTGATCAATGACCTCCAGCACATCTTCCTTAGAAGCGTCGGCGGGCAGAATGAAGTTTTTTACATCCACGCCAACCAGCTCAGCGCGCTTGGTCGCGCCCTTTTCATAAGACAAATCGGAGGGGTCTTCGCCTACGCGAATGATGCCCAAGGTGGGGGCAATGCCCTTAGACCGCAGGGCGGCGGTGCGTTCTTGCAGCTTTGCGTTCAGGGCGTCGGTAACTTCCTTGCCCAACAGTAATTTAGCCATATATGTATCCTCCTAAGATTACTGACCGAAGCCGGCCTTGACTTCGTTGAAAATGCTGTCGGCCATAGCGCCGTATTTTGCCAGCATGTTGTTTGCCTTGGCGTTCATTTCCTCGGCAACCTCACGGTTTTTCAAAGTCTTGGTGTTAATAAACACATTTAAGGAAGCAGCCTGCAAAGCGGCCTTGCAGCATACAGCGCCGCAGCCGGCATCGGATACAGCCAGACGGCTGCCCTTGGCGGCAAACACAGCGATATACTCAATGGCTTCGCAGCACAGCTCCATGATTTTCATAGGCGTGGAGCAAGCGATGATGGTGGCCTCTTCCATGACGGCATCACGAGTGGGGTCGTCCTTGGGAATGCCATAGGCCTTGGCTAAGGGCAGGAAGTTGATTTCGTCAGCTTCCACCTGATTCAAAAGCTCGGTTTGCAGAGCGTCGCACTTGGCTTTCAAGGCAATGATTTCTTCTTCTACTTCGGCATACTTTTTCTTGCCTACGGTGAGGCTGCCCACCATGTTGCCAAGAGCAGTGCCGATGGCACCAACCAAAGCAGCGGCGCCGCCGCCACCGGGCGCGGGAGCATCGGATGCTAAAACTTCTACAAATTTACGGCAGGATTCCAAAGTCATATCCATAATTTTTCTTCCTTTCGGCTCTTTATTCGGTATAACTGTACTGATTGAAAGTTTACCACTTTTTTCAGGGGATGTCAATATCTTTCCTGCGATTTTATATACAAGAATACATGGTTTTTTGCGGCATTCTATGGGCAGATAGACCAATAGATAATTCTTGCTTTTTTGAGAGAAATTCGATATGATATATAAGGAAAGATATATCGTTCGGAAAGGATGGTGGCGATGTACCTGCAAGAGGCGAAGGAAGAGTATGCCCGCGCGTTAAAATCAGGCATAAAAGAGCATAAGCAGGCATTGGCGGAAAACCGCAGCGCCCATCCTTTGGTGCTGGATCAAATTGTGGACAATCCTGCGGTGGATATTGTGCAGGAAATTGGGATTGTGGAAATTCCGGTGGAGCGTATTGTGGGCATCAAATCCGCTGGACGCATTACCGCCTTTTCCCCCAGCTTTTTGCCGCTGCTGGATGAAAGAAGTGAATTTGCTTATAAATGGGCGAGCCTTTGTCGGGCGCATTTGTCCGAAGGAATCCGCGACCCCATTTTGTGTTATGAATATTTGGGCGACTTTTATGTGCAGGAGGGCAACAAGCGCGTCAGTGTGCTGCGGCACATGGGCGCCACCCGCATTACTGCGCAGGTAAAACGGGTACTGCCGGCAAAAACGGAAGAGCCCAGAGTACAGGCATATTTTGAGTTTTTAGAGTTTTACAGGGATGCGGGGCTGTATCAGATTCAATTCCACAGACCGGGAGATTACGCGCTGTTTCTATCCTACCTTGGCAAAGAGCTGGGGCAGAAGTGGGAAGAGCGGGAAGTCCGCACGGTTTCTGCCTATTATCAGTATTTTCTGGATGCCTTCCGCGGCTTAGGCGGTGAGCGCTTAGGGTTGATTCCCGAGGAAGCTCTGCTCGTTTGGCTGGAAGTATATCCTTTCCGGCAATTAGGTGAGCTTACGGATAAGCAGCTGCGCAAAACCATTACTTCTATTTGGGAGGAATTGGAAGCGCAGACTATGGAAGAACCGGTGGATGTGAGCACCGAGCCGGTGGAAACAGAGGAAAAGACCAATGTGCTGACCCGAATCATTACCGGCGCGCCGGAGCATTTGCAGGTGGCATTTGCGCATCCGTTAAATCCTCAGGACAGTCCGTGGATTCAAGGACATGATTTGGGACGGCAGTATCTGGAAGAGGTGCTGGGCGACCGGATTACGACTTACACTTATTTCCCGGAGAATGAACATGAGGATGTGGATTCTCTGCTGGAACAGGCGGTGGAGGATGGCGCGGATGTGGTGTTTACCACAACACCCCAGATGAGCCGCAATACTTTGCGTATCGCGGTGAAATATCCTAAGGTGCGGTTTTTGAATTGCTCTGTGGATACGCCATATCCCAGCATTCGCACCTATTACAGCCGTATTTATGAGGCAAAGTTTATCACCGGCGCCATTGCCGGCGCTATGGCGGACGATGATTGGATTGGCTATGTGGGGTCGAATCCTATTTTGGGTGTTCCGGCCTCTATCAATGCCTTTGCTTTGGGGGCGCAGCTGACAAATCCCCGAGCTAAGGTGGTATTAAAATGGTCCTGCATGGCGGGAAACCCTCAGGAAGAGTTTTTAAGCAGCGGGATTCGCGTGATTTCTAATCGGGATGTTCCCACACAAGAACGAAAACATTTGGATTTCTGTAACTACGGCACCTATGCCATGAATGACGACGGGCAGTTGCAGGCTCTGGCTTCTCCTGTTTGGCTGTGGGGAAAGTTTTATGAAAATGTGGTTCGTTCCATTTTCGCCGGCACTTGGGATAAAAACCATGAGTCTGGCAAGGCAGTGAATTACTGGTGGGGTTTCGACAGCGGTGTCATTGATGTGGAGCTGGCGGAGCATATCCCCGAGGGAATCCGCGTATTGGCGCAGGCGCTGCGCAAGGGAATTCAAAATGGCGAGATTGCCCCCTTCTATCGTCGGCTGGTGGCCCAGAACGGGCAGGAAATGAACGATGGCAGTCGGGATTTGACTACGGATGAGATTTTGCACATGGATTGGCTATGTGATAATGTCATTGGCGCAATTCCTGAATTTGACGAGATTGAGCCTTACGCGCAGGCCATGGTGCGTCGGTTAGGTGTCTACCGTGACCGGATTCCCGTGGAAATGGAGGGCTCGCTATGAAGATCTTAGCGGTTTCCGATGAAGAGTGTGCGGCTCTGTGGGAGCACTATGTTCCCGGTAGGCTGGATAACTACGATTTGATTCTCTCCTGCGGGGATTTGAAGGCAGAATATTTGTCTTTCTTAGTCACTATGGCAAAATGCCCTGTGCTGTATGTTCATGGCAATCACGACGGGCGGTATGAGAAAAGACCGCCGGAGGGCTGCGACTGCATTGACGATAAGCTGGTAGTCTATAACGGTATTCGGATTTTAGGATTGGGCGGTTGTCGCCGATATCACCCCGGACCTCACCAATATACCGAACAGCAAATGCGAAAGAGAATCCGCAAGCTGCGCTATACCCTTTGGCGCGCAGGTGGCGTGGATATTGTGGTCACCCATGCGCCTGCTAAGGGCTTGGGCGACGATAAAGACCCCGCCCACTGGGGTTTTGAAGCGCTGCGGGAGCTGCTTGATAAGTATCAGCCCAAAGTGATGCTGCATGGTCATGTCCACTTAAATTACGGGCAGAATGTAAAGCGGGAGCTTTCCTATGGAAACACAACCGTGATTAACGCTACGGAGCGGTACACCTTGGAGATGGAAGAAGGGCAGTATCGCCAAAAGGATAAAAACTGCTTGATTTGGAAAAACGGAGAACCAAAAGTTCGGGAGATTCTGTATTGATTTGAAAAGCAAAAAAGGATGCGATGGGATGTTTGAAGGCTATACGCCGGAAACCGTGGATTTCCTGTGGGGAATTCGCCTGAATAACAATCGGGAATGGTTTTTGGAGCATAAACAGCAGTATGTCAAAACCTTATATGAGCCGACCAAAGCCTTAGGTGCGGAGCTGTTTCGCCCCTTTGTGGATAAGTCGGGGGAGCTGCTGAAAGTCAGCCGTATTTATCGGGATGCCCGCATGCACCATCCGCTTCCTTACAAGGAAAGCCTTTGGATCTGTATTCGTCGGGATGTAGAGTGGTGGGCGGAAAACCCATGCCTGTTTTTTGAAATCAATCCCAACGGAATGGAGTATGGCTTCTGTCTTTGGAAGCCAAGACCGGCAACCATGAAGGCCTTCCGCCGCACCATCGCCCAAAAGCCGGATGTATTTTTGGCAATGGTGGAGCAGGCAGAGCGTAAGCTGGGTATGAAATTTTCCGCAGAGTGCTATAAGCGTCCGGAGGTGTGTCCTGACCCGCGGCTGGAACGGTTTTATCTATGGAAATCAAACATTGCGCTGATTCGCCATGAGGATTTCATTCCTGAGCTGTTTGGTCCTGATTTAAAGGACAGAGTAGGAAACTTTTTGGAAGCGTTGATTCCGATTTACGAATATTTTCACCAATTCGAAGTTTAATGGGGGAACATCAATATGAAAAAGACAATTTTTAAAGGTATGGCCAGCGCATTGATTACACCGATGACTAGCGATGGCGTAGATTATGAAGCATTGGGACGACTGATTGAATTTCAGATTGCCAATGGGATTCACGCTTTGGTTGCCGTAGGCACCACCGGTGAGAATGCCACCTTAGAGCCGGAAGATCAGAAGGAAGTCATTCGCTTTGTGGTGGAAAAGGTGGCTGGACGCGTTCCTGTCATTGCCGGTACCGGCACCAATAATACCGAGCATGTTCTGCACAATACCCGTAATGCCTGCGAGGTAGGCGCGGATGCGGTTTTGGTGGTGACACCTTACTATAATAAGGCAACCCAAAATGGTTTGATTGCTCATTTTACCAAGGTGGCGGAGGAATCTACCGTGCCTGTGATTTTGTATAATGTTCCCGGTCGCACCGGCTGCAATCTACTTCCTAAGACGGTGGCAAAGCTGGCGGAGCATCCCAACATTGTGGCAATTAAGGAAGCCACCGGAAACATGAGCCAGATGGTAGAGCTGATGGCTCTGTGCGGTGATAAGCTGGATGTGTATTCCGGTGAGGATGCTTTGACTGTGCCCTTTATTTCTATGGGCGCGGCAGGTACGATCAGCGTTCTTTCCAATGTGGCGCCTAAGCTGTCCGTGGAAATGGTGGAAAAGGCCTTTGCCGGTGATTATGCCGGCGCTGCGGCGCTGCAATGCAAGCTGTTGCCGCTGATTAACGCGCTGTTCAGCGAGGTGAATCCCATTCCTGCCAAGGCGGCCGCAGCGGCTATGGGCTTTGGCGCAAATATTCTGCGTCTGCCGCTGACTCCCATGGAGCCGCAGAATGAAGCGGTTCTGCTGGCAGAAATGAGAAAGCTGGGGATTTTGAAATGACAGCCATTGTATGCGGCGCCAATGGCGCTATGGGAAAACTGATTTGCGATATTTTAGGCGAGCAAGTGGTGGGCAAGGTTAGCATCGACGGCGAAAATGGTGTGCCTAAGACTTTTGAAGAACTGGGCGCGGTAAAGGCGGATGTGCTTATTGATTTTTCTCACCATACGGCCATTGCTGATGTTTTGCGTTATGCCGAAGAAAACGGCTGCGCTGCGGTCATTGGCACAACCGGTCATACAGCGGAGGAAAAGACCCTTATTTATGAAGCGGCAAATAAGATTCCAGTATTTTTTTCCGGTAACATGAGCCTTGGCATTGCGGTGCTGTGCCGGTTGGCACGGCAGGCAGCGGCCTGTTTTCCCGATGCGGATATTGAAATCGTGGAGATTCACCACAATCGAAAGGTGGACGCTCCCAGCGGAACAGCCCACATGCTGTTTAACGCCATTCGTCAGGTGCGCCCTGATGCCATTGAGGTTTGCGGTCGCGCCGGTGAGGGCAAGCGGAAGAAGCAGGAAATCGGCATTGCGTCTTTGCGCATGGGGAATGTGGTGGGCGTGCATGAGGTGCATATCTCCACCCCCAGTCAGAGCTTGACATTGCGGCATGATGCCGGAACAAGAGCCATGCTGGCAGAGGGTGCAGTGGATGCAGCGAAATTCATGGAAGGAAAGCCCTTGGGCCTTTACACCATGGAAGAGCTGTTGGAGGAAGCCTGATGCAGTGCTGGTATATGAATGGTGCCGGCAATGATTTCATGGTGATAGACGCCAGAGGAAAAAAATTGGATTTATCCCCCATGGCGGTAGAGCTATGCAAACAAACCGGTGCGGATGGCTTTATGGCCATTGACGATTCCCAAGTTGCAGATTTTAAGCTTCATTTTTACAATTCTGATGGATCCCGCGGTGAAATGTGCGGCAACGGTGCGCGATGCATCTGCCGTTTTGCCTGTGAGCTGGGTGTGGCAGGAGAAGAAATGACTGTGGAAACAGATGCCGGGCTGGTTTACGGCAAGCGGATATCTGAGAGCCATTTCCAAGTAAAATTGAACGATCCTTCTGTGGTGGATTTGCACCGCAAGGGCGATGTGGCCTATGTGGAACTGGGCGATCCCGGTGTGCCTCACGGTGTGTTGGAAGTAGAGGGACTTTCCTGGGAGCGCAAAGAGGAGCTGCTGCCCATGGCAAAGGCGCTGCGCTATGATTCTGCATTTCCCAAGGGAGCGAACATCAATTTGTATGCTTGGCTGAATGAGGATACCGTTAGGATTTTGACCTTTGAGCGTGGGGTGGAGGATTATACCTTGGCCTGCGGAACAGGGTCGGCATCCACCGCGGTTGTGCTGGCGGAAAAGAGTTTGCTGCCAGATGGTCGGCTGCACCTGGAAAACCAAGGCGGCACATTGACAGTTACCTTAAACGATGAGGGCATTTTCTTAGAAGGTCCTACGGAAATCGTAAAAGTTTATGAGGTATAAAAAAGAGCGTGTGGCTTAGCCACACGCTCTTCTAATTTAAGTTTGATTAGGAATTACTCTTCCTTTGCCTTGGACAGAATCACGTTGACAATGATGCCCAGAATCAGAGCGCAGGCAATAGCGGTCAGAGTGACCTTGCCGATGGCCATAGCCATGCCGCCGATGCCGGGGATCAGAATGGAAGCAACTACAAACAGGTTCTTGTTCTGACCCAGATCAACCTTCTGAATCATCTTCAAGCCGGAAACTGCGATGAAGCCGTACAGAGTGACGCAGACACCGCCCATGACGCAGCCGGGGATGGAATCCAGGAAGGCCACGAAGGGTCCGAAGAAGGAGATGACGATGCACATAATAGCTGCGGTGGTGATGGTCACAACGGAAGCGTTGCGGGTAATGGCAACACAGCCAACAGACTCGCCGTAGGTGGTGTTGGGGCAGCCGCCGAAGAAGGCGCCGGCGATGGAGCCAATGCCGTCACCCAGCAGAGTGCGGTGCAGACCGGGATTTTCCAGCAGATCCTCGCCAATGATGGAGGAGAGGTTCTTGTGGTCAGCGATGTGCTCAGCGAACACAACGAAAGCAACAGGTACATAGGCAACAGCTACGGTTGCAATGTAAGCACCGTCGATTTCCTTTACGCCTTCCATGGCTGCCAAGAAGGTAAATTCAGGGACAGCAAAAATCTGGAGGTTCTGGAACACGGTGAAGTCAATAACGGGAATGCCGCAAACGGTGAAGATGGCAGCTGCTACATAGCCCGCCAGAATGCCGATGATGAAGGGAATCAGCTTCATCATTTTCTTACCGTAGGTGGAAACGATCACGACCACCAGGAGAGTAACCAGAGCGCAAACCAGAGAGGCCCAGATGGGAGCGGTCATGATGAAGGAGCCGTTGGCATCCTGAGGACCGTAGGAGAACACGTCCTTGATAGCGGCGCCGGCCAGAGAAAGACCGATCAGAGCAACAGTGGGTCCGATGACCACGGGGGGCATCAGCTTGTTGATCCACTGAACGCCTACCAGCTTAACTACGATGGCGATGACCACATAAACGAGGCCTGCAAAGACAGCGCCCAGAAGGATGCCTGCGAAGCCAGCGGAAGCGGAGACAGCACCTGCGAAAGCTGCGACCATGGAGCTAATGAAAGCGAAGGAAGAGCCCAGGAACACGGGGCTTCTAAACTTGGTGAACAGCTGGTACACAAGGGTACCGACACCGGCGCCGAACAGAGCGGCGGATTGGCTCATGCCGTTACCGACGATAACGGGCACGACGATGGTAGCTGCCAGGATGGCCAAAACCTGCTGGAATGCAAACAGCAGCATCTGGCTGAACTTGGGTCTGTCGTTAATGCCATAGATCAGATTCATGCGATTTCCTCCAAAATATTCTTTTTTTAAAAGAAAATTCGCCAACGCGAATTTTATTTCTAACTGCTATTATATCTTTTGTTTTAACAAAAAGCAAGGAAAAATTCACGAAATATTCAAAAAAACAGCCCCTGTTTTCACAGGGGCTGAATGTGATTTATCGGGAACCTTTATCGTAGGGAATACCCTCGGCCTTGGGTGCGCGGGATTTCTTAGAGGTGAAGGCCAAAACAATCATAGATGCGATGAAGGGCATCATATTGTAAATTTCTTTGGGCCAATTCAGTGCGTTTAGGAAGCCGATAGAGTCGAAAATGTTTGCCATGGCGCGAAATACGGCAAAGAACAAAGCTGCCGCTGCAATATTCAAAGGTTTCCATTGGCCGAAAATCATAACCGCCAGAGCAAGGAAGCCCATACCGGCAACTCCGGCTTCAAAATTCCAGTCGCCAACAGCGGGGACGATATAGGCCATGCCGCCAACGCCGCCAAGGAAGCCGGAAATCAGAACACCGCTCCAACGCATCCGGTAGACGTTAATGCCCAGAGAGTCGGCGGCCTGAGGGTGTTCACCGCAAGCCATCAGACGCATGCCAAACCGTGTGCGGTAAAGGATAAACCAAGAAAGCAGCACGGCAATTACGGCAAATACAATAAACCAGTTAATGGTTAACGGACCGATATTGAAAGAGAAATGCAGGTTGTTCAGCAAAGAATTATGGTTGGCATTGTAAACGATGCGTGGGGAGTCGTTTCCGTTAATGCGCTTGGCCACCACAACGGCCAATGCGGATGCCAGCAGATTCAGTGCGGTGCCGCCGATGGTTTGGTCGGCTTTTAGATTCACGGAGGAAAATGCCAGCAAAGAGGAATAGACAGCACCGGCAAGACCGGAGGAAAGAATCGTAAGGACAATACCAAGGCCGGTGGGGATTCCCATGTCGTTGAGAACATTAATCATCACAACACCCACCAGACCGCCCACGACCATGATGCCTTCCAGTGCGATATTGATGATGCCGGAGCGTTCAGCGAACATGCCGCCAAGGGCAACGAGGGCCAAGACGCTGGCGTACATAAGGGTGTATTTTAAAAGCAGAAACATTAGGCTTCACCCTCCTTTCCGGCGTCGTCGGCAGGTGCAAGTTTCTTTTGGCCAATCTTTTTTATCTTGGCTTGGAAATTTTTCCATGTATCTGCTACAAACAATTTGCGAATGTTGTTTTTAAACAGCAGGCTGAATGCGCACAGATAAATAACTACACCGGAAATAATATCCGACACTTCGCTGGGGAACAAGGACGCTTCCATAGCGCCACCGCCCACGGTGATGTGGGAGATGAACAGCGCGGAGAAAATACAGCCAATGGGATTGGAAGAAGCCAAAAGTGCAGCGGAGATGCCATTAAAACCGTCGGCAGGCAAAATGGTAGAAACCATAGGCTCCCACTCCTTGCTGCCGGACAAATAGAACAGTCCTGCGCCCAAGCCTGCCAGCGCACCGGCAATGGTCATGGAAAGAATGATGTTCTTCTTGTCGTTAATGCCGGCATATTTGGCGGCATGCTTGTTGTGTCCACAGGCTTTGAGTTCGTAACCAAAGGTGGTTTTGTTCAAAACGAACCAAATGAGAATGGCGACAATAATGGCAATGATGATGCCGATGCTGGGTTCGTAGTTGATAATCGGCTCGAATTTACCGAAGTAATCTTGGCCATTGACTTTGACATTGAAGGTAGGCAGTAAAGATTGGGGAGAGGCCTGCACCACTCGCAAAGTCTTGGTGGTTTTGATGTCGAACATGGGGCTGTTGCCGTTTTGGTACATAATGGTGTTGACACCGTAAAGACCAATCCAGTTGAACATAATGGAGGTGATAACCTCGTTTACATTCAGGAAAGCCTTAAAGATGCCGGGGATTGCGCCCCAAATAGCGCCGCCGATAGCGGCTGCAATCAAGCAAACCCACCAAGGCTGCTTTAAAATCAGAGAGAAGTACAATGCGCTGAATGCGCCAATGGTGTACTGACCGGCTGCACCGATGTTGAAAAGGCCTGTTTTAAAAGCAAAGGCCACGGAAAGACCGGTCATAATCAGCGGGGCGGTACGGGTGATTTCCGTATAGACGCCCATGCCCATCATGTTCTTTTTGTCGTAGAGGCCGCCTTGAATAATGCGGCTGAAACCCAATTCCGTGGTCTTGTTAATCAGCTGCCCTAAGGTAACGGTCTGTCCGCCCTGATTCAATGTAATCCAGCCTAAAATCATCAATGCCAGATAGCCGATGGCAAGGCCAATGAGAATACACACAATGGAGGAAAGCACAGAGGTTGCGCCTGTTTTTGCTCCGTCCAGCCGAGGGGCAATATACTTGCCGAAAAAAGAATGTTTTTGATTCACAGTACCCCTCCTTTACATGCGTTTTGCACCGGCCATATACAGACCCAAGGTCTGCACATCGGTGGTTTTGGGATCGAATTCGCCTACAATTTCACCCTCGTACATGACCAAAATGCGGTCGCTGAGATTCATGACTTCGCTTAATTCCAACGATACCAGCAGCACAGCCTTACCGGCATCCCGCTGGGCGATCAACTGAGAGTGAATGTATTCGATGGCGCCAACGTCCAAACCGCGGGTAGGCTGAACGGCTACCAGAAGCTCGGGATTTTTATCAATCTCTCGGGCAATGATGGCTTTCTGCTGATTGCCGCCGGACATGCTGCGGGCGATGGTTACAGAGCCTTGGCCGGACCGGACATCATATTGCGCAATCAACTTGTCAGAATAGTTGCGAACAGCGCGGGATTTGATAAGACCGGCAACCTGGAATTGCTTATCCCAGTAGCGTTGCAGCACCATGTTGTTTTCCAAAGAGTAATCCAGCACCAAGCCGTGCTTGTGGCGGTCTTCGGGAATGTGGCTCATGCCCAATTTGTTGCGCGTCAGAATAGGCGCTTTGGTAATGTCCTTGCCCAGCATGGTGACTTTGCCGGCGTTGGGCTTTTCCAAACCGGTCAGTGCGTGGACAAGCTGTGTCTGACCGTTGCCTTCGATACCGGCAAGGCATACGATTTCGCCTGCTCGCACATCAAAGGAAACGTTGGAAACATCATTCTTCTTGTGATATTTGGAAGCGACTGTAATGCCCTCCACTTTCAGCACAACATCACCGGGGGTGCGGTCTTGCTTGGTGGATACCAGCTGCACATCGCGGCCTACCATTAAGCGGGACATTTCTTCCACAGAGGTTTCTGCCACATTCACGGTGCCCATATATTTGCCCTTGCGAAGCACGGAGCAGCGGTCGGCAACGGCTTTGATTTCTGCAAGTTTATGGGTGATAAAGAGGATGGATTTGCCTTCGTCGCGGAAGCCGCGCATAATTTCCATCAGCTCATCAATTTCCTGAGGTGTTAACACAGCGGTGGGTTCGTCAAAAATCAAAATCTCATTGTCACGGTAGAGCATTTTCAGAATTTCTACACGCTGCTGCATGCCTACGCTGATGTCTTCGATTTTGGCATCGGGATCGACTTTCAAGCCGTACCGATCAGACAGCTCAATAATGCGCGCCTTTGCTTTGGCGCGGTCCACAACGATTCCGCTGGTGGGCTCGGCACCAAGGATAATATTATCCAATACAGTAAAGCATTCCACCAGCTTGAAGTGCTGATGCACCATGCCGATATTGAGAGCAGTGGCGTCGTTGGGGTTGTTGATTTTTACAATTTCCCCGTTTTTCTTAATGACACCTGCTTCCGGCTGATAAAGTCCGAAGAGGACACTCATCAATGTAGATTTGCCAGCACCGTTTTCACCCAGCAGGGCGTGAATTTCGCCTTTTTTCAGTTGCAGGGTGATGTCATCGTTGGCCACAATGCCGGGGAATTCTTTTCTGATGTTGAGCATTTCAATGATGTATTCTGATTGCATATCGATTTGCTCCTCCTTCCCGTGTGTTAAAGGGTTTTGATAGATTCATTATAATGGATAAAAGGGAGAAAAGCAAGGAAAAATGACAAAGTTTCCAAGGATAGGCAGTCATTTTTGGACTTTTACGCAAAAAAAGAGGAAGGCCAAAGCCTTCCTCTTTATGAATGTGAATTAGCCGATGTAGTTAACGGTAGTCTTGTCAGAAACAACAGGAGCATTCTCGGTGTCGTTGCTGATGGTGACGGTGCCGTCGATGATCTTAGCCTTCAAAGCTTCGTATTCATCCACAGTGAAGGTGTTCAGCTTCCAAGAGGTCTCAGCGGTGGGCAGGCCAACATATTCGCCTTCTGCCAGAGAGAAGTTGGAAACCTTGCCGCCGTAGGTAGCCCAGTTGCCCTTGTTCAGAGCTTCCAGAACGGTCTCGGTGACGTTTTGCAGCTGCTTCATAGCGGAGGTGATGATGATTTCGTCGATGTAGGACTGGTCAACGTCAACACCGATGACCTTGCCGTTGTACTGCTTAGCAGCTTCCAAAGCGGAAGAGTAGATGCCGCCGCCGCAAGCGAAGACGACCTCAGTACCGGCCTGGTACCAGCCTTCCATCTTAGCGGTGATTTCGGGGCTGCCGCTAAACTGACCGCCGTAGGTGTAGTTGATTTCGATATTCTTGTTCAGCTCAGCGCCGGCAGCGTTAGCGCCCTGCACGAAGCCGTAGCCGTAACGGATAACAGCGGGAACAGCCATGCCGCCCAGGAAGCCCAGCTTGGTGTAGCCGTCCTTAACAGCAGCGTAGCCAGCCAAGTAACCAGCCTGCTCTTCGGAGAAGGTCAAGCAAGCGGTGTTAGCAGCGGGATCAAAGTAACTGACGTAGTCAACAGTCAGGTCGCCAGCGCCCACGTCAACAGCGATGAAGTGGACATTGGGGTACATGTTCATAACTACGGTCAAGGTAGCACCGAACAGGTAACCGGGCATAACGATAGTGTCAGCGCCTTCGGCAATAGCCTGAGCAACGGAAGCAACGCGGGCATCGTTGGAGTCTTCGGTGGGCTGATAGTAGGTGTAGGGAACATTGTTCTTCTTACCCCAAGCTTCAACACCCTGCCAGCAGGCCTGGTTGAAGGACTCGTCGTCGATGGTACCCACGTCGGTTACCAGAGCGATCTTCTTAACAGCGTTGGTGCTGTTGTTATTGTTGTTGTCGGTGTTATCAGCGGGAGCGCAGCCTGCGAACAGGGAAGCGACCATCATAACTGCCAGCAACAGTGCCAGAATCTTTTTCATATTTCTTTTCCTCCAAAAAATTATTATACCGGACACGCCGGATATCAATGATATTGTCGCACAAATGGTGGCAAAAATCAATATAAAAGAGGGAAATTTGTTAAAAATGACTAGAATTTGTTAGCGGCTCATGTGCGTATTGGCTTGGAAACTGTGGGGCAAAAGTTGGGCAAGCGTGACGGCTTCATATTTGCCGTCGGCATCTACCAGATAAATGAGAAAATCATCCCCGCAAAATTCCCGCATAACCTGACGGCAGACACCGCAAGGGGGGAATTGGCCAATGATATTGCCGTTTTTGCCGCCGCAGACGGCAATGGCGGAAAAATCCCGATGTCCGTCGTATACTGCTTTAAAAAAAGCGGTGCGTTCAGCGCAGTTGGTTGGGCCATAGGCGGCATTTTCGATATTGCAGCCTTGATAGACGGTGCCGTCCGCGCACAAAAGGGCAGCGCCCACTTTGTAACCGGAGTAGGGGACATAGGCTCGATCCATGGCTTCCTTAGCTAAGGAAATCAGTTTTTCCGGTGTCATGCGGTTACCTCCTCGGCAAGACTTTTTGCGGGAGTGGGGAAAGCAACATTCAGCATATCTGCCGCGGTGGCGGCAATATGAGCGAAGCTATTTAGAGTACCTAAGTTCACGGGTTTGATTTGCTTGCCCATAATTAGCAGGGGGACGTATTCCCGCGTGTGGTCAGTGGTGGCGGCATAGCCGGGGTCACAGCCGTGGTCGGCGGTAATCATCACCACATCGTCATCGTTCATAAGCTGCATAAAAGAAGGCAGCCATGCGTCAAATTCATTCAAAGCGTTGGCATAGCCTTCGGCATCCCGACGGTGACCGAACTGCATATCAAAGTCCACCAGATTCACAAAGCAAAGGCCGTGAAAATCCTGCTTGGCATAGCCGGTGGTATGCTCCATTCCGTTTTGGTTGGATTGGTTGTAGACATACTCCGTCAGACCTACACCTGCAAAAATATCGTGGATTTTACCCACACCGATGCTGGCAAGTCCTTCAGCCTTAACGGCCTCGGGCAAGGCCTGCACGGGGGGTTCCAAGGAAAAGTCGTGGCGATTGGCGGTGCGCTTGAAATTGCCGGGGGTTCCCACAAAGGGACGGGCGATGACACGCCCCACGCCATGCTTGCCCTGTAAAAGATTTCTGGCGATACGGCAGTATTTGTAAAGCTCTTCCGGAGGGACAATTTCTTCATGGGCGGCAATTTGGAATACAGAGTCGGCAGAGGTATAGACAATCAGCTTGCCGGTTTTCATGTGTTCCTCGCCGTATTTGTCAATGACTTCTGTGCCGGACCAAGGGGCGTTGGCTAAAATGCCCCGGCCGGTTTGCGCCATAAACGGCTCTAAAATTTCTGCGGGGAAGCCATCGGGGTAGGTGGGCAGAGGCTGAGGGGAGACAATGCCTGCAATTTCCCAGTGACCGATGGTGGTATCCTTGCCCATGGAGGCCTCCTGCAAGCGGGCATAAGCACCGGTGGGGGCGGCAGCCTTAGGCAGACAGGTTACACCGTCGATATTGCCAAGGCCTGCGGCAATGAGATTGGGAATGTGCAGCTTGCCGGTAGCGGCGCAGGAAGACAGGGTGTTGACCCCTACATCGCCAAAGGCCTCGCTGTCCGGCGCAGCGCCGATTCCCAGAGAGTCTAATACAATAATAAATACGCGTTTCATAGCGTTACCTCGCATGTTGAGATAGGGTGTTATTTGTTCTCCATAGCCACGGCCACATCCAGCGCGACCTTCATCATTTGGGTGAAGGAATTCTGGCGCTCCTCGGAGGTGGTCAAAGTGCCTTTGATGACATGGTCGGAAATGGTGCAGATGCACAGGGCGCGCTTGCCGTAACGGGCAGCGTTCATATAAAGAGCGGCAGCTTCCATTTCCAAAGCCATAACGCCCATTTTCCGCAGGCCGTAAACACTGTCCAAGCCTTCGGGCACACCGATATGGTCGCCGTAGAACACATCGGAGGAGTTCACATTGCCCACATGGTAGGTTGCACCATGAGCTTCACAGGCTTTCACGGCTTCGCTGAGCAGAGTAAAGTCAGCGATAGGGGCAAAGGTGCCGGGCAGGTGAAATTGGGCGGCGTAGTTGGAATCGGTGCAGGCACCTTGACCCAGCACGATGTCGTACAGGTTGATATGGTCCTGAATGGCACCGGCAGAGCCTACGCGAATGATATTTTCCACACCGTAGCCGTTAAACAGCTCGTGGGAGTAAATGCCGATGGCGGGCATGCCCATGCCGGATGCCATGACAGAAACCTTAACGCCTTTATAGGTGCCGGTATAGCCGTGGACACCACGGACATTGTTCACCAGAACGGGATTTTCTAAAAAGTTTTCTGCGATAAACTTAGAGCGCAGAGGGTCACCGGGCATCAGTAC
>JAZQWI010000036.1:0-132251 GCA_045632245.1 Faecousia sp. | reverse complement strand
TTATATCCTCCATCACCGCTATTCAACAAATTCAAGTTTGTCTAACTGTTCGACCTATTGGAATTTGACAGCATCAAAGCAGCTTGATTTCGTTGGCAATCATAGCCACGGTCTTTTCGTTGGTGTTAATTTTAATCGTGTTGAGTGTGTCATACATCGGTATTCTTGTTATACTTCTTTCGATTATATCCTCAACTCGAATACCGCTCTCCACATCCTTTGTTAATCTCTTGCGTAAATTGGCTTCGTCAACAATAAGCGAAATGCATTTCACATCGCAGCTTTGTGTATCCAGTTTTTCTACGATGGAATCAATGATAGACTGTTGGTGCATTACCCAACAGAAAATTACATTTTCATAAGCAGAGCAATGTAAAAAATTATTGAGCAAGTAACAAATATTATCCATCACCATAGATTTGGTTTCATCGGTTATTTGGAACGGATTGGAATCCCAGCACCAGTCACCATCAAGAAGCACACTATTTGATAAATTCATTTTAAGTTGCTGACAGACGGTGGTTTTTCCAACTCCCATTGTTCCACCGACTATATATAAGTTTTTCATATACTCACCTACAAATTCAAGTTATCTAACTGTTCTTCGTATTGATTAATTAGAGGATTTTTGCTTTGCTCGGTTTGCTGGAACAATAGAGAACTGTCAGTTTGCTCCCAACAGCAGGAACTGGTTTACCTGCGCCAATCCATTTTCTCTTAGTGTAGGTGTTTCCATCCACAACATACTGCACTTTCATGATATGCGGAAAGGTTGCTCCGTCCAAGGCACCCATTCGGATAGGTTTTGTATTCACCTTTAACCACCATTGCTTTGCAACAGATCGTACGGTTCCAATCGTTTCTTTATCCATACATTTTCACTCCGTCGTCAAATTCAAGTTTATCTAATAGAATTATAACATAAGCTAAAATATATTAAAAGACAAAATTCTAACATATATCAGGGCGTTTTAGAGATTTTTAGATTTGCTAATTTATGTAATAAAAGACAGGGTGCCATCAGCACCCTGTCCTCTTTTTACTTCACAATATATGCATCCAAAACCTCACCGTAATAGGCAATGTGATAATCGCGGTTTTTACCGGGATTTAAGCCATCAATCTCCTGAGGGTAATAGTAGTTTACAACACCTTGGGGCAGCAGGGATAAATCCTGCTTTTGTCGGTATAGAACTTTACATTCCAAAGTCAGCGGCAACTGCACAATGCCAGGAGCGGAAACAAGATTCCCCTGCTCTATTGTCAATCCCAGTGCTTCGAATTTGTTCGTATCCCGACCGGAATTACGGCCGCAAAAGCCGAGAATTTTCGTGTCAAATTCTCCCACAGGGATATTTACGGTAAATTCCATGGATTCATCCAACAGCTTGCGGGTGTGTCTGCTTTCTCGCACCAATGCAATAAAAATGGGCTTTCCCCATTCAATACCCAGCATACCCCAGCCAATGGTCATGGTATTTAATTCATCACCGCTTTTTGTTGTGAGAAGAATTCCTTTTTCCATTGCTTTGCAAATGTGGCCGGCATAATCAAATACATTAACGGTTTGTTTCATGTGCATCCCTCCTAGAATCACTTTATCACAAAGAAGATACATTTTCCATAGTTTTTTTAAATTTACAAAAAATGTATGAACAACTTATGCAAAATGTGGTATAATGCAATCAGAAAGGAGTGATGGATATGATTTGGGCAATCTTTGCTCTGGCGGCTACGATTGGCGCTTGCCTGTTGATTTGTTATTATACATTTCATATCTGCTTCTACTCCTCGGCTGACAGATATGAAGACCCTTATCGTCGCATGCGTGGAGAACAATACGACGCAGTAAAAGAAAGCATTATCGCTTGCACCCGTCGAATGGATGATGCGCCATGTCAGTGGGTCAGTACCACATCTTATGACTGCATAACGCTGTCTGCTCGCTATTACCATACCGCTGACGGTGCGCCGGTGCAAATCATGTTTCACGGTTATCGTTCCATGGCCCTTCGGGACTGCGCAGGCGGCTGGGCATTGGCGCAAAAAATGGGCTTCAATGTTTTGGTGGTGGATCAGCGCGCACATGCCAGAAGCGGTGGTCGTGTTATTACCTTTGGTATTCGGGAACGCAAAGATTGTTTAAGCTGGGTTCAATATGCCTCAGAAAGATTCGGTAAACAGACACCTATTGTTCTTTCCGGACTTTCCATGGGCGCTGCCACGGTTTTGATGGCATCAGAGCTTGATTTGCCCGATAATGTAGTGGCCATTATGGCTGACTGCCCATATTCCGATCCTGCCGATATCATTCGAAAAGTATGTACCGACGAGCGATATCCTGCGAAATTGGTCTATCCTTTTATTCGCTTAGGTGCTAAAATTTATGGCGGACTTAATTTGGAGGAATGCTCCGCAGAATCAGCGGTGAGCAATGCAAAGATTCCCATTTTGCTGGTTCACGGAGAGGATGACCGATTTGTGCCCTGTGAGATGAGCCGCGTTATTTACGAAGCCTGCGCCTCCCCTGCCCAGCTTCACACCTATCCCATGGCGGGGCACGGTCTGTGTTATATGGTTGACCCAAAACGCTATGAACTGATGACGGTTGAATTTCTGTATTCCGTACCTGCCCTACAAAGCACATTGAACCTTAACCCCTTTGCTTTGAATTTAATCAAGGAATCCCCTCTTTACAAGAAATCCATAGAATGTTAAAATATTAGTACAACAAATTGCAAGGAGGAATTTTCATGAAAAAGACAATTATCACCATCAGCCGTCAATTCGGCAGTGGCGGGCGCACTGTGGGCCATTTGATTGCCGAGAAGCTTGGTATTCCTTTTTACGATAAAGATCTTGTTGAGCACATTGCTTTGGAATCCGGCTTTGCTCCAAAATTTGTAGAAGAACACGGCGAACACTCCCCCGGAAAAAGCATACTTTCCTACGCACTTGCCCCTCAGGGAATCCCGGGTATTATGAATGGACTGTCTGCGGCTGATTTCTTATGGAGCATCCAATGCAACGCAATTTTACAGCTGGCGGATAAAGGCCCTTGCGTCATTGTGGGCAGAAATGCCGACTACATACTCAAAGACCGCAAGGACTGCCTTCATGTTTTTATTCATGCGGATATGGATTTTCGTGCTGATCGGATTGTCAAGCTCTACGGAGAGTCTGAAAAGAGTCCCGAGGTTCGCTTGCAAGAAAAAGACAAGCGCCGCAGCGTGAATTATCAGCATTACACCGGACAAACATGGGGTGATGCCAAGAATTATGATATCAGCATTAACACCGCTGTGGTGGGAGTTGAAAAAGCTGCGGATCTGATTGTTGCGCTGTTAAATGACATGGACTAAACAAATAATAGAAATGCCCGCTACCAAAGTAGCGGGCATATTTGTTATTTGCAAATTGGGATTTCTTTGAAGCTTCTGGTAAGGCAAAACAGCGATGCCAACATAAACAGCACGGAAAATTCCAGACACAAGCCGTCAATACCCAATGCAAAGGGTTTCAGCCAAAGCAAACGAGTTATTACAGGCAAAATTAAAAGTACCGATGCCAGTAATTTGCCGGGCAGGAACCCACCGGTTGTTAAAAGTAAAATTAAAGCAGTGACTAAATAATATACCAGACTCATTGCAATATAGATAATGTTTCCAGTATATATATTCCATACGAACAGTAATAGGCACAGCAATGCACCTAAAAGCGCATATAAGCCGGGTGAATTGCGCTTTAATGTCCAAAACACCACGGTATAAACACCGGAAGCGACCAAAGGCAATCCGATTTGAAATAAAATATCCCAAAAAGACCAATCAGACACAAAACGAAAGCCAAAAAAGTAGAATATTCTTAGAAAAAAGGATAGACCCATAAACATAGCGGATGGCTGAATCCACTTCCCTTTAAAGTCAATTTGGTAGCGAATATATTGCTTTAACAGCATAAGTCCACCTCAATCCCAAAGACACTTCCAGTTTTGAATGAAGTATTCAACACCGGAATACACCGTTGTTACCAAAATCACAGCGGTGACAACATAGCTGTGAAACGCAACGGACGGAAATGCAATCCAAAGGCACAGACCAACCATCGTTGCCGCTGTCTTGACCTTGCCGCTCCAACCTGCGGCAATGACAGTTCCCTTGCCTACTGCCACAAGACGAAGTCCTGTTACCGCAAATTCCCGGGTCAGAACAATCATCAGCGCCCATGCCGGCAGCTTGTTCCACTGGCACAAAATTGTCATGACAGCGATGACCAGCAATTTATCTGCCAAGGGGTCCAAGAACTTGCCGAAGTCACTGATTTGATTGCGCTTTCTGGCAATGCTGCCGTCTATGTAGTCGGTGATACTGGCAATGATAAACATAGAAAGCGCAAGCCAAGACCATAACCCCGTCTGCCCATTGCTTGCGTACATCAGGATCATCACAATAGGAATAAAGGCCACGCGAAGTAGCGTAATTTTACTAGCTGTTGTCATTTCTCATCCTCCAAAACGAAACCAGACAGATCGCCGTCAATTACCGCATCAATCTCAACGGTTACAAAGCTGCCCTCAGATAAAGGTTCATCACAGCAAAGCCAAACTCTACCGTCAATATCCGGTGAATCGGCATAACTGCGGCCATAATATTGAGCAAATTCTTCATCGTAGCCATCTACAAGGATTTCAAGTTGTTTGCCTATCATATTTTGACAGTAATCATCCATAATGCGTGACTGAATCATCTCGACCATCTGCGCCCGTTGCAAGGCAACGGATTGGTCGGGGTATTCCATAGCAGCGGCAGGTGTTCCCTCCTCCGGAGAGAACGGAAATGCCCCTACCCGTTCCAGCTTGACTTCCTTTAAGAACTCGCAAAGTTCTTTAAATTCTTCCTCTGTCTCACCGGGAAGTCCGGTAATAATGCTGGTGCGAAGAACCAAGTTGTCAATACGGCTGCGAAGCTTGGCAAACAGCTCTTTCAGAAACGCACCATCACCGCGACGATTCATGAGTTTCAGAATTGTGCTGTTGCAATGCTGAATTGGGATGTCAAGATATTTGACGATTTTCGGCTCGGTGGCAATAACATCAATGAGTTCATCGTCAATTTCATCAGGATATACATAGTGAATCCGAATCCATTGAAATCCTTCAATTTTGCAAAGTTCACGGAGCAGTTCCGGCAAAAGCCGCTTATGCTCCGGAAAATCCGTGCCGTAGCGGCTGGTATCCTGCGCCACAACAATGAGTTCCTTAACACCGGAATCAGCTAACATTCTGGCTTCATACAAGATATCGTCTATAGCGCGGCTGCGGAATTTACCCCGCAGGTAAGGAATAATGCAATATGCGCAGCGATTATCGCAGCCCTCTGCAATTTTTAAGTATGCATAATGTTCCGGTGTGGTCAAAATTCTGCCGGTTTCCTGTTCCGGTGCATCAATTGAACCAAAATCCTTGACACATTCTCCGTTCAAAAGTGTCTCTATGGCAGGCACAACCTCCGTATAGCTGCCGGTGCCTAATATGCCGTCCACCTCAGGAAGCTGACGCAAAATTTCGTCCTGATACCGCTGAGAAAGACAGCCGGTGACAAGAATTTTGCCTACGCTCCCCTGCTCTTTTAATTGAGCGGTTTGCAATATAAATTCAATGGCCTCTGATTTTGCCGAATCAATAAAACCGCAGGTATTAATCACCACAACATCACAACCGGCAATTCCGGCGCAGACATTATGTCCTGCCTCTTGCACGCGGTACATCATCCGTTCACAGTCCACTTGGTTCTTGGCGCAGCCAAGACTGATAAAACCTATATTTGCCATGCTAACCTCTTATTCATCGTCTGTCGAAACACTCAGCCGTTCCAATTCGCTGCGAATCTCGGAGTAACTGTGCCCTCGCCTGATAAGCGCATCCACAGCACGACGAATTTCTTTTCTGTCAGAGTCTCCATCCAATCTGGATGACAAAAATTCTTTGATATAGTCTGTTTGGCAGGGATAATCTTCCAGCGCCTCTGCCCAGAATTCCTTAGGAATTCGTTTTTCGTACAGCGCCTGCTTTGCGCGAGCAAGACCGTAACCTTTTGCGATACAGCGCGCAATAATTTGTTCTGCAGTTTTGCGATCATCCACTAAGGATAGTTCACTCATCCATTTGACGGCCGCCTCTGCATCCGCAGGGGCTTCACCTTTGTGAATTAGCCGCTGCTGCAAATCTTTTTTCGAAATGCTAGACGTAGATACGATACGAACTGCCCGCATTTTGGCTGACATTTTACCTGCTGCGGCTAGCAAATCGTCAAGCTGCTGTTGGGTTAATTCCATGCCTGCATATAGGCAAAAGTCCTGCACCGTCTGACGATACAGACGCAACACACGCCCGTCATCTAATTGTATGCGAAATCTCCCCGACCTGTCCGCTGCGGAAGAAAGATACTCAATCTTCATCGTTAAAATCGTCGGCGTCGATCTTTACAGGCCGATCTGCGGCTTTGGCAGGAGCCTTAGCAGCAGCGGCATTGGATTGCAGATTTTCTCTAACCCTAGCTTCTACTTCTTCAGCAATGTCAGGATTTGCCATCAGATAATCCTTTACAGACTGGATACCCTGACCAATGCGCTCGTCGCCCATGGAGAACCAGCTGCCGCTTTTCTGGATAATGTCCATCTGGACAGCCAAATCCACAAGCTCGCCCCATTTAGAGATGCCCTGACCGTAAAGAATATCAAAATATGCCTCACGAAACGGAGGTGCAACCTTATTCTTAACAACCTTAACGCGGGTCTTATTGCCAATCACATTGCCGCCTTCTTTGATACCCTCAACGCGACGAACATCCAAACGAACAGATGCGTAGAATTTAAGTGCATTACCGCCGGTCGTGGTTTCGGGGTTGCCGTACATTACACCAATTTTCATGCGCAGTTGGTTGATGAAAATAACCAAACAGTTGGTCTTGGAAATTGAGCCTGCCAGCTTACGAAGTGCCTGAGACATGAGTCTTGCCTGCACACCAACAGCGGCATCGCCCATCTCGCCCTCAATTTCCTGCTTGGGTACAAGAGCTGCCACGGAGTCCACAACAACCACATCCACCGCGCCGGAGCGAACCAAAGCGTCGGTGATTTCCAGTCCCTGCTCGCCGGTATCGGGCTGAGAAACCAGCATATTATCTGTGTCAACACCCAAAGCAGCAGCGTACACAGGATCCAGAGCATGCTCTGCGTCCACGAAGGCTACCTCACCACCCATTTTCTGAGCCTCAGCCAAAATGTGTAGTGCAAGGGTGGTCTTACCGGAGGATTCCGGTCCGTAAATTTCAACGATTCTGCCCTTGGGAACACCGCCGATGCCCAACGCGGCATCCAGCGCCAAAGAGCCGGTGGGAATGGCTTCTACTACCATTTCGGGACGATCGCCCAGACGCATAACAGCGCCTTTGCCAAAGCTTTTTTCAATCTGAGACAATGCGGTTTGCAATGCCTTTTTCTTATCAGATGCGGGTATGGGAGCTTCGTAAACTGATTTCTTTGTAGCCATAATTATGATTCCTTCCTCACATATTGAGCGATAACCGCCCGTTCTCTGTCATTATAATCTCTGGAACGTTCCAGAATGGTATACCCTTTTGCTTGCAGGAGCTGACATACATCATCACCCTGCCCCATGCCGAATTCCAGCGCCAAAAGTCCGTTGGGATTCAATGCGATGGTAAAATGATCAATGATAGATCTGTAAAAATCAAGGCCGTCTTCTCCGCCATATAGAGCCAAATGCGGTTCAAAATCTGCCACACTTTTGGGAAGTGTTTTCATTTCTTCTCCTGTAATATAAGGCGGATTTGAAATAATAAGGTCAAATTTGCCCAGCAGCGCAGGCGCAGTTTCCAACGCATTTACTTGCATACAGGAAACCCGGCCGGAAAGTTGATTGAGTGCGGCATTTTTCCTCGCCACTGCCAAAGCATCCTTGGAAATATCCCCTAAAATCACGCGGGATTCTTTCAACTTGCTTGCTAGGGCTAGTCCAATACAACCGGAGCCGGTGCATAAATCCAAAATTCGGCTTACTCCCCTGCCCCATTTCAGAGCCAATTCCGTCACTGCGCAGGTGTCATCCCGGGGTATGAGCACATCCGGTGTGACCGCCAAGGTAAGGCCGTAGAACTCCCATTGTCCTAAGATGTACGCCAACGGCTCACCGTTTAAAACCCGGCTCACAGCGTCCTCAGCGGTCTGGCAAACAGTATCTGTCACATAGCTATCCCAATTGGTCAAAAGCTGTGCCTGCGTTTTGTTTGTAGTAAAAGCCAAGAGCTGTTTTGCCAAAAATGCGGCATCGTGAGGTACCTCAGAAGAAAGCAGCGCCTGTTTTGTTTCAAGATATAATTGGGAAATCTTCTTTACCAACGGTCAGAACCCTCCTTTTCAGGAAGAACTGCCTGCAACGCGGTGATACCAACTTCGATCATGGCATCATCCGGCTCGTTGGTAGTGAAATTTTGCAGCCACATACCGGGGGCTGTCAATATCTTGGTAAACCAATTATCATGCCGACCGGCCCAGCGATTGATCTCATAGGTAATGGCTACAACCAACGGAAGCAGCGCAAGCTTTAATACCATCATCACAAGTCGATAAAGCCCGCCATTTATCCCTTGAAAAGTGGATAAAGCAGGAATCCATTGATGCAGCAGTGTTGTCGCAACGGAAAACACCAAAATAGACACCACCATGACAACAAGCAGAAAGCTCGTTCCGCAGCGGGGATGCAGTCGCGTTTGACTGCGGACATTTTCCACTGTCAGAGGCAGTTCAGACTCATAACAGCGAATGGTTTTATGCTCTGCTCCGTGATAAGCAAATACGCGGCGCATTTCCTTCATGCGGGAAACCAAGAACATGTACGACAGGAAAATAACAATCCGAATTGCGCCTTCAATAAGATTTTGCAGCAAATTATTCTGTATAAAATCAGCAAAAAGGCCTCCGATCACCATTGGCAACAGGAAGAAAAGTGCAATGGACATAGCCATGCCAAAAAACACGGCCAAACCCACAACCGCTTTTTTAAAGACCTCACTGCCAAGCTTGCTTTCTAACCAAAGGTCAAATTTAGAAGGCTGCTCCTGTACTTCCTCCGGCGATAAGTCCGCAGAGTGCAGTAATGCATTAACGCCCGTTACCTGTGCATCAAAGAAGTTCACGCAGCCGCGAATCAGGGGCCATGTGGCAAAGGATTTTTCCTTAGGCAGCTTACGCACTTTTACATCCACTTTCAATCCATCAGAAGTACGCACAACTATGGCATCCTTCTTCGGTCCCCGCATCATAATGCCCTCGATGAGAGCCTGCCCACCGATGCTGGTTTTAAATTTTTCGCAACATCCATGGTGCTTACTGCTCATAGTCATGTCCTCTCTTACTGTGCAATGGGAAGCTGAATGGTAACCAGCGTGCCACCGCCCTCTGCATTTTTCAGCTCCAATGTGCCGTTTAACATAGCGATAATTTCGTCACACACAGCCAGACCAATGCCTGTGCCGCGGGCCTTAGAACTGCCTTTGTAAAACTTCTTTTTCACTAAGGGAAGTTCATCCTCAGGGATACCGGGGCCAAAATCACGAATCTGAACGGTGACATAGGTATCGTCCGCATCCATGGATGCTTCAATCCGTTTGCCTTCACCGCCGTGTTTCGCTGCGTTGTTTAAAATGTTCAGAAATACCTGGCGGATTCGTTCCGGATCACAGGGAATATCCGGGATATCCTTCTCGTTATCTAAATATTCCAGTGTGATGCCCTCTTGGGTCAGTCGGCTGGAATACATGTAGACCGTATCTTCAAACTCCGTGCGGATATCCGTTAGCTGAATATTCAGCTTCATGCGGTCGTCCTGAATTCTGGTAAAGTCCAGCAAATCTACAACCATTTCCGTGAGTCGTTTGGTTTCTCTATGGATAATCTTCATACCCCGCAGCGTTTCTTTATCCAATTCGTCATAAGCGAGAATGGTTTCTGTCCAGCCGGTAATAGCCGTCAGCGGAGTGCGAAGCTCATGAGACAGCGAGGATATAAAATCCCTCTGAATAATTTCGTTTTGGTTGATCTGCACCGACATTTCATTGATGGTTTCCACCAAATCGCCAATTTCATCGTTATACTTCGATTCAATCTGAATACCGTAACTGCCGGAGGTAATGCGTTTGGCTTTTTCCGTAATTTCGTTTACAGGAATTAAAATCGAGCGCACATAATAGTTGCCGCTGAGCAAAACAATCAGCATGACCAGCAAAAGCATACCCATAGCAAAGGAGAACACAACAAAGATCTGCCAGTCTACCAATCTCGTTGAGGTAACATATCGCAAAACACCGATGACCTCACCGTTGCTGTAAATCATAGCGCTGGAAACGGCAATAATCCGCTCCCCTGTTTGGGTGTCAATACCTCTGTACGACCGGATGCCTTGCGTAGCAATAGCTTGCACAATTTCCGGAGTATTCGGAGATTCCAACACCCAATTACCATAGGAAGAGGCAACCAGTCTGCCCCGCGCATCGATAAATTGCAGCTCCAAGGTATTTCTATCCTCGAAGTTATTGGCATAATAAATACAGGACTGATAAAATTCCTTGTAATTTTGATTGATATAGTTGCTGAAAAAGTCAGTGGTGGTCTTTGCGCGATATTCCAAATCTGCTTCCATGTTGGAATAATAATAGGCAGAAAACGCAATGGTTACAGCGATCACGCAAATAAGGCCCAGCACCAACACAAGACCTGCTGTATTGAAAAGCCAGCGTTTTCGCAGACCACCAATCTTTTTCATGAACTTCCTCTTTTCCGGAGAACTTAGTTCCCCCATTTATAACCAAAACCCCATACGGTTGTAATATAGCCGGGGTTGGTTGCATCATCTTCCACCTTAATTCGCAGACGGCGAATATTCACATCCACGATTTTCAGCTCACCCTCATATTCCCTGCCCCAAACAGCTGAAAGAATGTCCTCACGGGAAAGTGCGCGGCCGGGATTTTGCATAAACAGCTTCAAAATTGCGTATTCCACCTGAGTCAGGCGAATTCTTGTACCGTTCTTCTCCAAGGTATGATTACGGGTGTTCATTACGAAAGGTCCTTGTGTCAGCAGCTGAGAATCCGCCTCGTTATCACCACCTAAACGACGGAAAAGCGCATCGATTCTTGCGGTTAACTCAGCAGGAGAAAAAGGCTTTGTAACATAGTCATCAGCGCCTGTCATCAGGCCGGTTACTTTATCCATTTCCTGCGTTCTGGCGGTGAGCATGATAACGCCCATTTGCTTAGAGGTTGCACGAATTCTGCGGCAGACCTCAAAGCCGTCCATATCCGGCAACATAATGTCCAAAATGGCCACACCAATGTCGGGGAACTGACGAAGCTTTTCAAGCGCCTCTTCACCTGTTCCGGCTTCAATGACCTGGTAACCCGCCCGTTTCAGATTGATTACCACAAAGCTGCGAATATTCACTTCATCTTCTAATATTAATACCTTTTTCATGATGACACCTCTTATGTTTCTCCTGTATTCCAGTCTTGCAGAATCATGTGGAAGCTCTTCTGCAATTCCTCGCTGGATACATCATAGGTTGCCGCAGCAACATTTAAGTCTGCTGCATAAACAGTAGATTCTGTACGATACAAAACAAATCGATTGTTAATTGTAGCCTGTTCTTCCCGCTTTTGACCGGTAAGAACATAGATGGTAGCAAGCTCCTGCTGAATTGAAAACGATTCATCCCAAATATAAAACAAATAGTTGTTTCCCTTTTGTTCTACAAAAATTCGAGACGCCAATTTCTCGGGAATTTCCACATACCAGCCACCGGCATAATTGTGATAAGTGTATATCTTATCACTTTCTGTGCCGTCGGAGGAAATGGAGTACCAACGAATCAGGTATTGCCATTGTTCCGTAAATAGGTCACTGGGAAATTTCATTTCAATCAAGTTTGGAAGCTCTAAAACACCGTCGCTGTCAATATCGTCGGCATAGACATAATAATTTCGCAGCGTCTGTACGCTGGTACCGGATTCACTGGAAAAGGAAACGTTGGCAAATTCACCGTTTACCACCGCATATACGTCGGTAATAATGGCTTTTCCATCCACATCGCTAGCGACATATACTGCATCCAAACCATCTGCCAGCTTGCCAACCATGATTCGCTTAATATCAGTGGACGGTTCGGACATGCTTACTTCCTGTGAGCGCTCCATTGCGCTGCCTTCCATACCATAAAGTTCCGCAATGCCGTTGTCAGACTCGGATTCGCCAGGCCTTAAAACCAGGAGCTCACTAAGGCGGTCTCGATCCAAATCACTGCACACAAATTTAGAATAATTAGCCGTCATTAGCTGTTCGATTTGTCCATCCCGCAGAGTATATACAGACAAATTTCTCACAACATGGTCAGAAACACGCCGACCAACTATGATTTCCATGCCTTTGCGGTTGTCCATTTGCTGGTATTCCACTTGCTCAAAGTCAGTACCGGCACTTTCGATGGTGTCCATCAAGCTGTACGATTCCCCGTCACCGGAAAATACATGGATTTGCAGCGGCATTTCCGAGGAACGTTTCGTAAACAGTAAATATTCCAGAACTCCGTCTCCGTCTAAATCCACCGATTGTACCGCCTGCCGATTCTCACCGGATAAAGGAGCGCTATATTCGAGGCCAACCATCACTTTGTTAATTTCCGTTTGCAGATTGGTATAGGCATCGGGCCGCTTTGGAGGGCTGTATAGCTCGTCCACAGTGCGCATATTGCATCCGGAAAGGAGGATAGTTAGTGCCAATCCGGTTATAAAAATCAAGCCATTTTTCCGCATAGACCTATCGCTCCTTCCATCAAAATATCATAACATAATTCTTCAAAAAAGCCAAGCTATTTCAAAACAACATTCTCTTGCCCCAGCAGCTGCGACAGCGCATCTAAAAGCTGTGGATTAATTTGAGTTTTGCCACCCATGAGCGCGCGAGTATCCGCAAAATACAGCTTGACGGTATCTGTTCCCGAACAAGCGCGAATCAGCTCAATGGCCTTATGGTAATTTGGGTCATTTTGAGAGGTAAATTGCACATATAGGGTCTTGGGCGCTTCAAAGTCTGAAATCAGCTTTGCACGATTGATAACAATTTGTGAGTCCTTTTCATCCCGCATGGAAAGCCGACCGGAAATCACCACAGGGCTGTTCTCTTTCAAATAACCGCCATACTGACTCAAAACATTGGAAAATGCCAGCATTTCCATACTGCCGGTGTCATCTTCAACGGTCACATAAGCCATCATAGAGTTATTCCGTGTGGTCTTCATTTTCACTTCCTGCACAATGCCGGCAACACTCACAATATCGTCGTCGCGGTAGCCGGATTCGTTCGAAAGCAATTTGCCGATGGGAACAATATGAGTACCCTTTAAGTATTGGCGATAATCATCCATGGGATGACCGGACAGATAAATGCCTGTGGTTTCCTTTTCCATGGCCATTAAATCCACTTTTTTCAGCTCCGCAAGCTTCGGAATTGGAATCTCCACCGCCTGATCATCATCCAGCATGGCAAACATACCCATCTGGCCGTCCAGATTTTTCTTTCTGGACGATGCCACGCTGTCCATCATGCTGTCATACACTGCTAAAAGCTCGCTTCTATGGTATCCGAAACAGTCCATGGAGCCGCATTTAATGAAGTGTTCCACGGCACGCTTGTTTAGTTCGCCCTCCCCCATTCTCTGCAAGAAATCTTCAAGAGACTTGAAAGGACCGTCCTCGTTGCGCTTGGCAACCATAGTGCGAATCAGTCCGCGACCCACATTTTTCACTGCGCCAAGTCCGAAACGAATACTATCGCCCTCCACAGTAAAGTGGTCATCGGAATGGTTTATATTCGGAGGCAAAACAGGAATACCCATTTCCTTACATTCGGCAATATAACCGGAAATCTTAGTGGCAGAATCCAGCACAGAGGTCATCAGTGCCGCCATGTACTGCTTAGGATAGTGGCATTTCAAGTATGCCGTCTGGTAGGCAACCACGGCATAGCAGACAGCGTGAGCTTTGTTAAAGGCATAGTTGGCGAAGTCCACGATTTCGTCATAAATTGACTGGGCAACCGCCTCAGAAACACCCTTGGCGATACAACCGGGAATCCCCTGCTCCTGATCGCCATAAACAAAGGTTTTCCGCTCAGCATCAATAATTTTCTGCTTCTTTTTGGAAATGGCGCGACGGATATTGTCTGCCTGTCCCATGGAGTAACCGGCAAGAGAGCGGAAAATCTCAATCACCTGCTCCTGATATACGATACAGCCGTAGGTCACCTTCAAAATGGGCTCTAAAAGCGGTGTTTTATAGGTAACCTTTGCAGGATTTAGCTTGTTGGAAATAAATTTGGGAATAGAATCCATCGGGCCTGGTCGGTACAATGCAACAACCGCTGTAAAGTCTTCAATGGACGAAGACTTCATACCCACGCACACACCGGTCATACCCGCAGATTCCAGCTGGAATACGCCCTGGGTTTTACCCTCTGCTACCATAGCAAAGGTTTCTGCGTCATCATCAGGAATGTTCGCCATGGAAAAATCGGGCTGGAACTTACGGATTTGCTCCTCTGCATCCTTAATCACCGTCAAGTTGCGCAGGCCAAGGAAATCCATTTTCAGCAGACCCAACTCCTCAATGGTGGTCATGGTATACTGGGTTACGATGGTGTCATCGTTACGTGACAGCGGAACATAGCTGCTCACAGGGTCAGCGGTAATCACCACACCAGCGGCATGAGTGGAAGTATTTCTGGGCATGCCTTCTAACTGCATTGCCGTATCAATCAGCAATTTGACACGCTCGTCGCCATCATACATTTCTTTCAGCTTAGGACTGATATTCAATGCGTCCTTTAATGTGATGTGCAGAGGCATTGTGGGAACAAGCTTTGCAACCACATCCGTTTCCGCATAGCTGAAATTCAACGCCCGACCCACATCTCGAATGGCACCGCGGGCTGCCATAGTACCGAAGGTGGCAATTTGCGCAACGCGATCTTTGCCATACTTATGCATGACGTAGTCGATGACTTCCCCTCTGCGCTCTTGGCAGAAGTCTGTATCGAAGTCGGGCATACTGACACGCTCGGGGTTTAAGAATCGCTCGAAAATCAGAGAATACTTCATAGGGTCGACTTCTGTAATATGCATACAGTAAGCCACAATAGATGCCGCACCGGATCCTCTGCCCGGGCCCACGGGAATTCCGGATTCCTTGGCATAGCGGATAAAATCCCAAACAATCAGGTAGTAATTTACATACCCCATTCGGCTGATAACACTGATTTCATATTCCAGTCTATCCAAATAGCTCTGCGGTGGATTTGTATAGCGCTCGGCAAAGCCACTCATACAAAGTTTGCGGAAGTATTCCTCATTGGTATATCCCTCGGGAACGGGGAAAGACGGCAAATGGTAGTTGTTAAATTCAAACTCCACATTGCACATTTCGGCAATTTTCGCCGTATTTTCAAAGGCTTCCTCGCAATTAGGGAATAATTGGCGAAGCTCTTGCTCGCTCTTTAAGTAAAATTCCTCTGTCTGGAATTTCATGCGGTTGGTATCATCAACGGTTTTACCCATCTGAATGCAAAGCAGTACGTCCTGCATTTTAGCATCCTCACGACGCAAATAGTGAGCATCGTTGGTAACAACTAACGGCAGGCCCGTTTCGCGGGCAAGGCGCATAACACCTTGATTGACTGCTCGCTGCTCTTCAATGCCATGATCCTGTAATTCCAAATAAAAACGCTCAGGACCGAAAATGTCTGCCATTTTCAGCGCATAATCCTTGGCAGAGGCATAGTCGTCCTCCATTAAGAACTGAGCGACACCGCCAGCCAAACAGGCAGAGGTCGCAATCAAGCCCTCGTGATATTGCGCCAGAAGCTCCAAATCCACACGGGGCTTTCCGTAAAAACCGCGGATAAATGCCTGAGATACTAAATAGCAAAGATTCTCATAACCCTTGCGGTTTTCGCAAAGCAAGACCAAATGGTAAGGGTCATTATCGATGCCATGAACGCGATCGTCTATGCCGCGCCGAGTCACATAAACCTCGCAGCCAATTATCGGCTTTACACCGGCTGCCTTTGCAGCCTTATAAAAATCAATGCATCCATACATCACACCATGGTCGGTAATGGCAATGGCATTCTGACCAAGCTCCCTGACGCGATCCATCATGCCGGAAATCCGGCAAGCGCCATCCAGCAGGCTGTATTCCGTATGCACATGTAAATGAACGAAGCTCATGATACAGCCTCCTTTGCAATTTCTACTAATTTCTTTAAACGATGATTCATTGCGGGCTTTGAGATAGGCGGCTCCATCATTGCCGCCAGCTCAGTAAGCGAGGACTCGGGATTATTCTCTCTTGCAATCATAGCCTGCTGTAATTTCACAGGCAAGGATTCCACCAAACACCGTTCGCGCAAAATGCGAAGCGCTGAGAGTTGCTCCTGCGCCGCCTCCACAACCTTAGAGGTATTGGCATCGTCGCAATTACAGCGGCGGTTGACCTTGTTGTTCAGCTCTTTTTCCAATTTCACCTCAATGATGCCCATAGCGGATATGGGCGCGCCAAGGTAGGTAAGGAAGTCGGAAATCAGCTCACTGTGCTTCATGTACAGCACATGCGTGCCGTTTCGCTGCGCCATTTTTGGATAGAATCCCAGCACATCCTGCATGAGCATATAGGTTTCACCGGCAACAAACTTATGGGTTGTAGCAAGTTCAATGTGGTATCCTTTGATGGGGTCTGTCACACTGCCGCCTGCCAAGAATGCGCCGCGCAGAAAAGCGTTTTTACAGCACTCGTCTTCAACAATAGGCATATTGACATGCAATGATAGGCTCTCTCTGGAATCCAAACCATAGGTGGAGAGAATTTTCTTAAGCTTATCGAGGTCAGTAATTTGAAAATTCAGCTTGCCCTGTGCATTTTTATCAGGAATTTGATCAAAAATAACGGAAAAAGCCTTTTTAAATAGTTTCGGCAGGAAATCTGCAAATTCACGACATTCCGTTATGATGCGAATCCCGTCGCTGCCAAAGCTATTGGAATAAAGCAGGATGCCAAAACACTCCGCCAACGCGCAGCAGGCCTTCTGGGGAATATTCTTGCATATTTCCTGCTTTACAGACGCGGAAAACGAAATCATTTGGCGATCCTCCTTTCTGTGTTTTACCAGATGCGAACCTCCGGCTCTAAACGGATCTGAAATTGTTTATATACTTTATCGGATACCTGCGCAAGCAAGCTGCACACATCTTCTGCGGACGCGCCGCCTAAATTCACGGCAAACCCTGCATGCTTTTTAGAGATACCAGCATTGCCCACCTGAAATCCCTTCAAGCCAGCCTGCTCGATCAATGCCGCGGCGTAGGCACCCTGAGGGCGCTTAAACGCTGATCCTGCTGACGGCAAATCCAGGGGCTGAGATGCGCTGCGTTTGGAAATCAGTTCCTTCATCTTGCTCTTAATTTCCTGTGGGTCTGCTTGGGACAACTGAAACACGGCAGAAATCACAATTTCCCCTGTTTCTTCCAAAATGCTGTGGCGATATGAAAAGTCCATTTCTTCATTATTTCGGATATTGAGATTGCCGTCAAAATCCATGGTAGTGACAGATTCGCAAATTTGGCAGATTTCGCCGCCATACGCGCCTGCATTCATATAAACACCGCCGCCGACGCTTCCCGGTATGCCGTGGGCAAATTCCATGCCTCCCAACCCCAAATTCGCGGCAAACACCGCAGCGCGAGTCATGGTAACGCCGGCAAAAACCTCAATGCGGTTGCCATCCAGCTGCCGAATGCCGTCAAGGCAATCTTTTAAGCAAATGACAACTCCCTCTATTCCCTCGTCCGGTGCCAGCACATTTGTTCCTGCGCCAAGAATACGGCATTTGCAGTCCAACAATTTGGACATTTTTAAAATCTCAGAAAGCTCCTGAGTATTCTTGGGAAATGCCATGATTTCGGCTGGTCCACCGATACGAAAGGATGTGTGCGCAGACATAGGTTCATTAAAATTCAAAACACAAGAGGGGTGAAAATCCCTAAACTTCTGCTGTAAAGCTGTAAAATCCGACATAAACGCCTCCGGGTGTAAGATTTCTTTTATACTATAACATACCAAGAGAAAATATGCAATTATCACATTACATTTTTTCAAAAAAAGAGTGCCGGAAAGCAGGCTTTCCGGCATAAAAAATCCGACTGCATTGCAGTCGGATTCTTGATTACTTTTCTACAATTTCCAAAACTTCCATGGGACAAGCCTTCACGCAAATACCGCAAGCAATGCACTTAGAAACAGGATTTCCTTCCTTATGTACCATGACCTTCATGGGGCAAACTTCCACGCATTTGCCACAGCTCACGCAAAGCTTTTTATTAATCATGTACACGCCAGTCTTTTCATTCTGCGTGATGGCACCATGCTCACAAGCCTTCATGCACTTTCCGCATTGGATACACACATTGGGCTTTGCACCGGCACCTTTCGCGACAATCTGAATGGCGGAATAATCCTGATGAAATTCCTTATAAAATGCCTGAGAACAGGCGCGCACACATTCTAAACAAGCCATGCATTCAACATTCTTTTTAACCGCAAGCTTCTTCATAACAAAGGATTCTCCTTTTTGTATTTATTATCCTAGATATTATAATCCAACATCTTAAAAATAGCAATGGTAAAATAAAAATTTTCTAAAAAAGTATCTGCGCAATTACAGTGTATTTTCCGACAATCAGGAAACACTACATTCATAACAACGAAATGGAGGCGCATTATGAAAAAATTCATCTGTTTAGCCATGGCAATTACACTAAGTGCAACACTGTTTGCAGGTTGCCGAAATCAGCCTATGGACGACAATTCCCAAAACCCGCAAGATGGTAATAATGGCATTGTAGATCAGACTCCCGACGACTCCGAACGCATACGCGGCCGTTATCCTTCTACCATCATGGAGTAATGTCAGGCATTGTCCTGACTTACATATTGAGACCAATCTAATGTAACGCAGCAGTTATCATCAATAAGGCAAGGAATTCCAATGCTGCCATTTCGTTTTACAGAATTGAAAATTACATTTTCGTCCCGCAGGTTTAAAAATTCCTTCATATGGGGCAAATGGTCACAAATATCAAAATATTCGTAGTGCACCCCTACCCTATCCAGATCTTTTAAACATTCCACGCAGTCAGGACAAAGCATACTTCCGTAAATTTTAAGCATGAGCACTCCTTAATAGATGGTAATATAGCGGGCAATGTTCTTTTTCATTCTCTCGGCAGCCTGCTTTGCAGCGCAGGCATAATCCGTATCCTTGTCGGCTTCTTTCCACGCAGCAGTAACGAACGGGCCTGCGCAGACCACAGCGCCATATCCTAATCGGTCAAAGGCCAAACTGCAATTTTTCGCATTGCCGCTGGGATAATCCAAGCCATCGACCATTTGAAAAACCCGACTGTGCTTCATACGCAGAGTACGAAGCTGCTCACCGTTGCAGGCACTTGTCACAGCACAAACGCGACCGTAACCAGACCGAGCCAAATTCTGCTCGCCAAACCGATTTACAAGCTCCGCAGCGGCATCATACACATGACGGCTGCCGGATAGCAAATCTTGCAGTTCATGGGAGGATTTGTTAGGTGAATGAACCAAAACAAACAGCTCTTTATCACCATCTTTTACATAAGGCAGAAACGGTCTTATGGCATCGCTGCCGATAAAAGGATTTACAATGAGAGCATCACAAAGATACTGCTCACTGCCGAAAATACCCTCTGCGGCTCTGTCAGCGCCCCATGGAGACAAAATCTCAGGTGCATCCAGCAGAACATAGAAGCCGTGGTTTTTGGCGTTGGTTAGCAAGGTGCGAAGAACATCTAAGCCCTCAGCGCCCATCAGCGCAAACAAACTGAAATTAAACCGCACGGCAGGTACAATATCACGAAGATGCTCCATCAAATCGTTGCAAAAACGACGGTAAGCGGAAAGTTGACTGCCTTCTTCCGCAATCAAACTTGGCGGTAAATCTTCAAACTTCATGCCAAAATCCACAACGGACGGATTTTTCAATTTTCGAATCTTCGCGTGCAGAATATCAAGAGACATGAAATCCCCTCCTTTTCTACCATTATATCACATACCATCAGAAAAACTCAACCAAAATTGCAGAAAAACCTTTCCATATATGAAAAGAAATCCGAAGGGAATACTATGCATGAAGGGAGTGAAAGAAATGAAACTGACAGGTGTAGCCATTACCATGGGAATCGGCGCTGCCGTGGGTGCAGTTGCAATCATGATGCTGCCTCAAAAAAGTACTGTGCGGAAACTGGCAAATAAGGCAGCAGATAAAGTGGAAGACGCAGCTTGGATGGTAACAGACAAGGTCACAAGAACCATGGATTTATAATAAACGGGAGGCATAGCCTCCCGTTTATCACTGTGCCGAAATGTGCAACGCATCCCCGTCGACTGCCACAGAAATAGTGGAAATGGGATTATCAAAGGAATCGATAATCTTTTGAGAAACGGGATCTTCCAGCTCTGTCTGAATGGTGCGGCGAAGATTTCTCGCTCCGTAGGTCACAGAATATGCCTTCTTCACCAAGTATTCTTTTAAAGATTCTTCCCAGGTCAATGTCAAACCTCTGGCTTCCAGATTGCTGCGCAACTCTTTCAGCATGATGTCGGCAATACCCTTAAAGTTATCCTCGGTTAAATGATGGAAGGTAATGATTTCATCCACGCGGTTAAGAAATTCAGGGCGGAGAAATTCAGATAGCGCCTTCATTGTCTTTTCGCTTACCATCTGGTGGTCAGTTCTGCCAAAGCCCATGCCGCCAACACGGCCTTCTGAACCGGCATTAGAAGTCATGACAATGATGGTATTCTCAAAATTCACCACTCTGCCTTGCGCATCGGTGATGCGTCCATCATCCAAAACCTGCAACAAAACATTCAGAACATCAGGATGAGCCTTTTCAATCTCATCAAACAAAACAACACTGTATGGCCTTCTGCGGATTTTTTCTGTGAGCTGTCCGGCTTCGTCATAGCCGACATAGCCGGGGGGCGAACCAATGAGCTTAGAAACGGTGTGCTTTTCCATGTATTCGGACATGTCCAGCCGAATTAAGCTATCCACGCTGTCAAACAAATCGTCAGCCAGTCTTTTTACAAGCTCGGTCTTGCCCACACCGGTAGGACCGACGAAAATAAAGGATGCAGGTCGTTTCTTGGCGGAAATACCTACACGGTGACGGCGAATGGCTCTGGAAACTGCATCCACGGCCTCGTCCTGACCAATGATATGATGCTTCAACCGGTCAGTCAGGCCGTTGATTTGCTGATATTCCTGTGCCTTAATCTTGGAGGCGGGAATCTTTGTCCAAAGCTCAATAATCCGCGCCAGATTTTCCATGGTAACAGCAGGAGGCGGCACTTGTTCCAGCTCCTCAATCCGTGTACCGATCTGACAAAGACGGCTGCGAATGTGGGCAAGGCGCTCATAATGCTCATTCTCTGTGTCCTCTGTGAGCATTTGAAGTTCCAGCTCATAATCGTCCCGTTCCTTGCGGAGCTTGGCAAGCTCGGAAATCTCTTTGCACTGCAAATTTACATCGGAGCAGGCCTCATCCAAAAGGTCAATGGCCTTATCTGGCAGGAATCGGTCAGTAATATAGCGTTCCGCCAGAACAACACATTGTCTGGCAATTTCCGGAGAAATAGAAACGCCATGAAACTGCGCATAGCTTTGGGAAATACCCTGCATAATCTGACAGGCTTCCTCAATAGACGGCTCAGCCACGCTTACCGGCTGGAAACGACGCTCCAAAGCCGCATCCTTTTCGATGTGCTTGCGGTATTCGTTGAAGGTGGTGGCACCGATCACCTGAATTTCCCCTCTGGACAGCGCAGGCTTTAAGATGTTAGCCGCATTCATAGAGCCCTCAGCATCTCCTGCGCCCACTAAATTGTGAACTTCATCAATGACCAGAATAATGTTGCCACATTCCTTGATTTCGGCAATCAGGCTCTTCATGCGGCTTTCAAACTGGCCACGAAACTGCGTTCCGGCTACCAATGCCGTTAAATCTAGGAGAAACACTTCCTTATCTTGCAGCTTAAACGGCACTTCGCCTGCGGCAATTCGCTGGGCAAGTCCCTCTGCAATGGCAGTTTTACCAACACCGGGCTCACCAATCAAGCAAGGATTGTTTTTCTGCCGGCGATTAAGGATTTGGATGACACGCTCCGTTTCTACATCGCGGCCAATCACTTTATCCAGCTTTCCTTCTCTTGCTCTGGATGTTAAATTCATGCAGTAGCTGTCAAGGAATTTATGCTTTTTCGCACTTTTCTTTCCCTTGCCCTTCTCTTCGCACTTGCCGCTGTCCTCTTCTTTCTTCTGGGATGGAAGATTGGGATTTGCATTCATATTAAACGCGCCAAACATCTGATTCAGCATGGGAAAGGTTGCAGTTTGGCTGTCGGTTTCATCCTCGTCATTTTCCTGATCAATTTGCCCGAACATGCTGCTCATCTCATCAGAAAGATTATCTAAATCCTCATCAGAAAAGCCCATCTGCTTTACTGCCTGATCAATTTGGGGAACACCAAGACTGCGGGCGCACTTTAAGCAGTATCCCTCGTTCAGCGTTGCGCCATTTTCGATTTTCGTAATAAATACAACCGCGATATTTTTCTTACAGCGTGTGCAAAGCTTTGGTTGCATATCCATCACTCCTATCTGGGTAATTGCAATTTTACACTACTATATCATAGCAAAAGCGTAAATTTTCAAACATTCTATAAACTTTTACGGCTGAAAACATTCAAAATTTTCCACTCCGTCATCGTACCATAAATGGCTCATGTAAAGTCCACCCGCGGGTACAGTCGGGCCAGCAGCGGTGCGGTTGCCTGCTTGCAGAATCTCACCGATCTGCTCCGGCAGAATCTTCCCTTCTGCGGCATACACAACCGTTCCTACCATTGCCCGCGCCATGTTGTAAAGAAATCCATTGGCGCAGACACGAAGCTCGATCAAGTTATCCTTCCGTTCCACCTCAAAATGATAAACAGTACGAACAGTAGATTTCACATCTGTCCCCACAGAACGTACCGCCGCAAAATCATGGGTGCCCACAAATTGCTGCGCTGCCTGCTGCATAATTTTCTCATCCAAATGTTTGGGATAAAACCACGCGCGATTCACATAGAACGGATCGCGGACACGGGAATTATAAATCAAATAGGTATATTCTTTCTTTGCGCAGGAACCAATGGCATTAAAGTCCTCATGCACATCAAAAGCCTTTGTTACCACTATGTCAACAGGTAAATGCGTATTCAGTGCATAGGGAAGCCGTTCCACAGGAATGGTAGATTCCGTGCGGAAATTCGCCACATAACACTTGGCGTGAACACCGGCATCCGTTCTTCCGCAGCCGGTCACGTGAACAGTGTGACCCACCACAGCCCCAATCGCCTTTTCCATGGTTTCCTGCACTGTGGGCAAATCTTTTTGCATTTGCCAACCATGGTACGCTGTTCCAAGATATGTTAAAAACAGAACGATATTTCGCATGATTTTCCTCACATCCCAAACGCTCTCAGGATAAATACCGATGCCAGAAGCATAATTCCGGCAGTAAAGCCGTATATATCCTGCCGGTGATACCGCAGTAATTTCATTTTTGTCCGCCCATCTCCGCCTTGATAACAACGACACTCCATAGCGGTAGCCAGCTCATCAGCCCGACGAAATGCGCTAACAAACAGCGGCACCAAAATCGGCACTAAGGCTTTTACACGCTCCATAAGCTTTCCGCTTTCAAAGTCTGCACCACGGGCCTTCTGGGCCGACATAATTTTATCCGTTTCCTCAATTAAGGTGGGAATAAAACGGAAAGCAATACACATCATCATGGAAAGCTCATGCACAGGTACCTTAATCACCTTTAAGGGGCTGAGCAAGGATTCCAGACCGTCCGTTAAGGATATAGGAGATGTGGTATATGTCATTAAGAAAGTACCGGCAATAAGCATGGTAATTCTTGCAAACATCATCAATGCGCGGAACAAACCGTCCGTTGTAATGGTAATAACCCAGAAAGAAACTAGCGTGGAGCCTGTCTGAGTAAAGAACAAATTCAAGACCGCCGTAAAGATTAAAATCATTGCCAGAGGCTTCATGCCCCGCAGGAAGGATTTAACAGGAATCCGGGAAATCAAAATACTTCCTATGATAAACACAAAGCAAGCGGTATAAGACGCCCAACTTACAGAAGAAAACAGCGCAACAATATAGACCACCAATAAGATCAACTTTGATCTCGGATCCATGCGATGAATGGTTGAATTTCCCGGGAAATATTGACCCAATGTAATATCTTTAAGCATAGCCTTCCCCTCCTCTGAGCTGATTCAGGGCATCAATAGCCTGCGATTGCGTATAAGCCGGCTTAACATCCATTCCCAGCTCCCGCAAACGCAGAAATACACGGGTAATATCCGGAATATCCAATCCCATATCTACCAGCTGCTGAGCGTGAGAAAACACCTCCTGCGGTGTGCCGTCAAAGGCGATGCCGCCTTCGTTTAGCACCAGCAGTCGGTCTGTCAAGCGAGCAACCTCACTCATGGAGTGACTTACCATAAGGATGGTCGCGTTTTTGCCTTTTCGATACGCTTCTATGTTGGAAAGAATTTCTTCCCGTCCCGAGGGGTCGAGGCCGGCGGTAGGCTCGTCCAATATCAAAACCTCGGGCTCCATTGCAATCACACCGGCAATGGCAACCCGCCGTTTTTGACCACCAGAAAGGTCAAAAGGCGACATTTGCAGCTGTTCATCGGAAATTCCAACAAAGCCTGCCGCTTCCCGTACCCGTCGGTCAATCTCATCCTTGTTAAGCTTCATGTTCTTAGGGCCAAAGGCAATGTCCTGATAGACCGTTTCCTCAAAAAGCTGATATTCGGGATACTGAAACACCAAACCGACGCGAAAACGTGCTTGTCTGGTCAGCGCTTTATCCGACCAAATATCTTTTCCATCCAGTAATACACTGCCGGATGTAGGCTTTAAAAGACCATTCAGGTGCTGCATCAGCGTAGATTTTCCTGAGCCGGTATGGCCAATCACGCCAATGAACTCTCCCTTTTCCACGCTAAAACTCACGCTGTCCAGAGCAGTATGCTCAAACGGCGTGCCGGTGCTATATTTAAATGATAATTGGTTGACCTGCAAAATGGGCGCCAATTTCAATTCCTCCTATGCCTTAGCGGCAAATGCTTTGTAAATCTGCTGTGCGCACTCCTCAACGCTCAATGAATCAAGAGGCAATGCAAAACCATTCTTATTCAAAAAATGACATAATTCCACGGTATCCGGCGCTGCAAGACCAATGTCGTGAAGCTTATCAATTTGGGAAAACACCTGCTTCGGTGCCCCGTCTAATGCAATGCGACCTTTGTGAAGTACCACCACGCGCTGCGCCTGTGCTGCCTCATCCATGTGATGGGTAATCAGTATTACGGTAATCCCCTTCTCACGATTAAGGCGCAGAATGGTATCCATGACCTCACGGCGGCCTTTGGGATCAAGCATCGCAGTCGGCTCGTCCAGCACAATGCATTTCGGCTCCATGGCAATGATTCCGGCGATGGCAATACGTTGTTTTTGACCGCCGGATAACAAGTGAGGAGCATGGTTTCGATATTCATACATGCCGACCTGTTTCAGCGCCAAATCCACTCTCCTTCGAATTTCCGGACTAGCAACGCCTAAATTTTCAGGTCCGAAAGCCACATCCTCTTCCACCACATTGGCAACAATCTGGTTATCGGGATTCTGGAATACCATACCCACAGTTCTGCGAATGGCGATAAGCTTTTCTTCCTGCGATGTATCCATTGAGAACACATAGGCCTTACCGCCGGTAGGAAGCAATATGGAATTTAAATGCTTGGCCAATGTTGATTTTCCGCAGCCGTTGCCGCCTAAAATCGCCACAAATGAGCCGGATTCCACTTGTAAATTCAAGTCCTTAAATACGGCGACGCCGGGCGTGCTGTCCACGCCCGGATAAGTATAAGCCAAATGTTCCAATGAAATAGCAGTGCTCAAAATGATTCCTCCAAATTAAGGCATCCATCTGCCTGTGGAGCCACAGGGCAGCATAATACCCGAAGCTGTGACCGGCAGGCCAAGCTCCCCTACCTGTGTCTTGCCGCCATGGTTTTCGCCAAACACCACATCCGCAGCATAACCCACGGCAGAAGGCGCAAGACCGGTAGTATAAGAATTGATAATTACAAATAAAGGATTATCCGTCAGCAGCTTTGCGGTTTCCAACAGAAACGGATAAAAGCTGGTCTCCATTTTCCAAATCTCACCGCTGGGCCCTCTGCCATAGCTGGGCGGATCCATGATGATGCCGTCATAACGGCGACCGCGGCGAATTTCTCTCTGAATAAACTTGCCGCAGTCATCCACAATCCAGTGAATAGGTTTGCCTGCCAAGCCGGAAGCCTGAGCATTTTCCTTTGCCCATGCCACCATGCCCTTAGACGCGTCAACATGGTAGACCTCCGCGCCGCCGGCAGCGGCTGCTAAGGTTGCACCGCCGGAATAAGCAAACAAGTTCAGAACACGAACAGGACGATTGGCGGAAGCCACCTTTTCGCGAATAAAATCCCAGTTCGCCGCCTGCTCAGGAAATACGCCGGTATGCTTAAAATTCATCGGCTTGACATTAAAAGTCAAATAGTCCTTATATCGAATCTGCCAACGCTCAGGAAGATTATGATCAGACCAATGGCCGCCGCCGGTATTGGAACGCAAATATCGGGCATCGTATTTTCTCCAACGGGGGTCAAGCTTTGGTGTGCTCCAAATCACCTGAGGATCAGGACGCACAAGAATATGCTTTCCCCAACGCTCCAAACGTTCGCCATCGGACGCGTCAAGAATTTCATAATCCTTCCATTGATCAGATATCCAAATCATTCCATGTTCTCCTCTGTCGGGGGTGTGGTGGGTTCTTCAACCGGAGCATCAGGATCTGTATAACCGGGGTTGGATGTCAAATAGGCATCCCAATCCGCTTTGCTATGCTTATTGCAAACAAGATATGGTGCTGCAACACCAACATTCTTGTCACCTTTGATGCCCTTATAGCTATTTAAGGGGTTGCCCTCTGCGTCAACAAGATACACAAAGTAATCAACTGTATGAGATCCGTAGAGGCCGTTGGTAGCTGCCTGAGCAATTCTATTGACCTGTGCTTTTGTCATTTTCACCACGGATTTCTTAACGAGCTTGGCCTTACCAACTCTGGCCAACTTCTTACAATACTCATTGGCAACACAGCCACAGCTTTCGCAGAAGTCCATGACTACATGGCAGTCACAGGTTTCTGTGGGCGCATCTTCTTCATATACCATGGCACCGGACACACGGCTGACGCTGCGGGCATCCTGCTTGCAGGCATCCGTTGCCAACTTGCCGCAATCCAAGCATACAGAAACATATTTCATGCCCTCTGTGCTGTAAAGCGTCTTGTCTGCAAGGCCTGTGTGCAGAGGTGCCATAACCTTTTTCCACAAACGGCCGGCGGGGTTAGAGGTATCCCAGCCTGTGAGGTTAATAACTTCGGGGATATCGTAGCCACACCATGTTGCCGCGGTGTAATAACCGGTAAAACCGCAGAACCAACGGTCGCGGTAGCTGGAAGTAGAACCGGTCTTACCTGCAACAGAAATACCGGGAATCCGCGCATTATAGCCGGTACCGCCGTCAACTGCTGCCTTTAAGCAGTAATTCACATAATTGACAGTCTTGCTGCTGAGAATCTGTTCGGAATCCTGCACATTGTCCAGCACCAAATTGCCGTTACTGTCGTATACCTTTGTAAAAGTACGGGATTCACGATATACGCCGTTATTGGCAAAGGTAGCATAGGCTTCTGCCATATCACGCACAGAAACACCAATTGTGGGCGCACCCATGCCCAAGGGCGAATAATCGTCGTCCGTAAATATCTGACCATTGGAATTGACGTAAGATTCCACCAAAGTAGAAAGACGGAACTTATTCTTAGCAAAATTCAAACTATATGTGGTGCCGATGGTGTCCAAGGTATCCACTGCAACTGCGTTGATAGAAGAAATCACACCACTTAAAACAGTCTGGGAATAGGAATAGGTTCTGCCGTCGTTATAAGGGAACGGACGGTCGTTTTTATAATACAGCGGCATATCATCCATAACCGATGCCGGTGTAATAATGCCAAGCTCAAAAGCAGGTGCATAAACCGTCAGCGGTTTCATGGAGGAACCGGGTTGCAGCATAGCGCCGGTTGCGCGGTTGAAGCCGAAGTGGGTATCTTTTTTGCCGACACCTCCTGCAATACCAACAATATCGCCTGTGACGTTGTCAATCACCACCATACCGGATTGCAGCTGCTGCAAGCTCATTGCGGTAGGAATTTCGTTAAGATTTTCGTATATCTTGTCAATTTGATTTTGGACATCGATATCCAAGGTGGTATAAATGTGATATCCGCTTTTGCCAATCAGTTCGATATACAGTTTTTCAGTGTCGGAGTTCCAATCAACACCATTCTTTTCAGCCAGCGCCTTGGCCACATCCTTAATCACAGTGTCCATAAAGTAAGAATACACTTCCTGAGAAGCATTCTCGCCAATGGTAGTAACAGAGCCGCATTTTGGGCAGTAATACTTGCCGTCGGTTTGCTTTTCGAATGTGCCGACTTTGCCGTGATACAGACATTCATCATTGGGACAATCCGCTACTTTGTCCTCATCAGAAATGCCGCGTTTAAGCACCAATTCCTCAGCCAAGGCAGCTTGATATTCGTCCTCCGTTAGATATCCCTCATTACGCATCATCCAAAGGGTATTCGTACGGCGCTCGTTGTTTTGCTCCATGCCCGTCTTGCCGGACTTATCCAATGTGACGCGATAAGGATTATACAGCGAAGGGTTATTTGTAATACTGATCAGAGCAGCGCATTCTGCCGTAGTCAAATGCTCCAATTCTTTACCGAAATACTTGGCAGCGGCGGCCTTGACACCGTTACAGCGCTCACCTAAATAGATAATATTCAGGTAATACTCCATAATCACGGTTTTGTCGTACCGCTTTTCCAGCTCCGTTGCGCGGAAAATTTCCAAAACCTTACGCTGAACTGTTACATCGTCCTCTTGGAAATAGTTTTTAATCAGCTGCTGGGTGATGGATGAGCCGCCAAATTCACGGCCGCCGACAAACATACTCACACAGGCTTTGACAGTTGTAATCCAGTCAACGCCCTGATGTTCAAAGAAACGCTTGTCCTCGATAGCAACCGCTGCGTGAACAAGATCCTCAGGAATGTCCTCATAATCCGCCCATTCCTGGTTGATATCGGCATAAAGCTTTTGCAAAACCTGAATGTTTCCGGAAGAGTCTATATAATAAGCATAAGAATTCTGACCCAACAGGATGTTATCCAAAGTAGCATCTGCATTAGGCAAAATATCATTTTCCAAATAATTCGCCAGTATACCGGCAAACACAAGCAGACAAACGCCGCCGATTATTACCACTGTCACCATGGAAGCCGCGGCAATTTTCAGCGCAGAATATACAACTGTCCAGAATTTACGCAAGAACACCAAAAAAGGACCGGGATTCCATGACTGTCTGGACACCCTTCTTTTCGGTTGCGATTGTTCATTCGACATATAAAACCTCCAAATTCACAGAAGTAAACAAGCAATTAACATGATGTCATAGTTATTCTTGTATCATTATAGCATACCCCAACGAAAAACGAAAGAGTTATTTTATGAAGAAAAAGAAAAGTTTTCATGAAAATACATTTTTCGTAGACATTCACAAAATACCGTAAAATCCATTGCAAATCATAGGGATTTGTGGTAAGCTTATGGTGTTAATTTATCCACAAAGGAGCATATTGTATGAAGCAATATACCATTTCCTACATTCACGGCGAGGCAGATTGGTCCTCTATTCCCGTTTTGCCTATTGATCATCTGCTTTGGAGCCCCGAGGTTCCGATCAAAGCAGAAGCACAGCTTGCCTACGACGACCAGGGAATTCTTGTGCATTTGCTTGCCATGGAGCCGAATATCCGTGCGGAGGAAACTGGTCCCTTAGGTGAGCCTTATCTTGATAGCTGTCTGGAATTTTTCTTTGCGCCTGTGGAAGACGATGGCCGATATATAAATATCGAAGTCAATCCCAACGGTTGCCTCTGGATGGGCATCGGGTTGGCGATGGCTGACCGACTGCGTATTGTCCCTGTGAATGCTCCCTTTATTCCCGCAATTCAGAAATTTGATGGCGGGTGGGAAGTATTTTACCGAATCCCCTACTCCTTTATTCGCACATTCTTCCCGAATTTCCAAGCTGTGAGCGGTGGCAAAATCCGAGCAAATCTTTATAAGTGCGGCGATCTAACTGTGCAGGAACATTACCTTTCCGCATTTCCGATCGATTTACCAAAGCCAAACTTCCATTGCTCAGATTACTTTCAGGATTTCTACTTCGCTTAACATGACTAAAACGCCGCCCTGATGGCATACTACTGCCAAAAGGAGGCGTCTAAACATGAAGTGCAGAGTGTTATCCTTCATGCTTCTATGCGGTTTTCTTCTGGGTGTATACGAAGGAAAGGTAGCCATATGGAAAGATGGAGAACCACATCCATCGCAAGTTTTTCCCTATTCCGTCAGCAATTTACCCGATAGTGACAGAAAAACACTGGAAAAAGGCATATATTTTCATTCAAAAGCGCAGATTTTTAAATTTATTACCGATTACCTTTCCTGAGTCAAATTTATTTCTCACGAATACGACAACTCAAAAAGCATAAAATTAAAACATAACATATTGGAGGTTCCCATGAGCGATTTGTACGGCTCCGATTTTTTAACTATCACGGATGAAGACGGCACAGAATACGAGCTGGAAGTGCTGACCACCTTAGAATACAATGGCAGCACGTATCTTGCAGTCATTCCTGCATCGGAAGATGACAGCGATTTACAAGTCAGTATTCTCAAATCCGCGGAGGAAAACGGTGAAGAGATCCTTTGTGCCATCGAAGATCAAGAAGAATTGGAAGCAGTCCATCAGCTTATGATGGATCAGCTCTATGACGAGCAGGAATAAAACCCATGTCCTGCTTGGTGCGTGATGTGTCCTTTTGGACCCACATTTTTGAATACGGGATGCATAACTTCCAAGTCGTTTTGTAGACCTCCCCTGCTCTGCTTGACACTGTCAGGGACGTTGGGAACAGTTAAGATGCGGAGAAGCAACCCACCTGCTAATTGGTGCAGGTCATAATGGGATGCACACGGCCAAAGTGGGCTGGGCATGGGGAATCCACATTCCCCATGCTTTTTAAATGCAAAACCGCCTTCTCAATGAGAAGGCGGTTTTCATTATGTCTTTTTAAGCCTACCACGATGCCTAAAAATATACAGCATTCCGCTAACAAGACTCAAACCCACAGCAATACCAAGTGTGGCAAGCAAGGTTGACGTTCCATAAAGACGAAACTGATCCCAATTCCGAAAAACAGCAGAATACATCGTGCGGTACAGCGCACCACCGGGAATCAGCGGAACCATGGCAGGAATGACAAAACAAGTCGTGGGTGTTTTGCAGGCGCGGGCAAGAATTTCACCGTAAATCTGTCCTACTGCTGCGGCAACGACCGTGGAAATAAGGAAATTAAGTCCCAAAGCCAAATCGCAGACCAAATAAGTTCCCCATGCCAGAAATCCGCCAAGGGCTGCTATGATAAGATACCGCTTTTCCACGTTAAAAAGCAAGCTAAAACCCGCGGAGCCAACAAGCGCCGCAAAAAGCTGAATCATCCAATCCATAGCTATCACCTCACAAATGCAAGCATAGCCACCATCACACCGGCGGCCAATGCCATTGCCCACATTAAGCAATCCGCTAATCGGGTAATGCCGGAAATGGTATCGCCTATCAAGGTGTCACGGACTGCTGTGGTAATGGCAATTCCGGGCACTAGCAGCATAATATCGCCAATGATGACCATATCTAGATGCAATGTCGGCAAAAACAAATTTGCAACGCAAATCCCAGCAACCATGATAAAGGAGCTGAAAAACAGGAAAAACACCTCGTTGGGGGAAATGCAGGACAATTTAAGCTGCATCCAGCATATAAACAACGCAACGATACCGGAAACAAGGCCGTCCAGCACAGTTCCACCAAAAAACACACAGAAACCTGCGGCCGCAAGAAAACTACCGGCATATTTCTTAAAATCAGAAACTTTTCCGTTTTGAATTTCTGTGAGCGCACAGCGAAGCTGTTCTAAATCCATCGGTTTGACGGCGCATTGACGGCTTAATGCATTCAACCGACTAAGTTTTTTAAAATCATTAGAAACAGAGGAAAGAATGCGTCTGGTTCTTGTCACGCTTTTCCCGTCAGAAAAGGACATGGTAAGTTCGATGCTGGATGTAATCACAAACACATCCGTTTGCTCTGCACCGTAAGACTTTCCCATTCTGGAAAGGCTGTCCTCCACTCTGGAAATTTCGGCACCTGAGAGCATCATACACTCGCCAAAATCCAGAAAAATATTCATCAATTCCTCATCAACACATTCTCGAATCAAAGATTGCACCTCATAACGAACTAGTTTCTTCTTGTGGTCAAGCCTTCTGCTAAGGAAATTAAGTACGAAGCGTCCTTAAAGGAGGAGATAGATTGAACTGCTAAATTCGTGTACTTCTGCACCAGTTCCTCACAAGCATTTAAGCCATATAGCCGCACAAAGGTATTCTTTTGAGCGTCTGTACCAAGACCCTTGCCCATTTCCCCTTCTGTGCCGATGACATCCAGCATATCATCGCGAATCTGAAAAGCTAAACCGAGACTTGCCGCAAATCCGGAGGCTGCCGCAATTTGCTCTTCATTTCCGCCACCGGCAATCACGCCGAGCACACACGCCGCATTGATCAGTGCGCCGGTTTTGCGGCCTTGAATATCCAAAACCTCCTGCTCTGTCAAATCACGCTGCTCGCTCTGGATATCCAGCACTTGACCGCCAACCATTCCCATTGAGCCTGCGTTATTGGCAAGCACGGAAACAGCAAAGGCAATATCCTTAGCAGGCAGATCAGCAGAAGCCGCTGACGCAAAGGCATCTGTCAAAAGGGCATCCCCTGCCAAAATTGCCATTGCTTCGCCAAAAACAATATGATTTGTGGGCTTTCCGCGGCGAATGGTGTCATTGTCCATGGAAGGCAGGTCATCATGAATCAAGCTATACGCATGAATCATTTCCACCGCCATGGCAAAGGGAATTGCCTTTTGATAATCTCCGCAGCACATGCGGCAAAATTCCAATGCAAATATGCCCCGAAGGCGTTTGCCGCCGCCAAGCAGACTATATTCCATAGCAGAATACAAATCTGTTTGCGGCTCGTTATGAAATTGCTCCATCCATGAGCGAAGTTCCTTTTCTATACGCTCGCGGTAAAGTGAAGTCTGCTCTTCAAATTTCATCTTTGAACTCCTTGATTACAGGCGCGCCATCAGCACCCTTCGTTACCAATTCAATTTGCATATGTGCCTTCTCCAGCATTGCAGAGCAGGTTCGCACCAGCTCTGTGCCCTCCTGAAAGAGTTTCAGCGACTCATCTAGAGCAACATCGCCCTGCTCCATAACGCGAACAATTTTCTCCAAGCGCTCCATAGCAGCCTCAAAGCTTAAAGATTCCTTTGTCATGATTGCATCTCCTTTCGATGAGTAACAGCGGCACGAAGCTCGCCATCGGCAAGAGAAATGGACAATTCCTCTCCCACCTTCGTCTGATTTACAGATTTGAGCACTTTCCCCTCTTCTGTCTGCACCATGGCATAGCCGCGGGAAAGCACCTTTAAAGGACTCATAGCGTCTAATTTTGCTGTGAATTCCACATATTTCTGCTTCTTTTGGTCTAAATAAGAGTCTTGTACGGAAATCAACTTTTCCCGTAAAACTTGCAAGGACTTACTTTTTTGTTCCAAATAAGCCGTGGGACTTTGCAAAGCCTGAGATTGGGACAATAGCTGCAAACGCTGTTTGCATGACTTCACCTGCCGTAGCAGCATGGTTTGCATAGCAGATGACAAGCTGTCCAGATTTTGCCGCAGAGCATCTTGATGCGGTACTGCCAGCTCTGCACCATTGGATGGCGTCGCCGCCCGAACATCAGCTACATAATCCGCAATGGTTACATCGGGTTCGTGACCAACGGCAGAAATGACAGGAATTTGGGATTCAAAGATTGCGTGGGCAACTTGTTCGTCATTAAATGCCCATAAATCCTCAATAGATCCACCGCCCCGCCCTACAATCAGCAAATCCGCCAGCTTGTACTCATTGGCAAATCGAATGGCCTCTACGATTTCAGCGGGGGCTTCCACACCCTGTACGCGCACCGGAAACAGCCGAACGCGGCACAGAGGGTATCTGCTATTCAGAATCCTCAGCATATCGTGTACCGCCGCTCCGGCGGAGCTGGTGACGATGCCAATTGTTTTTGGATAGTAAGGCAGCGGTTTTTTATGCTCAGGAGCAAACAAGCCCTCCCCTGCCAGCTTCTTTTTCAGCTGTTCAAACGCGGCATACAGATCTCCAATGCCATCTAATGCCATGGCAGTACAATAAAGCTGGTATGCGCCGTCTCGCGGATATACTGTCACCCGGCCCATGGCTAAAATTTGCATGCCGTTTTCCGGCCGAAACCGCAAACGCATGGCATTGCCTTTGAACATCACGCATTTCAGGGCAGAATTTTCATCCTTCAATGTAAAATAGTGATGGCCCGAGGGATAGAGTTTATAGTTGCTGATTTCACCCTTAACAGCCACATTGGCAAGCAATTCATCCTCATCCATTTGTGCACGAATATATTCATTAATTTGAGTAATGGTATATATCTGCTGCATATTAGTCCTCCTGCAAGCGGTGGGCTAATATCGCAACACCCATGGCATTGTCGGTGGAATAGCAAGGCTCGGAAAATACAGGATTCAAGGATTTGGTCAATGTGCGAAGCATCGTATTGGAAGCGACTCCACCGGAAAATACCACTGGCAAATCAGGATATTGCATCCATGCATTTTCCGTAGCGGTGATCACGGCATGGCAAACACAGCGCAATGCATATGCAGCTGTATCCTCAGGGGTATTGCCGGCTATAAAATACTGCTCGACCTTATTTTGCACACCGGACAAAGAAAATTCAGCGCCGGTGCATTTCACCTTAAAGACATCTTCCTTGACTGCATTCTGACTCAGTGCATCCAAATGCTTTCCGGACGGAAAAGGCAGCTGCAAAAGCTGTCCTGTCCGATCAATCAGCTGACCGGCAGAAATATCCGTGGTGCCGCCGATTTTCGTGCATCGTACGCTTTTCCCTTCCGGCTCAACCAAAAGTAATTCCGTAGTTCCGCCGGACAAATGCCACGCAAGATGCGGCACATCCATTAAGTCCATGCGACCTGCGCTCCACAAGCAAGCCGCAACATGCCCTTGCTGATGAGAAACCTCAACCAATGGAACACCAAGAAAATCAGCCAAAAGCTTAGCGTGAGACAATCCAACCATGAAGCACGGCATATAACTGCCATCTACGGCTCTGGGTCGCGTTGAGACGCCAACTGCCGTTACATCCTTCCTGTCAACAAGGGAAAATAGCCTGCCGGATAGCTCCGGCAGGCCTTTGGTATGATGAAAAACTGCATCAGATTGGCGCAGGCCAAGCTGCCCATTGGCAACGGGCAGCAGCTTAGAGCAATTCACGCCATCTTTACCGTCAAAATAGGCAACGGAAGTTGTATAATTGCTGGTATCAAAGCCAATGACACTCATGAATTCTCCTCTGATGTCAAACTACGGGCAAATGTACCCAAAATACCGTTGACAAATGCGCCGGTATCATCACCATCATATTTCTTAGCAAGACGCACTGCTTCCGAAATCGCGACACCCGTGGGGACATCTTCAATATAAAGCACTTCAAAAATAGCAAGCTGCATAATTGCTCTTGTTAAACGAGAAATACGGGAAACATCCCAGCCAATGGAGTATTTCTGAATCGTCTCATTCAAATCATCCAACCGATTGGCTACACCGGATACAACCGTGTCGATATATGCGGTTTGTGCCTTACTGGGACGTTCCTTATAGACATCATTTTCCGCGGAAAGCTTGCTGTAATATTCCTTTTCCAATCGGGTGGAAACCACCAAATCCGGCTCTTCGCCGGTAAAAGACTGAGAGTAAATCAAATGTACCGCCAATTCTCTGGCGTTTGCTCTTGTCATAGCTACTCCTTACTGACGCAAAATTCCGCAAACATTCACATTCACAGAGGTTACCTTTACACCGGTCATAGACTCCACCTGAGAAGATACTACGCTCTGCACAGACTTAGCAATGTCTACAACACTTTGGCCGTAACCAACCTGAATGTCACAATCAATGGACAGTTCATTATTCTCCGCGATCTCCACGCGAATACCTTTGCCCCAGTTTTTCTTGCCGATAATATCCGCAATATCAGCGCCGGGTTTTACGCTTAAAGATACTACACCCTCAACATCCTTTACCGCTTGGGCAACGATGGTGGCAACCACATCCTCGGAAATCATCAAATTGCCATTATCCTGCAAATGAGTAATATACTGCTTACTTTCAGCCATAGTAGCTCCTCCTAAATCATGTTATGCCTAGTATGGCACAATACTTTGTTGATAGTATAACAAATATCTTTTTACAAGTCAACAAAAACAAAAGAGCCGTCAATGACGGCTCTTAATTTTACGGAACCTCAACCACGCGAATGGCATCTAAGCTAAGACCTGTCTGCGTAATGACGATGTCCGCGATCACAGCGGCATCGCTTTGCTGCATACCGCCCTCGGGTGTTGCTACAGCAACAGAAATTCCTTCGTCGGACATATAGGCAACGCAGTCTGTATATCCCTTCGCAATCACAAGGCTCTCAATTTGTGCCTCGCAAAGAGCCGTTTGCACAATTTCTTCCAGCTGAGCGCTGGACTGAGAATTGATATCCGCATCTCCGTATGCCATTGCTTCCTGCAACAAGCTCACTGCGCTGTCGCGAGCCTCTTGACGAGACAAGCGGACTGCGGCAAAATAATCAGTCATCGTGTTCCCGACAACCTGAGAAGAGCCGTTCCCGTCCAGAACAAGTCCGGTTTCAGACATCACTTTCTCGGCATCGATGGTGTCCGTTAGATTGTCTACCGTTTGTGTGTTCGTGTACATCCAATTCATGTAAATTCCTGCGCATACCACAAGCAAAACAGCCGCAGCAATGACATTTTTCTTCCATTGATTCATAGTAATTGCCTCCCATTATTTCATTTTCACCACTGAAATTTTATCCGCGCCCAAGCCCGTTATATTAGAAACCGCCTCCACAATCGCCAGACGAACGGCTGCTTTCTCTGCGCCTTGGCAAACCACAACCGCCCCTTGGTAAACAGGAGAAATCACCTGCTGAATCAGTCCTGATTCCACACGATTTCCGTCAGTTACTGTAACAGTATCGGATTTTCCGCCTCCAGTTTCTCCACCGCTTGAATTGACATCCGTCTGGTAAATAATCTGCTCCCCTTTTGCAACAGTCAGCATAACCTCTACTTTACCCGCGCCTTGGATCTTCGATAAAATCTCCGACAGCTCCTGTGTAATGTCCCTTTGCTCTTGCTGTGTAACAACGGAAACATTTTCCACATTGTTCCGCTTTGCTGGTAGCAGCATGAACACCACCCCAATCAAAACAAACAAAAGCAGAATACGATATTTTCTCAGGAATGAGATCCCTTTCTGTTTTATAGCTGTTAAGTCCATGCTTGCGCCTCCGTTGCAATTCCTAAATCATCGGCAATCAGTTGTTGCAGCTGCCGCTTTCCGTAGGGAGAAATGGAACCGCTGATCTTCACCCCTGTCGGAACAGGAATTGATGAGGAATCCACACTCACCTCCACCTGAATGTCTGCACCATATGTTTGGGCTTTGTCCAAGATATATGCTTCTGCCTTTGACTTTATGATGCTTTTCAGTTCCTTGCTTGCCATTTCTTCGCCTTGCGTAACAAAGGCATCCCCCTGGACCTCAAAATCTTCCATCAAATAGCTGAGATTCGCTATTTTCAACTCCAAAAATGGCTGTATCAACGAAATCGTTAAAAAAACCCCGCATAGCATACGAATGATTGTTGCAGAAGAACTCTTTTTATTCGTAAAATTTGTGATAATGCCACATAAGATTGCCGCTGCTGTTATGCGAATAATGTATGTAGCCAGCAATTATGTTGCAACTCCTTTCATAAAACAAACGGTGCTCACCAGAAGCAGCAAACACACTGTGCCCGTCATAGCCAGCAGAAAGCCCATAGCTTTCGAAACATCATCCATTAGTGTCGATGCCCGTTTGACTCCAAATGCAGCGCACACAGCCGCTGTGAGCTTCAAAAGCAGATATTGAATACCGATTTCTAAAAATGGCGAAATCCAAATGGCCAACAAAGCCAACAGACCGGATACACCCACTGCATTCTTCATTACACCTGCGCCCACCAGCACCGCTTCGGTTGCATCAGATAACATTCCTCCCACCACCGGCACCATGCCGGATATAGTCAGTTTAGTGGCTTTCATGGCCGCAGCATCCACGCTTCCGCTGACTACACCTGTGATTCCAAGAAATCCTGTAAAAACAAATATGCCAATCTTCAAAAACCATGTCATCAGCCACTTGAAAAAATCTTTCAGTTTTCCCAACAGTTCTTCGCCCGAGGCGGCATTTGCAACTGACAGTGCCAAAAATCCGTAGACCAATGGTATTAAAAGCCTAGATATGGCGGCGGATAAGAAAGCATCAAAAACCATGGTGCCCATATATAGCGCAGCAGATGTTCCGCTGGCGCCTTGAAAAGCCAAGGCTGTGGTCATGACAGGAAGCAGCAGTTTTCCGTAATCGCTCAAAGTCTGAACAGTTTCCGATCCAAGAAGAATCATGCTCCCTGTTCGGGACAGCAAAATTCCCCCGATGCCTAAGGCCGCTACATAATCAAGAAGCTTTTCGCTTTCCCCTGCAAATCCGCGCATTATGGATACCAGCATCGCGATTCCCACCAGCGAAACGCACACGCCTGCCGCCTCAGTCAGCTTTGGCTGCAACTTTGAAAAGGCGCTGCGAACGACATACCATAAATCTTTGCCAAAGCTCTGCGTTTCCAGAGGCAGCAGCTCTTGCGCGGATTCCGGTGTTGGGGGCGCAGAAATCTCCTCGGCATTCACCGGCACCGCCAGAAGCACCGAGAGAAAGAGTACTGCAATCAACCGTTTCATACTTCCCCCACAATCTTTTGTACCATAGTAAGCAGCGCGTCCATAAGAGGCAGCGACAACCACAAAACAACGGCCATATTCAGCATTTGTACTGCTTTTGCCAAGGATTGATTCCCTGCGTCTTGACATACAAGTGCCGCAATTTCCGACACAAGACTTACCCCGACAGCTTTCCAAAGTATGGAAAGAAATTGAGAATCCACAGAGCTGACTGCTTGAAGCTTGTCAACAAACTGAACCACAGGTTCCAAATAAGCTGCCGCAGTGCAAACGATCATACAGCAGGCAGCGATAGATAGCAGGACGGCCATATCCTTTCCCTGTCTGCCAACAATCAACAATAGAATAACGACCACCAATGCGCCTGCAATGACTTGAAAGTAATTTATCATCAGAAATGAAACAATGTTTTGACCAAATCAAACAAATCCGAAATTTTCTGCGCCACCATCATCAGTACCACAACCAGTCCGGCAAGGGTCGTCATAGTCGCCTGCTCCTCCCGACCAGACCGAGACAAGACCTGATTGAGAATGGAAACGATAATTCCAATGGCCGCAATCTTAAAAATTAAATCAATATCCATAGCTTAAATCAGTAATATTGCCAGCGCGAGACCGGCACAAATTCCAAGGGTTTGATAGTTTCTTGCCCTTTGCTTCCGATTTTCCCGTAATTCATCAAGTTCCCATTGGCAGTCTGACATGATGCTCTGCAAACCCTTTTGCTGCCCCTCCATATCAAACACACCCAGCAAATTCCCCAGTTCCAGTAAATGAGAAGAAGTTCTTGACGGAAGATCCTTAATTTTACTCATGGCAACCGCCATACACCCAGATACATCCGGCGATATCTGGCTGTCCAGTTCCTCAGCCAGATTTAGAAACACCTTCTCCACACATCCGCTTTGATTCGTAACCGACTTTCGAATACTCTCCGATAACGGCGTGAGTCTGCAAGATAAGTCACTTGCAAGATAACCAAGGGCCGAGAGAAAATCCGTTAAAGCTCGAATCTCTTTGCCGAGGTTTCGGGAAAGGTAAAATCCAAACCCACCGCAACCGGTCATCACCAAAATTGCACCCATCCATTTCAGATTCATGGTGTCATCCTTTCTATATGCCAAGACTGATCCAACCCCAGCACAATCACAGTGTCAAACAGCTTGTTGCGCAGCAAAGGCTCGTACACCTTTCTGGTTTTCAAATCGCGAAGACTTAAAGCATGGGCCGTGGCCAACAAGCGAACACCGCACCAGCCTACCTGTTCCAAAGCAACGCAATCCTCCCGCGAGGTAATTTCATCTACCGCAATCCAACGGGGCCCCATGGTCTTTAATGCCATTTCTATCCCATGAGGCTTTCCGCAGCCCGTGAGCACATCTGTGCGCTTTCCTGTATAAAACCCGCTGCCGATGGGAAATAGCTCACTGCGCTCGTCCACCACCGCCACAGAGCCATCAGCATCGTCAGATATCTTACGCACCACATCACGCAGTAGGGTTGTCTTCCCGCTTCCCGGCGGCCCAATGATTAAAACAGAGCTTTGTAACTCCTTCTTTGTTGGAGAAATCCTCTCATAATCCTTCGCGACACGAATACAAAGTGACTGCGCATCCCGAATGCCATTCATTGCGCCATCTTGCATAATACATTCCCCAAAAATTCCGATTCTGTGACCCCCAGCCGCAGTCAGAAATCCATTGCGCATAGAACTGCATGTCCACGGAGAATATTTGCTAGCCATATTCACAACAAACTGCAAATCCTGCTTTGTTGGAATTCTGTCCAACCATTGCTCTGATTTTTTCAGTCGCAGCTGAACAGGCAATCCCAGCCTCAAACGAATCTCTTGCAGATTTTGACAGCCAAGCCTGTCCACCTCGAGCCGCAGCCACTCCGGCAAAACTGCCAGCAGCTCCTTCCATGCGCATTTCATTTGCATCAACTCCTAGGCAAATCTATGCGCTGGCATGAGTGGATATGCAAAAACATCCGGCGCAGAAAATCTGCGCCGGATGTGAAATGATATTTAATCTTTTTGAACGCTGTGCATAATTCTCTGCCCAAATGGGCTGAACATAACGTTGATCAGCAGTTCAGGCAAGAAATTCGCTACAACCAGACCGCTTAAAACATAAGCAATCAAATCTCCGCCCCCTGCCCAAGCAGACAAAACCTCGGGGAAAAATGTAAGCATGCATGCAACAAAGATGCCGGTATTCACAACCGGACAAACAATCGCTGCGCAAAGCATAGACAGATAAGCATTTTTCTTACGCAACGCGCCATATACTGCGCCGGACAGCAAGCCTGCAAAAATTCCCTTTGCCATTACCACAAGGAAGCATAGTACAGGGCCTGCCTGAAAAACCATGGCGCCGCCAATGTCTGCTCCGGTAACGCAGTTAATAAAAACAATCGCGCCGAATGTTGCGCCCAGAACAGCACCGGCTGCCGCCCCATACATGGCGCTTCCCATCACCACAGGTATCAACACCAGCGAAATGGAAAATCCACTCACTGGCGGAATCAATCCGCTGATAAACTGCATGACAAACACCAGTGCCATCAACAAGGCCACTGCGGCCATGCGTTTAATTTTACCGTTTCTCAATTGAAATTCCTCCTACTGTCCCTCCGGGCAAACCGGATGGGATGTAATGATTATCTAACAGGAAATAGCCTGAATAGATTACTCAAATTTCTCTTCTAACTCTTCGTCAAGGTCATCAAAGCCCATTTGTGCAGGGCGACCGCTCTTCATAGCTTCCCACTGCTCTTTTGTGACCAAGATAGAACGGGGTTTGCTGCCTTGGAACGGGCCAACAATTCCCTTTTCTTCCATTTCATCCACAATTCTGGCCGCGCGGGCATAGCCAAGCTTTAATCTGCGTTGCAGCATAGAAACAGATGCCTGACCGGTTTCCAAAATGACATCAACCGCTGCCGGCAGCATTTCGTCTCCGTCCAGCTCTCCATCGTTAGGCTCGGGATCAGCGGCGGGAGCTTTGGAAGAACCGGTTTGCATTGCCTTCTTTTCGATTTCTTCCATTACCGTTTGGTCGTAGGTGGTGGTAAAGTTCTCCTTCACATAGCTCGCTACTGCCTCCACCTCGGAATCGCTGACAAAGCAGCCTTGCACACGCAAAGGTTTGCCATTGCCAAGGGGCGCGTAAAGCATATCGCCGCGGCCTACCAGTTTTTCAGCGCCTTGTGTATCCAGAATGATTCTGGATTCCATAGCGGAGGCCACCGCAAAAGCAATTCGGGAAGGAATATTCGCCTTCATCAAACCTGTAATAACATCAGCGGAAGGACGCTGCGTTGCAATAATCAAATGAATACCTGCGGCACGGCCCATTTGGGCAATGCGGCAAATAGATTCTTCCACTTCCTTGGCAGCCACCAGCATAAGGTCAGCCAACTCGTCGATAATCACAACTACCTGAGGCAGTTTTGTGCCCTCGCCCTCAGCTTCTACGATGCTGTTATAAGATTCCAAATCACGAACGCCTGCGTCGGACATTGCCTTATAACGGCGCATCATTTCCGTAACCGCCCATTGTAAAGAGCCTGCGGCTTTCTTCGGGTCGGTAACCACAGGAATCAGCAAGTGAGGAATTCCGTTATAGATACCCAATTCCACCATTTTGGGGTCGACCATGATAAGTCTGACATCCTCAGGTGTGGCCTTATACAAAAGGCTGATAATGATGGAGTTCATGCACACGGATTTACCGGAACCGGTAGTACCGGCAATGAGCATGTGGGGAAGCTTGGAAATGTTGCCCACAATACATGCGCCGCCAATGTCCTTGCCCACAGCGAAAGAGGACTTGGACTTAGCGCGGGAAAACTCATTGCAATCAATGACCTCCCGCAAGGAAACAGTGGTCACTGCGCGGTTCGGCACTTCAATGCCAACAACAGAAATCTTACCGGGAACTGCGGCAATACGCACACCGGATGCGCCCAAACTCAAAGCAATATCGTCGGCGCAAGTGGTCAGCTTGTTAAGCTTGACTCCCTTTTCCAGCTCCACTTCATATCGGGTTACGCTGGGTCCGCGAGTAACATTCACAATATGCGCTTCAATCTTGAAGCTTGCCAGCGTTTCATTCAGGCGGCGCGTATTCTCCCGCATTTCCATGGTGCCATCTTGCGCGCCTCTTGAAGGAGTTTCCAGCAAATCAATGGGTGGGAAGCAGTATTGTACAGGTGCTTGTGCCTCGGAAAGCGCAATTTCTGCAGCCACCTGTGCCGCAGATTCTTCTGCATCTCTGGCCGTGACCTTCTCTTTTTTCACAGAGTCGGCTGTCTCCGCGTCCACCTCGAAGGGCAACATTTCAGACTGCAAATCATCCATCACAATGGTGTTTGCAGGCGCCTTCGGCTTTACATCCAGAATTAAATCAACCTCCGCATTATCAGACACCGCCTTATCGGCAGCGGCAACCGGCTTTTCTACATCGGCATCAATCTGGCTCATAAGGTCGCGAACCTTACGCATGGGCTTATCCTTAACAGGCTCAGCATCCTCCAACGCAGCGCGTTCTTCCTCTCTCAGCGCTTGCTCGCGGCGCTTGTTTTCCACATATTCAATTCGCTTGTTTGCCAGATGATTTACCATAACAGCAGCAGGCTCCTGCAATTCCTCCGGCTCATCCTCCCAATCTGCGCGAGGGCGATTCTGCACCGCGCGAATAATGCTGGGAATGGTAATCTGAAAAGAAGCAAGCAATGTAAACAGTCCGGAAATAAGCAAGATAATCAAGGACAAAATCGGGCTGAAAAGCAAGTCCAAAAGCAGTGCAATGCCGCCGCACAGGAGTCCTGCGCTTTCACCGGTAACACCGCCGGATGCCAACGCGCCCAGAAGCTCCACACTGGTGGGCAGCGCATAGCCCTCAGTCATCAGCATGGTGATCTGAGAAATACAGCCGCAAATGACAATAAACACGATCAAACAGACACTGCGCAAAATCACAGGGCGCTTGCCGCTGAATGCCTGAATGGTAAATAAGTACAGCAGTGCGGGTATGGACACATAAAACGCGACCTGACCGATTAACCCTTGAATTACATTCTGCAACAGTTTAACGGCAACTCCTTCCGGCTGAAAGAAGATAACCAAAAACAGAATAAACAGGACAATGCAAATAACAGAGGTAACCAGTCTAACCGGAACAACAAATGCATTTTCGTTTTCCTTTACCGTTTCCTTTTTATTGGTAGTTGCAGGCTTTTTTGCAGAATTCTTCTGCTTTTTCGCCATGGCGGCCTTTTCCGCCTGAGTCTTCTTTTTCTTCTCTGCCATAAAAAGCCTCCTAATCAAAACATAAGATGCAAAATAAACATAAACATTGCTGCGCCCCAGCAATAGAAGGAAAAGCCGGATAAACCGGCTTTCACAGCCAGAAAACGCATCATATAAACGCCAATGCTGCCACCGAGAAAACTAAACAAGCAGGCCAAACAGCACAACAAAAACAAAACAAAAGAAAACGGCGCCGGTTGAGTCATCAGCAAAATCACATCCACCAAGCTGCCTCCGGCCAATGCAGGAATACACAGCAAAAGCGACAATTCCAACGCATACTGCCAATCACAGCCACGAAGCTTCATCATGCTTGCCGAAGCGCCAAGACCGGAAACACCAGAAAATCGCCCCAAAGCACCACCAATGCCAAACAATGTGGCATCTGCCGCAGATAAGCTGTTGGCATCCTTATTGCCTCTGGGGAAAAACTGAGGCGTGTACAGAAGAAAGCCATTGATCACAAGAAGCAAGGGGGTCACCCAAAAAGGAGACGCTGCCTTACTTGCAAGAATGGGTATTAGGAAAGACATCACCACAAAAATAGCCGCTGTTCTGAATATCCTTCCCTCTAAAAGTGTAGTTTGATTTACCTGACGCTTGCGACGACGAATTGGTACAGAGGCCAAGCGGTTTTCCCGCCGCATCTTTTTCAGTTGAGGGCTACATGCCATCAGGACGGCTGCCAGCGCTCCTATGTGGCAAAACAGACGAAATACCATCAAGTAATCCAAACTAAGGCCGGTCGCCTTCATATATAGCTGCTGATGGGCATGTGCGGACACAGGCAGAAATTCCGTCAAACCGGAAACAAAGCCAAACAGCATGCTGTTAAGCCAATCCCACGCCATGTCCTCACCCTTCCAAACAGTATTTTGAGTATTATATCATAATGAAACAGAAATTTCTACCCCGAATTATAAAAATACCGTATGCCAATGACAATCATTATTTTCGCTTATCGCTTCGCTCAATCATCTTGTGCAATGCACTCAGCGCATCATTCAGACCGCCCAATTTATCAATCAAGCCGGATGCAACGGCCTCTTTGCCATAAAGAATCGTGCCGACATCTGTGGCCATCTCCCCTGTCGCCATCATATAATGCTCAAAATCTGCCTTGGAGATTTTGGAATTCGATGTGACAAATTCTGCAATTTGCTCTTGAATTCGTTGAAAATACCGAAATGTTTGAGGTGCGCCAACCACCAAACCGGTCATACGAACAGGGTGCACCGTCATGCTGGCAGTGGGTGTGATAAAGGACTTTTTCGTACAGACAGCCAACGGAATACCAATAGAATGTCCGCCACCAAGCACCAGCGATACCGTAGGTTTTTTCATGCCCGCAATCATTTCCGCGATAGCAAGCCCCGCTTCAATATCACCGCCCACAGTATTCAAAAGCAACAACAGCCCGTCAACATCGTCACTTTCTTCAATTCCGGCAAGCAACGGTAAAATATGTTCATATTTCGTTGTTTTGCAATTTTCAGGAAGTACCTGATGACCTTCCACCTGACCAATAATGGTTAGTGTATAGATGTTTCCTTTTTGAGACTTGGTGATATCTGACCCAAGCTCGATCACTTGCTGACGTTCCTGTTCCTTCATTTCAGAATCTTCATTGATTTTCATAGTTATCCCTCCATTTTCCATTAGGATAACCAAGATTCCCTGTTTATAGTACAAAAAAGCGCCCCGAGGGGCGCTTTTCTATAAAGCTTATTTCTGATACTTTGCTACACAAGCCTTTACGCAATCGTTCATCTGCTCCAACTTAGTCTGTATATCCTTTGCCAAAGCAATCTGGCAGCGTGCGCGCACCAGATTATGTTCAGAATAATAAGTTTTAAAGTATGGACTTCCTTGAATGTAGTCATCTAAGAAACGCACTGCCAGCTCTACGGTCAACGCAAAGCAACTAAGAGCAAGGGTGTCAATTTCATTGGGCGTCAAGATCGTGGCGGTCTTTTCTAAAAAGCCCTCGGTAAAGGCGCGGAAAACATTCATATCGATGCCCGCCTTTTCAAAATCGGAACAATCCTCTTCCACCCTGTTAGCAGCAAAACGAATGGCATCGCCAAAGTCATGACCCACCAAGCCGGGCATAACTGTATCCAAATCCACCACTACCAATGCTCTGCCATCAACAGAATCAAACAGAACATTGTTAATTTTCGTGTCGTTATGGGTTACACGCAGAGGTAGGCTGCCGTCTTGCCCCATAGCGGTAAGTTTGCAAGCCAAGTCCTTAACGGACAACAAATAGTCCAGCTCAGACTGCACCTGCGCCACAAGTCCGTGGGAGTCTTCTTGAACGGATGCAAGGAGATTCTCGTAACGGCTAATGGTATTGTGGAAATTGGGAATGGTCTCATAGAGCGCGTTGATATCAAAATCGCCCAATTCCATTTGGAAATCGCCAAATGCCGCACCGGCATTGCGAATCACAGTTAAATCCTTGACTGCATTAAAGGTCGTGGAAGGAATATAATTGGTCATGCGCCAGAAATTTTCACCATCAAGCACATAGGTTTTGCGGTCATGGGTATGGTGAAAATGCAAAGCTATTTGACCGGGACGCTTTACACGAATATGCTCCGTGACCTTATCAATATTCTCCATCACCTGAACAGGATTCTTAAACACATAAGTATTCACATTTTGAACCAAGAAAGACTTCTCTGCTCCGTCTGCCATGCGAACAAATACACGGTAGGTCTTGTTTACATTGCCAACCTGAATCAATTCATGACGAAGATATGTTTCGTTAATACGAAATGCTCTGCACACTTCTTGCAGTTTCTGATCAATATTCATGAAAGTTACCTCCTTTACACCGGTAACATAAAAGCAAAAAAATAAGCGCAAGACAGTATTCCTCACGCCTATCTAATTTTATCTTATTTTATGCAAAATGTCAATGCTATGGAAAAACACAGTTGAAATATGCAAATAACATCACTTAAAATTGTACTAATATGCTGTGTTTTCTACTTGAAATTCCCGTGAACTACGATATAATAGATTCAGAAACAAAAGAGAAAGGAACGATTACATTATGCAATTTGAATATCAGACAAGCGGAACCTGTTCCCGCAGCATTCTGTTCAATGTAGAAGACGGCAAAGTTAAAAATGTGCAGTTTATTGGAGGGTGCAACGGCAATCTTCAAGGAATCAGTCGACTGGTAGATGGCATGAATATCGACGATATCATTGCTAAGGTAGAAGGTGTCCACTGCGGTATGAAATCTACCTCCTGCCCCGACCAACTGGCACAGGCATTGAAAAAAGCAAAAGAAGCACTGTAACATAGGAAAAGAGGCTGCTAAAAGCAGCCTCTTTTTTTATTCCGCAACCTGCAAAATGTACTTAACGAGCACATCCCGCCCATCGCCCTTTTCCGCAGAAAACGGAATCACAGGGCAGTCATCAGGCAAAGATAAATCCTTTCGAATGGTAGCCAAATTCGGTTCAATTTCACTCTTTTTCAGCTTGTCTAACTTATTTGCCACCACAACAAACGGACAACCGCTTTGCAAGAACCAATTTGCCATAGTAATGTCATTATTGGTAGGCGCATGGCGGGCATCCACAATTAAAACGCCCAAATCAATACGATCTGCCGCAAAATAATCCTCCATGAGCTTCGCCCAGCGATCTTTTTCCGACTGAGGAACTTTTGCATAACCATAGCCGGGCAAGTCTACAAGATAGCACTTATCGTCAATGGTAAAGTAGTTGACATGCACAGTTTTACCTGGCTTATCCCCTACTCGAGCAAAGTTTTTCCGTTGAAGCAAGCGGTTAATGACGGAAGATTTGCCTACATTGGATTTACCTGCAAAGGCAATTTCCGGCAAGCGAGTCTTCGGAAAGTCCTTTGTTGCAGCGGCAGAAATTAAAAACTCAACCTTTTGAAAATTCATACGCACCTCACTGCCGCAATGTGGGCTTCTGCGCCTTAGATTTTACATCTTCCGGAATTTGGTTCAGTAAGGATGGCAGAATCCCCTCTGCCTTAGGATTCAGTGCCGCTTCCAGCACCGTATCCACAGTTTGCGCAGTGATAAACCGCAAGGAATTGCGAACAACAGGATCAATCTCAGATAAATCCCGTTCGTTATCCTTAGGGATAATCACTGTATTAATGCCATGGCGCAAAGCTGCCATGGTTTTTTCCTTCAAACCCCCAATGGGAAGCACACGGCCACGCAGAGAAATCTCACCGGTCATAGCTACATCCCGACGAACCGTCACACCGGTCAATGCCGAGACCATAGCAGTACATACCGTCACGCCCGCGGACGGGCCATCCTTTGGTACAGCGCCTTCGGGGAAATGCACATGAATATCCTTCGTCTTATAAAAATCCTCAGCCACACCCAACAATTTTGCATTGGCTCGAATATAACTAAGCGCGGCATGAGCAGACTCCTTCATGACATCACCAAGGTTGCCGGTCAGCTCCAATTTGCCGGATCCGTCCATAACATTGACTTCCACCTCTAAGGTCTCTCCGCCAACATTCGTCCATGCCAAGCCGGTTACCAGTCCAACCTGATCAAAAGCCGGCAGGCGATCCGGCAGAAATTTCCGAACGCCCAGATATGTTTCCAGCTTTCCGCCGTCGATCGATACACACTTCTTCTGGGGATTGGTGATCAGCTCCATATCCGCTTTGCGGCAAATTTCTGCCAACTGCCGTTCCAAATTACGAACACCGGACTCACGAGTATAGCAGCGAATGATTTCCCGAATGGCATCCTCAGAAATCCGCAACTGCGCCTTCTTCAATCCGTGATTTTTCATTTGCTTCGGAAGCAAATGTTTTTTCGTAATCATCAGCTTTTCTTCATCCGTGTACGAGCCCAGCTCAATCACTTCCATTCTATCCAGCAAAGGTCTGGGAATGGTATCAAGTGTGTTGGCGGTTGTAATGAACATAACATTGCTTAAATCATAAGGAATTTCCAAGTAATGATCGCGATAAGAATGATTCTGCTCACCGTCCAGCACCTCTAACAGTGCCGCGCTGGGATCGCCGCGATAATCACTGCCCATTTTGTCCACTTCATCCAGCAAAATAAGGGCGTTGCTGCTGCCAGCCTGGATTAATGCAGTCATAATGCGACCGGGCATAGAGCCAATGTAGGTCTTTCTATGGCCGCGAATATCTGCTTCATCACGCACACCGCCCAGAGAAATGCGGGCCATTTTCCGGTTCAAACTCTTTGCGATGGAGTATGCAATAGAGGTTTTACCCACGCCGGGAGGGCCGACCAAGCAAATAATCTGAGGTGGAAGATCGGGAGCCATCTGCCGTACGGCAATGGTCTGCAAGATACGCTCCTTGACTTTATCCAGACCGTAATGATCCTTTTCAAGAATCTTCCGCGCAGCAGATACATCCAACCGTTCCTTCGTACAGGTGTTCCACGGCAAGTCCAAAACCGTATCCAAATAATTTGCGATCACAGCGCTCTCAGACGAACCAAAAGGTTGTTTTTTCAGCTTCTCCAAGTCTTTCAAAAGCTTTTTTTGGCTATCTTCGGACAGTTTTAAAGCGCGAATCTTTCGTTCCAGTTCATCATGTTCACTGACCTCATCCTCACCCAATTCTTCGCGCAACACCTTAATTTGCTCACGCAAATAATAGTCCTTTTGCTGCTGATCAATATTGGCGCGGGTCTTTTCCTGAATAGAGGATTCCAGCTGTAACATTTTCAGTTCCTGACGCAAATAGCGGATCGCCATTTCCAAACGGCGTACAGGATTGATTTGCTGCAAGAGCTTCATCTTCTCTTCATAATCAATTCCTGAATTCTGGCCAATGGAGTCAGCTAAAAAACCGCATTTTTCTGTTGCAATCATTTGCAGCTGCACAGCCTGCGGCGGATGCTCCACCATTTCCATATAGGAAGCATACACGCTGTTGGCATCCCGACGCAAAACGCGACCACGCAGGTTATCCTTAACTTCAACCTCTGCCACAGGCGCGACCACGCCATACAAATACGGGTCGTTCTGCGTCAGCTCCTGAATTTGTCCGCGGCAAATTCCCGTTACCAAAACGCGAATGGTATCCCCTTGGGTTTTCAAAATCTGCTTAACTTGTGCCACAGTACCCATAGTGCACAAATCGCCCAGACTGGGATCATCCACAGTAATATCCAATTGAGGAATGAGAAGCAGTGTTTGGTTGCGTTTCATGGCCTCTTCCAAAGCCAGCACAGATTTCTTTCGACCCACTTCGAAATGAATCGTTTGGTCAGGAAACACCACAAGTCCCCTCAAAGCTAAAATCGGCAAAGTGCCGACAGTAAATTTCTCACTCAAAATTTCCACCTCCTGTGAAGAAAGGAAAAAGGGGGAACATGAATCCCCCCTCTTATTGACGTTTATTTTGTTCCTGCCTGAACACGGGGTTTTGCTTTGTCACGCAGGATTTTCGGATTGCCGCCGGACACAGCTTCCGGCGTAATAATTACCTTTTTGATTGTTAAATCAGAAGGAATGGTATACATGATATTGGTCATTATACTTTCCATGATTGCCCGCAATCCACGAGCGCCAATCTGACGGTCCAAGGCCTTTTGCGCAATCATTTGAAGCGCTTCGTCTTCAATTTCCAGCTGCACATTATCTAAACCAAGCAAAGTCTTATATTGGCGGGTCAAAGCGTTTTTGGGCTCCACCAAAATACGAATCAGGTCCTCCTTGGTTAGGCTTTGCAGGTTGGTAATCACCGGCACGCGGCCGACCAATTCAGGAATAATGCCGAATTTCAGCAAATCCCGAGGCTCCACATGTGCCAGCAGCTTGCCAACATCTCTGGATTTCTTACTCTGCACAGGCGCATCAAAGCCGATTGCTGATTTATCCGTTCTGGCTTCAATGATTTTGTCCAATCCATCAAATGCACCGCCGCAAATAAACAAAATATTCGTGGTGTCAATTTGAATCATTTCCTGCTGAGGATGCTTGCGGCCGCCCTGAGGAGGAACGCTGGCCACAGTACCTTCCAAAATCTTCAACAGCGCCTGCTGCACACCCTCACCGGAAACATCGCGGGTAATGGAGGTATTTTCGCTCTTGCGAGCGATTTTATCCATTTCATCGATGTAAATAATGCCATGTTCCGCACGGTCAATATCAAAATCCGCCGCCTGCAACAGTCGAAGTAAAATGTTCTCAACATCGTCGCCCACATAGCCAGCTTCCGTTAATGTGGTAGCATCGGCAATGGCAAAAGGCACATCCAAAATCTTCGCCAGGGTCTGTGCAATTAAAGTTTTGCCGCTGCCCGTAGGGCCAATAAGCAAAATGTTGCTCTTTTGAAGCTCTACCTCAGAATCCGTAGCCAGATAGATACGCTTATAGTGATTGTAAACAGCCACGGACAGTGCAATTTTCGCATCGTCCTGACCGATGATATAATGATCCATGAAGGCTTTTATCTCCATGGGGGTAGGAAGCCGTTCAGGCTTGCGCAGTTTTCCACGGCTATCAACTTGGGAATTATCCAGCAACAACTCACTGCAAGCCTGCACACAATCGCTGCAAATGCACACACCGGGGCCGGCAATCAGCCGTTCCACCTGTGTTTCCCGTTTTCCGCAGAAGCTGCAGCGGATACCCTGGTCTTCTTTTTTCGCCATGAACCCGCTACCGCCTTTCTACAAAATTAGTGACGCTCCAGAACCCGGTCAATCAAGCCAAAGCTCTGTGCTTCCTCTGCTGTCATGAAGTTATCCCGCTCGCAGGCATCGGTCACTTCCTCGATGCTTTTGCCGGTGTTCTCCGCAAGAATCCGATTCATGCGATCCTTAATGGTCTGCAAACGCTTCATGTGAATGGCCATATCCGTAATTTGACCCTGAGTACCGGCCGAAGGCTGATGAATCATAATCTCAGCATTGGGCAGCGCCATACGCTTACCCTTGGTGCCGGCAGACAGCAAAAATGCGCCCATAGAAGCTGCCATGCCCACACAAATGGTGGCAACGTCGCACTTAATGTACTGCATAGTGTCATAAATGGCCATGCCTGCGGTGACAGAGCCACCGGGACTGTTAATATAAAACTGAATATCCTTGTCGGGGTCCTGTGCTTCTAAGTAAAGCAGCTGGGCAACTACTAGGCTGGCAGTTGTATCGTTGACTTCCTCAGACAAGAAAATAATGCGGTCGTTGAGCAAACGGGAGAAAATATCATAGCTGCGTTCACCGCGGCTGGTTTGCTCAACTACATAAGGTACTAAACTCATGGTCATGTCTCCTTTCAAAGTGTCCTGAAACATTCTAACCATCAAATGAGGCGCTTATTCCTCAGTCTTTTCTTCAACCTTCTTGGTAGTTCTCTTTCTGGGCTTCTTTTCTGCGGGAGCTTCGGCAGTTTCCGCTGTTTCCTCAGAAGGAGCTTCGGTCTTCTTAGCGGTAGACTTCTTAGCAGCAGGCTTCTTGGCAGCCTTAGGCGCAGTGGCAACAGCACTGTCAACAATCACCTTAACAGCCTTGCGAATCTTTAAGCTGGCCTTGATTTCGTCAGTGGGAACCATTTCCTTAACCTTCTCTACTTCCAGAGAATACTGCTTGGCTACAGCCTCAAATTCCGCAGCCATATCCTCATCGGTCACCTCAATTCCCTCAACCTCGGCAATCTTTTCAAGGGTGACATTGATCTTAGCCTGCTTTTCAGCAGCGGGACGGAAAGCGTTGCGCATGGTGGTCATATCGCCGCCCATCATCTTTGCATACTGATCCATGGAATAGCCGCTCATTTGCAGCTGGTAAGCAAAGCGCTCCATCTGGTTGTCCAGCTCAGCTTCGATCAGAGCATTGGGCATCTCCACGGCGGTGTTTTCAGCAGCCTTGTCCACAGCAGCCTGCTCAAAAGCGCTGTCAATCTGCTTCTGTGCATTTTCCAGAGCCTTAGCGCGAATATCAGCCTTCAAAGCATCCAAAGTTTCAAACTCAGAAACATCCTTAGCAAACTCGTCGTCCAGCTCAGGCACGTTGGTCACTGTGACCTTGTTGCACTTCACATGGAACACAACAGCCTTACCGGCCAGCTCAGCATGATAATCTTCGGGGAAAGTAATGTCGATATCCTTCTCCTCGCCTGCGGACATACCAACAACCTGCTCCTCAAAACCGGGAACAAAGGAATTGCTGCCCAGCTTCAAGTCAAAATTGTCACCCTTGCCGCCATTGAAGGGCACACCATTGTCAAAGCCTTCGAAGTCAATGTTGGCAGTATCACCCATAGCAGCAGGACGCTCCACAGTCTCAGTGGAAGCAATATTCTGCGCCATACGGTCAAGTTCCGCAGCAACCTGCTCGTCGGACACTTCAGCCTTAGCCTTCTCGACCTTTAAACCCTTGTAGTCGCCCAGGGTAACCTCGGGGTAAACCTCAGTGGTCAGAGTCAGGGTAACAACATTGTCCTCACTAATGTCCATATCGGTCAGACTGGGACGGCCTACTGCCTTCACATCCTGATCAATCACAGCAGCCTTATAAACCTCGGGGAAGATTTCTTCCAGACCGTCTTCGTAAAATACATGTGCGCCGTACATAGACTCAATCATCTTTCTGGGAGCCTTTCCCTTACGGAAGCCGGGAATCATAATATTCTTGCGTGCCTTCAAATATGCCTTGTTCACGCCGGATTCCATCAATTCCTTGTCAATCTCCACTACGATGGTAGCTTGATTGCCGTTTTTTTCAATGCTTTTTACATTCATGATTTCTTGTCCTCCAAATACAGGCCGCCTAAAACAGCCATTTTATTTATTTTCAGCCGTAGTATTTTATCAAAGAATGTTGTAAATGTCCACCCTTTTCGTAAAACTTTTTATAAATTTTCCATTTTCCGTACATTTTAACAGAAAAGGACTGCGAAAAACGCAGCCCTTTTAAGGAAGCACCAAATACGGGTTGAAATTCAAGCGGTCAGCAGATACCAATTTGTAGTCAATTCCGTCCCAAATACCCTCCATGGCAAGGCCGTGGCTTGCGCCATGAAGATGTCCATAGAAGCAGCGGCGCACATCATAATTCTTCAATAGCTGTATGATTTCCTCGCACTCATAGCCCCGATATTTAGGCGGGTAATGCAAAAACACAATCTTTGGCTTCTCCCCTGCCGATTTTAAGGACGCTTCCAGCCGCATCAACTCTCTGCGAAACACTTTTTCATCATGCTCACCGCTGCGCTCTTCTTCGAAAAACCAGCCACGCGTTCCGCAAATTGCCCAATCATCGTACTCAAAGTGATTGTTATTTAAAATGTGCGCATTATAAAAACCGTTGTGATTGCAAAACTCACCGAATTTCTTTGCGGTTACCCACCAATAATCATGATTTCCTTTCAGGATAATTTTCCTGCCGGGGATTTTATCAATCCACGCAAAATCCTCTCGCGCTTCATCCAAACTCAACGCCCAGCTTAAATCTCCCAAAAGAACTGTTGTGTCCTCCGGCCTAATGACAGACAGGCCGGATTTTAACTTTTCCATATATCCGACCCACGCTCCGCCAAACACGTCCATAGGCTTGGACGCCCCAAGGCACAAATGCAGGTCCCCGATTGCATACAGGGCCATACTCTCACCTAACTGTTCATTAAAATTCTACACCTTATAAAGGGCCGACATCTGAGAAAATGAGCGCCGGCCGACGCCCGCCGGACTTCGTGCGATAATCCAGCAGCGCTGCGTAAGAAAGGGCGCACTCCGCAGAGGGCACATAACCGCTGGTGCGGTACAAGTTGGAAATCATAGCATCCATGCGGGATTTGCTTACCACGGCTGCAAAGAGTCCCTCGCGCAATGCTTCCAATTCCTCAGAAGTAAACGTGTAAAGTCCGCCGCCATAGTAATAACCGCAAAAACGGGTCACTTCATCTGCCCCAAAAACGCCGAAAATAAGTCGCTCAAATTCCTCGGGCAGACATTCATCTTCCCCGTTGAATTTCACTTCGCCACTGCGCAGAAGCTCCCAAAGAACAGAGTCCTCATCACAGGCGCAAATCAAATTTCCAACAGGCAATCCCATTTTACGGGCATGCCACACCGCCATTACAAAAGTGAAGTCGCCAACAGGTACGGAAACATCAATTTTCCCGTCCTCCCCCAATGTATCGCCTTTTAAAAGTTCACCGTAAACAGCGAAAAGAACCGCAATACGTATGGCGATTTTCGTCCAGCTCACCGGTCCAATCGCACCGGGCACAAGCTTCATGGAAAGCACATCTTCCAATGCTTTATAGGAAAAACTTTGATTGTGCCAAAGCTCTGCAATATGAACTCTCTGGTTTAAATTTACAACTTGAAGCACATTACGTCCGATGGCAAACTCAATATCCCAAGCCTTCATGGTGCAAGCAAAAAAAAGGTTTAAAATATCTGCAATCGTCTGCGATGCACTTTTGTCCTGAAATTGGGTTAATTCCTCCGCCTCAAAAACAGGAAACTGGAACGGAACATAAAATCCCCCATCCTCTGCCCTGTTCGCATGAAGCGCACGGGCAGTTGTATGGGCATCAAATTTATCCCGCGTAGTTATGTAGAGCATTTTCTTAGCACCTCCAATGCGTTCTCCCAATATATTCTTCTGACAATGGTCTGTCCCACACCGCGCTGCATAAGCTTTTCGGCAAACTTAGGATAACTTTCTACACCGGTAAAACCGTCTGGCAGGGTCTCACAACCGTCTAAATCGCCACCAAGGGCAATGTGTCTGCCATCGGGATCCAACTCCAAAAAGTGAAGAATATGATCGCAGGCAGCATCAAGATCCGGCTGTTCGCCAATGAATTCCGTATATTGATTAAAGCCGGCAACACCACCGGTTTGACAAATGGCGCGGAACATATCATCCGTCAAATTGCGGCTGTGATTCCACACACTTCGCGCATTGGAATGGGTCGCGATCACCGGTTTTTCTGAAATATTTATAATATTCCAGAAGCCCTCGTCACTGATATGGCTGACATCCACAGCAATGCCAACTCGCTGGCACTCTATTACATATTCCCTGCCCAAATCCGTTAGGCCACCACCGGTGACATTAGAACCGGTCAGCGGATTTTTTTCATTCCAGCCAAGACTGGAAATACGAAAGCCGATTTTCTGCAAATCCTCTAAGAGCGAAGGATCATATCCGATTCCCGCAGTGCCCTCTAAGGTCAGAATGCCTGACATAAAACCTGCACGGTCATTCTCTTCCACTTCCTCCGCGCTGTAAGCAAGGCGGATCATTTCGGGATAGGCCTCCAACTGCCGAATCACAGTGGCCATTTCCTTTTCAAACAGCGTTGTTACCGTCAGCCCATCAGGCAGGTCGTCCCAAGGGGAAGTAAAACAGGCAAAGCATTGGCAAAACCCGTCTAATTCCCGTGCGCGTTTTAAGTCTAGCTGGCCATTATTCTCATACAAAGACTGTGTAGGATCCTTGGCCTTCATTACCAACGACAATGCGGTATCGCAATGCAAATCAAATACCGGGAAATTCATTGGAACGCATCCTCCAAATGTATAATCACAGGGTCTTTCGTCTGCATTCCCTGCGGTGCGTAGATTTCAATGACATCAAAGCGCGGCTGCAAATTTGTAGGATTTTTAGAAAGATAAATCGATGCAGTTACGCGAATCTTATCCTGCTTTGTCCGATTTACATACTCTCTTGCGTCCGCAAACTTCTCATTTTTCCGAAGCTTTACTTCCACAAAAACCAGGTGATTTTTGTCTTTTACAATGATATCAATCTCTCCGAAGCGACTGCGATAACCCACAGCCACCAGAGAATATCGCTTCTTCCGCAAATATTCTGCGGCAAGCGCCTCGCCCCAAGGGCCTAATAAATTAGCCTTGTTCATAAAATTTCTTCAAGAAGCTCATTCGGTGAATAGGACTTGCTCCGTATGCACGCAAAGCTTCATAGTGGGCCTTCGTGCCGTATCCCTTATGGATCTCAAATCCATATTGAGGATATTCCACCGCCATGGCTTCCATAAAATCATCTCTTGTCACCTTGGCAAGCACGGATGCCGCAGCAATATTGGCGCTGAGGCTGTCGCCTTTCACAACTGTTTTGACGGGAAGCCCAAAATCCCTTGCACGATTGCCATCAATTAACGCAAACTGCGGCTTAACTTGCAGCTGCCTTAATGCCCGTTCCATAGCAAGGTACGTTGCCTGTAAAATGTTGATTTCGTCAATTTCCTTATGGTCGGCCATGGCAATTCCGTAAGCAACTGCCTGTTCCTGAATGACGGGAAAGAGTTCGCGACGTTTTTTGTCTGTGAGCTTTTTACTGTCGTTCAAGCCGGGAATTTCCAAACCCTTAGGCAATATCACCGCTGCGGCACAAACCGGTCCTGCCAGCGGTCCTCTGCCCGCCTCATCTACACCGCAAATCAGCTCATAGCCCTGAGCGAAGAGTTTTTCCTCAATTGCCCATAAGTTCATTTCACTCATTGTCCAAATCCTCCGGTTCCTCTAAGGTGAATTTCCCCAACTTGCCGCTGCGATATTCATCCAGTAAAACCTTCGCCATACGCTCTAAATTGATTTCACCCCGGGAAAGCAAATAACCCCGCGCCTTTCCTGCCATTTCCAGCAGCTCATAACCGGGTGTGCCGGCAGGCGCTTGCACTTTATAACGCTCCAAAAGCACATGAGGATAGAATTTATGAAGCAGTTCCATCAAACGAAATGCTAATTCCTCCATATCAATTACGCCTTCTTTGACCGCACCGGTATAGGCAAGCATCATGCCGACTTTCGGATCTTCAAATTTCGGCCACAAAATACCGGGCGTATCCAATAAAAGCAGGCTGCTATCCACCGTCACCCACTGCTTACCGCGGGTAACGCCGGGGCGGTTTTCCGCCTTCGCGCCCTTTCGGTTAGAAATTTGGTTAATCAATGTAGACTTTCCCACATTGGGAATCCCTACAACCATCACTCGAAGGGGGCGATTCATACCTCTGGCCGCGTCCCGTTGCAGCTTTTCTGCACAAGCGATTCTGGCAGCGGGGGTAAAATCAGAAATACCTTTTCGGGTTTTGCAGTCGGTGGCGATCACCGCCATGCCCTTACTGCGGAAATATACCGACCAGCGCTTTGTCGCAGCGGGGTCAGCTAAATCAATGCGATTTAAGACGATGATACGCGGTTTATTGCCGCAAATGCTGTCAATATCCGGATTGCGGCTGGACATAGGAATTCTGGCATCCACAATTTCACACACCGCGTCCACCTGCTTCAAATCTGCTTCAATTTGCCGGCGGGTTTTGGTCATGTGGCCGGGATACCACTGAATATTCATTTGCTCCTGCGGCATCAGGACACCACTCCAATCCGGTTATAATCTCTTTCAAACTCGCCATAATTTGTACCGGGCATAAACAGAAAAATCGCCTTACCCAGCACCTCTCGCTTATCAATCAGCCCGATTTCGGGGCTGCGGCTGTCCTTGGAATTGCCGCGATTATCTCCCATGACAAACAGGCATCCTTCCTCCACTGTCAGCGGAAAATCCACGCCCTCATACAGGAAGGTCGGCCCAGAAATATAAGCCTCATCAAGCAATACACCGTCAACCCAAACCTGCCCGGTAAAGAAATCAATGTCAACCACTTGCCCTTCTGTGGCAATCACGCGTTTAACAATAGGCGCGCCATTATCAAAGGAATCCTTGCTTGCAACAATAATATCGCCCTGCTTAGGATCTTGATAAACGCCGTTACCAAGTAGCAGCAAATAGTCACCATCCAAGAGCGTGTTGTTCATGGAAGTACCGGATACCACCACAACCCGAAAGCACAATAAAAACAGAACCATCACAATGGCCAAAAGATATACAAAGTCATGCAAATATGGCAAGAAAACATGATTCGTGCCCTTTAACGGCATATCCTTATTGTCTTGGCGTTCCATGACCGTCACCTCCTATTTGTACTTTTTACCATTATAAACCAAAAGTGCATAAAAAAAAAGAGGGCAAGCCCTCTTTTTTTCGGTTTTTTAATTAGACCTTCTCCTTGACCTTGGCAGCCTTGCCAAAACGGTCACGCAGATAGTACAGCTTCGCACGGCGAACCTTACCGCTGCGCACGGTTTCAATCATTGCAACATTGGGAGAATGCAGGGGGAATACCTTCTCACAGCCAACGCCGTAGGAAATGCGACGAACAGTGATGGTCTCTGCAATGCCACCATGCTTACGAGCAATGACGGTACCTTCAAAAACCTGGATACGCTCACGAGAGCCTTCCTTGATGCGTACATGCACACGAACGGTGTCGCCGACCTTGACTTCGGGCAGCTCTTCCTTCATGTACTGGTTAGACAGCGCCTTAACCAAATCCATAATCATGTCCTCCTTTAATATTAGGCGTTCGTGCGTGCAAAATTGCCGCAGAGGACTCACCTTGATTTCAGACTGAGGTATTATATCACCCCATTTTGGAAAAATCAAGTACTTTTTTCATAATTTCTTCACTTTTTCTTCCCTATTATGCAAAAATCCCGCCTCAATTTTGAGGCGGGATTTAGATTTGCCTTACACGCCAGCCTTAGCGCGGCGGATGGTCTCCTGCTCGTCGCAGGTATTCACAGGCTCGTAACCTGCCAGAGGTACCAACTTTTCGTTGATAGCGTCCAAAATCCAGTATGCCTGGGGGAAGAAGAATTCGTCGAACTCGAAAGGAGGTGTAATCCAGTTCTTCGCGCCCACAACCACGGGAGGTGCATCCAGATCGTCGAAGCACAGGTCGGTGATCACCTTAGCAACATCGTTCAGGAACGTGCCTCTTGTGCAGGCATCGGACACCAGCAGCACCTTGCCGGTCTTACGGACAGATTCCAGAATCTTGGTGTAATCCAGAGGTACAAGAGAATGGATGTTAATGATATCGGCTTCCATGCCGTACTTTTCAGACAAAGTCTTGGCAGCGTCAACAGCGCGGTACAACGCAGCGCCGATAGTCAAAATGGTAATATCCTTACCGTCGCGCACCTTGTTGGTATCGCCAATCTCAATCTCGTAACGCTCAGCAGGCACACCGCCTTCGTGGAACTGTTCGCCCACGTCGTAAATTCTCTGAGATTCAAAGAACACAACAGGGTCAGTACCCTTCAACGCAGTCTCCATCAAACCCTTAGCTTCCCAAGGTGTTGCGGGGAAGCAAACCTTCAAGCCGGGAATATGGGCGCACAGAGCGGTCCAGTCTTGAGAGTGCTGAGCACCATACTTAGAGCCAACAGACACACGCAGAACCAAAGGCATCTTCAAGATACCGGCAGACATGGACTGCCACTTGGACATCTGGTTGAAAATTTCGTCACCGGCACATCCGATAAAGTCAGCGTACATCAGTTCTACCAAAGCGCGACCGCCGGACAGAGCATAACCGACAGCGGTACCCACGATGGCGCCTTCTGCCAAGGGAGAGTTGAACAGACGGCAGTGAGGCAGAGCGTCCATCATGCCGCGGTAAACAGCAAATGCACCGCCCCAGTCACGGCAGTCTTCACCATAGGCAATCAAAGTAGGATCTTCGTAGAAGCGGTCCCAAATAACCTCGGAAAGCCCGTCACGCAGATTGTAAAGCTTCATCTTGGAGACGGGCTTGCCGTCAGCGCCGATGACACTGCGTTCCTTAGCCTTAATCTTCTTGTAGCCCTCAGCTTCTTCCTTGGGCACAGTGAACTCAGGCTCACGGTCATCCATCTTATCAACCTTCTGGTTGGAGTACATCAGGCGCTCAACAACAGCAGGATCCTTCTTGAAATCGCAGTAGGGGCTGAATTCGGGATCAGCAGCATACTTGCAGATCATGGTCATGCGGTCGGAGGTTTCCTTCAAGATCGCGTCAATGTCCTCCTGAGTGCAGACACCGGCTTCAATCAGCTTAGCAGGATAAGTAATGATGGGATCAACTTCCTTCCAAGCATCGATTTCTTCCTTGGTGCGGTATGCATTCTGGTCGGAAACAGAGTGACCAGAGAAGCGGTAAGTCAGAGTTTCCAGCATCACAGGGCCCTGACCGTTGCGCAGCAGCTCCAACTTGCGCTCCATAGCATCAATAACAGCCAAGGGGTTAAAGCCGTCCACAGTTTCAGCATGGAACTGAGTGGGGCTGACGCCGGAAGCGATACGGCTCATGCAGCCTTGACCCATGGTCTCGCCACGAGTCTGGTCGCCCATACCGTAGGAGTTGTTGAAGATGTTATACAAAATGGGCATGCCGTCATTGTGGCTTTCCCACAGGGTCTTGTACTGATCCATTGCAGAGAAGTTCAGAGCTTCCCAAACAGGACCGCGAGCCATAGAAGCGTCGCCGATGTTACAAATACAAATACCCTTCTTGTTGTTAACCTTCTTATATAGAGCTGCGCCGGTGGAAATAGTGCCGGAGCCGCCAACAATCGCGTTGTTGGGGTAAATACCAAAGGGCAGGAAGAAAGCGTGCATAGAGCCGCCCATACCCATGTGGAAGCCGGTCTCACGGGCAAAGATTTCTGCCAGTGTGCCGTACAGGATAAAGCGAATTGCCAGTTCCTTAACGTCCTTGGTTTCGCCCAGCTTCTGAGTAGCGCGCAGGCACTTGCCCTCCAGGAAGTTCTCCATGACATTCATCAGCTGCTCGTCGCTCATCTTATTGATGGTGGACAGAGCCTTAGCCAGAATTTCGGAGTGGCTACGGTGGCTACCGAATGCAAAGTCATTTTCATCCAACAGGTAAGCCTGTCCGACGCAGGCAGATTCCTGGCCGGTGGACAAGTGAGCAGGGCCGGGATAAGTGTGGTCGATGCCATTGTAAGAACCCTGTGTCTTAATCAGGTTCAGCATGGTCTCGAATTCACGAAGCACGGTCATGTCGCGGAAAATTCGGATCAAGTCTTCCTTGGTGAACTTACCAGAGTCCAGCTCCTCTTTAATAGTCTTGTTATATTGGTTGACAGGAATGTCATTAAAGGTAACCTTTCCGGGTGCGCGGACGACGGAAGGATCTACAAATAAACTCTTAGGCATAATTTTCTACCTCCTTCTTACTTCGCCAGCAGCATGGTGAACTGCTCCAAGTTGCTGCACAGTTCCTTCTGGAACTTGGCAGCAGGAGTGCCGTCCACAGCGCGATGGTCGTAGGTTAAGCTCAAGCCCATAGCGGGATAAATCTCGATAGAGCCGTCAGCGGCCTTGCGAACACGGTCGATGGTGCCGCAAACGCCCAGAATACCGGTCTGGGGAGGATTGATAACGGGAGTGAAGCTCTCAACGCCCATATTGCCCAGATTGGAAACGGTGAAGCTGCCGCCGGAAAGCTTATCGGGGTTGATCGCGCCGTCGCGGCACTCAGCAGCCAGCTCCTTCACGGCCTTGGAGATTTCCAGCAAGCTCATTTCATCAGCGTGGAAAATGGTGGGAACCATCAAGCCGCGGGGAGTATCCACAGCTACGCCCAAGTTCACATGATTGAACTTGCGGATGGAATTGTCATCCAGCATGTTGGCGTTCAAGTCGGGGTAATTCAGCACAGTGCGGGAAACAGCATACAGAATAATGTCGCCCAAAGTGATGCCTGCATATTCGCCACCGGCAGCCTTCAAGGTCTTGCGGTAGTTCAAAATCGCGGTAGCGTCAAAGGAAGTATTATGGGTCAGCTGAGCCATAGTGGACAAGGAGGTGTGCATGGACTTGGAAATTGCACGGCGAATACCGCTGAACTTCACATCCTCAAACTCAGGACCATTGGAAACAGCAACCTTAGCGGCAGCAGGTACGCCCTCAGCAATGAGCTTCTGCACATCACGTTCAATGATACGGCCATTAGGACCGGTGCCCACAGCCAGAGATGCGTCCACACCGGCAGCCTTAGCCAGCTTTGCAGCTCTGGGAGAAACAGGCGCGCCTTCTACGGCGATGGCGGCAACCTCAGCAGCGGGAGCAGGCTCGTTAGCAGGTGCAACAGCATCCTCAGCAACAACCATAGGTGCAGCACCGGGCTTCAAGCAGTCGGTAGGCTCACCCTTAGGACCAACCGCACAGACATTTTCCATGCAGGGCACTTCGTCGCCCTCTTCAAAGAAGATCGCCAGCAACTCACCCTCGGCAGTGGATTCACATTCAAAGCTTGCCTTATCGGTTTCGTAAGTAAACAGAACATCGCCAATCTTAATTTCGTCACCGATCTGTTTCAGCCATTCGCCAATGATGCAGCTTTCCACGGTGATACCGGCCTTAGGCATAATCACAGCCTGAGCCTTGGTATTGCATGCCACAGCAGCAGGTGCGGCAGCAGCCGGAGCTGCGGCAGCGGGAGCAGCAGGTGCATCAGCAGCACTGCCACCTCTCAAAGAAGAGCAGTCCTCGCCCTTAGTGCCAATGGCGCAGACATTAACAAGGCAAGGGACTTCGTCACCCTCGCCAAAGAAAATATCAAGCAGTTCGCCCTCGGCGGTAGATTCACATTCAAAGCTTGCCTTATCGGTTTCATAAGTAAACAGAACATCGCCGACCTTAACCTGATCGCCAACCTTCTTTACCCATTCACCAATGATGCAGCTTTCCACGGTAATGCCCGCTTTGGGCATGATTACTGCGGTTGCCATAGAAATTTCCTCCTTAGTAAATGTTATCACCTGTTATTTATAACATTTTATAACAATTCCGTCAATAGCCATTTTGCATGAATTGCAAAATTTATGGGTATGGACAATGCCATACCCATAAAAACTATAAGATTTGCGCTCTCCCCTGATGCGCTGCCAGTCGAACTGCCTCCGGCACTTTATCGTCACAAACGAGAAAATCGATTTCATCAAATCTGGCAAAGGTATAAGGCATCAAACGACTGAATTTCAACTGGTCGCAAAGCACAACAGAGGTTCTAGCCTTTTGAATCACCTTTCGCTTTACCCGCATATCGCTCTCTGTACCACAGGTAAAGCCGGATTCCGCACTGCAACCGGATACGCCAATGAAGGCAATGTCAATATTGATATTGTCCAGCATGTCCACCGTATTTTGACCGGAAAGCGCCATATTCTTGCGGTTAATTCTGCCGCAGCACAATGTAATATTGGGATTTTGCAGTCGGCAAAGCTCAATGGCAATGTTAGGGCCTGTGGTGAAAATATTCAAATCAATGTCCGGCAGACACCGCGCCAACATAAGATTTGTGGTGCTGGCGTCCAGAAAAATCGTGGAATTCGGCTGAATCATAGAAAGTGCTTTGCGCACAATTTCCTTCTTGCCGGCATTATTCTCCTGCAAGCGCACATCAAACCCGGGGTCACCGGCATGGCGGACAAGACGCGCCCCTCCGCGCACCTTGACAATCGTCCCCTCTTGCGCCAGCATATCCAAATCCCGATGAATGGTCATAAGAGAAACATCAGGAAACAAGGCCTGCAAATCCTTAATGGAAACAACCTTTTGTTTTTCCATAAAGCTGCGTAGCTGTTCTAAACGAATACTGTTCAAATCCGTCACCTCGGTGTTAAATAATTGCTATTTAACACGAATATAACACAGTTATAACATTCTGTCAACTGTCATAAGTAAAATGTAAAGATATTGTATCATTTTGCACGACTGCCAATATGATACCATACACATCTGCGTTGCATTTGCGTTTTTCGAATCTCTCCGCGACATAAAAAATACAGGGCAGCCAATGCTGCCCTGTATTTTTGGTCCGAGTGTCGAGATTCGAACTCGAGGCCTCTTGAACCCCATTCAAGCGCGATACCAAACTTCGCCACACCCGGAAATATGCCTGCGTTTCGTCAACGCTTGTGTATATTAGCACACCTTGGCGAAAAATGCAAGCATTATTTTCGTATTTTTTAAAAAATTATTCGCCGGGGTTTGCCTTAATCACTTTTCCCAAATTCCAAAGCATAGCAACCTTCTGCTCTGCTTCCTGTTTTTGCTCTTCATTCTCGTATTCCACATACACTGTATGGCTGCCGCAATCCACACATTCTACCTGCACAGACCAGCCGCCCTCATGAATCAGCATGCCGTTACCGCGGCAGCAGGGACAAATCTCCAATTCAATTTCCTTCATAAATAACTCCTATCTGAACGCATGATGTTCCGCATCGAAAATTTCAAGTCGCTTACATTTACTAAAATCAGGCGCAAATTCCTTGGCATAGCAATGAATCGCCGCAAGAAGCTGCATGGGATTCAGGCTGGGATTCTGGCAACAGACAACCGCAGAAATCGTCAAAGTCTGCGCATCCCCTGCTTTCACCTGAATCTGCTTAATCATAGGAATAATATCCTGATTGGAAATGCCATTTTTCCCTTTTTTCTCAACCAAAATGCTTCCGCGGGCAAAGAGCTGCTCAATCCCCTCTCTTGCGCCATTGGGTACACCACCGTCGTATTCCAGCGTCAGCTCACATTGTAAATATGCAAGATTCTTGATTTTCTGCTGCGGCACATACACTTCCAAAACCCGCACACCGTCAATCAAGGCATCGTTCAAGCGATTCAAAATCTCTTCGCAGGAAATCTCCTGCCCATCCAACTCAAAATCCAGCAGCTCACATTGGCTTTCCATGCCCACGGACATGGGCATCGCAATGGAAACAGATGCTCGGGGATTGAACCCCTGTGTGTGGGTCAAGTGAAGATCGCTTCGTTGAAAGGCGCGCTGGAATACGCGCATTAAATCCAAGTGGGAGATCCAAATCGCCTTCCCCGTCTTTTCAAACAACGCTCTAAGCATCGCACCTCACCTCCCGAAGCAAAGCATTAGCGCCGCAACCGGCACACCCTTCGCGGCAATCGGGGGTTATCAAGCCCTCATAAGCCCGCGCCTGTTCCCTGCGCAAAAAGGACTTTGTTACACCCACATCAATACTGTCCCAAGGCAGAATTTCTTCCTCACCATAGCCGCGGGTGGTGTAGAATTCAGGGTCTATACCGCAATGCTGAAATGCGTCTGCCCAATAGCTGTTGTTGAAATACTCATCCCAGCCATCCAGCTTTGCGCCGCGCCTCACGGCATCTTCAATCACCGCACCCAATCGGCGGTCGCCTCGGGCAAATACAGCCTCCAAGCGGCTTAGATCCGGTGCGTGGTAGTCATATTCAATGGATTTTGAGTAAAAATGGCTCTTTAACAGCATGCACCGACGCAAATATTCCTCCGGAGTAATTTGCTTCTCCCATTGGAATGGGGTATGAGGCTTCGGGACAAAATACGCTGTGGCCACATGCACCCGCAATCCCCTTTTCTTATTCACCGCGTGTTCCTTCCACGCAAGAATAATTTTATATACCAAGTCCGCAATTCCCAACACATCCTCGTCGGTTTCCGTAGGCAGACCCAGCATAAAATAGAGCTTAACATTATTCCAGCCACCGGCAAAGGCATTGGTGCAGGTTGTCAGTATTTCCTCTTCTGTTAAATTCTTGTTAATCACATCACGAAGTCGTTGTGTGCCAGCTTCCGGTGCAAAGGTCAAGCCGCTTTTGCGAATCGTTTGCAGCTTTTCCATCAGCTCACGGGAGAAATTATCCGCCCGCAGAGACGGAACAGACAGATTCACCTTATGCTGCTCGCAGTAAGGAATCAGCGCATCCGTCAATTCCTTTAACCCGCGATAGTCGGAAGTAGACAAGCTGGAAAGGGTAATTTCATGATTTCCGGAACGCTCTAAGGTATCCACCGCTTGCCGGAACAGAACCTCAGGACTCTTTTTGCGAACAGGTCGGCAGGAAAAACCCGCCTGACAAAACCGGCAACCGCGGATGCAGCCGCGAAACACTTCCAAATTGGCTCTGTCATGAACAATTTCTGTTGATGGGACAATCATATCGCTGGGCCAATAAGCTGTGTCTAAATCCTCAATGATGCGCTTGGTAATCACCTTAGGCGCACCATGTATCGGGATAATCTCACAAAGAGTACCGTCATCATGATAAGTATGCTCATAAAAGCTGGGCACATAAACACCGGAGATTTTGGAAACCTCCTGCAAAAACTGCTCCTTGCTCCAACTTTCAGCCTTCGCTTTATCGTAAAGGCTGACAATTTCCACAGTAATTTCCTCACCCTCGCCCAATGAGAAGAAATCCACAAAATCCGCCAATGGCTCGGGGTTAAAAGCGCACACGCCACCGGCAAACACCATCTGAGATAAACCAAGGCGATCCTTGCTATGCAGGGGTACTCCGGCTAGATTTAACATGTTTAAGATATTGGAATAGCTCATTTCATAGCCAATGGTAAAGGCGATCATGTCGAAATCCTTCACCGGATTGCCGCTTTCCAGCGCCCAAAGAGGAAGCTGGTGCTTGCGCATAGCTTCTTCCATATCGCCCCATGGCGCGAACACCCGCTGGCACCAAACGCCATCCATTTGATTCATGACGCCGTACAAAATCCGCATACCTACATTGGACATGCCGATTTCATAAGTATCCGGAAAACAAAAAGCTACATTCACCCGAACATCCGCAGGATTTTTCTTTAGTTCATTGTATTCCCCGCCCGTATAACGAGCTGGCTTTTGCACTGTGGGGAGAATTCTTTGAAGCAAATCTGTCATGTTGATACCTCTATATCTTGGTAACGCTATTGTACCCTGTGGCATGCGACTTTGCAAGGCAATTTTCAAAAATTGTACGAACAAAAACCACAGCAACCAGCAAAAGCGGCAACAGTCCAAGATTCCACACCACTGTCCCGCAAAATCCAAGAACACTCAGCAAAACCCGTAAGCTAACAGAAATAAACCGATACACCCTCTCCGCTAACTCCTCTTGCAAGCACATGCGTAATACGCTGTAAACCGCCCTGCCCCCATCTAAGGGCAAAAGCGGCAACAAATTATAAAATGACTGCACCGCAGCGCAAACCGCTGTTCTGGGCATCCAGCGAGACAACAGCAGCAACGAAAGTCCGCCAAGGGGCCCTGCCAGTGAGCAAAATAGTTCATTGCCGCAGCTCATCGGTTCCACCTGCATCACAGCTCCACCTGCATTTATGGCAATACTGTAAACTTTACATCTGCAAAGGCGCAGAGCAATATAATGACAAGCCTCATGAAAGGTTGCCGCTAACATAGCTGCACCCAGCCATTTCAGCGGCAAAACCAGAATCATAAGCGCCATGAGAACCAAGGCGCTTCCCGATACCTTAATGCGGTTATCTGCCATAGGTAATCACTTCTTTGCAAAAAGCCGTAACCGACTCAGCCACCGTTTTGCCTTGACCAAGCATATCAGCTAACTTTTCCAATGCAGCCGCTGTAACAGCCCCATCACCGGGCAGAAAAACCTCTTGTAAAAATGGCTGCCACAGATACCCCGCAACAGCAAAGAGCCCCAACAAGAACAACACACCATAAAACACGATTTGCTTCTTGTTTTTGCGGAAAAAACCCGATTTTTTCGGCCCAACCGCCGTATAGGAAATATGATACGCCATTACAACCCCTCCCTATGCAATTGTATGAGCCTGCATACAAAAAAATCATGTTGAAATGCGGCGAATTTTGCGGTATAATACAGTCACTGATTTTGATGTGATAAGGAGATATCGGCTATGTACGAAAACGGAAACATGCCCCGTCGTCGCCCTAGGCGCCGTCGTTCCAAATTCCAGCGGTTTCTTCGCCGGTATTCCTCATTGCTTATACTGCTCGGTTTAACCATATGCTGCCTGAGCATGGTGATTTTTACCGCTACCACTATCTCCGCTTTAATACATGAAAAGCAAGCAAGCATTTCTGACAACTCAAACGAAGAATACGAAAAGCAGCAGCTTGCCATTGCGCAGGAAATTGACCGACTGATTGTCAAATCCGACCTTATGGCTTCCGGGTACGATTATCTTGGCGCAATTGAACTGCTGCAAACCTTCCCCCAATATGAAAGCTACACAAAACTTACCGATAAGATTGCCGCCTACACCGAAGCAGACGGGCAATTACATTCCTACCCTGATTTAGACAGTATCACACATATCTTCTTCCACTCTCTTATTGTGGATCCCAGCCGTGCCTTTGACGGAGACAATGAGCAAGCCGGCTACAACCGCTACATGGTCACAGTGGAAGAATTTAAGAAAATTCTGCAAAGCATGTACGACAGAGGTTATGTCCTCGTTTCCCCCTACGACATCGCCTACGAGGTAACCGATGAAAACGGCGCCCATTTTGAATACGGAAACATTCGCTTGCCGGAAGGAAAAACTCCGTTCCTTATGAGTCAAGACGATGTGAACTACTACGGCTACATGATTGGCAGCGGCAACGGCAAGGAAGAAATCCCAGCATTTGCCGACACCTATGGCGACGGCTTCGCCCATAAAATTATCATTGGTGAAGACGGCTACCCCACCTGCCTGTATATGGACAAGGATGGAAATGTTACCGTCGGCGATTACGATTTAGTGCCTGTTCTGGAACGCTTTATTCAAGAGCATCCCGATTTTTCCTATCATGGTGCCCGGGCGATTTTGGGTGTTACCGGCTATGAAGGCGTGTTCGGTTACCGCACAAAGCCTTCCTATGAAGCCGCGCTGGGTACGGAAGCTTATCAGCAAGAGGTGGAGCAAGCCAAGGCTGTGGCGCAGTGTTTAAAGGATAAAGGCTGGATCCTAGCCAGCCACTCCTACGGTCACCCCTCATATGGTGGTTCTACTTTTAGTGCCGAACGTGTAGAAGCGGATTCCGACAAATGGGAAGCTACCTGCCAGAGCATCATCGGAGAAACAGACATTCTCCTGTTCCCCAACGGTTCGGACATTAACTCCTTCCGCCCCTATACCACCGACAACGAAAAGTTCAATGTCCTTTACGAAGACGGCTACCGCTACTTCTTCAATGTTGACTCTAAAATCTCCTGGTGTCAGGTGGGCGATACCTACTTCCGCGCCTCCCGTCGGAATGTGGACGGCTACCGAATGTTCCACCATCCGGACAAGCTCAGTGACCTGTTTGATGTCAGCTCTGTATTTGACACTTCAAGGCCAACGCCTGTACCCACAGTAGGCGGCTCAATGTAACAAAAAATCCGGCAATCGAAATGATTGCCGGATTCTATTTTAGATTTCCTGTCTGCCCTCCAAGGCTCTGGAAAGGGTCACTTCGTCCGCATATTCCAGCTGACTGCCCACAGGCACACCGTAGGCAAGTCGTGTGACTTTTACATCCATCGGTCGAAACAAACGGGAGATGTACATCGCCGTGGCCTCACCCTCTGTGTCGGGATTCGTGGCCATAATCACCTCTTGCACATCACCTGCGCCAACACGCAGTAAAAGCTCGCGAATTTTGATATCATCCTGTGTCACATGATTCAACGGAGAAATCACCCCGTGAAGCACATGGTAGACCCCCTGATACTCTCGACTGCGCTCCATGGCAATCACATCGCGGGGTTCAGCTACTACACAAATCACCTGCTTATCACGCATATCATCATCACAGATGGGACAAATCTCCCGATCCGTCAAATTCTGACAAACAGGGCAAGTATGAACGCTTCTCTTGGCTGCTAAAATGGCATCTGCAAAAGCCTGTGCCTCATCTTCCGGTAATCCAAGCATATAAAATGCAAGACGCTGCGCTGTTTTACCGCCAATACCGGGAAGTCTGGCAAACTGATCTGCCAACTCTTGCAGCGCCGCAGGAAAATACTGCATAAGCCCTCCTCAGAACAGGCCGCCCAGATTCAGGCCACCGGTCAAACGGGACATGTTGTTAGCCGCCTCGGTATCTGCGCTGCGGAACGCCTCATTGACAGCAGCAATAACCATATCCTGCAACATTTCCACATCATCAGGATCCATCGCTTCGGGATTGATTTGAAGCGCTGTCAGCTCATGCTTACCATTCACAGTCGCGCTCACCATTCCACCGCCGGAGGTGGCAGTGTAGGTTTTTGTTTCCTGCTCCTGCTGCATGCGTAAAAGCTCCTGCTGCATTTTCTGCGCCTGCTTCATCATATTCGCTTGATTCATGCCACCGGGCATGCCTCGAAAGTTGTTCTTTGCCATGATTAAACTCCAATCTCAGTTCTGTTTCACATTTACAATATCGCTATGCGCTCTGCCAAAATCAAGAAGCTGCTCCATACGACGGCTGTTTTGCGGATTCGCAGTGCTGTCCTCCACCGAGGCAGAAACAGTTCGTCCTAATATACCGGACGCCTTTCTGGCAACCAGCGACAAAATATCAGGCTTATTCACCATATCCGCAGCAAAGGAATTGCTGCAACGCAAAACCACCTGATTGCCCCGAAGAATGCCTTGAACAGGGGCATTATCCGTCGCCATAAAGAATCCAACAACAGGCGGTCTTAACTCCATACGAACTGCGCTTACAAGCTCAGTCCAGAAACCCACAGGAGCATCGTTGTGAACAGCCTGCACCTCATCAGCAACATAAGAGGCATCAAGATCGTCAAAAAGAGGTTTCTCGTCCTCCATTGCCGGTAATGGCTCCACAGGCTCCTGCTTCACCTTCGTCTCCTTGTGGGTAGGCTTTGGTGCGGGAATATCCCCACTTTTAACCTGTTCTTCCAGCTTAGTTAAGCGTGCATTCAGGCTTTCTGCGTCCAGTTGAAGCTCCGGCTGACACATGCTCATGATGCAAAGCTCTGCATCCAGACGACGGCTTGCGCTGCGGGTAAAGCCGGATAAGGTGGTTTCAATCAGCCTCATCATGCGAAGAAGTTCTCCATCAGAAAACACCTTGGCAAGCTGAGAAACCTCAGAATCCTCCGCAACACCGGAAAGCATAGTCAGACCTGCTTGGGGCGCTGTCTTTAAAATCAGCAAATCCCGAGTCAAGCACGCTAACTCGTCTAGCAACGCACCGACATCTTTGCCGTCAGCGTAAAGACGATTAAACAGTTGCAACGCATTGGCGGTATCACGATTTGCAATATAGCCCATAAGCTCAGCAGATTTTTGCTCACCGGCAATGCCAAGGCAAGCGTAAACACGCTGGGCGGACAGTTCACCGTTGGTTGCCGATGCACACTGGTCTAGCAAGCTCAAACCGTCGCGCATACCGCCATCCGCCATACGAGCCAAAACCCGTGCAGCGCTGTCATCTAAATCAATATTCTCCTGATATGCCACAAATTGCAGTCGGGCGGCAATGTCCTCTTGGGAGATTCTGCGGAATGCAAATCTCTGGCAACGGGACAAAATAGTAGCCGGTACTTTATGCAACTCCGTGGTCGCCAAAATGAACAGCAAATGTTCCGGCGGCTCTTCAATAATTTTCAAAAGTGCATTAAAGGCAGAAATGGAGAGCATGTGCACCCCGTCGATGATATACACACGCTTTTTTACCTGTGACGGGCTGTAAACTGCATCATCACGCAGATCGCGCACATTGTCCACACCGTTGTTGGACGCAGCATCAATTTCCAGCACATCCATACAAGAACCGGAATCAATGGCCTTACAAGCCTCGCAGCAGTTGCAAGGATTTCCGTCCTGAGGATTTAAGCAGTTCACTGCCTTTGCCAAAATCTTTGCGCAGGTGGTCTTGCCTGTACCGCGCGAGCCTGTAAACAAATAGGCATGGCTCATTTTATCGCCTAAAATTTGTGTTTTCAGTGTCTGTGTAATGGCCTTCTGACCCACCACATCGTCAAAGGTCTGAGGTCTGTATTTCCGATAAAGCGCCTGATACATAGGTTCCACCTCCTAAACAAAATAGACCGGCTCATAACAAGATCGCACACCCACATTTGAACAAGCAGAATACCCGGTATCCGCGCAGCCAGCTCAGAAACGGCAACCTCGCGGCACACGGAAAAATCCGCTTAATGCTGCTTGGTTCCCCACCTGACATGGTTCACGGGATTCCGTTGCGCAAGACCGATTCATCAACACCGCTTGCGTGGGCCGTACAATACTCAAACTTACCCGGGTGTAGGAATTCATCCCTGCTATAGCGGATTGCAGGTAACAGGGCACCGCTATCTCCCCGACTAGTGCGACCTTGTTATAAGCCGGTCTGCTTAAAACAAGGCTATTTGATTCGCAATTAGTTTATTTTTGCGTCGATAAAATCAGCCAATTCGCGGAAAGTAGCGATCTTCTGATCCTCTAAATCCAGCTCGATGCCCAATTCGCCTTCCAAATCCATGATCATTTCTACGATATCCAGGGAGTCAATTCCCAAGCTCTCGAAAGAAGTATCTGGGGTGATTTCAGCGGGGTCCAATTCCAGCTGTGCAACTGCATAGGAAACTAATTTTTCATACATATCTATGTTCCTCCAAATCATTGTCATAACGGCATGACTACCCAATTATTTTAGTACAGCTTCTATGTTTTGTCAATGTTCTTTTTCACCGCAGAACCTGCCGCAAATGCTGTAGACCACGCGATTTGCAAATTAAATCCACCGGTATAAGCATCGCAGTCCAGCACCTCACCGGCAAAATACAAACCGCCTACCAGCTTAGATTCCATGGTCTTGGGATCAACCTCAGAGACTTTGACACCGCCGGAGGTAATAATCGCTTCCGCAACCGGTCTCTTTCCCGCAATGTCCAAGGAAAATCCCTTCAACAACGCCCCCAATTCCAACCGTTTTTCTTTGGTTAAGCTGTTAGCCTGCATAGTCGGGTCAATTGCAAGACGAGAAAGAACAACAGGAATCATGCTGCGAGGCAGCAAATCCGTCAGTGCATTTTCCATGGCGCGATTTTTATACATATCCAAATCCCGCAAAATGCGGTTATCCAGCTTTCCTGCATCCAGCGCAGGCTTTAAATCCAATACCAACCGGCAGCCCTCACCCTTTAAATGGGCGCTGGCGCTGAGTACCGTCGGACCAGATACACCGAAATGCGTAAAGAGCAGCTCGCCAAAGTCCTGAAAAAGCACTTTTCCTTTTTGATTCAGCAGCTTCACACCCACATTTCGCAGGCTAAGACCCTGCATTGCCGGGCAATCCTCACCGAAAATCTCCAAAGGAACTAACGATCCTTCCGTCTGGGTAATGGTATGCCCCAGCTTTTTAGCCATAGCATAGCCGTCACCGGTTGAGCCGGTAGTGGGATAGCTTAATCCGCCGGTGGCAAGAATCACTTGCTTAGCAAACTGCACCTTACCATCCAGCATCACACCGCAAACTGCGCCATTATCCGTTAAGATCTCCTGCACACGGCCGGTTTTCACCGCAACTGCATTACGATCCAAATCGTTCTTCAAACATTGCAAAACAGATTGCGCCTTATCGGAAACCGGAAACACCCGATTGCCCCGCTCCGTTTTTAAGGGACAACCGCCCTTTTCAAAATACTCAATTACGGATTTTGGCGGGCAGCCATAAAGGGCACTGTATAAGAACCTGCCATTTCTGGGGATATTGCGAAGCACTTCCTCCACATCACAGTCATTTGTTACATTGCAGCGGCCTTTTCCGGTAATCACGAGTTTCTTTCCCAATCGGTCATTGCGTTCTATCAAAAGCACCTTACAGTGATTCTTTGCAGCAGTAATTGCTGCAAACATGCCCGCAGGGCCACCGCCAATTACAATCACATCATACATCATCAACGCTGCCCTGCTTTTCATAGACATGGAATTCTTCCCAAATATGCTCCAAATTATTAAAGGTCTTTGCCAGCTCCTGCTCCCGCTGCGCAGCCAGCGCAACAATCAGCGCATTGATGACACTCAGCGGTGCAACTAAGGAATCCACAAGGGAAACCATGTCGCTCTTTGCCAGCAACACATGGTCGCAAATCTGACCCAAAGGTGATTGACGACTATCCGTCAATCCTACAACAGTGGCGCCTGTGGAACGGCAGTATTCTGCGCCCTTAGCGGTGGCGGAAGAATATCTTGGGAAACTGAATGCCAGCACAACATCCTCAGGACCGACATTGACAATCTGCTCAAACATCTCGCTGGTACCCGAGGCCGTGACAATCTTCACATTCTGGAACATGTAGTTAAGGTAATAGCCAAAGAAATTAGCCAAAGGTGCGGCAGACCGAACCCCAAGCACATATACTCTGCGGGCGCGCAAAATTGCACTCACTGCTGAGTGGAATTCATTTCTATCCAGAATTTCCCCTGTTTTGCGCAGTTTATCCATATCTGCCTGCAAAACCATTGAAAGAATATCCTTTTCGCCAATACGGTCATGGGCAACACCAATGCGCTGCACAGAAGTCAGGCGGTTCACTACCATTTCCTGCATGGCCTTTTGCATGGTGGGATAGCCGTCAAAGCCCAATTCCACCGCAAAGCGAACCACTGTGGATTCCGAAACACCCACCGCTTTTCCCAAACGATTGGCAGTCATAAAGGCCGCACGGTCATAAGACTCGGTAATGAAACGAGCAATTTTCTTTTGTCCCTTGGAAAATTCAGGTAAGCGTTCTTGCAATGATGCTAAAATATCCTGTGCCATAATTACTCTCCTTTGGCAGAATTCCGTCATATATGACATAATTATATCAGATTTCCCCATCGCATGCAAGGGTTTGAAAGAAAAATTGCAAAATGGCGAAGCCTTACAGCTTCGCCACTTCCTCTTCTGTTAAGTACCGCCATTTGCCTAAGGGCAAATCACCCAAGGAAAGTTCTCCCTCAGCCACCCGCACAAGCCTTCTGACATCCATACCGGCCATGGCGCACATTCGCCTTACCTGCCGATTTCTGCCCTCATGGATCACCACTTGCAAATGGGCGTTCTCACCGCTTTCCCACAAGCAGAAAACAGAGGGTTTGGCAATTTCATAACCATCCAAGACAACCGGCTGCTTTAATTGATTAAGATTTTCCTTGGAAAAGCCTGTGACAGTGACATGATAGGTTTTGTTCACCTCATGCTTCGGATGCATCAAGCGATTGGCGAACTCACCGTCATTGGTAAATAACAAGAGTCCCTCGGAATCCATATCCAATCTACCCACGGGATACACTCTCTGTCCGCAATCCGCAACCAGCTGAGCTGCATTGGGTCTGCCCTTTTCGTCGGACAAGGTTGTCACATAGCCACGGGGCTTATTAAGCATAATGTACAGGAGTTTTTGCGGATTGGGAAGTATCTTCCCATCCAGCAAAATCTCATCGGTATCCAAATCAGCAGAATCACCCAACTGGGCAGGTTTTCCGTTTACCAGCACCCGCCCCTGAGCAATCCATTCCTCCGCCTTGCGTCTGGAACAAAGTCCACGGGCGGACAATATTTTCTGAATTCGTTCTTTCATTCTCCGCCTCCAAATAATTTCTGCCAGAAAGACTTCTTCACAGGCTTCTCCTGCTCCACTGTCTGTCCGTAGACCACATTGACCTTTCCCACGCAGCTATCATCAATGCAGATATAGGCAACACCGGCTGTCTGCCCCTGTACCACAGGTGCATAGGCAAATCCAGGGCCAGAGAGGATAATACTTACCTTTTCCTTATTCGCCAAGGGAAAGGAAAATCCGGTTTCTGCCAGTAGCTGTACCTTTTGCGATTGCCCGCTAAGGACCTCTACTGTGCCGACGCACTCGCCCTCTTGCAGAATTTCCTGTAATTGATATTTCGTAAAGCCGTCTTCCAGCAAGGCTGCATGGTCAGCCCAATCGTTTCCATCATTGATGGTCACGCACACAAGGCGCCTGCCGTCTCTCTGGGCGCTGGAAACTAAAATCCGACCGGATGCCTTTGTGAATCCGGTTTTCACCCCATCAGCCCCCGAAACGCGCCACAAAAGCTTGTTGTGATTGGTCAGACTCCGCTGTCCAATTTTTACATTTTTTGCCGACACTGTCTTGGCAAAAATGGGATTCTTCATAGCATAAGCCGCAAGCACCGCCAAATCCCGCGCAGTGGAATAATGTTCAGAGCTGTCCAAACCATGGGGGTTTTCAAAATGTGTCCGTGTCAAACCGAGCTGCCGCGCTTTATCGTTCATCAGTTCGGCAAAATCGGACACAGTGCCGCCGCAATAAATTGCCAGTGCCACAGCCGCATCATTGCCGCTGTGAAGCATCAGTCCGTACAAAAGTTCCTGAACCGTGAGGATTTCACCTTCCCGCAGATAGATAGATGAGCCTTCCACGCCTACGGCTTCCTTTTGGATTCTCACTCTGTCCAGAACATTGCACTGTTCGCAAACCACCAGCGCCGTCATAATTTTGGTTGTACTGGCAATCAGACTCTGGCTGTCCGCATCTTTTTCGTATAACGCTCTGCCGGTACTGGCATCCATCATAAATGCCTTTTGCGCAGAAATCGCCTCCACCGGCATGGCGAAAAACAGAGCGGCAGCCAGCAAACCAGCCGCCGCCCGAAATAACCGTTTTATCATCTTCTTCACCCGCAGATAGTATCTCCGGAGTGAAAACGCTTATTCTGCTTTTTTGTTAATATGAGAGTCGATGAACGCAGAAATTTTATCCAGCGCATCGGGAATCTGCTCCACAAGACGATCCACAGTGGTATTAGCAGGTGTAGCCACAGGGATCATACGCACACTGCCCTCTTTGATGATCAAAAAAGCAACAGGTGTTACCTTAACGCCACCGCCTGCACCGCCGCCAAAGGGATTGTCCATCTTATTCACATTCTTAGAAACATAATCAGATCCGCCGCCGCCAAAGCCTACACTGACCTTGGAAACAGGAATAATGGTCACACCGTCGGGTGTGGTAATGGGGTCGCCAACAACGGAATTGACATCCATCATTTCACGGATTTTTGCAATGGTGTTGCCCACCATATCGGGTAATTTCTGACTCATGAAACTGCACCGCCTTTATTCATATTTTTAAGCTTTAAATATTCCCTGATGATTCGTTTTCCATACCGAATCAGCAGCACTGTAAGCCTGCCCAGCGTAATGGAAATATCGATATTTGCCCAAATTTTACTTGTTGATTCCAAAAAATCAAAATTCACTTGAATGTGCTTACTTTTAATGATAAGAAATCGATCAAGCTGCGGCTCTAACGCTGCCACAGCAGCGCAAACCTTGCCATAGTTCTGCGCCAAATCGCATGGGTCATCCCCTGCCATCGTCACATAAACCAGCAAATTTTTCACCCTAAGCTTTTTGCCGAAATCAACCAAAAGCTCCCATACAATGCGGAAAATAGGAAGAAAGTCAGATAGCGCACCGCTATCTTTTTTCTCAGTTTGGCTTTTCTTCACATCTTTCTCCCTGGCCGGTATCTTTTCCTTAGGCTGCTGCTTTTTTGAAGGAATCAAACGGAAACGGAGAATACCAACTGTCAGCCAAAGAAATGTGCCTTTTGCATTGTACTGTGCCCGAATTCCTAAGGGAATCAGCGCAAGAAGGACAATCACCGCCAACGCAATGACCCAGCCCATTACGCATCCTCCTCAGGTGTTTGAGCAGTTTCCTCCATAGTAATTTGTCCTTCCAATGGCTCCTCAGCAATCGGTTCTCCAAAATTTACCTTCTCAATGGGCGGTAATTCCTCTAAGGACGCAATCCCAAAGGTACGAAGAAAATCGGGTGTGGTACGATATTGAATAGGCCGGCCGGGTACATTCAACCGCCCCGACTCCTCAATCAGTTTCTTATTCAGAAGCGCGCCGACGCTATAAGAGCTGTCGACACCGCGGATCTGCTCAACCATTGCCTTGGTGGCAGGTTGGTAATAAGCAACAATTGTCAATGTTTCCAATTGTGAAGACGACAGCTTAGGTGGTTTTCTGGTTTCCAACGCTTTGGTGACAAAATCTGCCATCTCACCGGAAGATACCATTTGATACCCCTTGTCCAGCTTCAAAATGCGAATACCCCGACGCTCAAAGGCATAGGCATCTGCCAGCTGATCCGCGGCGGCTGCGATATCTTTCTCATCCGATTCCAGCACCGCGGCCAAACGAGAAATCTCCATGCGCTCCCCAGCGGCAAACAGGATGGCCTCGATGGCTCTTTGTAATTCAGTTAATTCCATCTTCGGTCACCTCCACTTGGGTCATTTCCTTATCCAGTAATTCAATGTTAGGATTCTCCCCAGAAATATCGTCCTCTAAACGCACAGAGCTTGTTCTGCACAGCTCTAACACCGCTAAAAAAGTCGCCACAATTTCCGAACGGCTTCGATTTCCGCGGAATAGATTCTTTAACTTTTCCACGCCACGCAGCAGCAGTTGACGAAGTACTTCTCCCGCCTTCTTGGCAACAGGATATGGCTCACGGCCAACAATCCCCTTAAAATTCACCGTAGGCGGCGGCAAGCGGCGCAGATTGCGCTCCGAAATCTCGTCCAATGCCAAAAGCAAATCGTTGGTCGTATGACGGTAGCGATAGCTCTGCTCTTTGCGCAAAGGCTCGGGTTCTTTGGTAAACAGGCAGCGTCCGATCTCGTTTCTTGGCTCCAACCAAGTGATGGCAGTGCGAATCTGCTCCATAGCATCCTTTCGCTGCCGCTCAATCAAAGATTGGCGCAAAAGATCAAGCTCGGATTCCGCTTCTGCAGCCTCCGCCGCTGACAGCAGCATTTTCGTCTTAATCAGCATGAGGTGCGATGCCATGGTAATAAATTCGCTGGCAATCTCCATATCCAGCCGCTTCATTTCGTCTAAGTAAGCGATATACTGCTCCAAAATTGCGGTAATGGAAACATCCTGAATCTCTATTTTATTTTTACTCAGCAACAGAAAAATAACATCCAGCGGTCCTTCAAAATCTTCCATCTGTTCGGAACGGGTGCGGACAATTCCCTGCAAACGATATTGCGGTTCTCCCATATAAGCTCCCAATGTGTCATCACACACAAAATTTTCTATATTATACCACCTATTCAGGTAATTCGCAAGTATTTCGTAAAAATGTGCAGCTGCTTGTAAAAACCGAGCCGTCGGCATATACTGCATGCTCCAAAATTCTATCAAACCCGCAAGCAATATGCGTTTGAATGGACGGTATATTCCGCTTGGCAACATGGGAATAAAGCTTTGTCTGGGGAAATTGCTCCATCACAGCAGCAAGCAATGCCTTGGCATATCCCTTTTTCCTGCATGCAGGCCTTGTTTCCAATGCCGCAATCAGCATGCCGTCCTGATACGGCTGCAATCTCAGAGCGCTGACATAAGAACCATCCAACATCCAAATTGCATAATATGCGTTTTCAAGAGTAAAAAAGCATTCTGTCAAATACTGATAAAACGACGCTTCTCCGATGGCGATGCAGCGCGGATCCGATTCTGTGGGCGCAATATTACGACCGTTTTCCAGATTTCCTTCTTCGTATATATCCATCAGAAAACGGAAATTGAAATCATTCATATTTCTCGCCAAAAGCAGCATAATTTCACATCCTTTTCATCAGAATACCACAGTTTTCCCCAGTTGTCCACAGAAACCGCAAAATGAAAGATTTGTTGCAAAAAAGGCAGTTGTTTCTATAAAAAAGACATTTTGTAACCCTTTTTATGTATATTTCCCTTGCATATTTTCTACTTCCACCTATATTTACATATCTATACGGATAGTTATTCACATTCTCCACAGGTTTTTCCACAAGATATAGTCCGTATTTTTACTGTCGAAATGCGTCAAATTCTGTCAATTTCAGGAAACTACAAACATTTTCCTCAAAATTATCTAATATTCAATTTATGTTGCAATTTGGTTATACATAATTTGCATGAATACTGCAAATATGAAAAAACAGGCGTCCAACAAGACGCCTGTTATTTTATAAAGCTTCACCCAAAATAGATTTCGTTGCGTAAGCATTCAAACTCATATCCGCAACATTACCGGCTAACCATTCATAATACGCCTGTGCGCCAATCATAGCGGCATTATCACCGCACAAGGAAAGTGGCGGCAAAAAAACCTCCGCACCCACCTTTTTTGCAGCACTTATAATATCACGGCGCACAGTAGAGTTCGCTGCAACGCCGCCTGCAACAGCCAGCTTACTATAACCCGTCTTTAAAAGCGCCTGTTCAATTCGGGGCACCAAGGTATCAGAAACCGCGGCTGTAAAGCTTGCGCACAAGCTGGGAATATCCACTTCCTCGCCTACCTGCTGGGCATGATGAATCAAGTTCAAGGTAGCAGTTTTAAGACCCGAAAAGCTCATATCATAGGGATTTGCGCCCGGCTTGCTGCGGGGCAGCTCATACTTTGCCGCATCCCCTGTTTGAGACATTTTATCCAGTGCAGCTCCGCCGGGATACGGCATGCCAAGAACACGGCCAACCTTATCGAAGCACTCCCCTGCCGCATCATCCAAGGTCGTACCAAGGATTTCCATTTTGGTATAGTCCTGCACATCTACAATCAGCGTATGTCCGCCGGACACCACAAGGCACAGGAAAGGCGGCTTTAATTCGGGATAGGCCAAGTAATTTGCCGCAATATGACCGCGGATATGATGCACAGGAATCAACGGCTTGTCCAGCGCCAAAGCAGCCGCCTTAGCAAAATTCACACCTACCAGCACCGCGCCAATCAGTCCGGGGGCATAAGTTACCGCAACCGCATCAATATCCTTACGGGTAACCTTTGCCTCTGATAAAGCTTGATCTGCCAGAGTATAAATGGCTTCCATATGCTTTCTGGACGCAATTTCCGGCACAACACCGCCATACTCCCGATGAAGGGCAACCTGCGAGGCGATGCAATCTGTCAAAACCTGTCTTCCGTCGCGGACAATGGCAACGGCCGTTTCATCGCAGGAAGATTCAATAGCTAAAATATTCATGCATCATACTCCTTTCGCAGAATCAAGGCATCCTCTTTGGGATTGCGGTAATAATTAGGTCTGCGGCCCACCTGTAAAAAGCCCAGCTTTTCATACAATTTAATCGCAGGCTCATTGGAAACGCGCACTTCTAATGTTAAGCATCGATTTCCGCGGGCTTTCAATTCCTTCATTAACCCGCGCATCAAAGCTTCACCGATTCCCTGCTTGCGAAAATCGGGTGTAACCGCTACATTCATCACATCGGACTCACCCAGCACAGACTGGGAGCCGACATAACCGGCGACCACTCCATCCACCTCAGCGACCAGCCAGAACGACAAGCGGTTATTCAGTTCCGTAGCGATACTGTTCTCGCTCCAAGGGTCGGAAAAACACAGTTTCTCAATTTCCGCAATGGGGCGAATATGGCGCTCAGCCATGGGAACAATGTTCATCATTTCGCATCAAACCAGCTTTTTCCAAATTTTGCTTCTGCAATCAAAGGCACACTTAGCTGCGCCACATTCTTCATTTCCTCGCTAACAAGAGCGCAGACCTTCTCTGCAAGCTCCTCAGGACATTCCACGATCAGTTCGTCGTGCACTTGCAGCAGCAGCTTTGCCTGAGGATACTGCTGATTCAGCGCCTTGTCCACCCGAATCATGGCAAGCTTAATCAAATCCGCAGCCGTTCCCTGAATGGGTGTATTCAGGGCAATTCGCTCAGCGCCGCTGCGAATGTTGAAATTACTGCTTTTCAGCTCAGGAATATAGCGCTTACGACCATATAAGGTGCAAGTAAAGCCACGCTTCCTTGCGTCCTCCACAACATTTCCCATATACTGCTTTACGCCGTGATAATGCGACAAATAGCTGTCAATATACGCCTTGGCTTCATAACGGGAAACACCGATATCCTCAGCCAGGGAAAACTCAGAAATGCCGTAAACAATGCCAAAATTAACTGCCTTTGCGTGGCGGCGCTGCAAGGAAGTGACTTCCTCAGGCTTAACGCCAAAGACCTGAGACGCAGTAACCGCATGAATGTCCATGCCACTTCTAAAAGCTTCCTGCATGGTTACATCCCCTGCAATGTGGGCAAGCACACGCAATTCAATCTGGCTGTAATCCGCATCTACCAGCACATAGCCATCCTTAGGCACAAACATCTTGCGAATTTCCGCGCCCAATTCATGTCGCACAGGGATATTCTGCAAGTTCGGCTCTGTGGAAGACAATCGTCCGGTAGCAGTTACTAAGTTCTGGAAGGTTGTGTGAATCCGACCATCATCGCCAATTACCTTCAAAAGTCCGTCGGCATAGGTGGATTTCAGCTTTGTGAGCATCCGATAATCCATAATCGCAGGAATAATCGGGTGCTTATTTTTCAGCTTTTCCAAAACATCTGCATTGGTGGAATAGCCTGTCTTTGTCTTTTTCACAGAATGTAAGCCAAGCTTTTCAAACAGCAATTCTCCCAGCTGCTTAGTAGAATTGATATTAAAAACTTCCTCGGAATAGGAATAAATCAGTTGTTCACAGGCAGCAATCCGCTGGGATAGCATTTCTCCAAACTGGGCAAGCTGGCTGCGGTCAATGGCAATGCCCTCTTGCTCCATATCAAATAAAACACGGCATAGGGGCAACTCAATCTCGCGGTAAAGGGCAGCCATACCCTGCTTATCAAGCTCTGCGGTGAGTGCGCTGTAAAGCTGCCATACCGCACCTGCACAAGCCGCCGCATCACCGTCATCCACGCTTACACCTAAAAATGTAGTTGCAAGCTTAGAAACTGGATAATCCGATTGCGAGGGGTTCAAATCATATGCAGCCAAGGCGGTATCAAACACCACTTCGCCAAAGGCAATGCCCATGTCGGTAAGTGCATGCATAGTAGACTTCATATCATGGAAAATCAAAGATTTCCCGGGAAATTCCACGCCCATCTGCACTTCCATCGGAGTCATGGCATACACGCCGTCGGCACAGGCAATGCCCAGTGATCCGTCCGGAGCTAAATACACCGCGCATACATCTGTCTGCTTTGGCATCTGCTCCAATTTAGACAGTTCAATTGTCGCCTCCTGCTTCGGCTGCTCTGCCTCCGCGCCCCGTAAACCATACCGATCAATCAGGCGGACAAATTCCAGCTTTTGAAACAGCGCATACAATTCCGCCCGATTATAAGGCTGCACAACGGCATCCTTAGGTTCAAAATCAATGGGCGCTTCGGGGCGAATGGTGGCCAAATCGTAGGATAAATAGGCATTATCCCTACTGTTCTCCAACTTTTCCCGCAGCTTAGGCTTAATAGATTCATCGTCAAGGTGTGCATACACCCCGTCCAACGTGCCGAATTTCAGCAAAAGTTCCGTAGCCGTCTTGGGTCCAACACCGGCGACACCGGGGATATTGTCGGAAGAGTCGCCCATAAGCGCCTTCAAATCCACCATTTGCTTGGGAGCAAAGCCATATTCCTCACGGAACTTCTCCTCGTCATACAAGGTGGCGGTGGTCTGTCCCGGCTTGGAAATGACCAGCTTGACCTTCACATTTTGATCAATCAGCTGCAAGCTGTCCCGATCGCCGGTGACAATGACACATTCCCAATCGTTATTAGAACAAATTCTGCCCACCGTACCGATGACATCGTCCGCTTCCCAGCCCTGACATTCGTAAATAGGAATGTTCATAGCCCGAAGCACATCCTTCATAATAGGCATCTGCTGTGCCAATTCCTCGGGCATGGCATGCCGATTCGCCTTATATCCCTCATATTTCAGGTGACGGAAGGTCGGCCCATGAAGATCAAAGGAGACGCAAACCGCATCCGGCTGCTCCTCTTTTTCCATGCGCTCCAAAATATTCAAAAAGCCGTAAATTGCATGGGTATACAGCCCCTCACGGGTGGTCAGGGGGCGAACACCAAAAAACGCACGATTGATGACAGAATTGCCGTCAAGAATCAATAGCTTCATACTTTTCTCCACTTTGCGCCCTGAGGCGTATCGATAATTTCAATTCCCCGCGCCTTTAACTCATCGCGGATACGGTCAGCCTCGGCAAAATTCTTTGCCTTCTTCGCCTCGGTTCTGGCAGCCACCAAAGCGTCAATCTCGGGATCAGCAGACGCGGCTTCTTCCTGTGCCTGCTTTGCGCGCAGCTTTTCAGCCGCTTCCAAAAGGTTCAAAGAAAGCACGGTATCAAAATCTTTCAGCGCTGCAAGCTTCGTTGCACCATTGCACTTTGCCTTTAAAGCGTCGTACACGGCCGTCACAGCAAGGGAAGTGTTCAAATCGCCCTTTAAGGCAGCGGCAAAGCGTTCTTTCAACTGAGCAAGACCGTCTGCATCCACTTCACCGTCTGCATTCAGCGAGGCAATCTTCGCAATGAGCTTTTCGTAGGCAACCACAGCATTGTCAAGATTTTCCCATGAGAACACCAGATTTCTGCGGTAATGGCTCTGCAAGCAGAACAGGCGGTATGCCATGGGGTCATAACCCTTGCTTTCCAGCAAGGAAACCGTCAAAAATTCTCCCTTAGACTTACTCATCTTACCGGTGTCCGTATTTAAGTGGTGAACATGGAACCAGTAATTGCACCATTTATGACCCAAGAAGCTTTCAGACTGGGCAATTTCGTTGGTGTGGTGCGGGAAGGCATTGTCAATGCCGCCTGCATGGATATCCAAGTCCTCACCCAAATGCTTCATGGAAATGCAGGAACATTCAATGTGCCAACCGGGATAACCAACACCCCAAGGAGAATCCCATTTCAGTGCCTGATCCTCAAACTTACTCTTGGTAAACCAAAGGACGAAGTCATTTTTGTTCTTCTTGTTGGCATCCTCTTCAACGCCATCACGAACACCCACGGCCAAATCTTCTTCATCGTGGTCGCCGAACACATAATACTTATCCAAGGTAGAGGTATCAAAATATACATTGCCGCCTACGAGATACGCCTTTCCGTTATCCAATAAGGTCTGCACCATATGGATATACTCGTCAATACAGTTGGTGGCAGGCTCAATCACATCGGGGCGCTTAATATTCAGCTTGTCGCAATCGGCAAAAAACGCATCAGTATAATACTGAGCGATTTCCATAACGGATTTATTTTCCCGCTTTGCGCCTTTGAGCATCTTATCTTCGCCTGTATCCGCGTCGGAGGCCAAGTGACCCACATCCGTAATATTCATTACGCGCTTAACATTGTAGCCTTCGTAACGCAAGGCCTTTTCCAGCACATCTTCCATAATATAAGTGCGAAGATTGCCGATATGGGCATAGTGGTACACAGTAGGACCACAGGTATACATTTTCACAACATCGGGATTGTTGGGGGTAAACAATTCCTTTTTATGAGATAACGAATTATAAAGATACATACTAATTCCTCCAAATCTAATAAAAAACGCCTCTTGCACCTAAGTACAAGAGGCGAAAAAATTCGCGGTTCCACTCTCATTTATCACTCATATCCAGTTTGCCGCTCCCGGACGCACTTCACAAGGCCTTTTTGCTGTCGCTCACACCCAAGGCGACAACTCTCTGAAAAAACGGCTACCGGCTACTCTTTCCGTTCAACGCAGCTATCCCAGATAGTTTACCACTTTTTACCCATTTTTGTCAAGCAGGTATGGAACTTTGCTGATGTTTATATTCTCTGACAAGGCGGATTAACTCAGGAGTCAGTAACGCCAAGATAATCAAATTTGGAATGGCCATCAATCCGTTTACAATTTCGGACATCAACCAAACCGTTTCCGTTTTTAATACAGACGAAAGCGTCACCGTGATCGCCTGCAAAATCACGAATCGTTTCCACACATTGCTGCCAAATAAAAATTGCGCGCATCTGGCGCCATAGAGTCCCCAGCCTATCACTGTGGCTATGGCAAAACAGCAAAGAGCCGCAGCAATCAACACTGAAACCCAGTTGCCATAGGTAGCAGAGAATGCCTGAGTTGTCAGTGCCGCGCCGGCATCCTCGCCGTAGGCAATCGGAACATCACTAACTAAAATCACAAGCGCAGTCATGGTGCAAATCACAATGGTATCCAAAAACACTTCCATAATGCCCATAAGCCCTTGCTCCACGGGATGTCGCACAGAAGCTGATGCATGAGCAATGGATGCCGTTCCCATGCCGGCCTCATTGGTAAAGACACCTCTTGAAACACCAACGCGAAGGGCAACAAACATAGACCCGACAGCCCCACCGGTGATTGCCTGCGGTGAAAACGCCCCACTAAGAATCATGGAAAATGCATCGCCAATGTAAGACGCGCGGGCAGCTAAAACACCCACACCCAGCAGCAAATATAGAGTAGATGCAAAAGGCACAAGTCCTTCCGCAATTTTCCCAATTCTCTTCATGCCGCCGGAAAGAATTCCGGCAATAACCAAGGCAAGAACCAAACCCATGATCAGATTGCCTAAGAGTGTTTCTTCCCCACCATAAGCCATCCGTGCCTGATTGATGCCGGAAATCACGGTATTGACCTGTGTGGCATTCCCAACGCCAAAGGCAGCCACCACACCGAAAAAGCTATATACATAAGCCAGCTTATGCCAAGGTTTCGACATTGCTGCGGTGATCATATACATGGGGCCGCCCACATATTCTCCATTCAGCCTCCGCCTGTAACGCACAGCCAAAGTCGCCTCTGCAAATTTAATACCCATTCCAAGAAGCGCGCAGATCCACATCCAGAAAATCGCGCCAGCGCCGCCGATGGCAATGGCACCGGCAACACCTGCTATATTACCGGTTCCAACAGTTGCGGCAAGCGCCGTACACAATGCCTGAAACGGCGAAACTGTTCCCTCTGATTCTGATTTGCCGCCAATCATCCGAGCAAAGTTTGTCAGCGCCTTCGGGAAAAACTGCATTTGTATAAAACCGGTTCGCAAGGTGATATATAATCCGACGCCTAAAATCAATACCAGCGCAGGCGCGCCCCAAACAAGTTCATTTACAGCTTGCAGCAGCTTCACATTGATTTCCCCCAATTTAACACAATTAGTCCAATATCTGCAAAATAAATAAGCAGTTCTCCAAATTAGAGAACTGCTTTTGTGATTATTCCCAAGTCGACCAAATTTCGGGGCAAAACCCCACTGTCGCCTGCTTTCCATTGCGCACGACGGGTGTTTTCATCAAAGCTGGATTATCAAAAACTTTGTCTTCCTTGGCAATCTTATCATCCATGTACTTCATAAGCACAATATCTGGATCATTCTTATCCCAATCAATCAAATTGTCAATACCCCCGACGCTGCGCAGCACGCTGTCAAATTCCTTGCCCGACATGCCAAAGCGCAGCAAATCAATCTCTTGGTATTTGATGCGGCGCTCCTTAAACCATCGCTGAGCTTTCTTTGTGTCAAAGCACTTTGATTTTCCGAAAATCTGAATGTTCAATAGGTTACCTCCATTAGGCATAGTCCCTGCGCCTCAGCCAAAAATCCCGCCTGCTCCCTTTTCGCGCCAAACAGGCCGGGTATAGAGTCTGCACTTCGCATTCCCCTGCCAACCTCCACCAAAGTTCCCACCAAAATTCTCACCATGTGATACAGAAATCCGTTGCCATTGACGGTAATTTGTACTTCTTGCCCCACCCGTTCCATTTCAAGTGAGTAAATTTCACGAACGGCAGACTTCTTAAACCTTGGATTTCCGCAAAAAGCGGAAAAATCATGCTCTCCTAATAAATGTTCGGCAGCGCGCTTCATTTCCTCTATACTCAGAGGTTCTTCAATAACAGAAACGAACTTCCTCTCAAACACGCAAGGAACATCACTGTTCCAAATGCGGTAGCGGTAGGTTTTATGCTTAGCATTTAATCGGGCATGAAACCTGTCCGGCACCTCTTTACAGGAGTATATGCCAATATCCTTCGGTAAATAACACCGAAGCTCCCGCAAAATCTCCTCAGCAGACATTGTGGAATCTGTATGGAAATTAGCCACTTGATTCCGGGCGTGAACACCGGCATCGGTGCGGCCACTGCCGGATACCTCAATTTCCTGCCCAAGAACACGGGAAAGTACTGTTTCAAGTTTTCCTTGAATCGTATCCTCCGAGCTAGCCAAGCGTTGCCAGCCGCGATAGCGCGTGCCATCATAACAAATATCAAGCCGCAGATTCCGCAATGGTATTCAGCTCCTCTCTTGCCTCTTTCTCATTATCCGCAGAAAATAAGAATTTCCCAAATTCATCATATACCTGAACGTGTCCGCCAACATAACGCATAGAATACATATCCGTCACTCCTTTGTGACTGTATTCTAGCAAAGCATAAGTCCAAAAAATCGGACTTATTCAATTACCTCATAGCCGGCATCCGCAATGGCCTTTTTCAGTGCGTCCACATTAACCGCACCTGTGACAGTTACCGTCTTTGCCTGCAAATCCACCACAGCATCCTCTGTGCCGGAAATGTCCTTACAAACCTTCTCCACCATTGCCTTACAATGGCCGCACATCATACCCTCAACACGAATAACAGTATTCACCAATCTTTCCTCCTTTTGCTGAATATGCGGTTTAAAATTCCGCAGCCGTAAGGCATTGGTAACCACAAAAACCGAGCTAAGGCTCATAGCCGCAGCGCCAATCATTGGACTAAGCTGGATTCCAAAAGGCAAATACAGCGCGCCCGCTGCAATTGGGATTCCCAAACAATTATAAAAGAATGCCCAAAACAGATTTTGCCGAATATTCTTCATCGTTGCACGACTTAATGCAATGGCGTTGGCAATGCCCATTAAAGAATCGGACAACAGCACTACATCTGCTGATTCCATAGCAATGTCCGAACCTGCGCCAATGGCCATGCCCACATCTGCCGTAACCAGCGCCGGCGCGTCATTGATACCATCGCCAACCATAAGTACGCATTTCCCCTGATTCTTCAAATCGGATATTGCAGATGCCTTGGCAGCCGGCAACACATCGGCAATCACATTAGAGATCCCCGTATTTTTCGCAATTTCACGGGCAGTAATCTCCCGATCTCCCGTGAGCATAACAACATCCAGCCCCATGGTTCGCAGTTGCGAAATCGCTTCGCGGGAATCGCCCTTCAACACATCTGATACGAAAATTGCACCTAAATAACTGCCACATTCCTGCGCAAAATACAAGGGAGTTTTCCCCTGCCAGGACTCATCTGAAAATTCATCAACAGTTATGCCATACTCCTTCATAAATGCACGATTGCCGCCATAATAGATTGTGCCGTTCATCTTACCTATCACACCGCGGCCGGGAACAGACTCAAACGCTTCCGGTTGAGAAATGGACATTTCCTGTGCATGCTGAACAATTGCCTTGGCAAAAGGATGCTCAGATCGAATTTCCAGGGACGCGGCAATGGACAGCAAATCTTCGGCAGATATTCCATTGGGAACAATGTCAGTGACCGCAGGCTTCCCCATAGTGACCGTACCCGTTTTATCCAGCACAACAGTATCCACCTTATGGAGCAGCTCCAAAGCCGCTGCATTTTTAAACAGGATACCCAAGGTTGCGCCCTTTCCTGTCCCCACCATAATTGCCACAGGAGTCGCCAATCCCAAAGCACAGGGGCAGGAAATCACCAGCACGGAAATTGCCGATGTCAAAGCAAATTCCAATCCCATACCGGCAAGTATCCAGACTGCTAATGTAATCAACGCAATGGTCATGACAGCAGGTACGAAGATTCCGGCAATCTTATCTGCCAATCGTGAAATGGGCGCCTTAGAACTTGCCGCATGCTCAACAATGGCAATCACCTGATGAAAGGCCGTGTCCTCACCTACCTTTTCCGCAGAAAAACGCAAAAATCCCTCAGCCACAATTGTAGCTGCAATCACCTTACTTCCCGCCGACACTTCCACAGGAAGGCTCTCCCCTGTCAGCGCGCTTTGGTCAACAGATGCCCTTCCGTCAATGACAACGCCATCACAGGGGATTTTTTGACCGGACCGAACAATCACAATATCGCCAACGGAAACCTCTTCGGCAGGAATCTTCCATTCTTTGCCGTCGCGCTCCACGGTAGCCGTAACCGGGCTCAGGCTCATAAGCTCCGCAATGGCATTACCGGTTTTCTTCTTGGCGCGGGATTCTAGGAACTTGCCGAGGGTTATCAATGTGACAATCATGGCCGCAGATTCAAAGTACAGATTCCCACTGTAATAACGGACGGCCGCAAAATTGCCATGACCTATGGCATAAGCCATGCGAAGCATGACCGCGGTGCTATACAAGATTGCCGCGCCCGCACCAACTGCAATCAGGCTATCCATATTAGGACTGCAATGCCATAATGCTTTCCATCCTCTTGTAAAATATGCGCCATTTAACAAAAGCGGTGGCATGGCCAAAATGCATTGCAGTAACGCAGCTACCAAGGCATTTTCTTCCCCATGATACCAATTCGGTACAGGAAATCCCACCATGTGACCCATGGTAAAATACATGAGCGCAGCTAAAAACACAGCAGAAACAAGCAATCTGACCTTCATGGGTTTCAAATCATCCGCAGAATTGACCTGTTTCCGCTTTTCTTCCGCAGGCGCTGCACCGTAACCGGCTTTTTCAATCGCTGCCACAAGCTCCTGCGCAGCCGTCTCCGAAGTAATCTCTGCATACAATGTCCCAGCCAGCAAATTTACCTGCACATCCGATACGCCTTCCACGCCTTTGGAAACCTTTTCAACGCGAGCAGAGCATGCCGCGCAGGTCATGCCTGAAATAGTGAACTTCTGTTTCACTGTAAAAACACCGTCCTTAATTTGCCAAGTATATGTTTACTTGACACTTAACCCTCTTTATGATACCATTTTACCATAGTTTTTGGAAATCGCAAGTCAATACATTATGCCCAAAACATTCTTTTTCGTATAAAAAGGAGAATCTATATGAAGATAAAAATTTTGTCCGACAGCACCTGTGATTTATCTCCCGAACTTCTTGAAAAACATAACATTGACCTCACCCGCCTGACTGTTGTTAAGGGTGACCAACAATTTATTGACGGCGCGACCATTGTCCCTGCGGATATCTTTGCACATGTTGCCGCAGGCGGTGACCTTTGCTCTACCGCAGCATTTAGCATCGGTGACTATGAAGATATGTTTGCGAAATATTCCAAGGAATACGACGGCATTATTCAAATCAACATCGGCTCCGGTTTTTCCGCCTCCTACCAAAATGCCTGCATTGCCGCTGAGGATTTTTCCAATGTGCGTGTTATTGACTCCAAGAACCTTTCCACCGGACAAGGTCTGGTGGTTCTGGAAGCATGCCGTCTGGCAGAAACCTGTGATGATTTAGACGAGATTGTGGAAAAGCTCAATGCCTTCACACCCCGCGTTGAAGCCAGCTTTGTCCTTGACCAGCTGAAATATATGGCAAAGGGCGGCCGCTGCTCTTCCGCTGCCGCGTTAGGCGCGAATCTTCTGAACCTGAAACCCTGCATCGAAGTGCGCGACGGCAAAATGAGCGTGGTGAAGAAATACCGCGGCAGCTATGCAAAATGTCTGAGCAGCTATGTGAAAGATCGCTTGGCTGACCGAGACGATGTGATGCGCACCGAGATGTTCTTAACCTATACGCCTGTTGACGACGACTGCTTAGCCGCTGTTAAGGATGCCATTGACCAATATGGTCATTTTGAAACCGTTTATGAAACACAAGCCGGCTGCACCGTCTCCTGCCACTGTGGACCCGGCACCTTGGGTGTTTTGTTTGTAAGAAAGTAATCCGCTTCCCACCGCTATTGCGGTGGGAAAGTTTTCGTAAATGATGTATGGTGAGGTAACGCTATGGAATATTCCAAGCTATTAGATCTCGCAACTGAATTAGGCTACCAACTGGCTATGTCCGGCGCGGAAACCTTCCGCGTAGAAGAAAGCGTTGTGCGTGTGCTTCGCGCCTATGGCATTGAAGCTGAAGTTTTTGCCATCCCCAACTGCCTGCATATCAGCATTGATCCTGAAATGGGGATGCCTTTGACCCGCATGCGCCGCATCGGTCCTCACGGGAACGATTTAGACACCGTTGAACGCTATACCAACCTAAGCAGAAAACTTTGCGCTGAAACGCCCGACCCCGAGATTGCCTATAACTGGCTCCGTGAGATTATTGCCAGCAAGCGCTCTTTTTCATTTCCCACTTATTTGATTGGTCATTTTCTGGGCGCATTCGGTTTTTGCTTCCTGTTTGGAGGATCTTTATTTGATTCTATTTGGGCAGGTCTTTTAGGTATCATCATCGGCATGATCAATCGCGCCGCAGAGCGTTTGGAAACCAATCACTTTTTCCGTATTCTCATTGCCGCATTTGCCATGGCTGTTCCCGCCTATGCCCTTGGATGTCTGGGCATTACCCATAACACCGACGCAGTCATTATCGGTGCGCTGATGCTGCTGGTACCCGGACTTCTGTTTACCAATGCGCTGCGGGATATCATTCACGGCGATACCAACTCTGGAATGAACCGCATTGTTCAGGTTGTGCTGATTGCCATGGCGATCGCCTTGGGCACTGCCGGCGCATGGTCATTATCCGCTTCGCTTTGGGGTGTGACCTCAGCAGGCGCATTTGTTCATCACAACTATTTCATTCAGGCTGCGGCAAGCTTTTTGGCATGCTTTGGATTTTCCATACTATTTAACATTCATGGTCCGGGACGGTTCATCTGCGCCACGGGCGGTATGCTCACATGGCTCATTTATGTATTGATCTCAAAATTTAGCGGAAATGACCTTATGGCGTACTTCTTTGCAACGATTTTTGCTGCCGTTTATGCGGAAATCATGGCGCGGATTCGTAAATATCCTGCAATTTCCTATCTGGTTGTTTCTATATTCCCGCTGATCCCGGGAGCAGGTGTGTATTACACCATGAATTATGCTGTTCGCGGACAGATGGATTTCTTTGCCAGCCAAGGGCTTCATACCGGTGCCGTCGCCGGCATTATGGCGGCCGCCATTCTCCTCGGCTCCACAACGGTACGGCTGATCACCTCTAAAATCAAACATAAATAACCATATCCGAGCAGTTTTTTCTGCTCGGATTTCTTTTTTCGACCTTTTCTCTTGCCATATATTCATAATCCTGTTATAATAATTGCGTATGGAAAAGAGAGTTAATTTCTATGTCAGTAACAAAAATGTTCTGACATGGCTGACCGCTCTATGCTTGGTTGGCTCGGCAGTGGCCCGCATTTGGATCGCCTGTTTGAAAGGGTCAGGTGATTCCTTTATGGTGTGGAGTCAAATCGTTCTGCCTGTGGCAGCCACCTTGCTGTTTGCGCTGGTCCTCCTTTTGGCAGGTAAGGAGTATTTATACAAAACCGCCATTCCTGTCTGGATGCTTGGCTTATACTATGTCATTCGCCCCCACGCTATTTTGGGAAGCGATCTGTTTATTTTAAGCCTATTTACCATTTGCATCATTTTCTATTGCTCACTTTACACCGCCATTACCAGCGGCCGAATCCGTTATTCATGGCTTCTTCTGCTTCTGATCGCTGCGCCATTGGCTGCGCTGTACTATGAGCATAGTACCATGTTGATAAGAACTGCTACGGCACTTCCCTCTTATGTCTACATTTTGCCGGACATTTTGCTGTTTGGCGCAGGCATTTTCCTGACCTTCGCCATTCGTGTGCATACCAAGGGCGAATATCACCCCACTTGGGGCGACCGTCCCGACGGAAGAAAAATCCGCACTCTTGCACCTATGGCGCAAATTACTGCCTATTTTCAGGTAGAACGCAACACCTGCTCTAATTTATTTGAGGAATCCTTTGAAATCACCCACATTGAGCGGTACATCCGTCAAAAGCGCCGCGAAGGTTATACAGACTTTGGTCTGACCCATGTGCTTCTGGCTGCCTATGTGCGCGGTGTAGCAAAATTCCCTCAAATTAACCGGTTCATCTCCGGTCAGAAGGTATTTTCCAGAGGTAACGACATTCAATACTGCATGGTCATCAAAAAAGAAATGACTGTGGACTCCCCTGATACATCCATCAAAGTCCATCTGACACCTTATGACACTGCCATTGATGTTTACAAGAAGCTCAATGCTGCAGTAGAATCCGTCAAGGCAACGCAGGAGCTGGATTCCAGCCTGGACAGCTTGATTATGGCTTTGAATCTCATTCCCAGCGTGGTGCTGAAATTTGTTGTTTGGCTGCTGAAACTTCTGGACTACTTTGGACTTCTGCCTAAGTGGTTAGTGGAGCTGAGTCCCTTCCACGGAAGCCTGTTCTTTACTTCCATGGGATCCTTGGGTATTCCTCCCATCTATCATCACCTGTACGACTTCGGCAACCTCCCCGTTTTCGGTGCGTTCGGCTGCAAGCGACGCGCTTTGGAAATGCAGGAGGACGGCACCATTGTGCAGAGAAAGTATCTCGATTGCAAGTTTACTCTGGATGAGCGCATTGTCGACGGTTTCTACTACGCCGCATTCTTTAAGCACTATAAGAGAATATTGGCCCATCCTGAAATCTTAGACAATCCCCCCGAAGAAGTCCTGCAAGATATTGATTAACCATGGAAGCTCAAATCAAATCTCTTTTGCCCCCTTCATTCTCTTGGAGTGACCAAATTCATTTCTTTGAATCCATTCCCTCTACCAACGATCACGCAAAATATCTGGCGGCACAAGGCGCGCCTCACGGCACAATCGTCATTGCCGATCATCAGTCCGGTGGTCGTGGAAGAATGGGGCGCAGTTTCTATTCCCCATGCGGTCAAGGTTTATACATGAGCATTCTCCTCAGACCGCAATGTCATGCAAATTCCCTGATGCACTTAACCTGTGCGGCAGCGGTTGCCGTATGCAATGGCATATTCCGAGCAACGAATCTGTTGCCGGAAATCAAGTGGACCAACGACATTGTATGGCAAAAAAAGAAGTTAGGCGGTATCCTAACCGAACTTTCTGTCAATTCACAAACTGGCCGCCTAGACTATGCTATTATTGGCATAGGCATCAACTGCAATCAAGCGCCCATGAATTTTCCGGAGGAAATTCGCAGCATTGCCGCTTCATTATCTATGGCTTTGGGTCATAACATAAACCGTGAGGCTCTGTGCGCTTCTGTTATCCTTGCTCTTGATGGAGTCCTCAATATACTTACTTCTCGCAAAGACGATATTCTGGGCCAATACAAGGCTCGTTGCATAACCCTCGGCAAGGACATTTCCCTATTGCAGGGCGACAGCGTAATCCACGCTCATGCAACCGACATTGATGGTGACGGCGGACTGATTGTGACGCTTCCTGACGGCACAGTAAAAACCGTCACCTCCGGTGAGGTAAGCGTGCGAGGAATGTACGGATACATTCCTTAAAAATTCACATAATTTGGGTTGCAATTTTTAAAAATCTTGGTTATACTGAATTCAGAAACAAAATAGAACGGAGGCTAAATTTATGAAAGTATTTGGTATCATTGCAAAAATCGTTCTGGCTCTTGCCGCAATTGCCGGCATTGTGTATCTTGCCGCAACCTATGGCGACCGTGTTGTTGCTTGGGCAAAGAATCTTCTGAATCGCACCTGTTGCTGCTGTGATTGCGATTGCGATTGCGACTGCGATGGCGATTGTGACTGTGGTTGCTGCGAGGAAACAGAGGAAGTTGCTACCGCAGCAGACTTTGAAGGCTAATTCATACAGAACATAGAAGCAGGGAGGATTCCGTTGGAATCCTCCCTGTATTTTATATGCAAAACACTAAGAATATAAGCTAAGCTCTGCCTTTTTCAGCACCTCATAATAATTTGTCCTTACGCCATCTTCAAAGGTATAGCGATTGACAAAATCTCTCTGAACAATAGATAAGCCATTATAAGCAGCGCGAGCAAAAGCAATGGCGTTTGCGTCCGTACCCATAGTTTTAATCTGTGCTATGACAGACTCCGCCGCCGCCTTATCTGCCTCAGAGGCAGCCAAATCCACCTCAGTCTCAGAGACTACCAGAAGCTCATCCACAAAATACTCAGAACGCCCCAGCAATGTCACATAAGTAACGTAATCCCCTGCTTCCATATCAACAGGCATATCGACTACATCGCCGCCATTAAGCTGGAATGTTGCCTTGCCATCGGATAAAACCAAGTCAAACTCTAGCGTATTCCAACCTTCTGCCATAACCAAATTGGTGGCTTCATCGCTGCCAAGGAAGGTAATCACATTGTCATGAATTTTGATGCCAACAGGAGCGACACCGGAATCGCTGACATTATTGTACGCTGCCTGCAACTCAATTTCCAAACGAAGGCCTTCACTTGCATAAACATTCAGGGTAACCTTGCCGTCCTGCAAATAAGGAATAGAACGGGTCAGCTTAGTAATGCGATTGGCATGTAAAGCATAACTTCCGTGCGTTGCATGCATTTTGTCAACGCAAATGTCTCCATTTTGGATCATCCAGCCTTCCAGCTGCGCAGATCCGTTTTCGAAGGAATCGTAGGCGCCCTTTGTGCGGGTATACCACTTATCAAAATCCAGAATTGTCATGTAGTTAAAGGCATTTTCCACAACATTCTGCCACGCAACTGTCATGACACCATCTAACGATTTCGTATAAGAAGTATTCGTAACTATGGAATAAAATACGCCATTTTCCAAATGCGTCTGGAATGTGGCATTCTGAATATTGCGAATATCTTCGCCATTGGTAGTATGGGCAAAAATCATAGGAACGCGGGCAAATGTTGAACCACCCAAGGCATTATATCCGCCATAGTTTACCAATGTAGTCGTTTCGCCATTCACGCTTACATTGTGAATCACAGGGCAGGAATTGACCGCGTAGATTCTGGAATCCTCCGGCTTTGTCCAAGTTGCACCGCCATCGGTGGAGAAGATAATTGCCCAATTTTTCTTCTCATCATACTGATTGCGAACCAGCGAAATTAAAATACCGTCATCGCGAACATAAATCTGCCCCTCCGATAAGCCAACAGCGGGAGAATTTTTACCACCAAATAAAAGCTCACCACAGATGAGAGTTTCCGTATGCTCCCATGTCTTACCGCAGTCACGGCTGTATATCGGTCGGGCGTAACACAAAACGCCATATTCACCCTGATAAAGGAACTGACCGGTATGCCAAACATAGTCCACATTAGGGCCATCGCCATCATATGTAGAGGACACTATACCATCAGAATATATGTCATGTGTTCCGTTATTGTCATCAGGGTTCAAAGAATAAGGAACAGTGGGGCCTTGATTCCATGTCAAACCACCATCATCAGAATAGGCCATTCTAATAATATAGTTGGCTCTGATAATGCCGTCTGTAAACACCGCTTGGTCACAAGAGCGCATAGCAATATAAATTCTGTTTGTATGGGTATCCAGCAAATAGCCCTGTAAATCATTGAATTTCAGTACGGGCTCGCCATCTGGACCGGGATTGTTCTGCACAGTAGACAAATGCTCCCATGTAACGCCTCCATCTTTGGAAACACACATTTTGCCGCCGGCTGTTTGGGCAAGAACAACCGTTTCTTCCTGCACACGACCGGAAGGATATACTGTCCCCTTTTCCAGTAAAATTCGGAAGCGGCGGTTTTGATTGATAGGCGCTGTCCACTGCTCCCTGTAACCATAAGTAACCTCATAAACGTATTCCTTATTGGCCATATTAAGCACATTATTACAATCGCTGCTGCGCACCTTTAATGTAACCGATTCGCCTGCCAGCAAGTCAGGAACGCGAATAATCACATCACTGCCGCTTACGTAGTGGTACAGCTGGTCATCGCCAATATAAATACGGATAGATGCATCACTGCCGGTAATACCAAGCTCAGACTTGGCAATTTGCCATGCGTAATCTAACTGGTCCTTTCCGGTAAGGTTAGTTAAAACATATTCCGTTTCTTTAAAAGATGCACCGTTTCCGCCAATATTTTCTTCATAACCCGCGCGAATCATGTCGCCAAGACCGGCAATGAATTTAGCGTCAAGACCATCAGGGCACAGATTGTAGTGAACCTTAATATATCTGGCATCGACATCAAAATTATACAAATAACTTTGCTTACCGCTGGCTAGAATCTTAATGTTATCAACCATTTCATATGTGAAATTGTCGTCGCTGACCCACAAAGATACATTAGCCTGAGATATAGGATTGATATCATCCACATCGCTTAGCACCACATAGTTGACTCTCTTTTTCTCGCCCAAATCACGAATGACACTGTTATTTGTCTTGTCCAGTGTAAAAATGACATCCTCGTAGACGATGCCGACGCCCGCAACCGGATTATAATCATTTTCTACAATCAACGTGCCATTATTGTAATCTGCACCCGGAACGCGAAACGCAAAATGCTTCATCTCACCGGTTTCGCTAACAGTTGCGGTCAAAATCACATCTGTAGTACCGCTTTCAGGGCGAGTCACCGTTCCATCGACCGAAATGATGTCAGGATGTGAACTCTCCCACTTCACGCTTACATGCGATTCCGCCTCACCGATCACACTGGCGGACGGCAGATTTAGATTGTTCGTAATTATATTTAACTTATCATCTATACGAATATTCTCATAGGTAAGGTCCGGCAGAAAAAACTCATCGAAAACAGCAACATGCATCTTATTTTCCGCGGAAAGATGGGTAGCGCTAATATATTTCCCTTCTGCATTATAAGCTGTATAATTACAAGACTGATCACTGGTAACGTAGATAAACCCGCTGCTTCTCAGCACTTGTGCATAAGAGGCAAAGGATGCTGCATCAACATCGTGAACTTCAATCATAAAACCGCTGTCATTGCTGTATAGCAACGCTCCGTACTTCGATTCAGGCTTAGGCATCAGTCCACCAAGGGTGGTATCGGGAATTTGATACTTTTTAAGATTATCCAAATAGACAATTCCAGCCCAGCAAGTCAACGCTGCCACAAGCACAGAAGCAACAATCACAAGCACAAGAATCTTTTTCTTTCCCATGTTATTCCGCCTTTCAATCATGAATGATTTTCCATATCATTATACAGCATTAAAAAACATAAAGCAATCATAAAAAACAGCCGGACGGGTATCCGTCCGGCTGAATTTCATCTCATGTAGGTTTCATTAGCCCTTTTCAGCAGCAACCAAAACCTGATAGTAATTTGTCTTCTTGCCATTCTCAAAGGTGTAGCGATTGACGTAGTCTTGCTGAACCAGAGTCAGATTATTGTAAGAAGTACGAGCAGCCGCAATCGCAGTCTTATCAGTACCCATAGCCTTAATCTCTGCAATCACTGCCTTGGCAGCAGCCTTATCCTCATCGGTCATAGACAGAGCTACCTCTGTTTCAGATTCAACCAAGAATTCATCAATGAAGTACTCAGTCTTGCCCAGCAGAGTCACATAGGAAACATAGTCGCCCGCATCGAGATCAACGGGCATGTCAACAACAGCACCATCATTGAGCTGGAATGTTGCCTTGCCTTCGGTCAGGTTCAAATCAAACACCAGAGTGTTCCAGCCTTCCACCAAGACCATTTCCGTTGCCTTTTTGGTTCCAAGCAGAGTAATCACATTGTCCTTAATCTGAACGCCAACGGGCGCAACACCGGAATCGCTAACATTTGTATAAGCGGACTGCAATTCGATTTCCAGACGAGTGCCTTCGCCTGCGTAAACCTTCATGCTGATTCTGCCATCCTGCAAGTAAGGAATGGTACGAGTCAGCTTTGTGATACGCTTAGCATGCAATGCGTATCTGCCATCGCTAGCTTGCAATCTATCCACAGTCACGTCACCATTGTGGACCATCCAGCCTTCAATTGCGACATTGCCATTTTCAAAGGAGTCATATGCGCCCTTTGTGCGGGTATACCACTTATCAAAGTCAACAATTCTCAGATGGTTAATGGCATCCTCAGGAACATTTTGCCAAGCAGAAGTCATAATTCCATTAGAATCAACCGTATAAGATGTGTTAGTCATAATGGATGTTTCTGCAAGGGTGTCGAGATGCGACTGGAAGCTGGCATTTTGGTAGTTACGGAAGAACTCACCGTTGGTAGTATGCGCAAACATCAAAGGCACACGATAGAAGCTGAAACCGCCCATAGCATTGAAACCACCGCAGTTAACCATTGTTGTAGTTTCACCGTTAATATCAACCTCGTGGAAAATGGGACAGGTATTAACCGCATATACTCTGGAATCTTCTACCTCAGACCAGGTTGCACCACCATCAGTAGAGAACACGACAGCGAAGTAAATCTGGTCTTCGTACTGGCTGCGAATCAAGTCAACAATAACACCGTCATCGCGAACAAAAGTCATGCCCTCAGACAAGCCTGTTGCAGTCTCCTGTCCGCCAAAATCCAAAGGACCGCTGATAAAGGTCTCAGTACGCTCCCATGTTTTGCCGCCATCACGGCTGTAAATGGGACGAGCGTAAACCATTGCGCCGGTTTTGCCCTCGTACATAGTCTGACCGGCATGCCATACGAAGTCGACATTGGGGCCGTCTCCGTCATAGGTGGGAGATACCATACCATCAGAATACATATCGCGAACGCCGTTATTTTCAGCGGGATCCAAGGAATAAGGAACTTCCTGACCCAAATTCCATGTCAAACCACCGTCATCAGAGTAAGCCATGGTGATAGTGTAGCAATATCTGGTAACACCGTCTGTATACACGGCCTCACCGGTGTAACGCATAGCAGCAAACAATCTGTTTGTATGGGTATCAAGCAAGTAGCCTTGAATACCACCGATTGCCTTAATCGGCTCACCTCCAGGTCCGGGGTTGCCGTTCAGCATAGACAGCTTCTCCCATGTCAGGCCGCCATCCTTAGAGGTATACATCATACCCTCAGAACCCTGAGCCAAAACAACGGTCTCTTCCTGAACTCTGCCGGAAGGATACTTCAATCCCTTTTCAAGCAGAACTCTGAAACGCAAGTACTTATTAATAGGTGTGGACCACTGTTCTCTGTAACCATAAGTAACTTCGTAAACGTATTCCTTATTGGCCATATCCAGAACATTATCGCTGTCACTGCTCAGAATCTTCAAAGTAACAGATTCACCGGCCAACAAATCAGGGATACGAATCATGACATCATTTCCGCTGACATAATGGTACAGTTGCTCATCGCCAACGAAAATACGAATAGAGGCATTGCTGCCGGTAATACCAAGATCAGACTTGGAAATCTTCCAAGCATAGTCAAGCTGATCCTTGCCAGTATTGTTAGTCAAAACAAACTCTGTTGTTTTGAACTCAGCACCCTTTCCGCCAACATACTCCTCATAACCTGCCTCAATCATTTCACCAAGGCCGGTATTATAGTTAGCGTTAAGTCCATCAGGGCACAAACCGTAATGTGCCTTCACATATCTAGCTTCTGTTTCAAAGTTATAAATGTAAGTCTGTTTGCCGTCGAAGAGAACCTTAACGTTATCAATCTTCTCGTAGGTCATATTATCATCGCTGACCCACAAGCTCAGATTAGTCTGTGCCAAGGAATTTACATCATCCACATCGTTTAACACAACATAGTTGATGTTCTGCTTCTCACCCAAGTCTAAAACAACACTGTTGTTGGTCTTATCAAAGGTGAACAAAGGATCTTTATAAGCAAGACCGATGCCGGCAGCAGGATTGTGGTCGTTCTCAACAACAAGTTTGCCGTCATTGTAGTCATAACCGGGAACACGGAAAACGAAATGCTTCATCTCGCCGGTTTCATTGATGGTAGCAGTTAAGATAACTTCTGCAATGCCGAAGTCCGGACGAGTAACCTGACCGGTGGCACTAATAACATTAGGATTCGAGCTGGACCAAGAAATATCAGTCAGGAAACCGGATTCTCCATTATCAGTCATAATGGGAAGATAAAGATCATGGGTAACAATGTCAATCTTATCATCAACGCGGATATTTTCCTGAATCAATCTAGGCAGGAAATACTCGTTGTAAACAGATACATACATCTTAGCATCCCAAGGCTGGTAGATTGCATTGATGTATTTGCCGTCAGCATTATAAGCGGTAAAGCCGCACTTCTGGTCGCTCAGAACGTGGATAAATGTGCTGTTTCTCAAAACCTTAGCGTAGGCTTCAAACTCGTCGGAATCTACATCGAGGATTTCCAACAAAACAGCGTTATCGTTGCTATATACAACAGAGCCATACTCGGAGACAGGCTTAGGCATCAAGGCAGCCAGAGCAGAATCGGGGATCTGATACTTCGGCATGGCGCTGCGTCCATCATCAAAAGGAATCTGGTAGGACAAACCAATGCCACAAAATACACCGGCAAGCAAAACCACAACCAGAATAATGATAAACCAAACTTTCTTATACATCTTCTTAACCAAAGCCAGCACCAATAACACAGCGAAAATTACACAAGCTGCAATCAGCGCAATCATGAAAATATCGTTAATATTCAAAGTCTTATCGACTTCGCCAAACGTAAACTCGCCAATCCACTCAATTCCATCCGCAAGAATGGTCACAGGGAAAACAGAGCCAACCGCACCTGTCAGACCAACATCAGCCAAAGAAATCTGGATTTCAGTATACTTATCGCCAATCATAACCGCAGGAGACGCGACATTCTTTCCGTTGACAATAAAGGTCATATCAGAGACATCGGTGGTCTCTAAGGCTAAGTAAAGGTCAGATTCCGTCCACAAAGCACCCATAGAAACGGGATTCTTTGTACCGGAAATCTTATCTAGGAAGCTCCAACCGCGGTCGGACAAGCTTCCGTCCAGAGTTACGCCATTCTTACTGCCGGGAACGACCATAGCATCATCAGCTGCGCCCAGGAAGAACTTTTTGTAAAAGCCATACTTCTTAATGGTAGCAGTCAGTTCCACCGCACTATCAGCACCGCCAGCCACCAACTTACCTTCGGACGTCAGAGTTGATTCATTATTGCTGGTCCATTCCAGTTCCAAGCCATTCAGCTGGCCACCGGGCAGATACTTCGGAAGCACCAAGTCAGCAGTCAAACCGGATTCCGAAAGGTTTTCGCCCTTAAATGCATTGAAGTTAAGTTCTTCCAATGCATTCTGTGCAACAGCAGCGGAGTTCAAATAACCAAAGCGAAGATTATTAACGGTAAATTCCAAAGCGCTCTTACCATCGGGCACAGCAAGAATATAATAAGCGCAAGTACCACGAGTCATAGAAACGCTGTAACCCTTAGCATCTTGGTCAATGCCAATCAGCTTGCCGTTAACATAGAACCTGGCTACAACCTTATTAAAGTCCAAATTGCTGTAATTATAAGCGTTCATATTGTCGAACTCAGCACGGACATGAATGGTTTCCTTCGTATTTCCGGGGAAGCCTGTCTTGTAGATTCGGGGTTCTCTCTTTCTGGTCTCTATATCCATACCGGCATCTACAACGATGCACAATTCGCCCTCATAATTGCAGATACCATAGGAGAAAGCATTCCACTGATCCTGAACACTGGTCAATGTTTCGTCGGTATATTGAATCGACAAGCCCTTACAGATTTCCATGTAGCTAGGAGTCAGCTTAGAAATTTCGGGAAGAGAGACGGCAGTGAAATCAAATTCGATCACATTCGCTGTGTTGCCGGATTTAAGCATAGAAATATTTCTATAATATACGGCAGAATAATTCGTTCCGCCTTCTTCAACCCAGAACTTATGATTGCCACTATCAGCCTCAGCACCGTATGCAGAGGTAGAGCTGTTTATAGAAGGAGTGGTATCAGAAGGCAAACCTTCCTCACCCTCGAAAACAACCGTTGCCTCAATCGTGTCATTGCCAACTGCAAATTTAAGCGGGCAGGTGTAAGCAAAGGCATCCATCAAAATATTCGCATCTGCCAAAGGCGCTTTAACCAAGGTGTGAGTATCCGTGGTCTTGACAACTGCGTTGCTTAACGTTACACCGTTCAAAGTGATGGTGGGTTGCGCATTTGTCTTCTCTAAGGATATGTACACATAGTCGCGATCCCAACAAGCACCCAGTTTCGAACCTGAAAATCTAAAATGAGCAGGCCACAGGCCCAAGCTGGGTGTCTCAAAAACCTGGTTTGCGTTAGCGTTGTAGTAAATGTAAAATACATTATCGCCTACATTGATCACAGATTCCTCACCAACAGCCATAACAGGCGACGGCAACAGAGTTGCAACCAATATCAACGCCATCAAGAGTGCAGATAGCTGAAAAAGTTTTTTCATAATTTCACGCCTTTCCAATTCGTATGCTATCTTCCCGGACAAATACCTTGGAGGAAAAATGTCCATAAAAGTTTGAGTTTATTATACTGTAAGCAGGGGAAAAAAGCAATACAAATTTTCTATATTTTGAAAATTTCATCATACAAAAACGACCGAGCAGCTATGCCACTCGGTCGTTTTTCAATTTATTTGAATCTTACCTCTGAGAGAAAGGCAATTCCGCAAAGGGAACATCGTAAAAAGCGCCAAAAGCACAGCCGATGCAACCCAAAACAAGAACAGCCAAAACAATCAAGAACCAAATTTTCTTGAACAAGCTACGCCTTATCAGAGCAATGATCAGTAATACGAGGACAGCCACAACAAGTGCAATCAGCACAACCGAAAGAACATCCTGCATTGAGCTAAACAAGAACACGTCTCCCAGGGTAACAACGCCAATCCATGACTGATCGCCTAATTGAATAGTCAGCGGTACAGAGGTTCCGGCTGCGGCAGCAATCCCCAACTCATCCAAAGGAATTCTCAGCTCAGTATGGCTCTCCCCTGTCGCTGCTTGCACATTTTCTAACTGCTTTCCGTTGACGATTAACGTCAACTCGGACACATCAATCTTTTCAATGCCGATATACAAATCATTTCCATTCCACAATGTTCCGAAGGAAAGGGTCAATTCCTCGCCACGGGCCAGCTGGCGAATATATGTCCAGCCGGAATCCTTCAAATCACCGTCCAACGCAACCTTACGATTTGTATGGGGCGTGATAACAGACTGATTGGTAACGACAAAGGAAAATTCATTTCGATAAGCAGTACCGCGAATCGTCGCAGTTAGTGTAGCATTCAGCTTATCTGCATTGGGATTGATTTTGCCGTCGGAAGTGATGGCATTTTCATTATCGCTCTTCCATTGCAGTTCCACGCCGTTCAGCTTGCCGCCGGGTCTATACTTAGGCAGCTGCAAATCTGCATTCAAAACAGCATCGGGCAAATTTCCACCAAGCAAATCCTGAATTTGCAGCCCCGACATAGAAGTTGCATCGCTCATAGGGGGATTTAAATAGCTGAATTTGAAGTTAGATAATGTAAATTCAAGGTTCTTTCCGGCAACAGGCTGACCGTACACGCAAAGCGTATTCGCTGCGCCGGTAATGGTGGTCACATGACTCTTAACTTCCTCGTCTTCACCGATAAACACACCGTTGACATAGAACTTTGCAGTCGGGTCGCTAAAATCGTCCTTGGAATTATAATAAGCATTTTGATTTTCATACTCGATGCGAATATGAATCGGGCCTTCCTCATCTGCGGACACACCCATATCAAAGTAATCCGTATCGTGCATGTCAGATACGATGTTCAGCTCTCCATCAATGTTGGAAATACCAAAGCAATAATTATTCCGAGTTTGACTACCGCAAGTATCATCCTGCAACATGAAAACGACACCTTCGCAAATGAAGAAACCTACCTGGCGTGCTTCCGCTACTTCCGGAAGATCAGTTGCCAACAAATCAAACTCAATGACATTGGTAACAGAGGAGGACGCAAGGCCATCGACACCGTTAATATTGTAGCCAACAGCGGCAGAGCTGGGGTTTGCGGCCGTGGACCAAAAACGAAGAGAGTTCCCTACCTGCTCCGCACCGCGAATCTCATCCGCCTCAATTCGCTTGGCTAGTCCAATGACAGGGTCATAAATAGGTATAGACATCAATGTTTTTCTATCAAAATTTGTTTGCATATAAGAAGAAGCATTGCAAACAACGGTGCCCTTCCAAGTCTTGTTGCCCAGAGTAAGCACCAGCTTTCCGGAATAACCTGCATCGCGCATAAAGACCTTTGCAGAGGCAAGCGGAACTCTGACAACAGTATGACTGGTACCGGTTTTAGTGGAAATATCAGCTACATCTACCTCGTTCAAGGTAACAGCCATAGTAATGCCTTCTTGATTTTCATAGGCAATATACAAATAGTCTCGATCCCACGCACCGCCAAAATGAATGGGCTCACCGGCACTGGATAACACATTATATAACGGCCACATGCCCTCATCTGGATTCTCGAAAACATCCGCAGCGCTGTCGTTGCGCTCAGCGTGAAGCACCTTAGTGCCGTCCGACAACACAGGAGGATTATATGCTGCCTGAGAATTCATGGGCAAGAAACCGCATATCATTACAAACGCTAAAAGCACGCAAAAAATTCTCATGTATTTCTTCATATCAATACACCTTCCTTAACAAGAATTGTACTTTCATAGAATATCATATGCTGAAATGAAATGCAATAAGAAACGGTAAATTTAGCAAAATTATGCAAAAACTCGGCAGGCGCTTTTGCGCCTGCCGAAGAAAAGAATTTACACAAAAATCGAGAACATTTTAGTGTCGTATCTGGAAATACGGTTACAGCCATTGGCAAGATCGCAGAATTTGGTTTCAAATCCGCCTTCTCCCTCAAACTGCACACGGTATACGTTGCCGGCAAAGGAATCGTCAGCAATGGGCGTAACCTTCGCGGTCAGTCCCTTTCCGAAAATGGACGGATCATCAAACATTTCCTTTTCCGTATTTCCGATCAGCTTGCTTCTGGTCAGCAGCAACGGGCCATAAAGCAAGGTGGAACTGGGCTCCCAGCGCATCATATCCTCTGTCAAAGGATTGCATTGCAAATAACGGCGAATCCGGAAGTCAGGCAGTTCAAATACCTCAACAGGATACGGGAAGTCACGAATCACAGGAGTCATATCAAATTCAATGGCAATTTCCTGCTTTCCGGCTACCAAATCCAAAGCAATTTCATTGCAGTCGGTATACGCCTTGCCGTTAACCTTAGTAACCTTACTCCAAGCAGGATTGCGAAGATAAAGCTTCTTTTCGCTATCGGACTCAACGGAAACGGCCACCTTTCCATCAGCAAATAAAGTGCCGCCAATGACAAACTTGCAACCATCAATTACGCAGTCAAAATCACTATAAAGATTCAAATGCAATCCGTCCTCTGCGCTGAACACATAGCTTTGCGCAGCGTTCATGTAGCCGCGAGGCATATTGTTCACGCAGCAATGGCTGAAATGCAGACCGCAGTGCGGGCCTTCTTCGTGAGGACGGCCAAAGGAGCGAACGGCTCTGGCGCCCCACTTGCCATCATAGAAAGAAGATGCTAAGAAGGGGTTGTAATAGGCCCGTTCAAAAATATCCATGTACTTTGTATCGCCTGTGACACAATAGAGCTCGTAGGACATGCGCATCCAGTGAATGACATCGCAAGGTTCAGTCAAGGAATTTTGCAGCACAGCGGCATTGCAGAACTTATCGTTAAAGCCAACGCTAAACAAAACATTCTGCTCATGTTCCCATATCAAATCGTAGATATTCGATACCGCGGTGAGATATCTCTGCTCACCGGTCAAACGGTACATATCGAGAACGCCTTCTAAGCATGAGATCATTTCGTAAATCTTTGCCCAGTTGTCAGGTTCCGGATACCATGTATGCAAAGGCTTGTTCAATAAACCATTGGCAATCAGATTTGGCATGCTTCCATCAGGCTTTTCCCAATCGGAAGTAATCTGCTTTGCCAAATCAAAGAAACGCTGATCTCCGGTCAAACGGTAAAGCAGCAGCAAAGGCTTCAAAATAGAACCGGAGGACAGGCCAAAGAAAGACCCTGTTTCCGTGATTCTAAGACCAAGCTTTTCCAGCATTTCAATCAGCTGAACCATAGATTTATGTGCCGCTGCCAGAATGGATTCATCCTCTGTAAGCTGATAGATTTCCAGCAGACCCCACAATGTATACTTTCTGCCCCAGATATTCCAGTTCCAAGGACATTTCATATTGTAGGAATTCACGATGTCCATAGGACAGGTTTCTACATATTCCTTATTGGCAAAAGAACCGATGTATCCATCTTCATCTGCGGTTGCCATTACGCGGTATGCAGATTGGCGCAAAAATTCCTTTAATTCCTCATCCTTATGGTAGCGGGCAACACGGGCAGCGCTGATCACAAACTTTCCCCAGAATTCCCCACGCCATTGGCTGAAAATATTTTTGTCGTCCACGCGAATTGCCATCTGCATCTCTGCTTCTGAACAAATAAAATCCTTGGCAAAATCAGAGCTGACGCGTTCGTATAAAAAACGCTCCATCTGCTTTTCAATGCGGCCGCCAATGTGAACATCGCTCAGCGCAGCAGGGGTTCTGGCATCTTTTACCTTAAAATCTACTTTAAACATACTATGTACTCCTTGTTCGCACATCAGGCCGCTGCAAATGCGGCGGCCTGACTTGTTTTGACATTACTTAGCTGCGTTTACCAATTCAGCAGTATCCTGAGCGATCATCAGTTCTTCATTAGTGGGGATAACCCAAACCTGAACCTTAGAATCAGGAGTAGAAATCAGTGCTTCCTTGCCACGAACATTGTTCTTATCGGGATCAATTTTAACACCCATGAAGCCGAGATATTCGCAAATAGCGGCACGGGTTTCGGGGCCGTTTTCGCCCACACCGGCAGTGAAGGTCAGCATATCAATGCCGTTCAGAGCAGCAGCATAGGAGCCGATATACTTAGCAACCTCGTAGAAGAACTTCTGCAATGCCAAGACACAGTTTTCATCGCCGTTTGCCTCACCGGCTTCCAAATCACGGAAGTCAGAAGAAACACCGGACAATGCCAGCACACCGGACTTCTTGTTGAGCATATTCAAGCAATCATCCACGCTCATGCCATACTTATTGCAGATAAACTGCACAACACAGGCATCAATGTCGCCGGAGCGGGTACCCATAGGCACACCTGCCAAGGGAGACAGGCCCATAGAAGTATCCTGGCACTTACCGTCCTTAACCGCAGACAGAGAAGAGCCGTTGCCCAGATGGCAGTTAACCAGCTTGAATTCCTTTTTTCCGTACAGCTCTGCAGCTCGACGGGCAATATACTTATGAGAAGTGCCGTGGAAGCCATAACGACGGATATCGTCATTCTCATAATATTCAGTGGGGATTGCATAACGGTAAGCCTTAGGAGGCATAGTCATGTGGAAAGCGGTGTCAAACACAGCAACCTGAGGAGTCTTAGGCATAACTGCCTGACATGCGCGGATGCCCATAAGGTTAGCAGGGTTATGCAGAGGGCCCAAGGGGATGCACTTTTCGATGGCCTTGATAACTTCATCGTTAATAATGCAGGAATCGGAGAATTCCATACCGCCATGGAGCACGCGGTGGCCAACAGCGTCAATTTCATCGGTAGACTTAATCACACCGTCAACGGGGTCGACAAGGATTTCCAGCACTGCGGAAATGGCCTCGGAATGGCTGGGCATGGGAATATCCTTAACAACCTTCTTGTCCCCTACCTTGTGAGTCAAGCGGCCGTCGATGTAAATACGCTCGCACAGACCCTTTGCAGACACATCGCCGGTTTCGGGGTTCATCAGCTGATACTTTAAGCTGGAGCTGCCGGCATTGATAACCAGAACATTCATGGAAATTGCCTCCTGTATAAAATAATATATTTTCTTTTTTCCAAGTTTATGGTATGATACCCATAGTTGGCTATATTGTATAATACTTTTATAAATATCTCAACCCCTTAAACGGGAATTTTTTCAAAAAGGAGGGATTTTTTTGAAAACAATTGGTATTATCTGCGAATATAACCCTTTTCATCTGGGGCACAAGAAACAGATAGACCTAATCCGACAAGAATTTGGCGAAGATTGCCGCATTGTATGTCTGATGAGCGGTAATTTTGTCCAGCGTGGACACCCCGCTATTTTCCATAAGTCTCTCCGTGCAGAAGCCGCCCTGCGCTGCGGTGCAGACCTAGTTTTAGAACTGCCGATCCCCTGCTGTCTATCCTCTGCCGAAGGTTTCGCTGCCGGCGGCGTAGAAATTTTATCGGGCTTCTGTGATTATCTTTGCTTTGGCGCTGAAAGCGGCACTGAAAAAGAGTTAATGGACACAGCAAAACTCCTACTGTCTGACCAATTCTCTGGGACGTTGCGGGAACAATTAGCTACTGGCATCAGTTTCCCTGCCGCCAGACAAATAGCGCTGAAAAAGATGGGTGGAAATGCTGACCTGCTGGAAAATCCCAACGACATTTTGGCTGTGGAATACTGCAAAGCAATCATTGCACAGAGCAGTTCCATGAAACCCTTCCCTATTTTACGAATGGGAAATTACCACGATACGGTTGCTGACGATGAAAACCCCTCAGCAACTTCTCTTCGCAAGCTTCTGATAGAAAAAGAGCAGTGGAGTCACTATGTGCCGGCATCTTTATTGCCCCTTTATGATAATGCCACTGTGCACACCATCTCAGCAGGCGAACGCGGGATTTTATACCGTTTGCGCACAATGACAGACGAGGAATTTCAGTCGCTTCCCTACGGAAGCGAAGGCCTGTGGCGCAGACTGATGCATGCATGCCGCAGCTGCACAACCTTAGAAGAAATTTTAAATTCCGTTAAGACGAAGCGTTATACGCGCACCCGCCTTGACCGCATGATTATGTGCGCTTTTTTGGGCCTTTCAGAGCTAAAACGGCCAGAATACACCCGTGTTCTGGGCTTTAACAGCAACGGGATTCCCCTGTTGAAGCAGGCAAGAAAAACAGGCGTCTTTGTCCACGCCGGCGAGGAAATGAAAAGCGACTATCAAGCCTTGGAGCATCGATGCAACGGCTTATATGCCCTTCTGTGTGAAGAGGAAATTGAGCCGCCGCAAAAGGAAGAACGCATGGTTATTTTACCCTAGTTAGGAAGGAATAAACAGATGGATATACAAGCTGTGCTTACCGCCAAAAAACTGTTCCTCTTTGATTTAGACGGAACATTATATTTGGGAAATCGCCTGTTCCCTTTCACCAAGAGGCTGCTGGAACGGATAAGAGAAAACGGTGGAAAATACCTATTTTTAACCAACAACTCCTCCAAAAGTGTCGCGGATTACGTCGTGAAATTAACCGACATGGGCATTCCGGCCACAGAAACGGATTTTTTAACTTCCTCTCAGGCTACCGCACATTATCTGACTCTGCACCATGCAGATAAAACCCTTTATGTCTGCGGCACACAGTCATTAAAACAGGAACTGCGTCAGGCTGGATTTACACTTACCGAGGCAACAGAGTGTGCGCAATGCATCGTTATGGGCTTCGATACGGAACTGACCTTCCAGAAGCTTCATGATGTGAGCTATCTTCTTCTGACACGTCCCGACATCCCATATATTGCCACAAACCCTGACCTCGTATGCCCCACAGAATTTGGCAGCGTGCCGGATTGTGGCAGCGTATGTCAAATGATTCAAAACGCAACCGGAAGATTACCCCATGTCATCGGAAAACCACAGCCCCTCATGCCGCAACTGGCTATGACTCGCTACGGTTACAGCAATGAGGAAACCTGCTTAGTCGGCGACCGCATATACACTGATATTGCGTCCGCTTTAAATGCCGATATCACCGGCATACTGGTAATGTCGGGGGAAACCACACCTGAAATCCTTGAATCAAGTACGATAAAACCCCACATTGTACTTAATAACGCAGGACAGCTCATTTGCAATTAACAATAAATCCCCGACCGCATGGTCGGGGATTTAATTTATTTCAGAATCACCTTGTCCGGAATTTGCCGACGAATCATTTGAATCATATCATCCGGAAATTGAACAGCCAAACGGCGCTTTTCTCCACCAATGTAGCAAACCACAATATACGGCACCACGTCTGGATCAGACGCAGAAAAATCTTTCATTAAAACGGTATCAAAGGCCTCCAATTCTTCTGCACCCTTTGGCGCAATGAAAATAACTTGACCTAAGTCCAGCGTCAAAATGTGCCTTCTTGATTTTCCCCCTAAAACGCGGTCAATTTCAAACTCATGATTCACCAGCAAATAATCATATTCCATTTCCACATTTCGCACAGTCCACCAGTACATCAATCCCATAATACCGGCAGGAACGAAAAACCAAGGGGTAAACATTACGCCAAGAAACAGCGGCAGCAAAAACAGTGCTAAAAACAACTGCTTAATTTTATCCGGATTTGGAGTAATTTGCCTATGTATGGTTGCTTCACAATATATTTCCATGAGATTTCCTCCGTTTTCTTTTTATTTAGTATAACAAACACCCGATAAAATCTCAACCCAAAAAACAAAATTTCTTTCTTCCATGAAAATGCCCCCGAATTGCTTCGGGGGCAAAGTTTTTATCTAATTAGCGTTCGCACAGACATTGTGTTAAGCAAACCACGGTACCCAAAAGCAGAACAACCGCTAAGGTAGCCACACCCAGCACAACCGCAATTGTGATAATACCGGCCACACCCGCAACCAGCAATCCCAATGCCGCCGTTACCACCGTGCCGATAGCTGCTGCCAAATACAAGCCACGATAACCGCAGAAGCATCGGCAACCAACCGCTGCATATAAAGGAGCGAGGAACAGGCCTAATACACCAATTCCCAAGTAGGCCCAGAAGATAATTCCGGTTGCTAAAAAGCCAAGGGCATACAAAACACCCAACGCAACACCCGCCAGAATCGCGACGATTAAAGCACCATAACCACATTGATTCCTGCAACAGTTCATAATTTCACCTCCTTTCGACATAATCTATGCCGACAGAGGTTTAAATGTGAAGAACGTTTAGGTTATGGTGATTGCTGTTAATGCCTCATACTGATATTGCCTTAGAAATTTGGTCAGCAATTTGTGACATGCCCAAAACTGTAGGATGGCCATTTTCTTTATCAATGTCGCTCAATTCAATATAAACCGCACCATAATGCAAGCTAAACTGTTTCATTTTATCAAGAAGCAGCGAATTTAGACCAGTATTGGCAACAACAACAAGCTGCATTGCATGGTTTGCTTTTTTAGCCGCATCTAAAATATAACAAAATGCAGGAGCAATACACTTTAAGGAAGTCTCGTCCCACCCGGAGGTGACCACATCCCCCACTTCTCTATTGAGCCAGGAGTCATTGGTGCCACCAAATAAAAAGAACGTATCCACATGATTTTTCTTAAAAAAATCATCCGCAACATACTTCGCCATGCGATTGACAAAAGACGTTTCCACCGACAAATCCGGGCGAAAATCATTGCAAACAGTTGAGCCAGAAAAGCTATCGTTGACAACAAGATTGTAATCAAATTGATTGATCAGCTGCATCCACCAAGTTTTCGACACCTCATCAACAAAGGGAGCTTCTGTCCTGTGATCGCTATAATATGTGTGATATCCCTCCGGTAAATAACCTTCAAAGGTGGAATAGCTGTCACCCATAATCATAATATTTCTCTTCATATTAGACACTGATCCCCCTATATGTGGCTTTTACCTGTTCATAACTCTCCAGATTTCCGATGTCGTAACGCCTGCCGGGCATTTCCATTGCATAAACATCTGTAACCGAACATAGCCAAGAAATATAGCTGCCCGGTGCGTCTACACCACAGCCGGCTTCAATTCCATCGGCAATGCGTCGGCTATCCTCTTTTGTATAGTAATAAAAAGGCGGACAGCACCAATGTGTCGCAGGAGTTTGAGACTTTTCAGTCATACATAAAATGAGATCGTTTTCATCAACAGTAAGTACACCGGATTTTTTCAGCCTTGCATCATCAGGCTCAAAGTAACGCATTACACACGATGCCTGCTTATTATCAACATAATCAATAAACATGTTAAGGCTAAAATCAAGTAGATTATCGCCTGCAATTACCAACATATCACTGTCAATATGCAGATTTTCAATAGCAAACTGAATGTCCTTAACAGCGCCAAGTCGAGTCTCATTAGATTCCGTTCCGTCGTCAAGAACAGTAATTTTATAAGGCTTCGTTTTTGCCCATTCATGGAAATAATCCGCGAATTTATGATTTGATATAACCACATATTCGTCAACTCTTCCGGATGCATTTATGTCGTCAAGAAGCCAATCCAAAATAGTTTTCTCCCCAACCGTCAGCAGGGGTTTGGGGAAATTCTCTGTTAAGGGATAAAGGCGAGTCGCATATCCCGCCGCAAGAATCAAACATTTCATAACGTACCCCACTAAACGAGTTCAGCGCCATCAGCGCTATGGCAAAAATGTACGGAATACTTCCCTTCCAGCGCAGGAAATTGCTTAATATATCTTCGAGTAACCGTTTCAGCAATGCTTTCACGATAAGCAGGATCTATCAATGCCATACAGCAGCCTTTAAAGCCAGCGCCAGAAAATCTTCCGCCATAAATACCATCCGTCTGCTTCATAATTTCATACAAAGCAATCAACTCAGCAGATCCCGTTTCCCAATTTTGAATAGAGCTGGCGCCTGAGGCAAAGCTAAGTCGACCAAACTCTTCAATATCGCCCCTTCTCCACGCTTCTGCTCCAACAACAACACGATCAAATTCCGTATACCAGTGTTCTGCGCGTTTTCTCCATGTTTCAGGAAGTCGTTGTTTATATTCCTCAAATACTTCCCTTGGCACATCGCGAAGATAGGTTTCCCCAAACTTGCCATACTCGATCCCTGCATAGGCTTTCAGCGCATATGCCGCACTCCTGCATTCATCCACACGCATGTTAAACTTTGAACCAACCAGAGTTCTCTCAACGCCCGAAAAGAACACCGCAATTTCATATGGTTTCATACAGGGATTCTCTGGAATCAACTCAAAGCTGTCATCAAGAGTGTCCAAATATAACAGGCTGTCCTTTTTGGAATAAATCTCGCAGGATTGGTCAAGCTTACCACAGGATACTCCTACATATATATTCTCAGCATTTAAGGCTGTTAGTATCAATTCATTTTGGGATAATTGAATATGATTCACAGCACATAAGGCCTTTAAAAATGCAATGATAAGTGTCGCAGAACTGCTTAAACCGCCAATGGGCAAGCTCCCGTCAATTACACAGCATAACCCTACTGACAAACTGTGCTTTTTCGACAAAGCGACAACTGCACCCCGCAGATAATCAGCCCAATCATCAACCTTCTCCTTAGGAACAGCATTAACATGAAACTGTGCGCGCTTCTCAAATTGCAGGCTGGTTGCCTCAATCACACCGTTCTGCTTAACGCCATAGGCAATATGAATACCCTTGTCGATGGCAAAACCCGTGACTTTACCATATTGATGATCAGAATGTGCACCAATCGGGCATATACGGTATGGACAAAACGCAACACCGTCGGGTGTGCGCTTATACATGTTTTCAAATGCTTCTACACATTTCATATCAGCTTTCTCCATATTCACAACAAAATACATTCCATGCTTGAAAAATCAACATTGATAGTATGCCTTATACCACTGTGCAAACTTTTTGAGTCCTTCCCTTAACGAGGTGTTTGGTTTCACTCCGAAATCATTTTCGAGCGCTTCTGTATCTGCATATGTAACGGGAACATCTCCCGCCTGCATTGGTACAAGTTCCATGCTGGCCTGCACATCAAAATCCTCAGGCAAAACTTGCGCGCTTACTAACTCCTCAGAAAGAATTCGAACAAAATCCAGCAAATTCTCCGGAGACGAATTGCCAATATTGTATATGGCATATGGAGGTATAGGAAGGCCATCCTCTCCCATCTGCCTGTCCGGCGCACACATCATGACGGACTTAACACCCTTCACAATGTCATCAATATAAGTAAAATCTCTCTTACAGTTTCCATAATTGAAAATCTGAATCTTTTTGCCTCTAATCAAATGATTTGTGAAAGAAAAATAGGCCATATCCGGTCGACCCGCGGGACCATACACCGTAAAGAATCGCAGTCCTGTGCACGGAATATTGTATAGTTTTGCATACGCGTGAGCAAATAACTCATTAGACTTTTTTGTAGCCGCGTAAAGAGAAACGGGATTGTCCACATTATCTTCAACACTATAAGGAATCTTTTTGTTGGCACCATAAACTGACGAAGAAGATGCAAACACTAAATGCTCAACCGGATAATTGCGGCAAGCTTCCAAAATGTTATAAAACCCAACAATATTCGATTCTACATAAACATCCGGATGTTCAATAGAATAGCGAACCCCCGCTTGTGCAGCAAGGTTTACCACTATCTGCGGCTTATATTTCCGAAATAAGCCATCTACCAATTCCTTATCGGAAATACTACCCCTAACAAACTCCCAGCTGCTTTCAGGATACATTTCAGCGAGTTTCTTAATTTCTCCTAAACGATAATCTTTAAGAGACACATCGTAATAATCATTGCAATTGTCAATGCCGACAATATGCACAGATGAAAATGAACGCAAGAGATCCATAACCAAAAAGGATCCAATAAATCCCGCCGCTCCTGTGATGAATATTACCTTATTTTCAAGACTAATGTTTATATTTCGCATGATGACTCCTATTAACCCTATCAAATAACCGCACAAATTAATTCTGCGCTAAATTTAGGTGTATTCATTGAAAATGCTTGGGCAACATCTAAAAACCGAACCCTTCTTCCTTGCATTTCACCAATAAATGCATATAGGTTTTTCGCATTTTCAATAACAGGTTCCCGCTGATTAAGTACAAGCGCCAAGGGGTAATTTCTTAAATATTGCGCGCAAACATCGTCTTTTTGAGACGAGAAATGCACCACCGGTTTTCCGTAGGAAAGATAAGAAATCAATTTTGACGGAACGCTCTTAGAATATAAATTGCCAATGCTTACAAGGAAATCTGCACTACCAATGGCTTGATCAAGAACATTTTGCTGAACATAACCATGTTGAAATATTCCAGCTACATCACTTGCTGTATTTGCAATCTCATCTTCACAATCGCCCTTGCTATAAAAGTGAAATGCAAACTCAGTCGATTTATCTAACTCCCTTAAAACAGAAAGAAGATACGAAGGTGAACGATACTTTTTTTCGATCAAACCGGCATAAATCATGGAAGTAGGCACATTCTCTTCTGCAACAACCACAGATATCTGCTTTTCCACTAAAACAGGAATATCAGCATATTTCACCTTATCTCCATAAAACTTACCAAAGGTATTGTCCCAATATCCCTTATGGCTTTGCATGACAATGATATTATCAACCTCTGTATATAACTTGTTGAGCCAGCGATTATACATTCTGTTATAAAGAAACTGCACACTTGTCTCTGCGACACCATCACCGATAGAATCCAATTCATAAATAATTGCTTTCACATCAGGATACTTTTTCTTGAACAAATATAACGCTTCTGCACATTCCAGAGGAAAGAACATGGCCACAACTGCATCTATACATTGGCTGCTGTAAATCTTTTCAAGTTCGTCGACATACCGCGCTACTAAGCAGTAGTCCAGCGCAGCCGAAATATCCCCTTCGAGAAGTTGAAAACCTTTTCTGAGTTTATCCGCTATTTTACAGAAACCTGTCAGCTCGCTGATGCAAGGCTTATCAATAGTATGGACATTCTCAGGAACAACATCACATTGGTTGTTTTCATAACAAATCACGTCTACGATATGACCCATATTATTCAGTTCTTTTACAACATTCCGGGCGCAAATACCATTGGCCGTCGCCGCGCCTAAATAATAGGACGACAAAAACAAAACATGACTCATATCACAACTCCGCCGTAATTATAGTTTAAAGCCATAAATATCTATTGGTACATAAATATTATATCAACACGAAAGATCTAACTTCCACAAATTACCTAACATCAAATCAGCTGTATCAGGAACAATTTTCTCAAATCCGCTACCATTCGTAAATGTCATTTCCCCAAAGTAAATCTTTCCGTTAATATCATATAAATCCACTCTCACATGGGAAAACCCTTCCGATAATGTAGCAGCAATACGCTTCATTTCTTCGTAACAACTGGGTTTTGGGATTTCCTTTTCATAATTTCCATAATTGAGCTGATTCCAGTCCTGAACTTTCCAATCCATATCATAAATATTTCTCTTATGACCTGAATAACGGTTCATGTCAACCCAGCAATACACAGGCTTACCGTCAAAACAAAGAAACTTATAATCAGGAAGTTCTCCATCCGGGACCGACATAAACTCCTCAGCAATTATCCTGGGTGGAATATCCGAATACTGAAATTCAAAAGGATTATAGTACGCAAAATCCGTATCTAACCAATCCTTAACCAATCTTTTGACTTGCTTAAGTCTCAATTTAGACTTGTCTTTGACTATTAAATTCGTTCCGCTTCCATTGTTAGTTTTAAGAACAAACTGCTGCGGTAATGATTCAAAATCAATATCTTCAAACTTTTCCCAGCAACCTAACAACGGAATCAAATGATCCTCACCAATTTTCTCGGCAACCCATGCACGAACCGCAAATTTATCCGATAAAACTGACTTACGGGGATCGCAATCAAACATCTTCGCCCACTGCATTTTTTCCGTGTATGTATTTAAATTGTTCCAGTCCAGCACATGGCCAACACGAGATAAATAAGTTTGTTCAACTAATTTGATTTGTTCCGGGCGAGATAATTTCTTTCTTTTATTTATAAGGCGAATCTGATTGCGCCTTTGCAGATGCTGACAATAAGCATACAGCGAAGGAATACTTTTAATAATTTCCTTTAACATGATATCCCTCATCACTTCTTTCGTTTTTCCCTGATTTTATCTCTAAGCCTAATAAAGAACTCTCTGGGAGCATAATAAAGAAGTATTTGCCATGCTGCGTCTCTGTATTCATATTTAATCCGTCTAATATCCAGTTTTAATTCATCTCTCTGCTTTTTCCATTGACGAATAAATGTAGACCCTTCGGGCAGCTTATACATAAAAATCTGATCTCCGGGTAATTCCTCAAGAACATTTAAGGAGATAGGTCTCAATGAAAGGCCGAATGATGCAATAATTTGATACGGCAGCTTAGAGCTAGTCACAACATATTTCTTCCCTAGTGAATCGGTTTTTAGCTGGTTTAAATCCATGCAAATATCTTCACCAGAGATATTACATACAACATCTGCTTTCCCTAATACGCGTTCATGAAACGCATCATAATGCACTAACTCCTCATATTCACCCAATCGGTACTGATTAGGACATCCGTGCATTAACGGAACCTGAACAAATGTAACGGGTGTTTTAGACTTATTATGTTCTCCAAAATCCGCAAAACATGTAGTTCGAGCAACATAGGGATAAATATAGCTCAGCCCATTCTCTACAATATAACTTGCAAAATATCTACCCCAGCTACGTGTCCATGTTGAGATATCCTTTGGCATTCTCAAATTAACAACAGGCAACTTATCTTCATGGGCAAAATACCAATCTCTAAACTTTTGCCATTGCACTGATGTCCAACTTTGTCCCCATGTGACCACCATATCCCCAAGATATACATCCATGCCGTTGGGCATAGCTGTGAATGGAATATGGGAAAACTGATTTACTTGATGAGAATAAAGTGAAACACCGCAAATGCGTTCATCATCGCCGTACTTTTCATGGGCGGCGCACACATAAGAATAGAAGTCCTCGGCAACAACTAAATCATCTTCCAGAATAATAACTGCGCCATATTTCTCGCTATAATCGCCGCATTGAACTATGTGCTTTCTTAGGCCCTGTCTATCCGGAAAACGTCGAATTTCCTTAGTGCCATATTTCCACTCAAAGTCCTTAGCAACCTGCTCAACCTCATTGCTTTTATTGGATTCATCAATGCTAATAATCAACGGAATATCATTAGAACTAAACTTCGCCTTACCAATGCTTTCTAATAATCTTTTCATCCCATGGGGTCTATTATAGCCAACTGCAACAATAGCAGGTTTCATAAATCCACTCTCTCCTTCTAACAAACTCCGCTTCAAACACTAAATTGCATTCGTAATTCCTTTGCTTTTCGAATTTCCTTAATGCAAAGTCCAATTAAGAAATACACGCCAAACATCAAATAGGAACCGCCAAAGAAACCTCTAATAAAGACAAAGCAAGCAAAAATCAAAATCATATCCTTGGCGCCATCATTTCTTGATAAGCGGTATGCTCTTATTACCAACGTAGCTAACCAAGCAAGAATAGCGCCGCCCAATATTACACCAAAATGGACTAAGAGTTCTAGGTACATATTGTGTATATTCCAACCAACAACAGCCCAATCGCCATATACACCATAACCTAAGAACGGGCGCTCCTTGATCATCTCAAATGCTGTGCTAAATATCTCATCCCGCCCGGACAAATAACTGATCATATTCCCCTCAACGGCAAAGTCTATAATTCTGGTTGACAAACCAACCTGATAAAACATAGTCCGTACATACCGAAGTATCGAAATATACAAATTTGAGTTGCTGATAATCAATCCAGATGCAAAAAGAAAAACTGTCAGCAAAATTTTCTTCCAAAAATTATCGGGGCCGACACAGTATAATTTTACAATTACATACACCAACAATATAAGAATTGGTCCACGCGTACCCAATGCCAACAAGTATATGAATCCGATCGCCGAGAAAATCCATGCCCAAAACTTTTTATCGTTGAACGCATAGTTAAACACAAGAAGAACATTAGGCAGAAGCTGATAAGCTCTATTCATATCATCAGCCCGCAGCAAACCCCTGGGCATCATATACGCAATGACGAAGATAGATTCCACTAATACACTTACGCAGGAAATTTTACCAAGTAAATTTACATTCTCTCTATCAGGTCTAAAAATGAGAGCAACAATAAACCACCGCAAGCACGGAAAAATAGTATTATTAAAATTGTTTGAATCAAAAATATATTCCGCATTCTGGGGATAGAAAATACAAGTTCCAACAATAGCAAGAACCGTAAATCCCAATACCGCAATTTCAGGAATGCCAACACCTCTGGCTTTCACTAAGCACAGCGCAATCATAACAACATATAAAAGCGGAACAACAAATTCGCTGGCATAAGATATAACCGGAAGCATGGACATGACAAGCACAACATAGCGAATCATATTTTTCTCGCAAAATGCTAAAATTGCCAGCCAAATCTTGGGGTCATTAGGCAATTCAATTTTGCTGGGCGATAGTTTTAGTTTGTTTAGGGAAATTTTCGTCACAATCACATACCTCCTTTCCAATGATTACAGGTTAACTATTCACTTGCTTTAAAAAGTGTTCGATCTTATCTTGATACATGCTTAATGAAAACACCCCACAAGCACGACATTTATCCTTACAAGAGCTTCTCTCCTCCGAAGTCATCTCACACAATTTTTCCAAAACCGCAATGCAATCATGCAACTGCTCGGGCAATGCAAAACCGGAAACCCCATCCTGCAAATAATCAAAAGTATCTCCAATAGAATTCATAACAACAGGTGTACCAACAGAAACACTTTCTACAACCTTCGTGGAAAGACCGGCCTCCGTCATCAAGTTTCGATCGCGCAGATTGATCATAAAATCAGCCATTGTCAAAAGCTGCAATGTTTCATTATGGGATTTTCGCCCCAAAAAGAAGATTTTATCTTCATAAGTCAGGGCCTGTTTATGTCTGGGAACGCAAGTAACATAGGCGTCTTTTGTTAACCCAACAACCACAAATTTATAATTCACATCTCGCTTAGATAGCTCTATGAATAAATCCACAACCTTATCCAAACGGTCTTTCATACCATCAGGATTCACTGCCTTATCGAGTGTGACAAATGGAGTGCCAGCATAGAGAAAACACGCAACGTCATTTCCGGCATAGCATTCCGAAATCACTTCGTCAAACAATGGCGGAACAATAATACTCGGCCTGCCCTCTTTATCATAAAAGTCGGATATCTTCTTGCTTACAGAAATAACACCGTCTGCATACTTATGATTGATTTTGTGCATACTGTGCCAATTCCATTTCATAACCATGCGGCGTAAAAAAGGTTGGCTGTCAAAAATGGGTAAATCTGCGCAATTTACGATGTACTTTATGCGATTACGCCAGCACCAATGAGCCACACGTCTTAAAATCTCCGCATAAGTGGGGGCTTGATATGAAATTACATATTCTACATCAAACTCATTCAGCAACAGATTCAAGTGCTCAATTACAATTTTGAAAATTTCCCTGCAACCAAGCAACCCCTTAAAATTAAGTGTATTGGGAAGTTCTAAGTAAATATTTCCACCTAAGTCCATGGTAGATAAATCTGCAATTTTCTTATACTCCGTAATATCCCGATTAATCCCGACGAAAGCAACCGTATAGCCAAGCGTATTTAGAATTTTCGCATTGTTTTTAACCAAATGCGCCTGCACATTTTCATTTCTTAAATCGAAATCGCCAAGATAAACAATACACTTATTTTTCATACTTCATCCTTATCTCAAATGATCATAGACCCAACTTAAAAGCTTGGTAGGCATGACATACATTGCAATTTGAATCCCCATCACGCATAGGTAGTCCCAATAGGAACAGTAGCCCTTTGCATAGAAGCTCTTCCAAACTTCAATCATTAATTTAGAGTTCCTCCACTCTTTTCTACGAACCAATGTATCATTATCAAATCTAAAATCCACAAGGACCTCATCAATATTAGCGCACAAATAGCCTTTATTGATCATTCTTATCCACAATTCAACATCCTGATTGGTACGCATTGCGCTGTAATTTCCACCATCAAGGATTGCCTGTTTCCGGAACATCACCGTCGAATGATTGAAAGGATTTCTTTTGCGAGAGAATTTTTTAATGTTGGCCTCCCCCACAGGCATGACCTTCACTCTCAGCGGTTTTTGAGGATCATCATCAAATTCACTGACATTGCCACCTACCAAGGCCACCTCTGGGTGGGCATGTAAGTACTCTAACTGACGCTCACAACGATACTCTCTTGCAATATCATCATCATCCATACGAGCAACAATTTCATTCTTGCACAGCGGAACACCGTGTCTTAACGCTGCGCCAAGGCCAACATTCTCCGGTAAGCGGACAACACGAAACAATCCAGGATAGCTTGCTTCATAGGACGCAATCATTTCATTTAACGCGTCTGTAAGCGGACCATCGCACACTAACACAAAATCGTCCGTTTTTACAGTTTGATTTAATAGACTGTCTATACTCACTCTGGCATTTTCAGGATTGTCCTTTTTATAAACAGTCATAAGTACACTATAATTCAACATGTTATCCCTCAATATATCGGTGTAACCCAATCGGAAAATTCTTCATTTATGCCTCTGGCAGCATCCAAATATGCTTTATGAAGAAGCTTTGTAAGCTCTCCCTGAACACCGAGTCCCACCGCATACTTATCAACGGATAGAACCGGTGTAATCTCCATAGCCGAGCCACACAAAAACGCCTCGTCGCAAGTATACAACTCTGTTCTGTCCACCGTTCTTTCCACCACAGGAATATTATTTGCCTTAGCTAAACGAATAACCGTATCCCGCGTAATGCTTTCCAAAACGCTGTCAGTAAGAAGCGGTGTAATCAAAGTTCCATTTACAATAACAAAAAGGCAAGAGCCGGGACCCTCAGCAACCTTACCCGCATCATTCAAAAAAATGCAGGTGTCATAGCCGTTGCGGAGCGCCTCGCGCTGACCTACGCGGCTATTGATATAATTGGCACCGCATTTGATTCTGGGAGACAATATCGTGTCAGAGATCCTTCTCCAAGACGTTACGCAGCAGTTAAGACCTTTTTTGTTATATTCAGCGCTTGTTCTGCCTCTCGGGATTGGCGCCACGAACATATCCACAGGCCCCTCTGAGCCCCATGAACCGAAGCCGTCTACAAATAAGGTTTGACGAACAGACAGATTCTCATCGTATTCATTCGCTTTCACTACATCCACAAGGGCATTTTTAAAGTCTTCCTTTGTATAGGGGCAATCCAGCTGAATGAGCTTTGCAGAGCGAAGCAATCGATTATAGTGGTCATCCAAACGGAATGCATAAAGCTGCTTTTGCTCATCATTCCAATAGCAGGGAATTCCCTCAAATACATTTAAACCAAATTGAGCCGTGGGCGCAAGAATATTGATTTTAGCATCGTTCACATTCACAATTTCGCCCTTATACCAAATAAATCTGTTGGCAACATCTGTTTTCATAGTTATCTCCCTTAAACAACAACCGTATCTTCCTTGCGCTCATGTTCAACATCGTGAAGATGCGCAATCCTTATAATTTCAGCCTCAGCAAGCAATGCCGCTTCCGCGTCATCCAGTGAATTGTTATCTTTTTCTTCGTATATATCCTGTTTCTTAAATACCTTCGCTACGGTTTCAAACAAAATCTTTATGTCCAGCCATATACCCTGCTTTTTAAATTCCTCAATATACTGATTGTCATATGTAACTTTTTCATCCCAGGAATTTTCGTTGCGGCCCTTTATCTGAGCGAGTCCGGTAATGCCACCTCTTACCTCAAAGCGTTTCTTATATTTTCGATTTAGGGTCTCAAAATCACCCAACTCATAAACCACACAGGGACGAGGACCCACAAGAGAAAGATCGCCTTTTGCAACATTCCACAGTTGAGGCAATTCATCAAGGCTGGTATTTCGCAGAAATCTCCCCACTTTCGTTACGCGAGGATCATTCTCATAATTAAACAATCCAGTTCCCATATGCTCAGCATTAGTGACCATTGAACGGAATTTATACATCTTGAATACCCGCCCGTTTTTCGTCCGTCTATCCTGAGCGAAAATAACAGGACCAACAGAATCGCACTTAATTGCAATCGCAATCACTAAAAAGAGCGGCCATAAGATGACCATGCCTAAGCAGGAAACCAAAATATCAATGAGCCTTTTCAGGCAACAATGTAACGAATACCACATATACACCTCTTAAAATGCAAAGGTATGGAATAGATCATCAAAAGTTTCCGCATTCTTAATAATTTCAACCTTTCCCTGTGAAAGGTCTACTACGGGAAAATTAGGCAAAATAAACGGAGGTTTCAACACAACGGAATACGAACCAACATTTCCAAAAATCACCATGTCATTCATTGCTAATTTCCCATCAAAGTGACGGTAAAGATAATCCGATTCAATGCAGGTAAAGCCACCGAAATCTAAGTCGGTATATTCCTGTTGCTCCTCACCCATGGATACAACCTCAATGGGAGGATTCTTTTTGTTTAGCGTCGGATTAATGTTGTAAATACTGCCAAGCAAGGTTGCAATCGCCTTTCCCCTAACACTTTTAATATTCACAACCTTTGATGCAAAGCGCATGCAATCTCCCACAAGCGCACTACCCGGCTCAATCAAGAGCATAGGCTTATTCTCAAAGTCTTTAAAATACTCTGCAAAAACAGGAGCAACCTCCTGAGCATACTGCTTGTATGTAGGAATGTCAGAATCAAATTGCGCCTTTAAGGAATCAGCCATTTTCCCAAACAAGCCGCCGCCTAAATCAATATGCTCTGGAACTGTCCCCAGTTCATCAAGCAACCGCAGCATACCTTCAACCCGCGGTCTCCATGTATCTAACCGGCGCGTAGCAAAATGGCATTGAATACCAATCAGATGCAGATTTTCGTATCTGGTGATTAAGGCAATCGCTCTCTTAAAATCATCAGAATGAATATCAAAGCCGAATCTGGATACAACACCATCATTCACATCAAAATTACAGCGGATACCAACATTAAGTTTCTGATCAGGATACTTCATCGCAATTGCTTCCAGCATTTCGATTTCATAAGCAGAATCCAAATTTACCGTTCCGCCAAGCGCAAGCAACTGCTCTACTTTTTTTCCATTCTTATACGGACCATTCCAAATAATATTCTCAGGCTTTACTCCAATACGCAGAGCAATCTCCATTTCCATATCAGAAACGACCTCTGCAAATCCACCCAGCTCATCAACGATCTTACAAAGCTTCGGAGTATAATTTGTCTTATAGGAATAGGCAATATTAAAATTCGGATATATATCCGTAAATGCGGCTTTCAGTTCAAGAAAATTATTTCTGAACTGCTCGCTTTCCAGAATATAAAAAGCGTCACCAAATTCATTGGTCAATTCCTTCATTTTCTCACGAATCATTATGAATTATTCTCCTTGATCTTAGATACGATCTCCTCTACACATAGAGCGACCCTTTCCCTATTTCGCATGTATTCGTCCGATGCAGCGTTCACAAGAGTAGTTTCATAGTCTCTTAATTTTTTCATATTTTCAGAGAAAATCTTTTCAACCTCCGATATGTCTTCAATTTGTTCTGCATTGCAAAAGCTCCGTGATAAAATAGCTCTTGTGGAACCAAGACGATAATGCTCCATCACCACACACTCTGCCGGCAGAGTTCCTTCTCCGATTCTCGCTATACCGCCAAAGCCGTAGGCAATCCCCTTATCCTTAAACTTATTGCAAAGCTGTTCAACAGTGCCGTCAGAAAGCAACTCAAACATAAATTTCATGCCATAGCTCAGATGCAAATCATTCAGGCCAATATGTATTTCGTCCAATAACGGATGTGAAAGGACATTATCAATACATTCAACCGCTTCTTTTGTTTCCAGAAGCAGCGTAGTGCCAACCCGGGAATGAACGGCTTCTAAAAACAGAGCAGCCTCTTGGGAGGTTTTCCACATTGGTAGCATAATTCGGCCTGCACCAGCTGAAATTACCTGTTCAATCTCTTCTAATGAATTATCATTCCAAGGGTTAATGCGAACAAGCAACTCAGAGGAAGTAAGAATTTTCGAGAGGGACTCTACATCCTTAATAGTATGGCGGGACTTCACGGAATTCATGTTTTTTTGCCGTTCCTCTTTACCAAGCGTTTCCAAATCAACCCATATGCGATCAACGCCATTTTCCTGCGCAATACGCGCGACAGCAGGATTATTTGTGATATACATTAAGGTTAATGCCATACTCCAAATCCCCTCTTTGCTCCAAAAGTCTAACGACATAATAAACCAACTTTGATTATACTACATAATTGCCTGCATAGCAACACTAAATAATTTCAAATTCGTATATTTTTATGGGAAATTATGCTATTTTCATAACAAAAGCCTGTGTGAATCTATTTCGATTCACACAGGCTTACTGATTATGCCAATTATCTAATTACTTAATGTTCTTATACATAGGACCGTACGCCTGACATGCGCGATAATCCTGACCTTCTTTATCCATTCCGAAGGCATTCCAGCATGCAGGACGGTAAATGTCCTTCTCATCAACATTGTGCATGCAAACAGGAATACGCAGCATAGAGCACATTGTAATCAAGTCTGCACCGATATGGCCATAGGAAATTGCGCCGTGATTTGCGCCCCAATTATTCATGACATCGTACGCTGTCTTAAATGCGCCCTCACCTGTGCAGCGGGGAGCAAACCAAGTGCAGGGCCATGTGTAGTCCGTTCTCTTCCAAAGCTTATCTGTTACTTCATCAGGAACAGCCACAGTCCAACCTTCGGCAATCTGCATAACAGGGCCAAGACCCTTAACCATATTCAAACGAATCATCGTACAGGGCATTTCAGCTTTGGTCACAAAACGAGAAGAATAGCCGCCGCCGCGGAAATAGCCCAGGTCAGCATAAGGCCAAGAGGTTGCCTTCATGCAAGCATCAATATCGGCGTCCGTCATTTCCCACCATTTCTTCATAATTGCATTGCCGGACTCATCCTTAACCTCACCGCAAGCATCCACACAGGCGGCACCGGAATTAATCAGGTGAATGAAGCCATCGGACTCTTTCGCCTTGCCTTCAATTTCATAGCCGGTTACGCGCTTAATAGCATCGCCAGACCAATAGGTTCTCACATCAGCAAAAATTTGTGCTCTGCCGGTCAGCAACTTCATGAACAGCATGCTGACGCCATTCAAAGTATCGTTCTCTGTGGCAAGAATGTAAGGTTCTCTTGCGCCGTTCCAGTCAAAGGTAGAGTTCAAAATACTTTCGGGGAAGTCACAGTTGGGATAGAAGTCGGTCCACTGTCTTTGACCCTGGAAACCGGCAGCGATGGCATTATGTCCGACCATTTCCTCCTCTGCGCCTTCGGGCAGATTGGGGTTGCCGTTCATCAGATCTTTAATAATGCAAGCCATCTTGGCAGTGAAGCCCCAGTCGGCTTCCTTCTGCTCAGGCGTTCTCTGCATTTCAGTGGGATTCTTATCAAAATCATCATTGCACTTTGCCTTAATCCAAGCCAGCGCCTTCTGATATTCGTTTTCGTCATAAATGCCTTCCGACATTCTGCGGATAATTTCAACCTCATCTACACTTTCCACGCGCATGCCGAGGTATTCCTCAAACATTTCCACATTTACAATGGAACCGGCAATACCCATGCAAATAGATCCGATCTGTAAATAGGACTTGCCGCGCATAGTCGCAACCGCAACAGCGCAGCGGGCAAAGCGCAAAATCTTTTCTGCGACATCACAGGGAATGGAGGTATCGTCCAAATCCTGAACATCATGTCCATAAATACCAAAAGCAGGCAGGCCCTTTTGTGCATGACCGGCAAGCACAGCTGCAAGGTATACTGCACCGGGACGTTCCGTGCCGTTAAAGCCCCAAACAGCCTTGATGGTCATAGGATCCATGTCCATAGTCTCACTGCCGTAGCACCAGCAAGGTGTTACGGTAAGGGTGATATCCACACCCTCCTTCTTAAACTTATCTGCACAGGCAGCTGCTTCCGCAACTCTGCCGATAGTAGTATCAGCGATCACGACCTTCACAGGTTCGCCGTTGGAATAAAACACATTTTCCTGAATCAGTTTCTGCGCGCTCTTTGCCATATTCATAGTCTGGACTTCCAGACTTTCGCGCACCTTTAAGGGTCCGCGACGACCGTCGATAGTCGGACGGATACCGATTACAGGATAATCCCCAATGTATCTAGAGTCGCTCATAATTTACTCTCCTGTTATTTAATAACACCTTTTTTAATAATAATATTCGCGTATACAGCCTCTTCCCCTGTTGCAATGACTGCATAGGCCTGTTTTGCTCTTTCATAAAATGCAAAACGCTCTAAGAAGCCCTTGCGCAGATTATCATCCGCATCCTGAGCCAAAGTAAAATAGGCATCCCAGATCTCAGGTTTTGGATCACCCTGCACCGTTTGCATAAGCATAAAGTTTTCCTCAGCGTATGTATCCAAAGGAATCAAGGCGAGTACTGCTTTTAACATTTCAGGGCCGCTGATTCCATCTGCCCGAATCACACGCTTTCCGTAATTTTCGCTGGGAAAATTTCCGTCGGCAATCACAATCTCATCGCCGTGTCCCATTTCACACAGAATCCTCAACAATTCCGGGGAAACAATTTTGGGTATTCCTTTCAGCATAACCACACCTCCCTAGGTATATTAAAATCCTATTAGATAATAGCAAAATTTTGTTTAATTGTAAAGAATTAGCATAAATATATAAGAAGATATACAAAAAACATACAAAGTGCAGCAGATCAAAGTAAGAAATTAGTATTCAGTACCTCATTTACAACACTACGCAAAAATTCCCGAAATGCGTTAGCATTCCGGGAATTGCTATATTTGTCTAGTCAAAAAGTTCTCAATTCAGAATTTTATGAAAACTCAAACTTACAAAATTTGGCAGAACTCTACCTGCTCTCTTGTGGGGGTCAGCAGCTTGAAGTAGCGGCAACCCTCCTCCCAAAAAGTAGGGATACCCTCAATACCGTCGGTACAGATAGGATAGCCTTGCTCCTTGTAATATAAATAATCAGCCTCAATGTCATGAGAAACAAAAGAAATATGGTCAATTTTACCCTGAACAGCCTCATCAATGGCTTCCTCATACATTTCATACACAGTATCGCCATTTTTGATAAAATACACAGGGGTGTCTCCGGCATAAAAGTGGCCGATTACCTCAAATCCCAAAACATCGCAATACCAATTTTTGCTGGCTTCCAAATCCGTAACAGCCAAGCCAATGTGGTCTAACTTTCTACCTTTGATCATGTTAAAATTCTCCATTCCTTCCAAATGTATAAAAAAAAGAACGAAGGATATCTTCGTTCTTTTTTGGCTCCCCCTGTTGGACTTGAACCAACGACCTGCGGATTAACAGTCCGTCGCTCTACCGACTGAGCTAAGGGGGAATCTTTGTGTTCGCGTTACTTATTTTCACGGCCAGTCACCCGGCAACTATCGTCAGCGTACGTGTGCTTAACTTCTGTGTTCGGGATGGGAACAGGTGGACCCACACGACAATCAACACGAACTCATATGGATGGGTTTGACCCATCGTTTATATCAAAAGTGTTTCCACTTCTAATAGCCATTGGATTATAACTCATCTACTCCCTCTTGTCAAGAGGAAAGTTGGTGACCCGTGGGAGAATCGAACTCCCGTTACCGGCGTGAGAGGCCGGTGTCTTAACCGCTTGACCAACGGGCCGTTTGGTACACCTTCAGGGACTCGAACCCAGGACCCACTGATTAAGAGTCAGTTGCTCTACCAACT
>JAZQWI010000035.1:0-19219 GCA_045632245.1 Faecousia sp. | reverse complement strand
CAGGTTGATATGGTCCTGAATGGAACCGGCAGAGCCAACGCGGATGATGTTTTCCACACCGTAGCCGTTAAACAGCTCATGGGAGTAAATGCCAATGGCGGGCATACCCATGCCGGATGCCATGACAGAAACTTTAACGCCTTTATAGGTGCCGGTATAACCATGGACACCACGGATATTATTCACCAGAACGGGATTTTCTAAAAAGTTTTCTGCGATAAACTTAGAGCGCAGAGGGTCACCGGGCATCAGTACGGTCTTGCCGAAGTCACCGGGTTTAGCAGCGATATGGGGGGTGGGGGTAGTTAACATAACATCTTCCTCCTTGGATAGGGTTGTATTTTAATAAGTGCCGTCGTTTTTCAGGCCCTTGGCAATTTTTACGATACGGGAAGTGCCGAGGCGGTCAGCGCCCAGAGAAATAAATTTCTCAGCATCTTCCAGGCTGGAAATACCGCCGGCGGCCTTGATTTTTACATGGGGAGCCACATGCTTGGCGAACAGCTCCACATCTGCGAAGGTTGCACCTGCGGTGGAGAAACCGGTGGAGGTTTTGATATAATCCGCGCCGGAATCGGACACGCATTTGCACAGGGCAATTTTTTCTTCGTCCGTCAGCAGACAGGTTTCAATGATGACCTTTAAGAGCTTTCCGTTGCAGGCCTTCTTAATGGCAGCAATTTCAGCTGTGATCTCCGCCCATTTGCCCTCTTTTGCCCAGCCGATGTTGATGACCATGTCCACTTCGTCGGCACCGTTGGCTACGGCATCGGAGGCCATGAAGCACTTGGCTGCGGTGGTGGCATAGCCGTTAGGGAAGCCGATGACGGTGCAGATGGCCAATTTTTCGCCCACATATTCCTTCGCCTGCTTGACAAAGGAAGCAGGGATACAAACGGAGGCGGTTTGGTACTTCATGCCGTCGTCGCAGATGCCTTGAATATCTGCCCAGGTGGCGGTTTGACCCAGCAGAGTGTGGTCGCATTTTGCTAAAATATCTTTCAGTTCCATAGTATAGATTCCTTTCAAGGTTATTTGTGGTTAACGATTTCCGTGAAGCTGAATTTTGCGGTGTTCGCGGATGCCTCTTATGTAGCAGCGGTGGCACATGGCGATGTAACTGTCATTGCCGCCCAGCACAACCTGTGCGCCTTCGGTAATGATATGGCCGTTGCTGTCAATTCTGGCGTTGACGGTGGCTTTTGCACCGCAGTCGCACATGGTTTTAATTTCTTCGATGCAGTCGGCCAATTCCATTAACCGCAAGGAACCGGGGAAGAGCTTGGTTTGGAAGTCCGTGCGAAGACCGAAGCACATAACGGGAATGTTATAATCGTTGACAATGGCGCGCAGCTGGTCGATTTGCGCGACGGTCATAAACTGACATTCGTCAACAATTACCGCGTCGCAATGACCGGCACGGGTATCCTGAAAACGCGCATATACATCGCAATCCGGAGGCATCACCTCTACTGCCGCTTCTAAGCCAATGCGGCTGCGCAGAATGGTCACACCGTCCCGGGTGTCGGCACTGGGCTTTAAGAGCCAAACCTGCATATCGTTTTCTTCGTAATTATATTTGGTGATGAGTGCTTGCGCGGTTTTGCTGGAACCCATCGCGCCGTATTTGAAATACAGTTTTGCCATGATGAAATCCCCCAAATGTTTTTCTTTTATTGTATCAAAAAATGTTTCAATATGCAATATGGCAAAAAATACCTCCGCCTTTTCGAGGCGGAGGTATTTTAGTTAACCGTTTTGCAGCTGCTGTTTTTGATATTGCAGGGTATACAGGTGGTGATATTTTCCTTTCAGGTGCAGAAGCTCCTGATGGTTGCCTTGTTCCAAAATCTGTCCGTGGGATAAGAGGATAATGTTATCCGCATGCTGAATGGTGGATAGGCGGTGGGCAACAATGAGCATGGTGCCGATATTTTTCATCTTTTCCAGAGAATCTTGAATGAGAATTTCTGTTTCCGTGTCAATGTTGGCGGTGGCCTCGTCCAGAATCATGACGCTGGGTTTGTGGACAATGGTACGGGCAAAGCTTAATAGCTGCCGCTGGCCTGCGGAGAAGTTGTTGCCTCGCTCCCGCACAGGCTCGTCCAAGCCGTTTTCCAGCTTATTAATAAAGGAGTCGGCGTTGACATAATGGCAGGCTTCCATAACGGTTTCATCGGAAATGCCCTCTTCCCGCAGCAGAATGTTGCTGCGAATATCTCCTGCAAACAGGAACACATCTTGCAGCATTTGACCGAAGTGGCGGCGAAGAGAAGAAATTTTGATTTTCTTAATGTCGATGCCGTCAATGAGAATCTGACCTTTTTGAATGTCGTAATTCCGGCAGATCAGGCTTAAAATGGTGGTTTTGCCCGATCCGGTAGAGCCGACAAAGGCCACCGTCTGCTTAGGCAGAACATGGAAGGAAACGCCTTTCAGCACCCATTCGTCTTCCTTGTAAGCAAACCATACATCCTTAAATTCGATTTCGCCTTCAATATGGTCAAGCTCTATGGCGTCCGGTTCATCCACCACCTCAGGAACCATGTCCATAATGGTGAAGATCTTTTCTGCGGAGGCAAAGGCAGACTGCATGGTATCAAAATGCTCCGACAATGTCTGAATGGGGTCGAAGAATTTGGATGCGAACATGTAGAAGGTAACAACCGTGCCGCTGGTGATGGCCTGTCCTAAGAACATGGTGTTTTCCAGATAGCCCTTAGAGCCGAAGTACAATAAGCACATGACGCAGCCGATATGCAGAAGGTACACAATGGGACGGAAGAAGCCGAATACCAGCATGCGCTGATTTTTGGCATTGCGCAAGTGAGAACTGCGGGACACAAAGTCGCCCATTTTTTCCTGTTCCCGATTGAAAATCTGAGTGATTTTAATGCCGGAGAGGTTTTCAGACAGGAAGGTGTTCAGCTCGGTGCGGGAATCGGTGACGGCACGGTGGGCTTTGCGGGAGAATTTCTGAAAAATCACCGTAAACAGTATCACAAAGGGGATAAAACAGGTGACCACTAAGGTCATGGCAATGTTGACGGTAAGCATAGTGGCGAACACACCCAAAATAATCATGAAGTTTCGCACCATGGTCACCAGCACATTGGTAAACAGCATACAAATGCCGTTGGTATCATTGGTCACGCGGGTGACCAGCTTGCCCACGGGAATGTTGTTAAGCTGCTCATGGGACAGACTTTCGATATGTGTGAACACATCTTCACGCAGGTCGGAAAGGATTTTTTGCCCTACCTTTTGCAAAATCATAGTTTGCAGATAGGTGCTGACCAGAGAAACAACCAAAATGCCTGCATACACAGCTACATAGAAATAAAGAGAGCGCAGCTGGAAATCCACCTTCACCAATTCCTGAATTTCACCTACAATGACAGGGGACAAAAGCTCATAGGCAATGGAAAGGATCATGATGAAAAATACCAGCACGAATTGACCAATGTAGGCCTTGGCGTAACCTAGCAGACGGCGGGTGATCATGGCATCGGTCATGTTTCGCTGGAATTCATTTTTGCCTGTTTTACGCTTCATAGCCAAGTAGGCGCTGCCGAAGGTGAGGGTTAAAATGCCAATAATGGCGCCCAGAATGAGAACGGGTAAAAGATTAAGCATTGCTTGCGCCCCCTTCCTCTTCCAGTCGTTGCAGGTCTACCATCTTGCGGTATTCTGCACAGGCGGCATACAGCTCGTCATGGGGGCCGAAGGCTGCTACGGCGCCGTCGTCGATAAACAAGATTTTATCCATCTGTTCAATGGTAGAAATGCGGTGGGCAATTAAGATGGTGGTTCTGCCCGCCCGTTCCTGACGCAAGTTGGCGAGAATGGTGCGTTCAGTTTTGGTATCCACAGCGGAAACGGAGTCATCTAGAATCAGCACGGGAGCGTCCTTTAAAAGCGCTCGGGCAATGGAGATTCTTTGCTTTTGTCCGCCGGAAACAGTAACGCCCCGTTCGCCCAGAATGGTTTCGTAGCCTTGGGAGAATTCGCGGATGTTGCCGTCCACATCTGCCATTTTCGCAGCTTTGACAATGGCATCGCTTTTCTTTTGATCTGCCGCAAAGCCAATGTTATTGGCAATGGTGTCGGAGAACAGGAAATTGTCCTGAGGCACATAGGCGCAGCCTGCGCGCACATCCTCGATGGGAACGGTGTTGACATCGTGTCCGTCGATGAAGATGGTGCCGTCGGGCACATTATATGTACGAAGAATCAAATCCACCAAGGTGGTTTTGCCGGAGCCTGTGCGGCCCACAAGACCGATGTTTTCACCGGCTTTAATATGGAAGGAAATATCCCGCAGGGCGTCGAATTCTCCGTCGGGGTAGCGGAAGTTTAAGTTGCGGAACTCAATATCGCCCTTGATGTTCTTTAAGGGGATGACATCGGGGCGGTCCACCATGTCCTGTTTCGCATCTAAAAGTTCGGAGATGCGCTTGACGGATGCCCGGCCGCGGGAGGTCATGTCGATCAAGTCTGCCACTGCCATAATGGGCCAAATAATGGCGGTAAAGTAGCCGATAAATTCCATGAGCTGACCGGCATTAAAGCTGCCTGCATAAACCAAATATCCGCCGTAGCCTAAAATGATGCAGATAACGCTTTCCACAAAGCTCATAACCAGGATGCGGAACAGCACGGAGGTTTTGGTAAAAGAGATGTTGGTATCTTCGTTTACCTTGCTTAGCTTTTTAAATGCCCAAAGCTCCTTGCTTTCTTTTACGAATGCTTTAATCACGGCAATGCCGGAAAAGCTTTCCTGAGCAAAGTCCGACAGATTGGAGAAGGCTTCCTGCCGCGCGTCCCATTTTTTGGTCATGTAATTGCCCACCACAATGCTGGAAGCCATTAAAAAGGCCATGGGAATCAGGGCAAGACCTGTCAGAAGAGGGTCCATGCGCCACATTTTGCTGATGGCCAGCGCACCTAAGAATATGGCATCGCAAAATTCCATAATGCCCCAGGAGTAGCACTCCTGAAAAGTATCCAAATCGTTGGTGAATAAGCTCATGAGGTTGCCTACATTATTTTGGTGGTAAAACTCCTGAGACAAGTCCTTGCAGTGACCGAACATGCGGTTACGCAAATCTTCCTCTGCGCGAATGCCTGCGCCAAAGAAGCAGATTCTCCACAGGAAGCGGCCGATGACAATACCCATAATAATTGCCAGCATGGGCAGGCAGATATGCTCTACCAAAAAAGTCATGTCAAAGACAGCTTGCTCTTGCCCGATGACTACATAGCCTTCGTTGATTCCGTTGATGACCATTTGGTATAGATTTGGAATAATCAGCTGCAAGTAGTCAACTGCAATGAGGGCGATGAGGCCGCCGATCAGCATTGGCGCAAAGCGCAAATAATATCGGTTGATATGTTTCCCGAATATCATGGCGTGTTCCCTTTCTCTATGCTAAAATCTATTGCGCATTATACCATATTAAAAAATATTTGGCAATGGGTCGCAGGGAAAAGAATCATAGATATTGCGCTTAATTTTTATCTTTTACATGGATTTCCTTGGGAATGGTAATGGTCAGCACAATTTGGGAGTCGGTTTCCCTTCGTTCTGAAACGGCAGGAATCCCGCAGAGCTGAATTTGTTGGAGGGTTTTGGATAAATGACTGAGAAACGCACCGATGTTTATTTGCTCTTTTAATGGATTTGCTCCCGCAAGAAGCTTGTCGATGTAGATTTCCGCGCGGGCGACGCTCATGTCGTGCTGAGCGATGACAGCGATGGCGGTCATTTTCTCTGCCTCGGTGGGCAGTTTCAGCAGAGCGCGGGCGTGACGCTCGGTTAGATGATGCTCCCGCAATGCGCTTAAAACCTGTGGGCTGTGGCGCAGCAGCCGCAGCTTGTTAGCGATGGCGCTTTGGCTTTTTCCTAAAAGCCGCGCCACTTGCTCCTGACTCATGTTCCATGCTTCCATGAGTCGGGCAATGCCGGCGGCCTCTTCGGCAAAATCTAAGTCCTGCCGTTGCAGATTTTCCAGCATAGCCGCCATGCCGGATTCTTTGTCGTCCATGGTCATGATGATGCAGGGGACTTCTGTTAAGCCTGCCAGCTGGCTTGCCCGAAGTCTGCGTTCGCCGGCAATCAGTTCAAAGCCGTTTTCTCCTCGCCGTACGGACAGAGGCTGCAAAACCCCGTGAATGCGAATGGAAGCAGCCAGCTCCTGCAAGGCCTCTTCCTTGAAAATTCTTCGTGGCTGGGCGGGATTTGGGCGAATGGATTTGGCGGGAAGAAAGACAACTCGCCCTGTTTCCATGTAGGTTTTCAGTTTTTGACACTGCATATTCGTTCCTCCTTTGTAAATGGTGAATTTTATTGTAATAGGCGGGAAATGGGAAAAATCGCGAAAGGCGCGGCAGTGGGAAAAATTACCCGACAGAATTCGTCTTATAAAAAAGTATATTTTGGAAAAAACTCTTTACAATTGGATTATTTTCGTGTATGATAGCGAGGAACAGAGTAGAAAGCCTTGCGTGAAGTGCCGTCAAAATGGGGAGTTGAGTGACGGACGAAGGATTTTTCCGCGATGAGGTTTTCGCACCCGCTGCCCATATAGGAATTTATTCTCCTTTATGAGAGGCGATACTCGGTCGGACGATAGGTCGGCTGTTTCGCTTGCCTGCGTAGACTGTATCCATGTCAACTCCCTTGCGCTATGCGTAGGGGCTTTTTTGTTGGCTGAAGCTGTCACCGTCGTCCTCAAAAAAGGAGGTATTTTTATTATGTCAACCAACCAAAGAAGCACTGCCCTTTATTCCCACCCCTTTTCCAGAGCCTATTGGCGCGATGCCGCCGCTGAGCTGAAAAGCACAAAAATGCTGGTGATCACCGCTTTGCTCATTGCATTGCGTGTGGCGTTGAAGCCTTTGGCAATTCCTCTGGGACCGCAGCTGAGTATTCAGACGGCTATGCTGGCAACCGCCTTGGGCGCAATGATTTTTGGACCTGTTATGGCCATTCCTGCGGCAATTATTTCCGATACCGTTGGCTTTATGATTTATCCCACGGGCGATTATTTCCTGCCCTTTGTGCTGACGGAAATTGCCAGCACCATGGCTTACGCTCTGTGCTTATATCGGGCAAAGCCTACGGCGCTGCGGGTAACACTTTCCCGTTTTCTTATTTGCTTCTTAGTCAATGTGGTGTTGCAGCAGGTGATTTTCGCTTGGTATTATCTGTATATCGGCAATCCCGAAAGCGCGCAGAAGCAGATTGTGGGCATGATGACCGTTGCCCGCCTTTTCAAGAATCTGTGCTTTTTCCCCATTGAATCTGTGGTGCTGACCCTGTTTTTGGGCCTGCTGATGCCTGCGGTGCAACGGGCAAATTTGGTGCAGACGCGGGAGCATGAGCTGAAATTCAAGCCCAAGCAGATGATTGCGCTGGTGTGCTTGCTGGTGGTGGGCGTTGTCAGCTCGGTAAGCTATTTGGATTACTATTACAAGAACAACTCTGTCACTAAGGACTATACCTACGAGCAGTGCATTGAAATGAACAAGGCTATGAAGACTGCGCTTTTGGAGCAGTCTGACGATTGGGATAAAGCCAATGTGCTGACTGTTATTGAGTATGCGGAAAAGCCCTTCTTCGGTAAAACCACTACATATACTGTGGCTGTGTATACAGCGCAGGAGGGTTTTGAACTGACGGAGAAGATGTGGGCATACAAAAAGACCCCTGCCTCCAAGGATAAGAATCTGCAAAGAGAAGCAACGGTGTATATTGTGCTGGATAATGATTCCATGCAGGTGCAGGAGTTCCACAGAAAAGAAGAGTAAACGATAGGCGGGCAGAGGATTTTCTGCCCGCTGTTTTATTTGACAACATCTGAAATCGTCGGTATAATAAAGAAAAACGCTTAAAGGAGATAAGCTTATGCATATTCATCACGATCATGTGGGCGGTCACAATCACGACCATTCCCATACCCATACCCACGAGCACACCCACGGAGGTGTGACGCACAGCCATCCTCACGACCATGCCCATGAGCACACCCATGAACATCCTCATGACCATGAGCATCTGCATGCCGAGGGGGCAGAGCATACCCATTCCCACGACTGCGGCGGCCATTGCCATAGCTGCGAGGGTCATTGCGAGCATACCCCTATGGAAGAATTGCTGGCACTGATGAAATATATGGTCGGCCATAATGCCGCCCATGCCAAGGAATTGGCGGATTTGGCGCAGCAGCTGGAAAAGGCGGGCAATCACATGGCCTTTGAGCAGGTGATGGCGGCGGTTTCCGATTTTGAAAAGGGTAATTTGCGTCTGTCTGCGATTTTGTCCAGTCTGGATGTAAAGTGAGGTAGTTTTTATGTGCCTTTCCACAGTTTATAAAAATGAGATGAAGCCTGAGAACGTTGCCATGAAAAATGTTATGCGCATTGAAATTCAGGATGGCACCGTGATTCTGACAGATTTGATGGAGCGCAGCGTGGCCATTGAGGGTAAGCTGGTGAGCGCAAATCTGGTGGATGGTTTTGTGATTGTTCAGGAAGCTTAAAAAAGAAAAATAGGAGGCGCGTTATGAAAAAGTTTTTTGCGGTTCTTTTGGCTCTTTCTTTACTTTTGACATTGGCAGCCTGCGATAAGGGCAACGAAAACAGTATGGAGAACAACCAAGAAAATTCTCAGCAAACGCCCGACACCCCTGACACTCCCGATACTCCGGATACACCCGACACCCCTGACACTTCCGATACTCCGGATACACCCGATACTCCGGACACACCCGACACACCCGACACACCGGATGTTCCCGATGTGCCGGTGATTGCGCCTTTTGGTGTTTATAAAACCGATTTAATTACCAACGATGCCTGCTATAAAATCACGGTGACGGTGGCAGTTGACGGAAGCTTCCAATGCGCGTATTCTTTGGGAGATTCTTTTGATAAGTTTTATGCAGATGCTGATCCCGGTGTATCCAAGGAGGAATTTTTGGAAATGACGCGGGATATGGTTGAAGAATATGCCGGCGGTCTTTATGTGTTCAATCGCGGCGGCGGCTCCGGCCCTTGCACGGTGGTTTCTCATGAAGATGCTACGCTGACTGTGCAAAATGAGGACGGCATACAGTGCAGCATTTCTTATACTTATGCGGACAACAAGATTGTCGTGACGGCAATTACCGAAAGTGCGCAGAGCATGGATGTGGTTTTGCAGCAAGGTATGACCCTGACTTTGCAGCAGTGATAAATGTGAATTCGGAGGCGGAAACCCGCCTCCGAATTTTTCGTTGCATATTGGGAAGGTTTATGCTACCATAATGAAAACAGTGCAAAGGTGATGAAATGCTGATTCAATATTTGACAATCTTTTTGATTTCTATGGTGCCCATCGTGGAATTGCGGGGCGCGATTCCTGTTGCTGTGGGCATGGGCTTAGATTATTGGGTGGCGCTTGCGGTTTGTATGATCGGCAATATGCTGCCTGTTCCCGTTATTTACTTTTTTGCAAGAAAAGTTTTGATTTGGGGAGCAGATAAGAAATATATTGGTAAATTTTTCCGTTTTTGTTTGGAAAAAGGCGAACGCGGCGGACAGAAACTGGTGCGCGCAGCCGGTCGCGGCGGATTGTTTGTGGCACTGACATTGTTTGTTGGAATTCCGCTGCCGGGAACGGGTGCGTGGACAGGGACACTGGCAGCGAGCTTTTTGAACATGGGCATTAAAAGCACAGCACTGTCTGTTTCCTTGGGTGTTTTGCTGGCCGGCCTTATTATGGGCCTCGCCAGTGTGGGCGTATTTTCCGTGTTCGGTTAAGAAAGGAGAAGCAAAATGGAAAACTGCTTGTTTTGTAAAATCGTGGCAGGGGAAATTCCCTCTGCGAAGGTATATGAGGATGATTTGATTTTGGCGTTTCGGGACATCAGTCCTATGGCGCCTACCCATATTTTGGTGATTCCCAAGTGCCACGTTCCTTCTGTGGCGGCAATTACGGAAGAAAACGCTTCTGTTGTGGCGCATATTTTTGCTAAAATTCCCCAGATCGCAAAAGAAGAAGGTCTGGAAAACGGCTACCGCGTGGTTTCTAACTGCGGTGATGATGCCGGTCAGACGGTGCATCATTTGCATTTTCATGTTTTGGGCGGTCGCAAGCTGACCTTGGAAATGGCATAAACGCACATTTTTTCACCTCCGGCATACAATAGCCGGAGGTGATTTTTTATGCCCATCGTGAAAACAGATGTACCCATGACCGCAGAGCTTTGCGATGCAACCATTCAGGAATTGGTGCGCAATTACTACCCTGTGTGCCGCAGTGAGCCTCTTGTTCGCACTGCATACAATCGTCCTGTCAGAACCCTTGTGATTGGGAATGGCCCGCGGAAGGTGCTGTATACTGCGGCCCATCATGCCAATGAGTGGATTACGGCACCGGTGATTTTAAAATTTGTGGAGGAATTTGCTGAAGCTATTGGCAATAACGGCTGGATTTTCGGTGTCAGAGCAAGAGAATTGGCGGAAAAAGCCACCATTTATACCGTGCCTATGGTGAATCCCGACGGAGTGGATTTGGTGACAGGTGTGATTCAGCCCGGGCAGGCGGATTATGAAACGGCGGTTTCCCTGGCGGGGGATTATCCCAATATTCCCTTTCCGGACGGGTGGAAGGCCAATTTACTGGGAACGGATTTGAATTTGAACTATCCTGCCGGCTGGTTGCAGGCGCGGGAGATTAAATACTCCCAAGGCTTCGTTTCTCCTGCACCGCGGGATTTTGTGGGGCGCGCGCCTCTTAATCAGCTGGAAACGCGGGCACTGGCGGGGTACACCGAGGCGGTTGATCCGGAGTTGGTGCTGGCATATCACTCTCAGGGGAAGGTGATTTATTGGCAGTTTGAAGATGTGTTTGTGCCGGGAGCGCGGGAGTTGGCGAAGGATTTTGCCGCGGTTAGCGGCTACGAAGTGGAGGATACGCCTTATGAATCTGCCTTTGCGGGGTACAAGGATTGGTTTATTAAGGTGTTTCGCCGGCCGGGGTTTACCATTGAAGTGGGAGAGGGGACAAATCCTTTGCCCCTTAGTCAGTTTCCCGAGATTTATCGGGACAATTTGGGGATTTTGGTGACTGCGGCATTAGGGGAAAAACCTGTTGCAATTCCCAAGTAAGGGTGATAGAATAATCAAGAATTTACAACATCAAGGAGAAATGCAATGCAACCGAAGTTAGATGGCGCATATCTGGCCCCCAACGCTGTGGTAGTGGGGGATGTAACGCTGGGGCGTGATGTAAACATCTGGTATGGTGCAGTGCTGCGAGGAGATTCCGGTGAAATTTTCATCGGCGATGGCACAAATGTGCAGGATTTGTGCGTTCTTCATGAAAAGACAACCATCGGCAAGGGCTGCACCATTGGCCATGGCGCCATTGTGCATGGCTGCACTGTGGGGGATAATACGGTAATTGGTATGGGCGCCATTGTGCTCACCGGCGCGGAAATTGGCGAGAATTGCCTTATAGGCGCGGGGGCGCTGGTCACGGGAAAAACAAAAGCGCCTGCCGGTTCGGTGCTATTGGGAAGTCCGGCTAAAATAGTGAAAATGTTGTCGGAGGAAGAAATTCAAGGGCAAAAAGAATCCGCGGCGCATTATATAGAGCTGGCAAAGACGCGATTGATGGAAAAATAGGCAATAGAGCATATAAGCGATAGAAAAACCGCCTTGGTTGTGACCAAGGCGGTTTGTTTAATGCTTGAGGTGGTCTAAACGCTTCATTACATACAAGTGAATGGGAATGGCGAACAGCAGGGTTAAAACATCGGCGCAGGCTTGGGTGATTTCCAAGCCAAACAATCCCAGCGCAGAGGAAAGGATCAGCACTAAGGGGATAAAGAACAGTCCCTGCCGTGCGATGGAAAGGAAGGTGGCGGGAACGGTTCTGCCAATGGCCTGCTCCATCATGTTGCTCATAACAATGAAGCCGTGGGCAGGCAGAGTCAGGCATTGGAAGCGCAGGGCAACTGTGCCGCAGGCGATGACATTGGGATCGTTACGGAATAAGGCAATCAACTGGGGCGCAAATGCAAAACCCGCAGCGGAAATGACAATCAGACCCAGTGTGGAAACTTTAACGGAAAACCAGAAGCCTTTTTTTACCCGATCATAAAGCTTTGCACCGAAGTTAAAACCGCAGACCGGCTGAAAGCCCTGGCCGAAGCCCAGCATGGCAGATGCGCCAAACATGGAAATGCGCTGCACCACGCCCATGGCGGCAATGACAGCGTCACCCATGGGGCGCGCCACATTGTTAAGGGTGATGGTGGCAAGAGAGGCAAGACATTGTCGCGCCAGAGAGGGCAGACCGCCCTTGAAAATCATGACAAAATAATATAGCCGCAGGCGGATGTTACGAAAGCGGATGCGAATGTTGCTGCCGCGGCTGCAACCTAAATACAGCAGGCAAAAGCTGACAAATTGGCTGATAATGGTTGCCCAGCCGGCACCTGCCACACCTAAGTTGCAGGTGAATATCATAATGGGATCTAAAATGATATTTAAGATTGCGCCGGTGGTAATGCCTATCATGGCATACAGTGCGCCGCCTTGAAAGCGGAGCTGGTTATTCAGCACAAAGGAGGCGGCCATCCATGGTGTACCTAATAAAATGATCCGCAAATAGGCTTCGGTGTAGGGCAAAATCGTTTCCGTTGAGCCTAGCAGATAGGCAAGAGGCTCTAAGAAAATTTGCCCAAGTAAGCAAATGACCACGCCCACGGCAAGGCTGGCATAAAAGCCTGTGGCGGCCATTTCGTTGGCTTCGTCGTATTTCTTTTCGCCTAAGGCGCGGGAGATAAATGTGCCGCTGCCTTGACCAAAGAAAAAGCCGATGGCTTGAATAATGGCCATCATGGAAAATACCACGCCCACGGCACCGGTGGCAGCGTTGCTGTTCAGCATGCCCACGAAGAAGGTGTCGGCCATGTTGTAAAATGAGGTGACCAGCATGCTGATAATGCAGGGAACTGCCAGTTTGCAAATCAGCTTTTCCACGGGAGGCTGGGTCATCTGTATGTATTTTTTCGCTTGTTCGTCCATGGTAAATGCTCCTGAATCAGTCAATGGGAGTGAAGATGAATTTCTGGGTGATTCCGTCGCAAGAGGCAAACACGGTGACGGCACCATTGCTTGCGGCATCTGCGGACAAAGAGATTTCTTTTCCCTTTAACATAGTGCGGACATATTGGACGGGGTCGTCGGTTTCAATCTCATCAAAAAATACATCCCGCATTTGATTGTTGCGGCAAAGATTTTGAATTTCCCGTACCAGTTCGAATTGTGCCATGGTATCACCTCTTTTTAGCAGTATAGCATAAAAGCGTCGGTGATACAAGAAAAGAAATCTTCATTCGACAAAAAGTGGTTGAAATTTCCAAAGGGGTTTGCTATAATACGAAAGCTTCCATGCGGGTATAGTTCATCGGTAGAATGCGACCTTCCCAAGGTTGAGAGGTGGGTTCGATTCCCATTACCCGCTCCAACGAACAGGAACGCTCATGTTGAGCGTTCCTGTTGATTTTTTGTGGAGAAGAAAATATAATTGAAGCAGACAGATTCGGTTTGAGAGGGGAGAGCGAAATGCCTGTAACCATTAGAAAAATGACGGACGAGGAGTTTGCCTTTTTCTGTCAATGGAGCGTGGAACATCACGCAAAGGAACTGATGGAAGAAAGAGGTGTGCCGTGGGGAAAAGCGGTACATGATGGGAAAGAAGAAATGGCACAGATGCTCCCCGAGGGAGTGTACACACAGGACAATTTTCTGATGACCGTTACAGTGGGGGAAGAAAATGTGGGAGTTATCTGGACGCTTCATGAAGTGTTTGAAGGACGAAAGCAAAGCTTTCTCTGTGATTTTGCCATTTGGGAGGCGTATCGCCGCAAAGGGTACGGGCAGGAAGCGCTGCGCTTGGCAGAAGAAAGAGCCGCAGAAGCAGGCTGCGAAGAAAGTGTGCTGTTTGTGGCGGACAGAAATGAAGCGGCAAAAGCATTATATCATAAATGCGGATACCGCTTTCTGCGGCAGGAAAGCTACGGAGAATATATGGTAAAGCGGCTTCTGTAAGGGTCACTGAATTGGATTATTTCATCACTAAGCACTGCCTTTGAGGCGGCGCTTAGTGATTTTTTGCATTTTTTGGTAAGAAGATATAAATTATGCAGGCAAAAATCAGAAATTTCCATGAAAATATGGGTTGAATTTTATTTGCAAATGTGATACGATACAGTTGTATCGATATGGGCGCAGTATGCCCTGTTGAAAAAGAGATTGTAGATATTAGGAGGCAAGCAATATATGTCCGTTATGGATATTCTGGAAGAACGCAGCGCGTTCTCCTTTGAAGTGTTCCCCCCCAAGACTGATGTGGGCATGGAAAAGCTTTGCGGAGAAGGCGGTGTGTTGGAACAGTTATACACCATGAATCCAGATTATATTTCCTGTACTTACGGTGCCGGCGGTACCAATGTGGGCAAGAATCTGGAAGTGCTTGATAAAATTGTCAAGGACGGTAAGACCACCGGTGTTACCCATTTTACTTGCATCGGCAATACCAAAGAAGGTATTAAAGAGCAGCTGCAAACCTACTTAGATCACGGCATTGACCACATGCTCGCTTTGCGTGGCGACCTGCCCTTTGGCTGGACAGGCACCGGCGGCGATCTGCACTACGCCACTGAGCTGGTGAAGTTTGTCCGCAAGGAATTTGGCGATAAGTTTACCATTGCTGTGGCCGGCTCTCCCGAGGGGCACATTCAGTGCCGCAGCTTGGAAGCTGACATTGCATTCTTAAAGCAGAAGCAGGACAATGGCGCTGACTATATCATGACGCAGCTGTGCTGGGACATGGATCAGTTCCGTTACTGGCTGGATGCAATCCGTGCAGCCGGCATTTGGATGCCTGTGGATGTGGGCATCATGCCTATTTTGGATCAGAAAGCTACTATTAATATGGCATTGTCCCGCAATGGCTGTGTCATGCCCCGTGCATTGTGCGAAATCATTTCCAAGAACTGGATCTTCCCCGATCCCTTCTGCGCCGAGCCCTTCGATGCAGATGTAGCCGGTAAGAAGGCTGCGTTCCGGGAAGCCGGTATTGAATACACCATCAACCAGATTGACGAATACCGCGCTTGCGGCATCAACGGCATCCATCTGTACGCACTGAATAAGTACGAGGATGTTGCTTATATCGCCAAGGAAGCCGGTTTGCTTGATTTGGTGTAAGGAGTAAATTATGGCAACACCCTATACCATCGCCGTAGCAGGCAAGGGCGGCGTGGGCAAAACCACAACCTGCGGTATGCTCATCGATTACCTTTGCAAGCAGAAAAAAGGACCTGTCCTCGTAGTGGACGCCGATGCCAACTCCAACCTCAATGAGGTTTTGGGCGTGGAGGCGGAAACCAGCTTGGGTCAAATCCGTGAGGAAATGGCGCAGGCAGAGTTGAAGGGCACGATTCCTGCTGGCATGACCAAGGCAGATTATGCGGAATTTAAATTTAATTCTGCTTTGATCGAAGAAGACGACTTCGATATGCTGATTATGGGCCGTACTCAGGGAAAAGGCTGCTACTGCTATGTAAACGGCGTACTGAAATCCCAAGTGGACAAGTACGCGAAGAACTATTCTTATATTGTCATGGATAACGAAGCCGGCTTAGAGCATGTGGCCAGAGGAACGCTTCCTCATGTGGATCTGATGCTTTTGATTTCCGACTGTTCCCGCAGAGGTGTCCAAGCTGTGGCGCGGATTGCGGAAATGGTGCAGGAAATGGAACTCAATCCCGGGAAGATGGGCCTGATTATTAACCGCGCGCCGGAAGGTCAGTTAGATGACGGCGTTCGGGAGGAAATCGAAAAGCATGGGTTGACCCTGCTGGGCGTTCTTCCTCAGGATGATGCGGTGTACCGCTGCGACTGCGCAGGTGAGCCCTCTGCCAAGCTGCCGGATTCCGATGCCATGAAGGTCGCCTTAAAGGGCGTTATGCAATCCATCGGATTGTAATTGTTAGTTCGTTTTTAATTTTTATATTTATATAAGGGGGATTACCACTATGTCTTTCGTTCCCAAGACGCAGCCTTTCAGCGGCAAAATCAATGCCGTGACTCTGGGCACCGGTGACAAGGCTATCGTCATCGGCGGTCAGAATGTGCTGCCGTTCTACACCTTCGACGCGCCTATCGAAAACGCACCCAAAATCGGTGTGGAAATTTCCGATACCGCTGCCGAATGGACCGCACCCGGCTTGAAGGAATTTTATGCCGGCTGCACCACCATGGCCGACTTTGCCAAGAAGGCTGAGACCATGGAAGGCGCAGATTTCCTGTGCCTGTGTTTTGATGCTGCTGACCCCAACGGCGCAAATCGCCCCGTTGCTGACTGCGTGGCAGACGCTAAGGCTGTTGCCGAGGTTGTAACCATGCCCATCGTGGTTATGGGCTGCAAGAATGTGGAAAAGGATACCGAGCTGTTCAGCGCCATTGCTGAGGCACTGGCCGGCAAGAATGTTCTGTTCATGTCTGCAAAGAATGAAAACTATAAGACCGTTGGTGCTGCGGTTGCTTTGGCAAACGGCCAGAAGGTCGGCGCTGAAACCGCTGACGACATCAACCTGGCAAAGCAGCTGAACATCATGCTCAAAGGCATGAACGTTCCCGCTGAAAGCATTTGCATGAACATTGGCTGCGCCGCTGTTGGCTATGGCTACGAATATGTGGCTTCCACTTTGGACCGCGTCCGTCTGGCTGCTCTGGCTCAGTCCGACGCTGACTTGCAGATGCCCATCGTTGCCACTGTGTCTGCGGATACTTGGGCAGTGAAGGAATCCACTGCTTCCGAAGAAGACGAGCCCGCATGGGGCTGCGCAGAAGAGCGCGCCATCGACATGGAAGTGGCTACCGCTGCTGCAAACCTCACCGGCGGCGCTGACGCTGTCATTATGCGTCATCCTGCTGCCATCGCAACCGTCAAGAAGTTCATCACTGAACTCGTCTAATCTTTGAAGGAGGATACATAAAATGGCTTTGAAAGGTCTTGATATTTTTAAGCTGTCTCCTAAGAAGAACTGTAAGGAGTGCGGCAGCCCCACCTGTATGGCATTCTGTATGAAGGTGGCTCAGGGCGCTATCGAAATCGACAAGTGTCCCTATTTCTCTGATGACGCAAAGGCAATGCTGAACGAGCAGACTGCTCCCGCTATGAAGACCATCTCCGTAGGCGAGCACAAGCTGGGCGGCGAAACTGTCCTGTTCCGTCACGAGAAGACTTTGGTAAATAAGAACCTGTACGCTGTGTCCGTTTGCACCTGCATGGACGAGGCTACTGTGGACGCCAAGCTGGCTGACATGGCTAAGGTTGACTACGAGCGTATCGGTGAGAGAATGTACGTGGAGTTCGTTCAGGTTTCCAACTGCCAGAACGATCCCGCTGTTTACGCCAACCTGGTTAAGAAGGCAGCCGCTACCGGCCGCAGCCTGGTGCTGGAGTGCTGGGATGTAGAGTGCGCTAAGGCTGCTCTGGAAGTTTGCGGCAAGGATGTGATCCTGGACGGCGCAACTCCCTCCAACTGGGAAGCTATGAACGAAGTAGCTACCGCTGCCGGCGTTGCTCTGGGCGTTTGGGCTGAGAACATCTCCGACCTGTACGACACCGTGAAGAATCTGGAAGCTAAGGGCAACAAGAACCTGGTTCTGGATGTGACCGGCAAGACTGCTAAGGAAACTCTGGCCAACGCTGTTCTGGTTCGTCGTACCGCTATTAAGGATGGCGACCGTAGCTTCGGTTACCCCTCCATTGTGAACCTGGCTAAGATTGCTAAGGGCGACGATCGCCTGCAGACTGCTTATGCTTCTATGTTCACCGAGAAGTATGCTTCTATCATTGTTATGTGCGGTATGTCCTATGCACAGGCTCTGCCTCTGTACGGCCTGCGTCAGAACATCTACACCGATCCTCAGAAGCCCATGAAGGTGGAAGCTAAGATCTATCCTCTCAACGGCGCTGATGAGAACAGCCCCTGCGCTCTGACTGTTGACTTCGCTCTGACCTACTTCCTGGTCTCCGGCGAATTGGAGCGTTCCAACCAGCCTGTGAACCTGATCATCACCGATGCATCCGGTATGTCTGTTCTGACTGCTTGGGCTGCCGGCAAGCTGTCTTCTTCTACTGTGAAGAAGACCTTCGAGGAGCTGGATATTGAGAACAAGATCAAGAACCGCACCCTGATCATCCCCGGTAAGGTTGCTGTTATGAAGGGCGAGATTCAGGAGAAGCTGCCCAATTGGAACGTAGTTGTTGGCCCTCTGGAGGCTGTACAGCTGCCCAAGTACATGAAGGATAAGGAATACGAGGCTGCTGCCGCTGCCGCTGCTGCTGAAAATGCTGCTAAGGCTGCAACTGTGGCTCCCGTTGTGGAACTGTCCTTCGACGAGTTGCTGGCTACCAAGGTGCCCGCTATCGAGGTTAAGAGCTGGGATCATCAGTACAAGGGTCACAACCCCGAGGCTCAGACCTTCGTCACCATCGGTGAGCGTATCCACTGTATTGCTCCTTCTATCCGTAAGGCTATGGACGAGCGTGATCCTGAGCCCATTCTGCAGCGTGCATACGAGCAGATCAAGGCCGGCGCTACATATTTGGATGTTAACATCGGACCTGCTGAGAAGGACGGTCCGGAGCGTATGATGTGGGCAGTTAAGCTGCTGCAGGAGAACTTCAACAATGTTCCTCTGGCACTGGATACTGCTAACATGAAGGCTATCGAGGCCGGTATCAAGGTTTACAACCGTACCAACGGCAAGCCCATCGTCAACTCTGCTGACGCCGGCTCCCGTATCGGCTACATCGACCTGGCTGCTGCCAACGATGCTATTTGTATCGCACTTTGCTCTGCTGACGGCATTGCTAAGGACAACGAAGAGCGTATGGTCCACTGTGACAATATGCTGGAGCGTGGCTTGAGCCTGGGTATGGAAGCTACCGACCTGTGGTTCGACCCCCTGTTCCTGGTTGTTAAGGGCATGCAGGATAAGCAGATGGAGGTTCTGGAGGCTATCAAGATGTTCTCCGAGAAGGGCCTGAAGTCCACCGGCGGTCTGTCCAACAACTCCTACGGCGCACCCAAGGAAGTCCGTCCCATCATGGACTCCGCTCTGGTTGCAATGTGCATGATGCAGG
>JAZQWI010000034.1:0-1642 GCA_045632245.1 Faecousia sp. | reverse complement strand
ACAAGGATTTTTCAAGATTCAGGGAAATCCTGCCATGGCAAACAAATAAGATTTTCACCATCTTATGAATCTCCTTAAAAGTACCGGATTTTTCTTAAATCCTTGCGTTTGCGCCACTTTCATCACCTAAATGTTAGGGATAATTTCCGTATCTTCTCAAATCTTCTCGCTTCTTTTCATGCTTTCACGCGGGGCTTTGGTAAAAAAGTTGGTAATTTTTTGAGTTTACCAATGGAAGTGTATCACGAAAATGATACACTGTAAAGCAATGGGTGATCCTCTGCTGTTTTTATCTGACTACCGAAGAATGCCTATAAATATAGAATTCTTCTTGGCTGGGCATCCATTTCTTTTCCTTGGGCGGGAAGGTGGCATCAAAGGTTTCGACTGCGACGGTATCCTCACAGCAATCAGCGGCGGTACTGGGGATGTACATCCAGTTTTTACCTTCCAGCGCCCCGGGAACCAGTTCTGCCACCAGCAAGGCCGTGGGGAAATTGCCGGGGACCACAAAGCTGACATTCTTCTTTTTGCAGCTGACAAATCCACGGCTGACATAGTTGCCGGGGTTTCCGAAATTGATGTTCACATCGTAGCCCATCTCACGAGCTACCGCAAAGGAATGCTCGATCAGGATCTTGCCAAGCTTCTGCCGCTGATATTTCGGCGCAACGCACAGAGGGCCAAAGGAAAGGATCTCTTTTCTTGCACCGCTTTCATCTTCCAGCCAAGCCTTGGTGTACATGATGTTGCCAACAATTTCCCCATCTTTTTCCAGAACAAAGGCAAGCTCTGGGATGAAGTCCGGATGAGAGCGCATCATATGGACATAGTAATGCTCATCTGCGCCGGGTTTATAAACATTCCAGAAGGCTTCCCGGGTCAGTTCCTCTACTGTCCGGTAGTCCTTCTGTGTTTCCAAACGAATCGTCAAATTATCCATGAATCTTTCCTCCAATCAGGGAATCGTAAATCATAACAAGGCCTGCGCTGAGCAAAATACCGCCGATAATATCCGTCAGCCAATGCACACCGGAAACAAGTCTTCCCGCAACCATAAACACAATAAAAGCAGTGATTGCACTGGTAACCGCATTGCGAAGTGTGTGGTTTTTGATACGCCCTCGAAGCTGCATAATAGCAGTTGGCATTACACACAGCACAAGCAATGTTGTGGAAGAAGGATAAGAGGCTTCCAGAAATCCAGCAATCAACACCGGCCTATAATTGATCACATAACTTTCAAAGAATACGTATGCCGTCAGAGTAACAATATAAAATGCGCCCAGGATAAGAATGCTGCGATCCACTTTCAGAATACTTTTTCTTTTGATCCACTGCGCAAGCCCCAGCAATGCAAAACCAAACCCAAATGCAACAGGAACCAAGCCCAGCCAATCAGTGATGGTATAAAGCTGCATATGCACACCGGTGAGCATATGGACCATGCCATTAAGCGTGGCAAAGCCGACAGTTGACCCCTGTGGACCGATGGCCTGCACATCAATCAGGCTGATTGCGATGGTCCACAGTGCAAATGCTGCGAGCAATCCAAGTGCGATACAAATATTCCTTTTCTTCATTTTAGACCGTCTTCCTTTGTTTGTATTTGGCTTTCGCCTGCCTACAGACTAAAGAAGGA
>JAZQWI010000033.1:0-96109 GCA_045632245.1 Faecousia sp. | reverse complement strand
CTGGGCTACATCGGCAAGAATGCCGGCGGTGCTCTGCGTCAGCCTTCCGGCGGCCCCACCATGAACGTTAAGGGTACCGCAGCCGGCGGCGGCAACGCTCTGCTGATGCCCATGACCGAGTTCTCCCTGGGTCTGACCGGCGATATTAACGATATTATGAACGCTCACAACCTGGCTATGGTGGCTCTGACCGCCCGTATGCAGCACGAGCGCAACAATACCGACGAATGGCTGGCTAAGAAGGGCCTGAAGCGTCTGGACATCGACCCCAAGCGCGTGGAAATGGGCTGGATCATCGACTTCTGCGCACAGAGCCTTCGTAACATCATCATCGGCATCGGCGGCCGACTGGACGGCTTCATGATGGAATCCAAGTTCGGCATCGCTGTTGGCTCCGAGCTGATGGCTATCCTGGCTGTTGCTAAGGATTTGAAGGATCTACGCGAGCGTATCGGCAAGATCGTTGTGGCTTACTCCCGCTCCGGCGAGCCTGTTACCTGTGAAGATCTGGACGTTGCCGGCGCTATGACCGCTTGGATGCGTAACGCTATCAACCCCACCATGTGCTACTCTGTTGAGCATCAGCCCGTGCTGATCCACGCCGGTCCTTTTGCCAACATTGCTATCGGTCAGTCCTCTGTTATCTCTGACCGTCTGGCTCTGAAACTGTTTGACTACCACGTCACCGAGTCCGGCTTCGCTGCTGACATCGGCTTCGAGAAGTTCTGGAACGTTAAGTCCCGCCTTTCCGGCCTGACTCCCAACGTTTCCGTTCTGGTTGCTACCGTTCGCGCATTGAAGATGCACGGCGGCGGCCCCAAGGTTACCCCCGGCGCTCCCCTGCCTAAGGAATACACCGAGGAGAATCTGGAACTGCTGGAAAAGGGTACTTGCAACCTGTTCCACCATGTCAACACCATCAAGAAGTCCGGCATCAACCCCGTGGTCTGCATCAACCGCTTCTACACCGACACCGATGCTGAAATCGCTCTGTTGAAGAAGCTGTGCGCTGAAAGAGGCGTTCGCTGCGCTGAATCCAACCACTGGCGTTACGGCGGCGAAGGCGCTGCTGAGCTGGCTCAGGTTGTTGTGGAAGCTTGTGAAGATCCCGTCAACCTCAAGTTCCTGTACGAGCTGGAAGTTCCCCTGCGCGAGAGAGTTGACCGCATCGCAAGAGAAGTTTACGGCGCTGACGGCGTTGACTGGGCTCCTCTGGCTACCGAAAAGGCTATCCGTTTCGAGAGCGATCCCAAGTACGCTGACTACTGCACCATGATGGTTAAGACCCACCTGTCCCTCAGTGACGATCCCACCAAGAAGGGCGTTCCCACCGGTTGGAGACTGTACGTCCGCGACATTCTGGAATACGGCGGCGCCAAGTTCCTGTGCCCCATGGCTGGTACCATCTCCATGATGCCCGGTACTGCGGCTGACCCCGCTTACCGCCGCGTGGATGTGGACACCGAAACCGGCAAGGTTTCCGGCCTGTTCTAATTCCTTACATTACAAAAAGCAGACGGCTTCGGCTGTCTGCTTTTTTCTTGCTTTTCTATTGAATACCTGTTATAATTTTCCTATCCCCTTTCAGGAGGCTTACAATGCTGGAAATTGAGAAAAACACCGTGAATGTGCAGGAGCAAATCAAGGTCAATCCTCATGTATATTTCTTCCCCAGCGAAGGCAATTACAAAGTAATTTTTGTGGGAAATTCCATTACCAAACACAACCCTGCCGAAAGCTTAGGCTGGCAGGGCGATTACGGCATGGCTGCCTCCTGCGCGGAAAAGGACTATGTCCACCAAGTGATGAACGAGCTGAACAAAACCCACAGCATCGCCTGCTGCATCTGCTGCGCAGGTCTTTGGGAGCAGAACTACGAGACCGCAGAACAGGTGCTTTCCCACTACGAGCCCGCCCGCAACTTCGGTGCAGATTTAATCATTATGCGCGCGGTGGAAAACACACCCTTTCACGACTTGAACAAAGACAAATTCCAGCAGGCATACCAGCAATTCATTGATTACCTGAATCCCACCGGCAAGGCAAAGGTCATTCTTACTACCAGCTTTTGGCCCCATCCCGGCGACGAGGTCATTGAGCAAATTGCCGCTTGGCGAAGCTATCCTCTGATAAAACTGGGCGATCTGGGCCATGACGACGAGATGAAAGCCATCGGTCTTTTCGAACATTCCGGTGTTGCCGGACACCCCGGCGACAAGGGCATGGCAGAAATTGCCCGTCGAATTTTGAATGTGTTATAAAACAAAAGCACCTCGTTTCCGAGGTGCTTTTTCCTATTATATACGGCCGTAAATTCGAGTCATGCGGTAAATTTTCTGCGCCAGTTGTTCTGTAAGATAATCCGCGCTTGCCCGCCACGTCCAATTTCTTTCCGACTGCGTCCCAGGAAAATTCATACGACCCTCTTCGCCCAATTCTAAATAGTCCTGCATAGGAATGATGCAGGTTTCGGACACGCTGGCCAAAGCCGTACGAATCACACCCCAAACATAGCCCTCAGACTCATTGAGCCCCATATACGCTTTGGCTCGCGCCAATGTTTCCGCAGAAGCTGTTTGCAGCCATTGGCGAGTGGTCATATTATCATGGGTGCCGGTATAGCACACAGAATTTTCACAATATGTATGGGGCTGATGCTCGGAAACTCCCTCGCTGTCAAATGCAAATTCCAGCACCTTCATTCCGGGATAACCGGAAGCGGCATGCATATTCCGCACCTCCACGGTTAGCGTCCCCAAATCCTCTGCAATCATCATGTCCTGAGGAAAATGCTCTTTCAAGATCCGAACAAAATCCATATCAGGACCCTTAACCCACTTGCCGTTTCTGGCGGTGGCATCCCCATAAGGCACAGACCAATAAGCCTCAAAGCCACGGAAATGATCCAGCCGCATCTTATCATAACGCTCCGCCGCACCCTTCATTCGACGAATCCACCAGTCAAAGTTCTGCGCCTTATGCACATCCCAGCGGTACAGAGGATTCCCCCAAAGCTGACCATCCTCACTGAAATAATCCGGCGGACAGCCCGCCACTTCCACGGGCGTAAGATTCTCATCCAGATAAAACAGCTCGGGATTGCTCCAAACCTCCACGGAATCATAAGGCACATAAATAGGCACATCCCCAATGATGCGAACACCGTGGTCGTGGGCATAGCTTCGCAATGCTTGCCACTGATGATAGAACACATACTGCAAAAAGCTATAAAACCGGATGTCCTCGCCCAGCTTTTCCCGATATTGCGCCAATACCTGATCATGGCGGAATTTCGCTCCGTCCTCCCAGTCATACCAAGGCGCGCCGTCAAACATATCCTTTAATGCCATATAAAGGCTGTAATCTGACAGCCAATGATTTTGCTCCCGGCAAAATCTTTCAAACCCTTCACCGCCGTCAAATCGGGAAAAGGCTTTGTGCAAAACCGTCAAGCGATTTTGATACAGCAAACCGAAATTCACCCGCCGGTCCGTATCCTGCCAAGCATAGCTCTCCACTTCCTCAGAAGTGAGCAAGCCTTGTCTGATCAGTTCCCGCAAATCAATCAAATAATGATTTCCCGCAAAAGTCGAGCAAGACTGATAGGGAGAATCCCCATAGCCCGTGGGAGTCAATGGCAGAATCTGCCACAAGTGCTGTCCTGCGCGTTCCAAAAAATCCACAAATTCATACGCCTCGCGTCCCATGGTTCCTACACCGTAAGGCCCGGGCAGCGAGGTAATATGCATGAAAATACCGCTTTGTCGCATGATATTCTCCTAACTGAAAAACATAGTATCAAAATCATATCACATAACGCAAAAAGAAACAAGAGGAGATGCAGCGCATCTCCTCTTGTCTTTTATTGGATAAACTCGCCGCCGGCGAATACCGCCTGCACCTGAATGTCGTCGTCAAATACAACCACATCCGCGCGGGCGCCTTCTTCCAGCACACCGGCATGGATGCCCAGAATTCTAGCCGGATTTTCGGTCATCATCTTCACCGCAGAGAGCAGCGGAACACCTGCTTCCTTCACGGCAACCCGTACCAGCCGATCGGTGGTAGCGATACTGCCGCAAAATGCGCTTCTGTCCACCAGCTTAGCAACGCCATCTTCAATAATGAAGTTGACACCCGACAAACAGCCATCGCCCATAGATTCCATGCCAGCCGCAGCAATGGCATCTGTTACCATACAAATATGGTCATAGCCCTTTTGCTTGCAAATCAGCCGAATCAGTTCGGGAGGCAAATGCTTGCCATCGGCAATGATTTCCACATCCATATCATCCAGCAAATAAGCCGTTTCAATCACGCCCAATCTGCGGAAGCCGCCTTGGCGGGTGATGGTGGAGGTGCAGGAGTACAAATGGGTAACCATCTTGCAGCCATTTTCATAAGCCGCCATACACTCATCGTAAATCGCATCGGAGTGGCCAATAGAGGGTTTTACACCCCGTGCCACAATGCTGCGAACAAAGCTCTGATCGGGATCTCGCTCAGGCGCATAACTCCAACGCAAAATCACTTCGCCAAAATCATCCAGCAAGCTTTCATATTGCGCAGGATCGGGAGCCAACAGCGCATCGGGATTTTGCGCACCGCACTGCTTGGGAGAGAAATACGGACCTTCCAAATGCGCGCCTAAAATATTACACTTCGTCAGTTTCTTTTCTTTACAAAGGCGAATCTGCTCTAACGCTTTTCTTGTGGTATCGTAAGAAACAGAAGTTACCGTGGGTAAAATGGTGGTCGTGCCGTGGCGCATATGGAAATTCACAGCTTTGGCAACCTTTTCGGCATCCTCTCCGGAAAAGTCGCAGCCGTCACCACCGTGGACATGAATATCAATAAAGCCGGGGCTGACGATTTTTCCGGTGTAGTCATAAGCGCAGTCGTAAGGCTTTTCTTGTGCGCAGACCGCTAAAATCTTGTCACCTTCAAAGTAAACATAGCCGTCAAAAAAGCCAGTGGGGATAATGATTCGATCGCTTTTAATTCTTGTTACCATCGCTTACTCCTTATCTGGTTGCCGCCTGCTGCAACCGCAGCGCCATTTCCGAAGCGGCAAACACTTCTTCTGTAAATGTTACGGTGTCATTCTTCACTTCCAGATAGAAATCATTCAGTACATTGCCCTCGACTTCGCCGCAGACAACATGCTCCGGTTCTGTTTCGCCATCGCGATAAATAGACAATTTGCTGTTTCCGAGGCAGAAAGTAACCAGACCCTTTTCGCACCAGAACTTATAGTCCCAATAAGTGGGCATGGAGAACACCTGGCTGGGCGCGGCATAAGAAACATCCGCCAGCAGCGCAACCCCCTGATCGGTTTCGCCCATAAATGCGGCAGAATCCTCAAAATGCGGGTGCTTGGTGGCAAAACTATTCCATGTTCTTGCGCAGTGAATTTTGCCTAACTTCTGACCAATCATCCAATGCACCAAATCAAGCGCATGAATGGTGATGTCATTAAATGTACCGCCATGCATACCCGGCTCAAAATACCAGCTGGGTCTGTGAGCATAGTCGATGCAGTGCTGACCCATAAAGGAAATACTTCTGACTTCACCCATTTCACCGCTTTGCAAAATTTCCTTTGCCTTGCGGGCAGCGGGATTGTCACGGGAGTCTAACAAGCAGCCAACCTTCAAGCCCTTTTCCCACGCCAACGCTTCAATTTCTTCAAGCTGCGCCATGTCGGTGCAAATAGGCTTGTCGGCAAACACATGCTTGCCGTGCTGCAACGCACGAATCACCGCTTCACCGCGGTTGCCGTAAGCGCCGCCGATGACCACTACATCCACCTCGGGATTGTTCAGCCACTTATCGTAGCCATCAGCCTCAACAGGATAGTTCAGTGCTTCCTGCGCTGCCTTGCGGGCAGGCTCATTTTCCTCCACCGCACCTAAAATCTCAATGTCGGGGTGAGCGGTTGCCAGCTTAAAGCAGGTAAAAATATGTCCGTGGCGCAGTCCGTAAAAGAAAATTTTCATAGTGCCGCCACCTTTTCAGCAGCCGCATGGTCTAAGTACATAGCCGCATTGTTATGACGGCGTAAAGCAGTAGCGGGGCATGCCTCACCAATGGGGCCGCAAAGCATCTGCTCCACCGCCTGCGCCTTGGTAGGACCGGGCACCGTGCAAATCACATACTGCACAGACATCAAAGTAGGCACAGTCAAGGTCAGTGCATACTTCGGCACATCGTCCAAAGTGGGGAAGCACTTATCGTGTACCTGCTGCATGCGACAAATTTCGTCCAACTCCACAGGCTTAATCACCTTGGGGTCATTAAAGTCTGCCACAGGGGGGTCATTAAAGGCAATATGACCGTTTTCGCCAATGCCCATGCACACCACATCAGGCGGATTGTCCTTCAAGAGCTTGGTGTAGCTGCTGCAAGCAGCTTCGGCATCCTGATTGGCGGGAATCAGATTCACAGTATGGAAATCTGCCTTGCCAAACAAATGGTCTGTCAAAAACGCAGCAAAGGATGCCTTGTTTTCAATGGAAAGACCTAAGTATTCATCCATATGAAATGCGTTGATGCGGTTAAAGGGAATATCCTCCTGCAACAAATGCTCCAGCATTTCATTTTGAGAGGGAGCTGCCGCAAAAATCACATTGGCATACTCCTTCGTTTGAAGTACCTTGCGGATACACTCCGCTGCCTGCTTAGCGGCAGCTGCACCCATGGCATCGCGGGTATCGTACACATGGGTGGTCAATAAATCTGTTACAATTATCTTTTCTTTCATAACCATTCTCCTATCATTACCAATTTATCTGCCAACGATCTTAGTAGGCATCATGTCCCTTACTTGTTCCCTTTCCATCTTTGATCTTGGAACTTTCTGCCAATTCGGCCAACTTGGCATCAAATGCCACATTGTCGAGAGGCAATTTAATAGTGCGGTTTCCCTGCCATGCGGACAAATAAGCCGCATTGGAAATGGTCAATTCCTTAATGCCGTCCGTACCGGGTGCCAACAGCGGCTCACCGCACAAAATAGCGTTGGTAAAATTCTGCAAAATACCGTGACCTCGCTGGGCATTCCGCAAATCCACTGCCACAAATCCAAATTGTGAGGTGCTTGATTCAACAGGACTCCGCCACCTTCTCCTGCCCATGTTCCACGCCATGTGCCGGAATCATAATAAAACTGAGTGCGATACCAATAATGCCAACACGAACGGAAGTTTCCATACAAAACACCTGCTGAGATTATTCAAAAACAATGGGTTCTTCCTTGCCGGAACGCCAAGCCTTCTCAATGGCATTCATGATATAAACAGGGGCAAAGAATTCTTCATACGTCTGCTCCTGAGGCTCACCCTGCAACAGCCGATAGAACTTCAAGAATTCACGGCCGGGCACACCGTCGTGATTGGGACCGCCGGAAAATTTGTGATAGTAGTTCACCGTAACAATATACTGGGCAGTATCATCCATGTAGCACAGCACCACATCGTAACGTTCATAGCGGACTACACAATTCAAAATCATTCTGCCTTCCACATTGCTCTCATACACCTTTACACTGCGGGGATCAATGCCAAACAGGCCGGTCATCATCTGCACCAAATGCTGTGCATAGAAATAAAATCCGCCGTATTCCTCTTTAATATGAATAGGGGCACGCAGATAGCCGCCCAGCACAATTTTCTCAGGGGGCGCATCTACAATTTCCTGCTGCAAGCCAATGTAAGTATTGGTCAGCACGCTGCTGGAACCGCCGGAAACACGGATATGATTTGCCTCTAACTCTGCGCGGAAGGCCTTCGCATCTTCAATGGTGCAGGTAATGGGCTTATCAATAAACATAGGAATGCCACTGGCAATGTAGGGCTTGGCATATTTATAGTGATTGTCACCATGCCGTGCGGTAATCAAAATGCCGTCAACCTTACCGACAAAGTCTGCGTAATCATCCGCAATGGCAACGCCGAAGCGTTCATGCAGTTTTTCTGCCGCGTCACGCTCATCGCTGTATACACCGATTACTTCCACATCATCTACAATTTTATCTTCCAAGATTTCCTTTAAAAAACCGTCTGCGTGAGAATTTTCACAGCCTAAAATTGCAACTTTATACATAATTTCCTCCTTAAAATTTTACGGGCAAAGGATTCTGTCCGTGTACTGTTTCAATCACATTAATCACGTCCGCTGCCATTTCGGGGGTAACTTCCATGGGAACGCCTTCGCGAATGCGCTTATATAGCATCTCATAGAATCTGGCAACTGCCACGTCAAAGCCGGTGCCCTTGATTTCCCCCTCTTCGGTGATCATTTCCAAATTTTCCGAGCAATAGGTCGGCATGTTATTATCATCCACTAAGAACTCTCTTTGCACCGGACGCTCAGGATTCACGCCATCGGGAATGTATTTCATCTTATACTTGTTTCCGGTACATTGGAATGTACCCTTCGTTCCCTGAATCTTCAAAAGGTATTCATTATAAGCATCCACGCAGCTGATTTCCACATCTACCACAGGCTTGCCGGGAGCAGATAAAATGATTTTTGCGAAATCCTCTGCATCGCCGCTGGTTTGCGCGCAAGAAAGCTTGGAATATGCGACCTGTTTTTCCGGATGGAAGTTCAAAAAGTCCAATGCCAAACCAATGGGGTGCGGACCGGTATTGTAAGCGCTGCCACCCAACATGCACTGCAAAGTCTGCCAATCCCAACGTCTTGAAAAACTGCTGTAATGAATATTTACCTGCAACAACTCGCCCAAAACACCGGTGCTCAGAATTTCCTTTGTCTTAGTGTAGAAAGGCGACAAGAAGGTCTGCTGAAAAACCGCCAGCACCACATCGTTGTCTTTCGCAATCTTAATCAAATCGGCACATTCATAATAACTGCGGGCAAAAGGCTTTTCGACCAGCACATTGAACTTGTGCTGCAACAAATCCTTAGTAATGGGATAATGCAAATGGGAATATGTGTCGTTCACAACCAAGTCCAAGTCATCCCTGTTAAACAGCTCCGTGTAGTCTTCATAAACCACACAGCCGGGATACTCTGCCAAAGCGCGCTCCCTGCGGAGAACATCCTTTTCTACAACAGCTACCACATCTACATATTCATTCGCGCATCCCTTATAAAATGCGCCATGAATATTGCGGCCACTGCGGCCTTGGCCAATGATTGCCAGTCTTAACTTATTCATCATAAATCCCCCTGAGGTTTTATTGACATTTTCATTATAACAGTATTTTTTAAGAAGTAAATGTTATTTAAACCAGAAAACATTGCAAAAAATCAACACCTATGGTATATTGCTTTTGAAAGGAGGCGTTTTATATGAATACCTATGAACATTTTTCCTTTATTAAAGACGATTTTCGTTTTGAACATGTCACCACCACCAACTTCTCCGGTACCATTTCCCTGCACAGCCACGATATGTGCGAATTGCTGTTTTTAAAAAAAGGCAGCATGACTTATCTTGTGGGCGGCAAAAGCTTTCAGCTTACCCCTAATTGTCTGGTATTTTCCCACCCGTTGGAAACACACGCCTTAGTTGCGGATGCCTCCACCACATACGAGCGATATATTATCCAATTCGACCCGAATATGCTGACCTCCGGCATATACCATAAAATTTCTTCCGATGTCTCCGTGATCAATTTCGACGGCAAAGAATTGGTATGCAGCCTCTTTGACAAAATGGATTACTATTGCAAGCAAGAAGAACATGAGGTGCTGAAAGACCTTCTCCTTCATTTAATAGAAGAAGTTCTCTACCATGTCATGCGTACATCCAGAGTGACCGCTGTTACCTCCCCCGATACCATTCATCCCGTGCTGACCGAGGCCATTCGTTATATTTACGATAATCTTACCGCTCCTATCTCCCTAGAATCCATTTGCAGTGCCTTGTTCATTACCAAAAGCCACCTGCACCATTTGTTTGATGTGCATTTGCATACCACACCTAAAAAATATATTACCATTTTAAAGCTACACTTAGCGCAAAAGGAATTGCAATCCGGCCTGTCACCTACGGAGGTTTGCACCCGCTGCGGCTTTGGTAACTATGCCACCTTTTTCCGCAACTACCGCCAACACTTTGGCGTGCCCCCTTCTCAGTCATCCTCTGTCAAACCCTTCACCTACAATTATGTAGACAATGTCGTTAGATAAAATAGCAAGAAAATCTTCCTGTTTTCCAAATTTGCATGGGTTTCTTGTGTTTTAACCCTTGTATATATCAAAATAATCCAATTATTGTAAATAAATTCCATTGCTTTGAATTTTCAATGTCATTATAATAAAATTACCATAAAAAACAAAGTGAGGTTTTATTATGAGTCAATTAGCTTTATTAGGCGGCACTCCCGCTCGTCCCCAAGGCATTCCCGCTGATTTGTTGAAGTGGCCTATCTTCACCGAAGAAGATGAAGCCGCAGCTTTGGACGTCATTCGCCGCAACGCCTTCTCCGGCACCAACATTACCATGCAGTTTGAAAAGGAATTTGCCGAATGGATCGGCGCCGAGTATGCTGTGGCTTACTGCAACGGCACCGCTTCCCTTTCCGCTGCTATGTTTGCCATCGGCTTGCAGGCAGGCGACGAAATCATCTGTCCCACCAAGACCTACTGGGCCAGCATTTCTCAGGCGATCAACTTCGGCGCAACTGCCGTGTTCTGCAACGTCAACGAAATGCTCAGCATGGACCCTGACGATATTGAACGCTGCATCACCCCCAGAACTAAGGCTTTGATGGTGGTTCACTATGTCTCCTACCCCTGCGATATGGATCGCATCATGGCCATTGCCAAAAAGTACAATCTGAAAGTGATCGAGGACGTTTCCCACGCCCAAGGCGGCAAGTATAAGGGCAAGCGCTTGGGTACTTTCGGTGATGTGGGCGCAATGTCTCTCATGAGCGAAAAGGCCTTTTCTGCCGGTGAGCTGGGCATCATGGTCACCAACGACCGCAGACTCTACGAACGCGGTTTGGCTTTCGGCCACTACGAGCGCAATAACTCCAACTACATTCTGGAAGCCGACGAAATCAAGCCCTTCCCCAACGTTGCCTTGGGCGGCATTAAGGGTCGGGTCAATCAGCTTTGCTCCGCTATTGCCAGAGTGCAGCTGAAATACTATGACGAGCGCACCGCAAAAATCCGCGAAGCCATGAACTACTTCTGGGATCAGCTGGAAGGTCTGCCCGGCATCCGCGCCATTCGCGTAGACGAATCCACCGGCTCCACCATGGGCGGTTGGTATTCCCCCGTTGTTGCTTACTTCCCCGAAGAACTGCACAACCTGTCTGTTAACGTGTTTGTCAAAGCACTAAACGCAGAAGGCTTTGCCGGCAATCCCGGCGGCAACAATTGTCTGCACACTTCTCAGTTCTTTAAGTCCTTTGACCTGTTAGGTCTGGGCAAGCCCTCCCGCATCGCCTATAACGATTCCTTCGACATCGATGCAATGGACAAAGCTTGCAATCCCTCCATCAACCGCTACTGCTTCTCCATGCCCAGATTCATTTACTTAAACAAGGAATGGATTGACTACCATGTAGCAGCTATGAAGAAGGTTATCGAGCACCACGAAGATCTTCTGGAATTGCCCGGTGCGCTGGAAACCACCCAGAACGGCATTTGGTACAGAGCTTCTAGCACTTAATCTCTTCTACACTATTCTCGCCTACAAAGGGGGATGAATTTCTATGCCACTTTCTGCGAATGCCGCATACGAAAAGCTTAATTATGTAAAAGATCAATGGCCTTTTGGTTGGACATTGAGCAAAACATTGATAGATAAAGATATTTTCGACCTGCGGTATCACGAAGAAATTGAAATTAAATACATCCTATCCGGTTCTTTAAGTATCAACTTCGGCACGAATGTCATTCGTGCCGAAGCCGGCGATATTGTCGTGGTAAATTCCTGCGAATACCACGCCAACCAATTAGAAGCCGGCGAAGAAGCCACATACCACATGCTATATGTGGATTTGTCCCGATTCTTAAATAATAATCTCCTGGCTCATTATTTTGCTCCCTATAAAAGCGGAAATCTGCGTTTTCAAAATTTGATACGCGGCGACCAAGCTTTACAGCAACATGCCGACCAACTGTTTTCATCCTTAACCGAAAATGAAAACTATTTGATGTCCTGCGGCCTGTTTCTTGCCTTTTTGTCCCGCTTAATGGCGCATGTAGACTCCGAAAAGACCTTTGAGCCTCACAGCAAGCGCTTATCCCAGCAGAAAAAGATTGTAAACCATGCCATTTCCTATATTCACACCCACTATCACGAGGAAATTCGTCTGGCGGATATCGCAAGGGAATGTATCGTTTCCGAATCCCATTTCTGCCGTATTTTCAAAGAGTTTACAGGAGATACTCCCACCTTTTACATCAATCGGCTGCGTATTAACAAGGCGATTTCTTTGTTGTCCAACACCAGCCATAGCATCTCCGAAATTGCCGCTATGGTGGGTTTTGATGATAACGCTTATTTTTGTAGAATTTTCAAAAAATATGTGGGTTTCTCCCCTTCTACTTATTTAAAGCAGCAAATAGCAGAAAGCTCAGCATCTTCCCAAAACTAACATAAGGACACTATCATTATGAAACAAATTCGATTAGGAATTATCGGCTGCGGTGTGATTTCTGATTTTCACGCCCGTTCTATCCAAACTCTGGAAAAAGGAATTTTGGTTGGTGTTGCAGACGTCAGACCGGAAGCCGCTCGGCAATTTGCCGAGAAATATCAAATTCATGCCTACGCTTCTGTTGAGGAGTTATTGGCTGACCCTGAAATCGACGCTGTGTGCATTTGCACTCCCAGTGGCTTCCACGCCAGCGGCGCCATGCAAGCTATCGCTGCGGGCAAGCATGTGTTGGTAGAAAAGCCTTTGGCAATTACCACCGAAGATTGTGACCGCGTCATTGTTGCCGCAAAGGAAAAAGGTGTATGCGCCGGTGTCGTTTCCCAAAACCGCTTTGTGCCCGCCGTGCAGGAAATCAAGCGTTTGGTAGCTGAGGGCGCGCTGGGAAAAATCATCACCACAGAACTGCTGATGAAATATAACCGCACCCAAGAATATTACGATTCCAGCAACTGGCGCGGCACTTGGGCTTTGGATGGTGGCTCCCTTATGAACCAGGGTATTCACGGTGTGGATATTATGCTGTATATCTTAGGCTCTGTAAAAACCATTTGCGGCTATGGCCGTACCTTGTCTCATAAGATGGAGGCCGAGGACACTGCCGTAGCGGCCTTAGAATTTGAAAATGGCGCCTTAGGTATTATCCAAAGCACCACCTCTTCCTATGTTGGCTGCCTCAGAAAGCTGACTATTACCGGCACGCAAGGTATGATCACCTTAGAGGGCGATGGTATTGCAAATTGCGAAATAAAGGATTATAATTGTGACTTAGAGAGATTTTCCGCTTCCAGCGATACGCAAACCAGCGTAAACCCCGCCAATATGGATTTGGCCGGTCATTCGCTGCAAATCGAAGATTTTATCAACGCCATCAACACTAACAGCTTGCCCATCGTCCCCTTTGAAGATGGACGCAGAAGTGTCGCTGTCATTAACGGTGTTTACGAATCTTCTCGCACCGGAAAGGTTGTCTGCCTCTAAAATCTAAAATCGCAAGGAGATATGGAACATGAAAATTGATGCCCATAACCATCCGGACTGGCACAAACATGATTTTGATGCCTTTATCAAAGACATGAACGAAAGAGGCATTGATAAAGTTTGGCTTCAAACTTGGGAAGCACCCTTGCCCGACTTTCTTCCCAATAGCGCCAGCTGTTTTGCCAGCATGATACTGGATCAGAACGCCGTTCCCGTTGCCTCTTCTTTTTCCAGATGTTTAGAATACAAAAACCGCGCACCCGAACGCATCATTTTAGGCTATTGCCCTAATCCCAAGCGGCCGGAAGCCCTTGATCTTTTAAAAGCCGCTGTGGATGTTTACGGTGTGCAGGTCTGCGGCGAAGTTAAATTCCGCAACCTATATGACGACCCCGACTTTATGGACATCTATCAGTTCTGCGGCGATGCCGGTCTGCCTGTTACCTTGCATTTTGACTATCCCTTAGCCACCAGGACGGGCCTGGATTATCCTCGCCGCAACTGGTGGTATGGCGGCAGTATGGATACTTTGGAGCGTATGCTTCAAGCCTTCCCTAACACAAAATTCTTAGGTCATGCACCCGGCTTCTGGGGTCATATCTCCAACGACGATTTGGCCTTTACCCAGTCCTATCCCCAAGGCCCCGTCATCCCCGGCGGAAAGGTGGAAACCTTGTTGGCACAATATCCCAACCTTTATTGCGATATGTCCGCCGGCTCTGCCTGCATCGCATTAAACCGCGATCTGGAATATACTTATCAGCTCATTAACCGCTTCCCCGACAGATTCCTGTATGCCAGAGACAGCTTTGACGATCTGCAAACAGAACTGATTGAATCTCTGAACCTGTCCCAAGAAATCAAAGAGCTTATCTACCACGGCAACGCTGAGCGAATCGTTCGGCAAGTATAATAAAAACAACCGCATACAAAAAGGCGTGCTTTTAAGCACGCCTTTTCCTTCGGTAACTTATCCTAAATACCGGCAAGCCGCCATGGCTGCCACTGCGCCATCGGCCGCTGCTGTGGTCACTTGACGAATCCGCTTACTGCGGCAATCACCGGCAACAAACAGACCTTCCGTTTTAGTGGTGCAATCCTCACCCACATCAAAATAGCCCCAATCGTTAAGGTTCACAAATTGCGCAAAGGGCTCGTTCTCCGGCATTAAGCCAACTGCCAGGAATGCGCCATCCGCTTTGATTTCCTTGGTTTCACCGGTAATATCATTGCGAATCCGCAGGCCGGTCAGCTCTTCGCCGTCGGTTAGATATGCGTCCACCAAGGTGCTGAAATACACCGTAACATTGGCCTTTTCCAGCAGAGCATCGGCAAGCTTTTTCTCACCGGTGAAGTCAGCCAGATTCTGCACCACTGTCACATGATTGCACACCTCGCTGAGCAGCAGCGCTTCCTGCAATGCGGAGTTGCCGCCGCCAATCATCACCGTATCCCGACCCTCATAAAAAGCGCCGTCGCACACTGCGCAGAAAGACAGGCCCTTGCCGACCAGATCTTCTTCACCGGGCAGACCCAGCATGCGGTGCTTCACACCCAACGCAAGAATGACGGTTTTGCCTTCAAAAACAGCGCCGTCTTCCGTGAGAATACGGAAAAAGCCATCCAGCTTTTCCACCGCGGTAACGGTTTCCAGCTCCACATCCGCGCCCAGATTCATGGCCTGCTCTACCAGCTTTTCACCAAATTCTGCACCGCTGATCTGAATGGTACCGGGAATATTCTCCACCTTGGGAGAATAGGAAATCTGCCCGCCAAAGCCAGCCTTTTCCACCACCAAAACTGTTTTGCCTGCCCGCAGGGCATACACAGCAGCGGTCAAACCCGCAGGGCCGCCGCCAACAATCACAACATCATACATTCGTTTTCCTCTTTTCTGTAAAAATGGTCCTGATGCTGTGGCAACAGGACCATTTTGTTTTTTAACCTTACAGGCTGGCCAGATACTGCTTGATCTCCGGCACGCTGTAATACTTAACGAAGTTCTCGCCATCGGTAACTACCAGCGTGGGCGCACCCTTAATGCCATACTGCTTGCACAGCTCCACATTCTCCTCAGCGATGAGCTTTTCATAAGCCACACCGGCCTTGTTCAGCAGATTCTCCGCTACCTTGCAGTTGGGGCAGGTCACGCGAGAGAACAAAATTGCCTTGGCATTGTCTGCCACCTTCACTTCGCAAACAGGCTCGTCAGCTTTCAGCTGCACCCGCTGCTCCTTGTTTAAATGAGAGTTGGCAATATCATACACCTTGCGGTCCTTGTACTCCTGAGACTTGCCGTCATTCCAGTTCTGCACGGGACGGTAGTAGCCGGTGATGCGGCTGTAAACCTCGGTCTTCTTGCCACAGTGGGGGCAGGTGTACTGCTCACCGGTGAGATAACCATGCTCAGAGCACACGGAATAAGTGGGGCTCATGGTGTAGTAAGGCAGCTTATAGTTTTCTGCAATCTTCCGCACCAGAGCAGCGGCAGCTTTCCAGTCAGGCAGCTTCTCGCCCAGAAATGCATGGAACACAGTACCGGAAGTATAGCGAGTCTGCAAATCGTCCTGCACATCCAGCGCAGAGAAAATATCCTCAGTATAACTAACCGGCAGGTGGGAAGAGTTGGTGTAGTAAGGAGTGCCGTTTTCGTTAGCAGTGATAATATCCGGGTACTGCTTCTTATCGTGCTTAGCGAAGCGGTAGGTGGTGGACTCAGCGGGAGTCGCTTCCAGATTGTACAGGTCGCCGTAAGCTTCCTGATAGTCGGAAAGACGGTCACGCATGTGATCCAGCACTTCCTTGGCAAACTTCTGCACTCTTTCATCAGTCAAATCGGCCTTCAACCACTTAGCATTCAGGCCTACTTCGTTCATACCGATCAGGCCAATGGTGGAGAAGTGGTTAGCAAAGGTGCCCAAATAACGCTTGGTGTAGGGATACAGACCATTTTCCAGCAGCTGAGTAATGACGGTACGCTTGGTCTTCAAGCTGCGGGCGGAAATGTCCATGAGCTTATCCAAACGGGCATAGAAGTCAGCCTCATTTTCAGCCAGATAAGCCAAACGGGGCAGGTTGATGGTAACAACGCCCACAGAACCGGTGGACTCACCGGAGCCGAAGAAGCCACCGGACTTCTTGCGCAGCTCACGCAGGTCAAGACGCAGACGGCAGCACATAGAACGCACATCGGAAGGCTCCATATCGGAGTTGATGTAGTTGGAGAAGTAAGGTGTGCCGTACTTAGCGGTCATCTCAAACAGGAGCTTGTTATTCTCGGTTTCGCTCCAATCGAAATTACTGGTGATAGAGTAAGTGGGAATGGGATACTGGAAGCCACGGCCGTTGGCATCGCCCTCGATCATGATTTCAATAAAGGCCTTATTGACCATATCCATTTCCTTCTTGCAGTCGCCGTAGGTAAAGTCCATTTCCTTGCCGCCGACAATCGCGGGTAAATCCTTTAAGTCAGGCGGGCAAACCCAGTCCAAGGTAATGTTGGAGAAGGGAGCCTGTGTGCCCCAACGGGAGGGAGTGTTTACACCGTAAATAAAGGACTGGATGCACTGCTTAACTTCCTTCTGAGTCAGATTGTCTACCTTAACAAAGGGAGCCAGATATGTATCGAAGGAAGAGAATGCCTGAGCGCCTGCCCATTCATTCTGCATAATGCCCAAGAAGTTCACCATCTGATTGCACAGGGTGGAAAGGTGGCCGGCAGGAGAAGAAGTAATCTTGCCGGGAACGCCGCCCAAGCCTTCCTGAATCAGCTGCTTCAAGCTCCAACCGGCGCAGTAGCCGGTGAGCATGGACAAGTCATGAATGTGAATGGCTGCGCTGCGGTGTGCCTCAGCGATTTCCTCATCATAAATCTCGCTGAGCCAGTAGTTAGCGGTGATCGCGCCAGAGTTGCTCAGAATCAAACCACCCACGGAATAAGTAACGGTGGAGTTTTCCTTCACGCGCCAGTCATTGATCTGCAAATAGTTATCTACAAGATCCTTATAGTTCAGCAGCGCGGAATTGACATTACGCACCTTTTCTCTCTGCTTGCGGTACAAGATGTATGCCTTAGCCACATCGGCATAGCCGCTGTCGGACAGAACGCGTTCTACGCTGTCCTGAATGTCTTCCACAGCGATCTTGCCGTCTTTGATTTTGGACTCAAAATCCGCGCAAACCTGCAAGGAAAGCAGATTGATTACGCTGGGGTGATAATTCTTCTCCAAGGCATCGAAGGCCTTGATCATGGCAGCACTGATCTTGGAAATTTCAAATTCCACAGTACCGCCGTCTCTTTTGACAACTTGATACATTTTCTCTTCCTCCTACTTGGTAAAATAAATACAGGCCCTGTCAAACCTGTTAAAAGCGACAGTGCCTGTATTATATCTGTTATTTTCCTGTTTGTCAATATGTTGTGATGAATTTTTTGTCGAGAACACAATATGTTGTGTTTAGTCCACTCCACGCAGACTCACCTGTTCTGCAAAGGGCATGAGTTTTTCCGTGAATTTCTCCATATTTTCCTTTGTCGGTGCGCTGAGGCCGCCCTGCAAGACGCTGTCGCGATCAACATAGCTTTGCAGGTACCAGCGCTTCGCCTTTTTTCCGCCGCCCAGCGCCTTCACCCACGCGCCCATAGCTTCGATCGTTGCCTCATTGTGAAGCTCCGCCACCACCGTGGTGCGAAATTCATAATCCACCTGATCAGACAGCAAATAAGCAATGCTCTGCTCTATTTGCGGCAGCAGCTGCTCGCTGACACCCGCCGTGCTTTTATAGCTTTCCCGGCTGTTTTTAATGTCCATGGCCACATAATCAATGTCGCCGGCTTCCACCATCGCTTTCAGCATTTCCGGCCGCGCACCATTGGTGTCCAGTTTCACAGCATACTCCATTGCCTTAATTTGTTTCATAAGCTCCGGCAGCTCCTTTTGCAGCGTAGGCTCACCGCCGGTGATGCACACCCCATCCAGCAGACCTTTACGCTTTTCCAGAAAACCCAGCAGCTCATCGCTGCTCATCAGCGGTTCACCCTTAGCAGGAAGCAGGTCACTGTTGTGGCAAAAAGGGCAACGAAAGTTGCAGCCCTGTAAAAACACCGTGCAGGCCACCCTACCGGGATAGTCCAACAAAGTCATTTTTTGTAATCCGGCAATGTCCATGACATTTTCTCCTTTGCATGATTCATGTTAAAAGTATATCACACCCGGCCCGTTATTTCCATCCCTAAAAATATCCAGTGGCGCAAATAAATACACAAATGCAAAAACCTTATGAAAAGTGCCGCAATAAAAGACAGCGCACCATAGCAGCAAAATGATGCGCTGTCTGAAACTGCGGCACTGATTGTTATGACAGCATAATTTTTATAATCTCTGCATCGGTTTTACGCATGCCTTCGCTGGCCAAACGGCTGACATTGCTGATGGTATTCTCCACACCTTTACTGACAATGCCGTCGCCCCCGTAAAACTGGCTTCCCTTTTGAAACATCTCCATGCCCAAGATGCCCGCTTCTACCGCAGAAGCAATCTTAGCCGCGCAGCTGGCCTTAGCCCCATCGCAAATCACACCGGAATTGATAGCCAGCGCATTCACCACTGTATGCGCCACCTCGCGGAATTTCCCGCCGTACAAATAAGAAATACCGGCAGCCGCGCCGCAGCCTGCGCTAATGGCGCCGCAATAGGCGCTTAGCGGGCCGATTCCCGACTTCAAATGCAAGGTTACCAAATTAGAAACGGCCAGCGCCCGATACAATTGCTCCTCAGATGCACCCATTTCCTGAGCATAAATCACCACGGGAACCGATGCCGTAATGCCTTGATTGCCGGAGCCGGAATTGATTACCACCGGCTTTTCGCAGCCGCCCATGCGCGCATCCGAAGCCGCCGCCGCATAAGCCTTAGCGCGGGTAATCACATCATTTTCTCTGGTCTGCAACAAAACCTGACCGATTCTGGCGCCATAACAGTTGCGCAAACCTTCCTCTGCAATCTCCATGTTGCAGGAAACCTGACGGTCGAATAACGCCTTCACATCAGAAGTTTGCAGCGTGTCAGCAAACTCTACAATACGCTCCACAGTAAGCAAATCCTTATCCGCTGTGTTTTCCGCAGCCTTATTCCCAAGCTTATTGCTGTAAACCGTTTCGCCATCGCGTTGAATCGCCACAATATTCGCATGCTCCTCAGCGATCCGGCAGGATGCCTGATGCCCGCCGCCGGTAAGGGTAATACAAATATCAAATAACGCACCGGATTCCGACTCTCTCACCGTAAAAACTCCACGCTGCAAATATTCAGCAATTTGCGCGCGCTGGTCATCGGTCACGTTGCTGATCACCAATAATTTAAGCTCCGGATCACCGGCAAGAATACCCGCGGCAGTTGCCGCCTCCAACCCGTGAAGACCGCCGGTGTTCGGCACAACGACGCCTTTTACATTTTTAATTATATTTGCGCTGACACAAATATCCACGGTCTCCGGCAGAGTTCCCAGCTCTTTTGCCGCTACCGCTGCGGCATAGGCAACCGCAATCGGCTCTGTGCAGCCCATAGCCGGCACCAGCTCCCGCTGTAACAGCCGCACATAGGCATCGTAAATTCTCTGTTCCATTCTCTCACCCCATATAGGTCTTTTTCTATAATTATATTAGATTGCGACATATTTTGCAAGAAAAAGCCTATCTAACCGCCCTCTTTTTTCCTTTCGTCTTATGGAAAATCACCCTGTCACGCCCCCTAACGCTGCAAAGGTGTAAAAATGAGTTATTTATATTCAGTTGCTTCGAAAGCCGGCCTGTGGTAAAATAACGGCAGAAAATAGCCGGCCAAATATTTTTTGTAAGATTTCCCTTCGTTTTGCGATATGTAAGGTGAAAGGAGGAGTTCCATGGAAGAAAAAGAAATCCTTTCCAGACTTTTGAGCCGGAAAGAGGATGCCATCCCCGCCTTAGAAACCGTTTACGGTAAGCGGTTAATTGCTCTGTCCCGCAACATCGTGCCCACCGATGCCGATGCCCAGGAATGTATCAACGATACATATCTGGCTCTGTGGAATACCATTCCACCCCAAAAGCCGGAGCCCCTCACGCCTTATGTCCTGCGCATCTGCAAAAATATTGCCGTCAGCCGTTTGCGGAGCATCACCGCCCAGAAACGCAGCGGCTATGAAATTGCGTTGGATGAATTGGAGCAAGTCATTGGCACGGACTCTCTGGAACAAGCCCTATCTGAAAAAGAACTGGGGCAAGCCATTAACCGTTTTCTGAAAACCCTTTCGCAAACAGACCGCGTTATTTTTCTTCGCCGCCACTGGTACGGCGACAGCGTGCAGCTGATCGCCAAAAACTTAGGGCTTAATGAAAATAACATTTCCGTCCGCCTTCACCGCATACGAAGCAAGCTAAGAACATACCTAACCAAGGAGGGTCTTTTATGAACGAAAAACTCCACCGCGCCTTAAACGAAATCAGTAATCAGCATTTGTCTGAGGCGGAAAACTATCGCCGCCGCAATCGTCGTCCCTATTTTGTTGGCGCCATTGCCGCTGTCTTGGCTGTTGCCCTTATTCTCACAGCGATTCTGACGCAACCTCTCAAACTCACCCCTACTCCCGATGTGCCTACTATTCAGGGCGGTGTGAATGATGCGCCCACACCTCAGGGCATCAAAGACCTTCACACTTTACAACTTGCAAACCTTTTGGCCGCCCCCACATATCCGGAAATGGTGCAGCGTCCTGAGGCAAACAACACAAATTTAGAAGAATATCGTGCATGGCAGTTGAGCCTTCACGCCCAATACAACCAACCCTTAGGCTACGCCGACAATCTCACAAACTTTTTCAAAAACAGCATCCCCCTGTTTTTAAATGCAGAAAAAAACAGCGTCTATTCCCCTATCAATGTATATATGGCGCTAGCTATGCTGGCAGAAACCAGCGACGGTGCTTCCCGTCAGCAGGTTCTGGATGCGCTGGATCTTGATTCCATTGAAGCCCTGCGGGAACAAGTTAAGCATGTATGGAACGCCCACTATCAGGACGACGGTGTAACAACACTGCTTTTGAGTAATTCTGTATGGCTGGACGAAACCTATCCTTTCCGCAATGACGCTACCGACGCCCTTGTCAATCGCTATTACGCCTCTTGTTTCCACGGTGACTTAGGCTCAGAAGCCATGAACCAGCAGCTGCGGGACTGGCTCAATGCCACCACCGGCGGGCTGTTGCAGGAACAGACCCAAAATGTAACCATGGATTCCGACACTGTTTTTTCCCTGGTCAGCTCCATATATTTTGCCGCCGACTGGGTCAACGAGTTTAACCCTGACCACACGCAGGACATGGCATTTCACTGCGGAGAATACGACCTGCTGACCCCCTTTATGCGCACTTTCTTCTCCGGCACTTACTACCGCGGCGCAAATTTCGGTGCGGTGCGTCTGGGTTTAGAGGGCAATAACGGCATGTGGCTGATTCTGCCGGATAAGGGTTACACCGTATCCGATATTCTGGCAAGCGATGAATACCTGCAAATGACTCTGAATCCCAACAGCTGGGAAAACCGAAGCTCCCGCATCATTCACTTAAATCTGCCCAAATTCGATGTCGTCAGCGAAACTGACCTGAGCGACGGACTAAAAAGCATGGGCATCACCAATGTCTTTGACCGGGAAAAGGCCAATTTCTCCCCCATAACCTACAACCGAGGTCTGCAAGTTAACGGCATATCCCATGCCGCCCGGGTAGTCATCGACGAGGAAGGCTGTCTTGCCGCCGCGTACACGACTATACTTATGGGCAACGCCGGTCTTCCCAATCAGGAAATTGATTTTACTGTGGACCGCCCCTTCCTGTTCGTCATTTCCAGTCGGGATAACCTCCCTCTCTTTGCCGGCACGGTCGCCCAACCGTAAGCTCTTTCCCTCCCCCACACCCGTCTCTTAGGGTGTGGGTTTTTCTTGCGCAAACGGGCTCTGTGTGGTACGATAGATAAAAAAGGAGGGAGCGCCATGACCTTACTTCTCTGGACAGGCAAGAACGGCGAGATGTTGTTTAACCGCCGCAGGTGCAGCCAAGATAAAGCGGTAATTTCCGATATTTTAACAATGTTTCCCCCCGAAGACATTTGCGTCAGCGCCTATTCTGCGCCCCTTTTTGAAGGCGCCCACACCGTTTCCTGCCTGGAAGATGCGCATAATGTGCTGTTTTTAGAAGATTTCCCTCTTCTTCCCGCCTTGGCGCGAGGAGAAAAGCTAATCGTCTACCGCTTTGACCGCGTATACCCCGCCCACGTCAGGCTGACAGTCCCACCGGAATTTTCCCTGACCCAATGCACGGAATTTTCCGGTTATTCCCATGACAAAATCACCCGGGAGGTATATGCAAAATGAAACGCAAAATGAAGCGCTCTTCCTCTTCCATTATCGTATCCGCCATTCTATTGGCCATTCTTGCGGCAGCATGGCTGTGGAACGAAGCCCGACAGACGCCTGTTGATTTAGACAGCCTTTCCCCTTTCAGCGGCGAACCCTACGTAGAAGTCAATGGCAATGTGCCTTATTTCACCGAAGCGGAAATGACCGCCACTTCCTACGAAACCTACGCCCCCTTAGATGCTTTGGGACGCTGCGGTGTCGCCACATCCTGTATTGGCAAAGAACTAATGCCCACAGAGGAGCGTGGCAGCATCGGTCAAGTGAAGCCCAGCGGCTGGCAGACGGTAAAATATGATTTTGTAGACGGAAAATACCTGTATAACCGTTGCCACCTCATCGGTTTCCAGCTTACCGGCGAAAACGCCAATAAATCCAATCTCATTACCGGTACCCGCTACATGAACACCGAAGGCATGCTGCCTTTTGAAAATATGGTGGCTGACTATATCAAAGAAACCGGCAATCATGTGCTGTACCGTGTAACTCCCGTATTTCAGGGAAATGAGCTTGTCGCCCGAGGTGTCCTCATGGAAGCGAAAAGCGTAGAAGATAACGGTGGCGGTATTTTGTTCTGCGTCTTTGTGTATAATAACCAGCCCGGCGTAGAAATTGACTACCTCACCGGAGAAAGCAAAGAAGCCTAAATACTAAGCGCCGCTGTTTTGCAGCGGCGCTTGCCTTTGCGGCAGCATCATTTCAATTCTCCCTGCCTTCTAAGCCTTGTTAATTTTGATAGTCTATCGCCTGCGCTTTTTTCAGCGGGTAGGTTATCAGCGCACTGCCCTGCAAATATTCCTTTTTCATATCCACCGCGGATATTTGGCTATTACCGTAAGTGGTATAATAGTAAATCCCGCGGTCTGTGTTACAGCAGGAAGAATACACGGTAATCTCATATTCTTTCCCCAGCTTCACACAGCCTTTTTGCATTTCCACCGACTTTAATATGTGGAAAAACTGACTGACACCTTCCTCTTCGGTCTCTGCCGGCAAAGAATTCATCTTCACAAAAGCCGCCCTTACAAATCTGGACATGGACGATGCATCTCCCGGCAGACCCATAGCACCCATGCCTCTGGAATAACATTCCAGCTCCAAACCACCGGCAAATGTGTTTTCCGTTTCTGCCGCAGTAAGACTCCGATAATTATTTAGATTAAATAAATGATAATCAAAGGTCGGATTGTTTGTCAGTACTCCCACAGGATTCTCATAAATTCTGATTCCGGATTTCACCGATTCCAGAACAACGGCACGCTCCCCATCGGAAATCAGCCAATGCAGCGGTGACAGTGGAAGCTTTTCGCTGAAATCCTCGTTCAGAAGATTGATGCGGGTTAACAGCCGCACCGCCTCTGCTGCCGTGGTGCATTGTCCCAAAATCCAGGGAATCAGCTCAAAAGGGGTAATATTGTCTTTTCCCCCGCAGTATGGCTTGTAATCTGCGTTATTTGGAAAGTTTAGTCCCGCCATACTCAGACCTCGTTCGTTTGTGGCATCGTAATACAGAGGATATCCGTCCACAACATAGGCCATGCCAATCATAGCAAAATGGCTGTCCATTTTCCCTTTTTCGCGAAAATAGAAGGGATAATCTCTGGGAGTAATGGTAACCTTTTCGTCATAGGAATATTCCAAATCCAAATTTCTGCCAAAGTAATGGCTTTTTGCTTTATACGTGACGGCTGTGCACATTCTGCTGACTCCTTTTCTTGAACTATCATTTATGTTTGCCAAAATAAAGAAAAACCATTCCCTTTGGAACAGTTTTTCCCTTATGCAATAAGGCCGGCAGAACACGAACCTACGCCCTGTTGCGGTGCCCTATATTTTCTGCGGCGGCCAAATCCGCTTTGAAAATATAGACCGCTGCCACTCGCCCGGGTCGCTCCTCCCGCCACTGGCGGTGCTCCCCTCGCTCCCCTCCGGGAACCCAGAGGTCGCCCCAACTCTTACTTCATAACCAAAGAAAAACACCACCCAAACGGGTGGTGTTCTCTCTGGTTGCGGAGGCAGGACTCGAACCTACGACCTCCGGGTTATGAGTATTGCGACAAATAGAAAATTTTATCTATGAGGAAAAAAATCGACCCTAAAATGTTGCAAAAATGCCAGTTTTTGAGGGTTTGTTTTTCCTCATACCTTTTTTACTTATTGAATATTGGGATTAGAGAACATGATGTCGGTGTTCACGCCATTAGCAGAACGAATTTCCATTTCGCCATATAAGCAAATAGGAAGTTTTCTATTGTTCTGAAATCTCTTATCGGGTCCACCAGACTTATTTACATATTGCCATGTATAATCAACAATCTGTGCATCTCTCGGCACTGCCTCGCTTTCAATGAACCGCTGACCATGTACGGAGGTAGTAACATCGGAGTAATTCAATGCACCAATTTTAGAACCTTGGATGATGAACAATTTATCGGGCATAAACAAAATGGTTTCTTTTCCAGATTTAAATGCAACCGCAGTTGTATTGCAAGTAAAGGGGAACGGAACTTTGGTGGATGCCTTGCAATCCTGCCGTTTCACACTACTACTTGCACCCGCAGAATATTTCTTGTCGATAACCTTACTGGTCTGAGAAATCCACCACAGTTTTTTACTGCCAGCAATCTTAACCAACGGGTTCATTCTTTCGGCAACCTCTGTTGCTTGGTCATCTTCAAAGGTGTATTCCAAATCAATGACCGCGTTTTTCTTAAGATAAAAGTGGAAGAACACACATGCAGCAGTTCCCAACCACAACAGAGGAAATGCACAACCACCAATCAAAGACACCCAAAACAGAACATTCTTCATTCTCCAAAGGGAAAGTGCCTTATTGGCGGATACCAGCATATCTTCCAGACCTTCAGAAACAAGGGTCTTTGCATTGGCGTTCTTAATTTCTTGAGTATCGTAATGGTTGTTATCTACCGCAGGCACATTCTGCTGATGTGCGGGTGTTGCGGAATGACCATTACCGCCGCTCTTTCCCTTGCCACCAAAATCTTTGGTGTAGGAAATGCCAGTGCCAGGAATGGATGCAGTTGTTCTGGCACCACCGCCCGCTTTCTTAGTTACTCTGTAGCCCTTAGTTCCCCAACTGTAACCAACACCAGACTTGCTTAGATTGACACGGAAACCGCCGCCCAAATTGATGCTTTTTCTAAATCGAAAACCCATATACGACACCACCTATTATAATTTTGTAAGAAACATTATAACAGACTATTCCACAAAAAGCCATATTCATTTACAAAATTTTCTCATATCTTTTTCTTCAAAATTCTCTCATAACTTTTTTATCCCAAAAAGAACAAAAGTAAGAGGCGTCCGGTTGGATTTGAATAGGTTTTGCCCGTGTTTTTGGAAGTGCTATCACAAGAGTGCTATTTCAAAGTGCTACCAAAAAATTAGCATTTTGAAACTCTCAACTTTTTAGTGTTAAAAACATAGAAAAAGTACCGAAAACAAGTTGTTTTCGGTACTTTTTATGGTTGCGGAGGCAGGACTCGAACCTACGACCTCCGGGTTATGAGCAATAGGTCATGGCCTAATAATAAGATAAAATACGGCTAATACCAACGGTTTTTAGCCATTATTTTGAAAAAGTGGCCCTAAAAAGTGGTTCTTTTAATTGGCTCTCAGTCATCCCAATCAATCGGATGGTCAAGTTCCCTTCCATCGGGAAAAGACAATCCAAACAACGACATATCCGCTTTGTTCGCCTCGTCCTTGACCTCATCCATATCAAGGATTTGGTAGAATGCTAAGGTAGTGGTAATGCTCTCATGGCCTACCAGGTGCTGCAATGTTTTTGGATCCATACCCTCACGAACACGACGGGTAATATACAACTTACGGAGGCTTCTTACTCCCCGCTTCTCTATTCCCGCTTTCCGGCATGCGCTATGCCACGACCGCAGCAGATTCCGTTCCTCTATGATTTTTCCTACTGAATTAGGAAACACATATGGACTCTCTACACCTTTTTCTGCAAGCATTTCCCGTTGCCATTCAAGAAGCATAAACAGGCTTGCGGTCAGCGGGATTGTGCGATATGCTTTGACACTTTTGAGGTCTTCGCTCTCTATCTTCCGCGTTTTGTACTCTTCGTAGTCAATCAACTCCCGCTTGACGGCTCTCTGGATGTGGATTTCCTGTTTTTCATAATCCACATCTGTATGACGAAGAGCGATTTCTTCGGGACGAATCCCGCTCTCCGCAACAAATTGCAGAGCATATTGGAAAATACCATCTAACTGAGGTTTAACCAAAGCATACTCTTTTTCTGTGATCGCATCCGCAAACCGCGTCGCCTCTGCTCTTTTTTTCATGCTGTCCTTGGGAATTATCACTTCATCGAGGGGGTTGCTGCTAATCAATTTCTTAGTAATACAAAACTTTAGCAATGCGTCAAATGCCTGGTTGATATTCTTGATTGTCTTACGAGTTAAACCGCTCTGCTTCAGCTTATTGTAATATTTCTGAATCTTGTCGCTATCTATCTTCTGCAATTCGCTATTACCTACTAACGGCAGAATATGCTTATTATAGACACCAACCCATCCCCGTTTTGTATTGTCAGATAGATTTCCATCCACCTTCCACACCTCCGCCTGCCATTTAGCATAGGCATTCCGCACCGTCATTTTAGGTTTGCTTAGATTTTTCTTTATATGGTCAGTTTTAAATGCGCCAACTCTATATGCTTCCGCTTCCTGTCGGGTATTAAAGGTTTTTGTTGGCCGGTGCGGTTTGCCGGTGGTTTCATCACAATAATACCCTCGCCATTTCCATTTGCCATTTGCCAATTTTACTATCGTACCTGCGCCATATAGCTTTCTTGCCATATTTAATCCTCCGTTCATTTAATATAATATTTGGGCCTTCATTGCCCATTGTTTGTTGCGAGATGCCGAGTTTTCCCAACCGGCGAGACCGGTTGGGAAATAGCTCCCGCCACCCTTCTTTCACAATGCATTGATAAAGGAAAAATTCCCGTGCGATACAACCGAAAATATTCTCAATTATTTCCTTAATCTTTTTCTGCATTTTGGGGTTATACGGGAGGAAGGGCGGCTGTAGCCGCCCAGCTTCACCCGCACTCTAAATACTTGCTATCATCGCCAACTATTTCATCACCACTAAAGAAATCACTAATGTACTCAGCGTAGTTATAGTCTTCAATTTCAGCAAGATGGTAGTCGAGTTCATCACAAGTGACAACCTCTCCTTCCACGCAAAAGCTCGTTTCTCCTGCCGCACCATTGAAAAACATCTTGCCTCGATGTTGCTCCAAAAAATCGATAACCTCATCGACTGACACCATCGTTTTATCCGATGTTGCATATATCGTTCCATTTGAACATTGAAAAGTTTTTATCATATTTTTGTTCCTTTCGTATTCCGGCTTTGCCGATTATTTTGTGTGATCCCGCCGCTGATCGGACGGGATCTTTGATTGTTATTGGTTTTCCAATTCTGCCATTGTGAGCACGATATTAAAGGTTAAGTCGATATCATGTGCATAATCTTCCTTAATATCAAATTGAATGTCAGAGACACCTTCAGGTGATACGCGATATCCAAATGCTTCATATACGCCCGCATTTACACTCAGAAGCACAATCATTAGAAATGATGTTATCTCAATTCCTGTCAACTCTGCTTCACGCAGCACCGTTTGTATAGTCTCGGTGGGAGACTGTGCAAAATAGGACTGGCAATCTTGAACATAGGTAAATGGCAGATATGTTCCAGTGGTTGTCACATCCTCAATGTCTCCATTTATTCTATAGAACTTATCCTGGATGTCTATCCTGTGATGATACTCACCGCAACCGCCAGAATAGGAGTATTCCTGTGTCACTAAATGTCTATCTCCACTTGCATCATAAGCAAATGTGCACACATTGGTATATCTTCCACTCATAATTAGTCCTCCTTGATAGAATTAAAATGATATTGAGACACGTCAAATATTTCGTCAAAAGGATGAGTTCCAACAAACTCAGCAGCATCTTCATACTTTCTGGATAGGATTGCACCGAGATTATAAAGGCAGTTATCATCCTCTACTAATAGCTCGTTGATTTGTTTTGCAAATCCTTGCTGCATTTTCACTTTGATTCGTGCTGCACTGCGGCTTTTGGGTTTGTCGATAATATTCAAATATAAACAATCGTCTGCTATTTGCTGTAGATATTCGTGTTCTGAACGAAACATCGTGATTCCACATATATTGCTTCCGATTTTAAGCAGGATGAACTTAATATACTCGGAGGACATAACTGCTATATCAACAGATGGTTTTTTGCGAATTCTATCGATTGCAGTTTGGTTGATATTGTTAAGGAATACGAACAGATTCAATTCGTCGTTTCTGTCGATTTCCATACTAAGTCCCTTGGTGCTATGGACAGCGTCTTGTGTCATTGGAATTTGAAAAATAGGTGTCATAAATAATCTCTCCTTTTATACATTATTTTTGTCTTGGTAATTGCGGGTATAGTGGTGCGGATGCCGCTCCGGTGCTTCGGGGCAAATGCTTTTCCAAAGCCGCTTACAAGCAAACGATGTTGCCTGAGCAATCCGTGCTGCTGTGTTTCCGTTGAAGATGTGTCCGTGACCTTCCGCAATCATTTTGTCAGCACCATCATACATGCGGGCAATTACCACATTGTCGGCTACAATAATCTCAAAGCGACTGTCGGTGAAGCGCTCTTTTACAAGCATATCTTCGGTAAACTGAATTGTAGAAGGCTTGGCTGCACCATCCAGAAGGACCTTATAGTAGTGCTTTTTCTCGGATTGAGAGTACAGCTTATCCACAATAGTGCCACCTTTGTCGCAAAAACGACCATAGGCCTTATTCTTTATACAATCTGGCAGTTGCTTATAAGAAACAACTGTTACTCGTTGGTTAATCTCATACATTTTCAGTAATCTCCTTTTCAGTATTGTTCGGCAACTCGTTGCCGGTATTAAAGCCAGGGATAAACTTGCGTTTTTTCTTAGATTTGTTTGGTCCATTAAGCACATCAACTCTAACCGTGCATCCTGTGATGGGGTTGTACTGATGAAACACACAACTCCCAACATGCTGATGAAAAACTGCAACCGTTCGTTTGCTTTTGCGACCTTCGTGATAAGCGATGTGCACATCGCAATTAATTCCTTGTAAATTCATTTTCTGACCTCCCATTTAATTAGTTTCTTTATGGGTGGATGAGACCATCCACCCGGCAATAAGTTGGCGCTACCAAGTCCACCAATAGAAAATAGATTCTGTCTCAAAGTCTGTTTCTGCAAACAGTTCACGAAGTTCTTGGATAGCTTCTTTGATTCCATACAAAAAGGAATCATCATATCTGAATCCACCAATCCAATAACTGTATATTGACTGCTCAGGAAGAGACATTATCTTTTGGCACTGTTCTGCATCAGGAGTACCATCTGACTTCAAGCCGCTGTGCAAGACTTCTTCGCAGGTTTCAAGAAGAGAAGACAATTGCTCCTTGCTCACCTCCCAATACGGGATATCGTCGTTCACTCCTAAGTTCTGGACGAACCACTCAAAAATTTGATTTTGATTCATCCAGAAACACATTATCTTCATCGGCCCTAATTCACGTCCGTATCTGTAGGCATTGAGCATCTCACAAACCATATCCATAAAGAAGGGTTCGTCTTTGTAGGCGATAAGTTCTTTGGGACATTTCAAAAGATGCATAGTTGTTCCCATGCCAACACCCCCTCTTCGATATAGTCTGAAACTACGAACAGTTCTGGATTTTTTGCATACTGCTCCTTGAGTCTGCTAATATCCAGATATGTGTTTGATCGACCTTTTAAATACAACTTTCCGCCATCCAGTTTAAGGTCTTCAAGAAAACCACCTTCTGTTACCCATATGGTAACAAGACGAGTACCGTTCATTTTAATGCCGTCGATATCATCGGCATTAAAAAAGAAGGTTGCTTCAATTTCCAAACCATCGCAATAGGTTTCGGGGTCATCTTCGTCAAACCCCACTCGACTCCAAGGATAGAAGACAATGTCTCCAAAATTGTTAGCATAAAAATCTCTTGCTATTTCGGGAATGTCTCCGCCGGAGGCGGATATGATACTGCGAATCTTATCTTCGCAAACAGTGTCGATGAGTTTCAAAACGTCATCGAATGTAACTTGCTTCTTTTCTGAGAAGTCTTGGATTTTGTTCATGGTGTGAACCTCCTTACGATATTCCATAGATTAATCCTCCACATTCTTGATTTTGGTGTAGCGGATTCCATCAGGAGTTAGTTTGAAATTAGATTCATCTGCAAAAGTCCAGCCTATTGCAAGAGCCTCATCGATCGGCTCGATTTCGACATCATTTTCGCACAAAAACCAGGACTGCTTGCGTTCTCTCAAACCTGAGAGAATGATTTCGTTGTCAACGATTTTCTCTTTAACTGAGTTATGGTTATAGCACCACTCAGACATATACTCGTGAGAATAGTGAACTGGATATTCACGCCGCTTTCCTTTGGCTCTAATATAGGCGCGTGAATAAAACTCCGAGTTCGCACCCGGTAAAGCAAGTGGTTCATTCACTGTCGGAAAGAGGATCTCGTAACCGAGGTGCTTATTGCTTTGTGTAATCTGCCTATATTCGAAAGTTTCGAAACCATAAGCAATATCTGACTCAATTGCAACATAATGAAATGCTTTAATTGGAATAGAAAACTGTGCCATGTTCAGCATTTCAACTACCCGTCTGCTTCCCTCATCATAATGTCCACGCATATAGGAGAGCAGTTCTGTGCACGTAATAGGTTTCAGAAAATGCTCACTTTTTGATACTTCGTTATCATAGGGACCATTAAACGAATACCCGTTGCAACCGTTAATGTGAGACCAAAAGTCGTAATCGTCGCCGAGTCCCTTCTCAGTAAATCGGGCAATCTTGTAGATGTTGTTTTTATGGTCCTCTGCAAAAACAACAAAAATGTTTCTAAATTCTTCTGCCATAATAGAAAAACCTTCCTTTCTTAGTTGTTGATGAATGCTTGAAATAATTCTTCGCTGAGTCGCTGGGAAAACTCTTTGGGGTAACCGTAAGAGTTAATGAGCTCGTCCATCTCAGTAATGGTTGCGATGCCCTCTCTGCGGAAGCAAACGATATCGATGATAAATGCCACATAACCGGCATAAGCATCACCATTAGCTGAATCTTCCTTGCTGCTTTCCAAGAAATCTTCAACAATCTTTTTGCCCGCAGGCATAAATGTGGGATAGTGCCACAGCACTTTTAGGTATTTGTTAGTCAAAGTCATCTGATATATCTCCTTTCAGGGTAATTAAGCGATTGATATTCGCTTCGTTAGATTTGATGGTGCGCAAAAACTCTTTTTTGCGCTCTTTGTCAGCTGCCAGTTCTGCTCTCCACAAACGAACTGCCTCCTGATCCATGACCGTGGGGGCTTTGGCAAGCTCTTGGTCAATAAGTGCATTGAAATGGTCTTCTCTGCGATAAATACGGTTGACCTCTGATTTCGCCTTGTTGATTGCTTCTCTGTACGCCTTTAATTGTGCCTTTTCCTCTGGCGTGCACTTGCGGGGGTTAATGCATTTGGATAACCACGCATCATAGGCTGCGACTGCCGGTGGAACGGCACCTCTAATCGCATATCTCTGCTCCTCAATCTCAAGGTCGCAATCCCAGAACCAGATTTTGGAGATAACCCCTGCCTCAATTAGCGGAAGCAAGTAACCGTCAATTGTCTCCTTGGGGTCGTTGACCATGCACCCCTTTTCTCTGAGGGCGATAGACATTTCCTCGTAAGACATCGTAAAGCCTTTATCTGCATATCCACCCATGGTCTCTAAAATAATGGTGTATACGGATAATGGCCATAAGCCGTTCTCTCGCATGAGTTGCCTTAATCCATAGTTATCATCGTCGGCGAGAAAACCATAGGGCAACTGAACATACTGGGGCTTGTACTTTTTTGCTGGCGTTTTTGCCAAGGTGAACACCTCTCTTTCAGATTTAGAATAAAATACGCCCAAACCAAGCGGGACCCAGTAACCGCGTGATTCAGGCGTTATCGCATCTAAAATGAATAGTCGTTATCTTGTGGTGTTCAGGTCTCCCTTTTCGTGATTTAGTCGGTATCTTTTGTGTAGTGTGACCAGAGTATAACACATTTTTTGCATCTTGTCAAGTTAATTTATGGACAAAGTCAAAAGAAATTTATTTCAAAGTTATTTTCCAGCCTTTATTTATGTATCTTCTCAACAGGAATTATTGACTTTCCTCAAAAAATATGCTATACTCTTTACCAAAGAGGTGATTTTATGAACGAATGCAAATATTACGGATACGGTTTTATCTGCACCAACAAAGCAAGAGAAACCGTAAACATAAAGACTTCCAGAGACTACAAGGCATTGAAGAGTGCCTTTGTCGATAGCATTGATATGGATATCGATAGCACCTTGGGCGCAGATCGCCCGGCGCTGGATGCACTCATCGATAAGATCCTTGCCACCGGCGATCTGGAACATCATATTTTGGTTATCCCTTCTGCAGACACTTTGGGCACGTCCAAAAAACTGACACTTGCAGACAATGAGACGAAAGAGAATATTGAGGCTGCCGTATTTAGATATAAGATGATTACCCTTATCCACGGTCTTCATATTATTGTTTTGGATAGTCCGCAATTCTCTACAACTGACTTTGCTGCGTCTTTTGCTATTCCCAGTAGCGACGGCAAAAAAAGAGCTAAACTAATCGAATCATTCTTCTGCGAAAAGCTCAAAAAACATGGCAGAAAAGCGATGTCTCCTGACAACGAGAAATTTCGTCTGGTCTTCTGGAACTGGCAGAATTTCTTCATTGATACCGCAGATGCAATCAGTCTTATTGGATGTTCCAAAACGATATTGTATCAGTTAACCAAGGTATTTATGCTCAATGGTGATCTGCGAGACACCTACACCGAAGAGTTTGAAAAATATATGGTTGACTACGAAGAGAAGCCAGTACGCGGTTTGCAGGTAGACGAGGACATTGAAAACACACTCCGTAAAGCCCAGAGAATGATGGGTGATAAATGGACCATTGAAGGAGTCGGCCTCGCCGGTGTCAATGCTCATAGCGAAAAGCAAGAATTGCTCCTTGAGCAGGACTACATCAGAATGCGCCTGAACTACATCCATGGTCGTGCTGCAATGGCTGCCGCCACCAAAAAGTTCTCTAAGGGTGACGCCTATGTGCAGGAGCTGAAGGAGAAGTTGGACACTATTTCTGGAAAATAATTTTCTTTTTCCTTACTCTTTGAAATGTAATCACATTACATTTTCAAGGAGGAAATCATATGGAGAAAGACAATTTTACCCCTTCGTTTTTTAAGGCGGAGTTTCGTACAGGCAAAACGATTAAGCAGATCGCTGCTGAAAACTATGTTAGCCCTTCTTACATTTCGCACATTGTTTGCGACTATGAAAGAAACGGCAAGCTCACGAAGCTGGATAGATGCACCCTCCCGCCCGACATTCTTATCCGTCTATCCAACGGATCAATGTCCTTTTACGAAGCGGAAAGGCAAAGTGGTAGGTCATACCGATATCTGAAAAGATATGTGAAACTGTATAACTCCTAAACGAAGAACACCGGCAACGCAATGTTGCCGGTGTTTCCTTATTTGATGTCTATCTCGATTTTTATATGACATTCCCTCCCGTCCTTCACTACTTCGTCAATCTTATTGATAAGAGAGCAGATATCGTTGCCGTCCCGTTTGTTGGTGACAGTGGGAGCTTTTTCCGTTCCGTATCTCTTATCAATATACTCTTTGACTTTTTTCAGTGTGGTAAGACTGGCTTGTTCAGACGTGTCAACGGGCTCATTGTCAATTTGGTAGATACGTTTCCCATTGATGCCTGAAACGTGAGTTCTTCGGATAGTATGGCCTCTATAGGTGTATGCTCGTGAATTACAATAGAACTCCTTTTGACCACCGTCTGAAGAGAAATATATGTAACCGCAGTCCATATCATTCGCCTCCTTTTGTGTAATAGGATATAAATAGTATTCAGTATTTTTAAGAATTAATCAAGAAAAGTTCAACTTCTTGGTATGCGTGTCTTTTTCGGTGTTATTATGTGTGTTTTTAGGACCATATTCTGACACTGAAAATAACACCTATGCCGCTTTGAATTGTATTTTTTGAAAAATACAATTTCAGAATAAACGATTTGCAAAACGATTTTTTCCATCTATAGCATCCGCTTTTTTAAGAATGCCGAAAAAGAGGGCAGATAGGGGGTAAATATATAGCATATACTTTGCCAATCGCCCTCTGCCTCCATTCATTCGTCCTTAAGTGAGTACATAATTTTTAATCGATTTATCGTTTCGCAGTTAAATCCTAAAATCGTTCATGGTAAAATGGTAGAAAAATATATTAGAAAGAAGGTTTAATATGAACATTAAACAGAGCCTTTTTGAGGATGTAATCAACACCGCCACAGCATCCTTAAAGGGTAAGATCCACCCATCCTCCCTTCAGAACCCGGAATATGAGTACTATGCAAAAGAGCACACCGATAATCTTCTGAAAAGTATCTTTCATTCAACAAGAGACGACTGCGAAACACCCCGCTACACCCTCTGTAACGCCTTTACAGGCGGTTTCTTCTGCCAACTGTTAAACACCCTTGCCCCAGAGGAAAACGACGATAAAACCGCATCTATTCTGTCTATTTTAGGGGGTAATATTTTTACGATGGACGGGAGGTTGGTAGGGCTATTGCTTAACTCTGATGCAGAGGTGATTAAGAAGCGATACGAAAATATGAGAGAGCAGGTGGCAAACGATTGCTGCCAGTTTCTTACCTACCAAAATATCGCCGGTACACCGTACGACGAATTATGGACTGTCTGCTATGCGATATTTTTAGTCGCCGCAGCCGTCCCGATTGACTATCAACTTTAAAAGAAAAATGCCGCAGGTGATCCTGCGGCATTAATCTATCCCATTTATTTTATATTCAAGGCGAAATCGCATAACCCCAATAAAGCAAACATTTTTTAGGGTCGTAAACATAATAGAATCTTTTTACGAATTAATCAAGAAAAACGGTGAAAGCGCCCTCTGTGAAGATTTCTTGAAATAAAAATCAAAGTTACGTAGATTCCTTCATGTATTCATTTACAACAAATTATATGAAGGAGACTTTTACAATGGAAAATACCACATATCAGAACACCTTACATAGAGGTGCCGTATTCTATGCGAACTTGGAAGATGATGGTACGAGTCGTCAGTCTGGGCTCAGGCCTGTCGTTCTCGTAAGCAACAATTATGCGAACCGTTACTCACCTGTGGTGGTAATTGTAAGTTTAAGCAGCCAGATCTACAAAAAGAAGAAACTGCCGGTCCACTGTTTGCTGAAAGCATCTGAAACAGGCCTCAAATGTGATAGCCTGGCACTGTGCGAACAGCCCCTTTCCATCGGAAAGAGCCAACTGCTCAACTACGTATGTAGTCTGGATGAGGAGAGTATGTCTCGCATAGACGATTGCTTGAGAATACAGTTGTGCCTTTGAGCCCCTTCCTCCTTTCCACACATTCGCCTGTGTGGAATCCTCCAAAGAAAATACCGGGAAAAACTAATTGTAGTCCTTCCCGGTATTTTTTCTTGTCATCCTACATTCAAGTTCTTCATATCACGCAGGATACATTTCCGCATCAGCATATCCGCATTGACGTGCTTCCAGCAGAAGGCTTGCTGCCTCCCATTCCTGTCGGTCTAAGTCCTTCAACAGCATTTGCAGTTCAGTATCACTACAACCAACAAAGGGAGCGATCTTTGCATTACTTAGTGTCACTTTGTAGAAGATGTTCGGGTAATGAACCTTAAACCAAGCAAAGGCTACCGCCAATTTGGTATAGTGAGCTGCATGTGCCTTCGGAAACAGATAATAAATCTTGCACATAGAATCTACATACCATTGGGGCACATCAGAGTTTTGCAAAACTTCCATTTTCCGCTCCGACTCAGCACGCAGACGAGGGTGTTTTCCAACCCACGGCAATTTACCTTTGCGTGTAGCGGTCATAAGTGCATAAGCATCTTTTCGATCCACACCATATTTACGCAATGTCAGGAACACATCGTCCCGGTCGCCGATCAACTCCCCAAAGGAATGCTCAGGAAGTAGAACCTCACCATTATTGCGCCACACTTCTGTACCATGAGCCATACCGCTCACCTTGACTAAATCACTAAAAGAGGTAGCATTCACCTTGCGCAGCAGCTCTTGTGTGAACTTTCCTGAAAATTCTGGTATACCACAAGTTTCGGCTTTGCTGAACAATTCATAAACTGTCGGATCTTGATAATCAATATTCTCAATCCCAACACCCGTGGTCTTGCACAGTTTCTGCAGCAGGCCATAGTACTTCACCGACAAAATATCAAGTTTAGGAACACTTGGATCAATGCTGTGGCAATCCATATGGGTAGCAAGGATGCTATCATCATTGTCATTAGGACGCAACGGTGTCACATCCTCCCATTCCACACCTTCCGGCAGTAGCATAATACCACCAGGATGGATACCTTCGCACCGCTTCACCTCGGAGACCATATCAAAAACCCATTCTTGCTCGTCTTTAGACAGTTCTTCGCCAATCCATTCGGCATATTTATGCGTGTAGGACTTTATTGCTGGACGGAGATAAGTGCCGATGGTTCCAGCAACCGCCAGTCGTTCAGCACCAAACCAATCAGCAAGAAACCGCTTTGCTTCCGTCTGCATGGGTGGTGCGGTGTTGATGTCAATATCCATGTCCATATCCTTAGCAACGCCCAAACATGTCTCAAAAGGAATGTTGTGACCATCGCCAAGCATGGTCGTTCCGCAAATCGGACAAGCCCGTTTCGGCAGATCATATCCCGAAACAACGTCCGAAAATTCTATATATTTGCAGTGGGGACAGCGATGATGTGCCGGCAAGGGATTGGTATCAGATATTCCCAAAAGGTAGGCAATGAGTGTCGAGCCAACAGTACCTCGATGACCGGTCACCCCACCCTGTTCGTGCAGATGCCGGACAATCTTATGGCAAAGAAAATACATTGAGAATGCAGTGTCTCTTACCTGCGCAAGTTCATCTTCCAACCGCTGAAGAACCAGTGGCTGCTCACCATAAAGTGTATGTAATCGCTCTGCACAGATTCGTTTTACTTCTTGCTCGGCGTTCTGGATTTCAAAAGAACGGAAATTACCCTTTTGCGGATCGACCTGTTCAATGCCGTCTGCAAGCTTACAAGGGTTGGTAACCACCACCTCATAGGCAGCGTCGTCGCCAAGATAGGCATACAATTCCAGCATTTCCTCCGTGGTACGCAAATGTTGTTCATCAGCGGAAACAATGCCGTCATGTGCATATCCAAGAACATCTTTGCCCAAGCGGTGATGTGGAAACAGATAGTGACAGTCGCCAACAGCCACCACCAGCTTATCTTGTTCTTTACCAAGGGCATAGAGCTTTTTGTTCTGTTGAATAAAACTGGAGTCATAATGATAGGGTATCAGTTCAATGTAGTCGTACCCCTCAGATAACCGGCAAAACTCCGCCGCATCTTTTGCGTGGGCGAGTTTGCTTAAAAGGCACAAATCGTGGACACCGATCAGCAAATGCTCCCGTTCTTGAGCAGTAATGGTTTTTCCGGAAATCAATTTATAAAGCGGTTTTAGACCAGACTGGTCCTTCGTCAACACCGTTGCAAATTCACCGGGATTCAAAGGAAGTTCTGCGCCATAGATCACTTTCAGATCCTTATAGTACAAGTCTCGGTGTTTGGCCACCTCTGGGAAACTTTGCACAGAGTTCTTGTCCGTGACCGCAATCGCCCGCATTCCGCAAAGTGCCGCCGCTTCTAAAAGCGCTTTTGGAGCGATAACCGAAACAGAATCCGACATTGTAGTATGTATGCACAGTTCTGCCCGCTGTTTGTTTTTATTAATCATGGATATGTCCTCCTATGTGTTTTCGATTATTGAGCAGCCAGTTAAATCATCACCATCAATACCACAGATCATAAAACCATTTATTGAACAGGAAGAAAAATCGGTTCTTAGCCTCTTCTTTTTCGGCACTGATCAGCACAATTGCTTCCTGACTATTGTCTTCAGCCGTTATTCCTGCCTTTTTGCGTGCTGCGGCATTATCCCAGATATCCATAATTTCCAGAAGGTCTGCCATTTCCAGCAGAATCTTGCGCCAATGTTCTTCGCCGGCTTCTTCCGGATAGTTGTATGCCTTGGTGCTCATTTCTCGTAACATAGGCTTTGCAGTCCGAATAAACCAATCCCGCATTTCCCATACATCGCAATCGCTATAACCTTTGCTGAATCGCTGGCATCGGTAGCGCAGATTTCTGCACTTTTCCTCAATTCGCACCCAGATCCAGACGAACGGGTGCAGTATTTTATCAAAGCAGGTGTATTCAACAGACACACATTCTGCAAAATTCGCTGTTCTTTTATCCGCCTCGTTTTTGTTTTTTTGCATAGTGTGCCCCCTATTATTTCATAGTTCCATCAGCGCTTCGTAGTGTGCAGATCCGTCTGCAATGAAGCGAATTGTTATCTCTGTCGCATCCAGCCCAAATTCCATGCATATTTGCTTTTGAATATCATCTTGGCATAAGACTGGGTTTAGATAAATAGTTGCTTTTCCCTGTTTTATCTCCACTCTACCTCGGGGAAAATAATTATAAGGAAATCTCCTTGTTATATTTGGGGGCAATCGTGCCCATTCGGATTTGTGATTGAAATTCTCCCCGGACTTTGAAGAGTATTTCACCGGCTCTAACGACTCGCCACATCTTTCGCAGCTCACCTTGACGGAAACCAAACACCGATCCATCGGTATGTACCAAAATATACCTTTATGCATTATTTCTCCTAACTACAACAAGTTGCGAGTTTGACAAGTTGATTATAGCATTTAATACGCACCAAAAATGGTTCATTATCATTGGGGATTAACAGGGTGCTAGCCTGTTGTCGCCAGCACCCTGTCCTTGTTGTGATTATATTATTTTCTCATCCAGGTCGAAGAACTAATGCTTCTCAATTCCTTCGCATTCTCTTGTGCATTTGTAACATCTATCGCCGAATTACTATATTCATACTGCCAACCCTCTTGGTTTGCGAAATGCACTCGTTGCAAAGAAGAACAACTGGCAAAAGCAGAATAGCCAATCACATTAACCTTAGAGGGTATTGTGATCTCAATAAGGCTTGTACACTTGGAAAACACATTGCTCTCGATTTTCACAAGCGAATCCGGCAATGTGATATTCACAAGGCTGGAACATCCAGAAAATGCGCCTATGTCAAGTACCTCAATTCCATTTTTCAATGTTACCGTTGTCAAGTTTGTACAGTCTTTAAACACATACGACGAAACTGTCTTCAAGCTACTGGGAACAGAAACAGTCTGCAGGCCTGTACATTCTTGGAAAACATTCGATCCCATACTTTCTACGCTATCAGGAATTTCAATGCTCTTTAAAGATTTACAGTTATAGAACGCATAGTTTTTAATGACTTTCAATCCGTTCGGCAAGTTAATCTCCGTCAGATTCTTACATCCATAAAATGCAGATGTTCCAATACTCTTCAGAGAAGACGGCAGAACAACCTTTTCAAGGTAACTTGTGCCGGATTCGGTTTTGAAATAGTTATCCGGTATCATTTCTGTACCTTCCGGGAAAACAACAACCGTCAAGCCCAGAGATACTGCCTCATCAAATCTACCCGCCTCAGCATACTGATATGCTTGATAGATGTAGTGAGTGTCATCGTAGCCTACTTGGCCTAATAACGCATATGCACCAGCATAATCGCCTGTTGCGGCGATCTCTTCTGCTTTTTCTGTCGCAGCAACTATAATCTCTTCTATTTTTTCTGCACTGTCGCTGTAGTCGATTACTTCATAGAATGCCTCGGCCGCCTCTTTGTATTTTTCTTGTGCAAACAAGGACAATGCATTATTGTATATGGACTTAACATAGTAATCGCTACTGTCCTGATAGCTTCCCAGCGCCTTAAAGAGAGGAATTGCTTCAGTATATTTCCCTTCGTTAAACAAAGAAACTGCCTGATTATAGGTTTTTTCACTATTTTCCATGCCCTCGATATATTCATTACCGATGGCAGACAGAATCTTCTCTTTGCCGTTTTTATATTCCTTTTTATTATTGTCCTCAAAAGTGACCTCTGTGAGGCGCAAAGTTATTTTAAGACCGCTCAAATCAGTTTCGTAAAGTTCAACGCTCTTGCTGGTTGCGCTCAGGTTCAGATCAACCTCAAACTGCAGCATATTGTCAGGTTTTACGATGCCGTTTAAGGTTAATGTATCCGACAACAGAGATTCTCCGCGGGAATTATAGATCTTCAAATCACCAACCAACTGGTGAATATCCAAAGAGCCCTTGTTTTCTACCTCAAACACCAGGGTAAACTGAACTTTGTTGGACTGACTGTAGGAGTTATACTTCTCCACTACCGCTATATCTATGTTGTCCACAGAATACTTAGCTGTGCATCCTCTTACAAGCAAGACAAGACCCAAAATCATTGCTACCAACACAACGATACCGATAATGGTATTCTTCTTCTTTTCTTTTGCGCGCTTGATTTTGTTTGCTTCCTCTTGACGGGCCATTTCTTCCCGACGAATGCGCTCTTTTTCGGCACGCTCTGCTGCCTGGATCTTTTCTCTTTCTGCGCGTTCCTTCGCCAAGCGCTCATATTCTATCTTTTGGAGGCGTTCCCGTTCTGCACGTTCTGCTGCCAGAACTTTCTCTCGCTCTGCACGCTCCGCCGCCAGACGAGCTTCTTCGATCTTGCGAAGGCGCTCCTGCTCTGCACGCTCTGCCGCCAGGCGTTCCTCTTCAATTTTTCTGATTCGTGCATCATACGTTGCACGAACTTCATTAGCAGCATTTAGAATAGCGCTTTTTTCCCGCTTCAACCGGAGTTGAAACTGGTCGTTCTTTTTAACATATTCCTCGCACGGTACAATCGTAGTATCAGTTATGCTACGCTCTGCCGTGCCAGATCCTAACTTTAAATACTTTTCATCAGTATGTTGCTTTACCACATCGGAAAAAGACATTTAACCACATCCCTTACAATATATTTCTTTGCGCGTAAGTTGTCGCTGTGTATTCGGAAAGTTTATTCAGCCGATCACGAAGCGCCTCACTGTTATGCGCTTCAAATTGTCCCAACTTTTTCTGCAAAGATTGCAGCTCTTCAAAATATGCCAACAATTCATTCTGGTAATTTGTATCTATCCCATCAAATTGTTCCCGGATTCTCGCCTCACTGTTTAAAAGCACGTGGGCAAGTCTCTCGTTAAACACTCTGAGTGTTTTATCTGCTTTTCTTAGTGCCTCAGCACTTGTATAAATCTCATCCATCCGCAACCTCCGGTTTATCGATTGGGTAGCTTAGTGATAATTTCAAGGAAAGCATTATAGCTATCGCCAAAATTTTCTTTTACTACCTTTAAAAACTCATAATCTTCTGAAACGTATGCCTTAAAGCACTGGGAGAAAAACTGGGAGCCAGCACTCTTGAATCTGAAATCAGTGCTTTTTGCATATTGCTTCACGGAATCCACCGGAGTAAAATCCATCGCCATCTTCCGTATCTTGCTGTCGGCAATTTTAAGGTTCCTTTTAATATCGTAGTCCACACAATTATCAAAAGCAATGCGCTCTTTTGCTTTATTGTTTTCGTATAAATGATGACCTACATGCAGAAGCAAAAGCGTGTTAAATGAAGGGTCAGAAATATCTACGCCAATAATACGCAAACGTTTTCCTCGTTGACTTGAACCATAAATAAAGCCATGCCGCGCGCTCAGGAATTCTACGCATTCCAATTCTTTCATAATAGCGTCACGAACGTTCGTATGTAACCCCTGCATGATATCATATAGCATTTGCTTTATTGGTTGTGCTTGCGGTATATAAAGCTTGTATGTATGTCGTTTTCCTTCAGAATCGTAACCAAACGCATTCTTATTAAGCTTGTATGCCGTTTTCTTTTTGCGGATTTTGGTTGAACTGGCACTACCACCTGAGGAATAAACAGCACCGGAACCTCCAACTGAAGGCATTCCCAGAGAAGGTGCCGCACAATACTGTTGCAACCGATTCACCAAATCAGACAGTGTTCGTCCATTGTAGTTTGTTTCTTCATGAAGGGCAGATATGGTCTTTTTGACCTCATAGACATTCTTCTGCATGGCATTGATCATCTGCAGCAGTGCCCGATGAAGATGGTCACACTGCTGCTGCCGCTGTTCAATGGCTCTTTGCAGCTGACGGGCGTATTCGTAGTCATTTACAAGATTATTGTGGCGAATCCTTGCCTCTTCCAACCGTTCGTGCCAATATCCCCGATCTTCATAATCTGCAGAACAGTACGCATTATAGTAATAGTCTGCTTCTGCTTTGGCCTCTTGAACACAGTCCCAAATCTTGTTGAGTTTTTTACGCAAAGTATCACTGATTTGTAAAAGCTGACGAATCTGCTTTTCAAGTGTATACTTTTCATTCTCCACAAACTCCACCATGCGCCCCATGGAAGACTGCACCTCCTGGGCAATACCGGCAATTTGCTTATATTGCATAACGGTTTCTCCAGAAAATTCCGCAATATGAGAAACCTTAGCGATCATTATACTCATATCATACCTGCTCTACTTGTGCGCCCAATCTGGCGATTTCTTTTTCCATTTCATCAGAGTTGTAGTTTTTCTTAACGAGTTCCACACCGCTCTGCGAATCGCAATGGAATGCCCAGATTTTTTGCGCACATAGCTTTACATTGTTATTTAACGGCTCGTAGCTTCTGGCCGTATCATCACACCAGGTGGCCCGCACACGCTCCTGCGCTGCATCCAACTGCATAATGCTTTTTGCGAATTGTCCGTATTGCTGGCTCATAGATCATACCTCAAAAATCAGCCCACATCTTTCGGGCGAGCTCTTATCTGCGCCGCACGCTCTCTGAAATACTGGGGATACTTAAATTGAACAGTATCCATAATCTGCTCCACGGATTTTGCAAGCATATGCACTTCACTAAGAACCTTGCCCATAGTTTCATCATCCCGCCATTCAGAGGACAGGCTATTCATTTTCTGCAGATAGTCACGAATGAGCCCACGCTGGCTATTGCAATAGAAGATAATCGTATTAGCAACTTCTTCCAGCGCAGCATCATCTAATGTCATATCATCAAACTGACTCATAATATAGCCTCCTTACTCCAATCAGATCTCGTTGTAGGTATCGATCCAGCGATTAACTTTCTCGCAATACTGGGCAACCGCTTCCATCTTCGTACCTACTTGTCCGATAAGATCCTGCATCTGTACAGCGAGTTCCAAATAGCTAATGTACGAAGGGTCTTTTAAACCAACAAACCGTCTGTTGACCCGCTGATCCATTACTTTCGCATTAGCAGCAAGCTTCTCATGAGCCTCTCTGGAATAGGTAATCGCCTTCTGCGCCGCCGGCTTTGATAGTGTAATCCGTGCCATACTAATAACCTCACATTTCTATACGGCAACGAGCCTCGATCATTTCTACTTTTCTGTGGGCCGTTGCTATCAGCATTTTATTCATCTCTTGAAGTTCGTTTAATGTGTTATCATAACTTTTGAATGCAGCCGCAAACTGCTGATAGTCCTCATCATGCCACTGACCGGACAAAGATGTAATATCCGCCACTGCCTCGTCGTAGTGTTTACGCACTGCGGCTGCCAACTGGGACAACTCATCTATGACCCTAGCAAAGGACTTTTCATCAAGAGTGAGTACATCTTGTGCCATGTTATCACCTTAATTCAAGATATTTTTGTACAAGAGGCTGATACCATCTGCTATCGCGCTGGGCATCATAACGATACATACGCACCTTATACTTTTCTCCCTGTTCCGCCACAAGCGCAATCTCGGGGTTATTGAGGTCACTGTGGCCATATCCGCCCAAAAGCTGAGCTACGGCTTCGCCATTGACACCCTTTGTAAGCACCTTGTATTGGAATCCGGACAATTCCTCGCGGAGGCAGGAAATCGTATTGGGATTATCCAGCGAAATAATGAAATGGATACCAAACTGACCTGCACGGCTCAGAAGCTCCTTAAACGCAGCAACAAAAGAAACAGAATCTCCTGTATGTATTGTTGTATAGGAACTACTATCTGCTTGCGCAAACGGGTTATGCGCTCCCACATTGCCGAAACCGGCACTATAACCCATATTTAGTTCCTCTACTGCATTTTCATTCAAGGTCAGCTTTGCATTGCCATCAAACAGGTCAATATACCGCTGCAGAGAATGAATTACAAAGAAGCACGGGCTGTATGGTGTTGCCTCCTGGGCCCGCTCAGATGCATCTCGTCTTTGGGTATACAGCTTATACAGTTCCACCACCGCATCCTTAAACAGTCCGGGACTGGTCACATTTTCCACTATGTGTGAGAAATCCTGGCGGGTCACATTCAGCAGCTGCTTTGCAAGTTCAGGACTTTCGCCTTCTCTGTTTGCATAATAAATCTTTGTAGGCTCACCCATACAATCTGCGTTGGTGGTGTGCTCCATAACAACAGACAACAAGCTATAACCCATCATATCCCGAATTGCTTCCAGATTGGTGCCTATAATTGCGATATTCGACTTGTTGGTGCGCAGGTCCACATTCATGGAGAAGGGTTTACCGGTAATGTAATTCTGACCAAACTGTACTGCATAAGAACCAAAGGCCTTGGATACAATATGCATCTTGTTTGGCAATACAGAAAATACAGATCCCTTTTCCACAGGCGTCGGAGGCTCATCGCTGCCAAAGACGAACATTGCCTCATGATCCGGTTCGACAGCTTGCCACTTATCAAGAATCTGCTGCACAAACGCCTGTCGTTTCTCGCCTTTTTCAGAATACGCAACACGGAATTCTGAGTAACCACTACCGGTACGCTTATCTACAATAACACCTAAACCCTTCTCAGGTCTGTTAAGCGCACTGACCGCCTTCGCATCAATACCGAGTTTCGTTGCATTATCCGGATTATTGAGCTGCAGGCTGATCTTATTGCCAATGTGATTGAGTACACTGTTCTCCAGTCCCGGTACAACCGGAACGCTTTGGGATGCCCACAACAGGTTGATACCGAATGAACGACCCTGACTAAACAAATCTCCAAGAATTGAAAGAGCCTTTTGGGTAATTTTATCGTCCCGCCCAAACAACTCCTGAATTTCATCAATAAGAACAAACAGTCTGGGGAGTTTATTTCCCGCCCGGCAATATGTAACAATATCCTCCGCACCATTTGCTTTGAACAGCTTTTCTCTCTCGTACATCACATTCCGCAAATTGCTCAGCATGGCAATGCCATCTTCCACATTTCTTGTAATGCCCAAAAGCTTGATATGGGGCAGCTGCTTCTTTTTATCCTTATCGGCCTCGTAGAATTTAAATTCCGTACCGCCTTTAAAGTCAAGCAAATATAGATTTACATCCTCATGACTGTATTTATAGCAAGTATTCAAAATAATCGTATGCAGCAGCACCGATTTACCGGAACCGGTACCGCCAAGGATAGCCGTATGGGGTGAGCCGTTATTCGTTTCCAGTTTAAGGGTCTGGACATCACCGCCCTGAACACCAATGGGGATATCCAGAACATCCGCTGCGGGCTTAATAACATCCACAGACTGTTCAGCCCGATCAGTCGCTTCAAACATTGCATCCAGCGGAACACTCTTCTGCTTAACCTGCTCCACATTTCGCGCCATAACCTCTGTAATTTCAGACAGAAGTACCGTGGAAAGCGTCTTATCCGGTTCAAAGGTGTGCTTCAGGTCCGTGTCCATCTTAAAGGTACCCCGATTATAATGTATGCACATGGAACACTTTCCGATATTGTTGGCGATCTTATCAAAGGCATATTCCTTTTTGGGATCATCAAACTCTACGGCCTCATTATGTACTATTACAGTGAAAATGCCGGATCTTCTACCATTTTCCACAATCTGCAAAATATCCTCGGCAAGATTCTCCGGAATACCGTTGGGGAAATCCGTAAGCACTAAAAGATGAAAATCCTGGGGAGTGCTTTCAAAAGACTGGTTATATGCAAAAACATCGTCGACATCATTCATGGTCACCTTTTTATCGCTGACGCTGTACATGAGTTCCTTCATGTCTTTGATCACATCGGCCAGCTTTCTTTCATCACGAACGATACCGTCAAAAAGGATTTCTTTATCCACCTTGGTCAACTTAGTATAGGGAGAAAAATCCACTTTGGAAGCTACATCGATCAGGCGCATCTTGAGCCGCTTGGCAGGAAATGCAAGCAGGAATTTCAGGATCGTTTGATCTAAAAACTGCTTGATCTGTTCATCATATTTTTCCGGTTGTTTTACCTTTAGCAAGATGTTACCGCATTTTTTCATATTCAGCATCACCGGTGTATGTATCTTGCCATTTGTGATGCGTTTTTTCAGAGCTTCACTCTCAGCAATCACTTTCATATATCCGGGATCCTTTGTAACCTCTATGCTGGCCGAACCAAGCACAATCTGTTCATGATCAGTCATTGTTCCGGTCTTATAGTCCACCGTCGCTCTTTTAGCAGGCTCATACAAAGCATCAAAGAATTGCTCCACCCAATCTTGTGTCGCTGCAGAATCAAGCAGGTTGAACCGTGCAGTTTCATACTCGTTGTCGATTTGAGATTTACGCTCTGCATCCCATGTTCGTTTTGCGTCCTTTACAAAACGCTCATAACCTGCAATGTCAATTTCCGCCACATACAGTTCCTTTATCCGAGCTACACAGGTCATACCCTTTTTGCACAGTCTTACCGCTTTCACTACGAGGTCTGTTGCAGGTTTTGTGTTCTGTTCAATCTCAACTGTGCTGTTGTAATCATAGGAACAGGTATCTTCCCCAGTTCCAGTAAATGTACGGAAGGATTCGCCATCTACTTCAACAAAAACAGGTGGCACTAAAGTTTCAAAATCAAGTGCATTCAAAGTAGAAATGCACGCATTGAGTTCCTGGATGCACTCTGCCAGCGTTACTTTACATTCTTCCGCAGACTTACCTTGGATTTCTGTGCCGTCGCATTTGACCGCATTAGTTTCCTCTTCATAATTTTTTTCTAAAAGTTTAATAATGTCACGGAGTCGATTATACAGCGTTGTAAAATTATCCTCGCAGTACTTGGCAAAAGCACTCTGCATCTGTGCAACAAGTCGCTCTGCTTCTGATGTAGAAATAGATTGCTCACGTTTGTATGCTGCACCCACTTGCTGTTGCTTTGTGAGGATCTTATCGCATTTCTGATTAACCTCGTTAATGAATTGGGTAATACGACTAGTATCGTTCATAGCAAGTTGCTCCTTTGACAATGATTTCATTGATTGTGTATTAGTTTTTTCTCTATTTTAATTAACTTTGATATATTTGCCGGATTTGATGCGCGCATCTTCTGGTTTCTGTGCATTTGGAGGGATCGCCCACACGTTGCCAATACGGTAGGCACCTTCAATGCGCCCCTGTGCACAGAGCACTTGAACACGTCGGGGTGTAATGCCCCATTCCTGCGCAATCTGGTTGATAGACATATATTCCATGTATCCCACTCCTCAAAAAAAGCAAAGTACCCCGCTGATTAATTCAGCGGGGTTTCATACACTTCTTAATTTGCAGAAGGTTTTTCCCACTGCCGATGTCTATATACTATATCAGTATATTCTCAATTGCGAACGATGTCAATAGCGGGATGTGTTTTTCCAAAGAAAGACACAACATATTTTCGCTAACACCGCTGATTCTGCATCTTCGCAGAATCAATACCTGCTTATTCTCTGGCGCTGGGTAATTAATTTTATAATTAACTAATGCCGATTCATCTTTTAAAACTTTTCAGCTGAAGTTTTGGAAGCATTGAGATCAATAGGAAACTGGATACTAGCAAACACAGCAAACTGGTGTATCCGTGTAAATAACCATTCACTATATAAGAAGTGGCCATTTGCCAATTTACTACAGCCAGCACAGCAGTCACTATAATAGGCAATATGCGGAATGCCTTGCAAACTCGCTCATTGCCTACCCAGCAGAAAGCAAACAGGATAACCGCCAACATAAGCAATGGAGCATTTCGCCCGTAGAAAGCAAGCAGCGCCGTAAAGAACCCGCCTAAAAACATTACAGGACCAATCATAGCAACCTCCTTAATTTACGCGATAGATATTTTCGCCCATGCGAGAAGCATAAGCATAGATATCATCTAAACTATCACCTGTGAACGAGCGAATACCCCACGCAGGTCGTTTGCCAGTGACCGGTGTAAGGTCAAAGGCATAGATGGTGTTACCTTCGATAACATAGTTATAACTGTGGGTAGCCGAAAAGTTGCTTTTAGGGCGCATATCTACGATATAGCTTCTGAGAGGAATGTCCTTCTCCTGAGACCACAGAACTACACAGCATTCTGCAAAAGCGGCAAATTCCCAGCAGACACCTGTTTTTGCCTCAATAAAGGCATCAAAATCAAAGTCTTGGATCAACGGCATTTGATACTTGTGATTATATTGGAAATTTTCCGCTGCATAGTTTTCAATCGCCTGTAATAGATCTAGTACAGTCTCATAATGGCCAAAGGTTTCTATAACAAACTGCTTACTCTGATTCGTTATACGGCAAGCAGGAGCAATACTGCCACCTTTCTGTGCAGATAGGGTATGCTGACAGCACAATGCCAGCGTCACAAACATTGCAATTATCAAAATGGTGCTAAAAATTATTTTCAATACTTTCATCTATTCCTCCTCTAAATTAACAATATTGCAGTGATTCTGCAAAATGCTTTCCAGTTTCTCGCTTCTTCTATTTAGATAGCGCTGGGTAACAGCAAGTGAACTGTGGAGCATGGCCTGCTGTACAGCAATGAGGTCATTGCCGGACTTTTCGTAGATTTGAAGACAGTACATTTTGCGCCAGGAATGCGATGACACATTTTCCAACCCTAAGTAGTCGGTCACTTTCTTGATGTATTTTGTGACCGCCCTTGGTGTAAGGGTAAAAATCGTCTGGTCTCTTTTGCGACCTCTTGACATTGCATATTCCGTAAGATAGGCATAGAGTTCAGCAGGAATAGGAACATCTCGCTCTTTGCCAGTTTTCTTTTCCCTGACTTTAAGTCTATAGCCTTTGTCGGATGCTCGGAATTGAGAAAGCGTCAAGGACAACACGTCACCAAGTCTTAACCCGGTCGAACTTTCTGTGATGAGAATTGCGATGACTTGAGGGTTCCTTTTGTAAAAGAGCGTATTTTCGTTCATGGCTTTCATTATTTCCGCATGTTGCGTTTCCGTGATGGGGATGCTGGTACTCATTGATTATCACCTCCAAGTTCCCGTTTGTGCATACAGGAGTTCCTTTTTTGACCCTCTGTTTGCGATAATTTCGAAAACCCCTTGATATTACGAGATTTTCGGGTTCTCTTTTTCCTTAAAAAGAGAACTCTGTGCTCAATCTTCATCTTTTCCAGTGATGCTGTCCAGCAGGAGGCAAACTCCCAATCTAAACCCATAGATGAAGTTGGATTGTTCCAAGCAGGCAGTTGCATTGCCAGTTAGATCAGCATACTTGTCCAGCATCCTTTTCTGCTCGTCCGTCATAGTTGCTTCCAACTCATCACGAGCGGTATTAGCATCAAGCATTGCGACCCTATAATCCTTGTCCAGCTTTCTATCACCGGGAGTGATGTTCCCGTAGAAAAGATTTCGTAGTGTACCGTTCAATCTAATCACTCCTTTCCTTCGGTAGCATAGATGGCATATACCTTTACCTCTGCACCTGAACCTTCATTTTGGGTTATAACGATTTTGTTTGCCCAGCGAGGTAAGTTAATCACAACTTCCTCCTCTGGTCCAACAAAGGAAGGCATGAACATAATACCTGACTTGCTCTGCTGCATCTTGAGAATTAGAATTTTCATATTACACCTCATTTCTTTAATATGTAAAACGGCGCTGTCTGGCTCAGCGCCTTGCATCTGAAGGAGGAATATAAAAATAAGGAGGAAAGGTTTACACTACACACACTAACTTTGCCAGATGAAAAAGGAGTACATACCTATCCCCCGCCATAAGGGATAAATATGTACTCACTTATAATTAAATATTGAATTAGAACTCTCGTGTATGTGAAATATGTATTCTTTACTGTAGTTCCTATTATAGCATAAAAGGGTACTCAAGTCCATGGGTGTAGCTCATTCATATTGTTTGGCAGTGGTTTTTCTCATCCCACCCTCTCCTCATTATCCATTGTGTTAGCGAAAGAAACTGTGCTCACCTCGCACGAGGGTTATCTATCATCTGATATCATTCACTCTTCGTTAGGGGTCATAATTCCATAAAATAGTAGAATTAGAACAAACCCCTTTGTGGAGTAAATATTATCATATTGTTTCGTATCGTTAGTTTGGTTCTGGTATCGTAGGGTATCTTCTGGTATCTTATCTTCTCTTGTTTGAACAGATGCTTTGACGGATATTTTAACGGTTGTTATTACGACTGCTAAAACGGTAGATAAATCGGTGGTTATAACGATTGCTATAACGGTCGTTAAAACGGTCGTTTTATATTTCAACTTATGCAGCACCCTGAGGTGGGGGTGGATAGAAAGAAACCCAAGGACACCGGCGATCCGGTGTTCCTTGGGTAAAGGGTGGGCGGAGATATAATTAACTATTGAACTTATTGAGAACCTTGATAATGTGTACCGTTGACAAAACGGCATTATAACACAGCTCAGCATCCATTTGGGTTGCAGTTCGGTTGTGGGTCAGTTCGTTTGAAAAATCAATGGAAGATTTCGCAAACTTAATCTCCCGCTCTTTGCTTCGCTTATGAAGGCAATAATGGATGTAAGCTTCGAGCATTCGCTTTGAATCTGCGCTACCAATATCCGTTCCATCTGGCGAAGGATGCTTCTCTTTATCAAACACAGTTTGTGCCAAGGTCATTAGAAGCTCTCTTCCATACATTCCCACAGATTGAAAATCTGCCGTCTCATTCGCCTGAGTCAACACTTCTTTTAGCCTTGTAATTCCATCATCAACCTTTTCCCACCCAGTGGGTTCGTAACTGATGAGTTGAAGTGCCGACTCTTCAGAGTTTTGAATAGTGTTAAGCAAGGGATCAAAGATGTCTCTTATAAAAACGCGTCGCTCCTGGTAACGATTTAAACCACGCAGATTGTAATCGTTGTACCAATCCCACAAATCATTATAGGTGTGCACCGGTTCCAATCCGAGTTGTTTTAGTACTGACACCAGATATGCATGTTTGGCTTTGTAGTCAGCATTGACTTTCGCATCCCTAATCTGCAGCACACCGGTGCCTGCCTTTATTAAAGTGTCTTTTTCCGCATTGATCAGAGCAATTACAGAATCTTTATTCTCTTTGGGTGCAACAGCTGCCCAATCTACAAACTGATCGATCTTGGCAACAATCTCCACACCAGCAATAATGTTCCTTTCGTCTTTATAGAAAGAATCGATAGAGTTCATTATCGTCTCTTCATAAAGTTCCTTTGTGTCAATGATTTTTGTAAAGTCCGAGTATTTCATATGAAAGACAAGTTTGTAAGTGTCGATACCGCCATTCCAATTATCGTGGTCGAGCCACTCAACTGAAAATTCAGACTTCTTAATAACATCAACAATTGCTCCCTGATTATGCTGTCGCAAATCCTGGACTGCCATTGATACTATTTTTTTAATTAATTCTTCCAATGCTTTTTCTCCGTTTTATATCAAGTCTTTTACATACGACATTGGGGTAATCATAGCAATCTTTCCTCCGGTGTCATCGCTCATAGTACCGTGAACAATCCCGTGCAGGATGGTCTTTTCTTTTGTTGCCATCATAGTACCCATTTTTTCGTATCCCATATCAAAGACAGGTCCACCGCTATATCCGCCTACGCTTGGATTTTCCAAGCAGAAGAAATCTGACAGTGTCTTTGTATCTGCTCTGGGTAATGTAAGAAAAGCGGATGACGCATACGAGCGAAATGTCAAAGGGCTAAATTTACCTTGGACTCCTAAGCCTTGCGGGAAACCTATGACAGTAAGTTCATCGTCTCTTGATGCAGGTGTGCTGGAATCATTTATGTGATCATACGGAAAACACCTATCTTGGAAAAGGGCAGTGTGTCCCGTAATATTCAATTCTATAACTGCCATGTCTGCTATAGGGTGGGTCTTCCACGTATTGCCGTTCGATAAAGTGTTTAGGGGCAAAACAATGCACTTTGACTGATTATTTCCGAAGGCTAAAATCGTATTATTATCAACGGTTTTGGCCACATGATCAGCTGTAAGTAGGTACACTCTATCATCCTTGATAATAAAACTTCCTGTCCCGATAGATATTTTGCCACCAGCTTTCAGGGTTCTAATATTGCATACGACATTAAATAGGCGGTCACGAAGAATAATCATTGTTTTGCCCCCTTAAGTTTCTATCCGATGCACCAAAAGCATCAACCAATAGGTTATTATAAGTATATCATAGGTGCTTTTATTAAGCAAGGTGGCATAACAAGTGGCTCTTTCGATTGGCCCTCGCAATTATAACTTTATTAAAATCGGCGAAAAAGTCATAAAAACAAAGAAAAACCACGGCAAAAGCCGTGGTTTTTATGGTTGCGGAGGCAGGACTCGAACCTACGACCTCCGGGTTATGAGCCCGACGAGCTTCCAACTGCTCTACTCCGCGATATATTGGGCGCACTTCCAAGTGCCTAAGCATTATAGCATGGCAAGCACTCTTTGTCAACCCTTAATTCATTCTATCCCGCCCAACGCAATATTATACCAAACGCCCCGAGGATTTCCTCGGGGCGTTTCGCATTAGAATCTGCACTTTTCTTCAATATAAGCTTTCAGCTCACTAATCGGTACACGCACCTGCTCCATAGTGTCGCGGTCGCGGACAGTGACGCAGTCATCAGCGGGAGTGTTCTCATCGCCAACCGTCTGGAAGTCCACAGTGATGCACAAGGGCGTGCCAATTTCGTCCTCACGGCGGTAACGCTTGCCGATAGAGCCGGCATCGTCAAAGTCCACCATGAAATCCTTTTTCAGCTGACGGTAAATTTCCTCAGCCTTAGGGCTAAGCTTCTTGGACAGGGGCAGAACGGCCGCCTTGAAGGGTGCCAGCGCAGGGTGCAGTCTCAGCACGGTGCGCACATCGTCCTTGCCGTTCTTGTCCTGACCCACCACTTCCTCGTCATAAGCTTCGCACAAAAATGCCAGTGCCACGCGGTCGCAGCCCAGAGAAGGCTCAATGACATAGGGAATATAATGTTCATTCTTTTCCTGATCGTAGTATTCCAGATTTTTGCCGGAGGCCTCCTGATGGCGGCCCAAGTCGTAATCGGTACGGTCAGCAATGCCCCACAGTTCGCCCCAGCCGCTGCCGAAGGGGAACTGATACTCAATGTCGGTGGTAGCGCGGGAGTAGAAAGCCAGCTCTGCCGGCTCATGGTCACGCAGACGCAGGGATTCTTCCTTGATGCCCAAAGAAGTCAGCCAGTTCTTGCAGAAGTCCTTCCAATAAGCAAACCACTCCAAGTCCGTGCCGGGCTGGCAGAAGAACTCACATTCCATCTGCTCAAATTCGCGGGTGCGGAAGGTGAAGTTTCCGGGGGTGATTTCGTTACGGAATGCCTTGCCCACCTGACAAACGCCAAAGGGCAGCTTTTTACGGGTAGTACGCTGAATATTGGCAAAGTTCACGAAAATGCCCTGAGCGGTTTCAGGGCGCAGATAGCAGGTAGAGGAAGAGTCCTCGGTCACACCGATTTTGGTCTGGAACATCAGGTTAAAATTCCGGATGGAGGTGAAGTGATGCTTGCCGCAGTTAGGGCAGACAACATCCTCGTGCTCGGTGATAAAGTCATTCATTTCCGCAGGCTTCATGGCATCCACATTTACATCCTTGCCGGATTCAGAAGCCTCGATAAGCTTATCGGCGCGGTGACGGGCGCCGCAGCCCTTGCAGTCCACCAGAGGGTCGGAGAAAGAACCCACGTGACCGGTGGTAACCCAAGTGGTAGGATTCATCAAGATTGCAGCGTCCAGACCCACATTGTAATCAGACTCCTGCACGAACTTTTTCAGCCAAGCTTTTTTTACATTGTTCTTAAACTCCACGCCCAAAGGACCGTAATCCCATGCGTTAGCCAGACCGCCGTAAATCTCGGAACCGGCATACACATAGCCACGGTTTTTGCACAGAGTTACAATCATATCCAGTGTTTTTTCGCTGTTTTTCATTCCATCTTTCCTCCAACATCGGATTCTTTTTTCAATACTCTCATTATACATTCATTCCTTGGTAAATCAAGCCTTTTCTTCGTAAGAAAGCACCAAATCGGGGCCTAAATCCTCCGCCATTAAGCCGTGGACATATTCGCCCAGCTCCACCGCCGTCATGTTTTCATAAAACTCAGGCTGAATCACTTCCAAAAGATGAACATGAACATCCGTCGGCTTTGCTCGCAGGGCGTTATGAAATACCTTGTTGGTATTCTGCAAGGTGCATACCACAATCGGCACCTTGGTTTTCAGCGCAATTTTAAATACGCCGTGGCGGAACTTATGGAGCTTTCCGTCCATACTGGTATAGCCCTCGGGGAACACAGCGATGGACACCATATCCTCTTTAATCAGACGGATGCAGTTGAGAATGGTTTTCAGAGCTTCCTTATCGTTTTCTCGATTGATGGGCTGGCACAAAATCTTGTGCATCATTTTACCCACCACAAACATGCTCATATTCTCCCGCTTAGTGATAAAGGCAAGCTGACTGCCCGAGAAATAACGAAGCAAGGTGACGGGGTCTAAGTCGTTAATATGGTTGCACACCAATAAAAACCGTCCCTCTTTGGGTGTCTTTTCCAGACCCTTGGTATACACACGCATTTGCAAAATCACCATAATCAGAGGGATAATGAGCTTCAAAACCGTGCGGTAAAACTTACTGTCATGGTCTTGGGGCTTGTCCAAGTCCACGATTTTGCAAATAAACCAAACAAACAAAAAGATCAGCAGGCCCAACGTTGCCACCGCGCCAATGATACCTGCGATCACCGCAAGAATCTGCCATACATAATCCCAAAACATAACTTTTCCTCCACGGGCACATATTTGTATCATTATACCTCATTTTTCCCCAAGAAACAAGGTTTTCTTTTGTGCAAATCAAATTTTTCAAAAAGTGTGGAAATTGTCCTGTCTTCCTGTTATAATAAGAAAAAATAAGCAAAGGATGTTTGCCCATGAAGAAACGAATTTGGGAATTGGATGCCCTGCGCGGACTTTGTGTGCTGGGTATGGTGGCGGTGCATCTTGTTTATGATTTGGTAAGCCTTTATCGGCTGGTGCAATGGGAGCTTCCCGCAGAATTTCTATTTGTGCAGCAATGGGGCGGTATTTTATTTTTGCTGATTTCCGGCATTAGCATCACCTTAGGACGCCATCATATCAAGCGCGGTCTTGTGGTGTTTGCCTGCGGCCTGATCTGTACCGCTGTCACCTACGGAATGTATCGCTTCGGCATGGCAGGAAAAAGCATTATCATATACTTTGGTGTGCTGCACTGTCTGGGTGTCTGCATGCTTTTATGGCAGGCCGTGAAAAAATTCCCTGTCTGGCTTTTGGCGGCTGTGGGTATTACCCTCGTTTTCATCGGTCTTTGGCTCATTGACGGCCCACGGGTGGACTACCCCTGGCTGATTCCCCTTGGTGTGCGGTTTCCCCGTTTTGCCTCCTCGGACTATTTCCCCCTGCTGCCCTACTTTGGCTTCTTCCTTTTGGGCGCTGTAATGGGAAAAACGCTGTACCGAAAAAAAGAATCTCTCCTGCCCCATGTGCGGGAAAACACTCCCGTTCTGGCCTTTTTACGATTCTGCGGCAAGCAGTCGCTATGGATTTATTTGCTTCATCAGCCCATTATCAGCGGAATCTGCTTTTTATTACTTCAATTTCAGTAAGAAGGTTTGATTATGAAAAAACAGTTAAACTCTCTATTTCTGCCCCTGCTGATTTTTCTTCTGGGGATTTTAGGCGCCCTTTTCCGCGGAATTTATTATGCCATAGGCGTAGATTCCCGCGGCTTGCTGGTGAAATATACTTTCCCCCATATCGCTTTGCTGGCAATCACTTTTCTTGTGATTATATTGCTGATTGTCCTCACCGCCAGATTGAAGCAAGCCTCGAAATATGCCTTTAATTTCCCCTCTTCCCCACTTGGCGCCATGGGCGCGGCCATTGCCGCAGGCGGCTTTATCCTGGCCTCCACTTTACTTCTGATTGCCGACAACAGCACCTTCGCTGCTCTGACAGCTATTCTCGGCTATGTCGGTGCCGTTTCTCTGGGATTCCTTTCCTACTTCCGTCATAAGGGAATCCGTCCCGCATTTGCTTTTTCCGCGATTATTTGCATTTTCTTTCTTGTCCGGCTGATATATTGCTACCGCCTGTGGAGCGCCAATCCCCAGCTGCAAGATTACCTTTTCCCCTTGCTTGCCAACATTGGCGCCATGCTGGCCTGCTATCACGGCGCGGCCTTTTCCGACGGTGCAAGCAGCCGCAGACTGCATACGCTGTATCACTTGGCAACCATTTACTGCGCCATTGTAAGCCTGCCCCACTGTGACAACCCCATATTCTATGCAGCCATTACCATATGGATGCTTTCTAACCTTTGTAACCTCACTCCCATGCCCAAAGAATATTAAAAATGGAGTAACATCATGTTTTTGCCCGATACCGTCCAAAACTGCATAGAGAAATTGGAAAATGCCGGCTTTGCCGCCTATGCAGTGGGGGGCTGTGTTCGGGATGCCTATTTGGGACTGACTCCCCACGACTACGATTTATGCACTGCCGCCACCCCTGATGTCATAGAGCAGATTTTTTCTGACCATAGCTTGGTGCTGGCAGGAAAAAAACACGGCACAGTAGGTGTAATCACCCAAGGCGGTATCATTGAAATCACCACCTTCCGTCAGGAAGGCGGCTACCAAGACAGCCGCCACCCCGATTGGGTGGAATTTGTGGACGATGTAGACAACGACTTGGCGCGGCGGGATTTTACCGTCAACGCTATGGCCTACTCCCCCATTCGCGGCCTTGCCGATCCCTTTGGCGGGCGGGAAGATTTGAAAACCGGCACCTTGCGCGCCGTTGGCAATGCCCCCACCCGATTTGAAGAAGATGCTCTTCGTATTTTACGGGGCGTGCGTTTTGCGGTACGGTTCGGCTTGACACCGGAAGAAAACACCATAAACGCCATGGTCACCTTAGCCCCCACCATGGGAAAATTAGCGGCAGAACGGATATTTGACGAGTTATGTAAACTGCTCCCCTTAATTTCTGCCAAGGATTTAATTTGCTTTGCCCCCATATTCACCCAAGTGCTACCCGAGCTTGCCCCCGCTGTTGGCTTTGAGCAGCACAGCCCGCACCATGCTTATGATGTATTCACCCATACCGCCTATGTGGTGGAAGCCGTCGCCCCCATCTTGCCCCTGCGCTGGGCTGCACTTCTGCACGATGTAGGTAAGGTGGATGCCTTTACCTTAGACGAAAACGGCCGCGGCCACTTTTACGGTCACGCTCAGCTCAGCGCACAAGCTACCGATGAAATCCTGCTGCGGCTGAAAGCCCCCACGGCTCTGCGCAAGCAAGTGGTTTTTCTCATTGAACATCACATGCTGGAACTGACCCCCGACCGAAAGCTCCTGCGCCGTTGGCTCAGCCGCTATGGAGGAGAAAATTTGCAGCTGCTTCTTTCCTTGCAGGAAGCGGACTATCACAGCAAAGGTGTCAAGGAAAGCACCACAGAGTTTGCAGAAATCCGGCAAATTCTTGACGAGCTGTTAAAAGAAAATGCCTGCCTGCAAATAAAAGATTTGGCCGTCAGCGGCCATGACCTTATGGCGCTGGGCCTAACAGGCAAAGACATTGGGAACACCTTGGAGCTGCTGCTTAGCCGCGTACTTGACGAATCCCTTCCCAACGAAAAAACGGCGCTGATGAACGCCGCAAAGGAGAATATGCTATGAACATTGCCATTGTCACCGGCGCCAGCTCCGGCATGGGTCGCCAATTCGCCCTGCAACTGGGACAATATGTATCTGTGGACGAAATCTGGGTCATTGCCCGTCGCGCCCAAGCTTTGGAATCGCTGAAAGAGGAATGTTCTATACCCATTCGCCCCATCGCACTGGATTTGTGCAGCGGCGAAAGCTTTGCCGCCTATGAAGCCCTCTTAAAAGAGGAAGCGCCCAATGTAAAATTGCTGGTCAATGCCGCAGGCTTCGGCAAGTTCGGTGACTTTGACCATGTTCCCACCGAGGACGATTGCCGCATGATTGACTTAAACTGCAAATCGCTGGTGATGATGACCCGCCTGACTCTGCCTTATATGAGGCGGGGCAGTCACATTTTGCAGCTTGACAGCCTTTCTGCATTTCAGCCTGTGCCCTACATTGCCACCTATGGCGCAACCAAGGCCTTTGTCCTCAGCTATTCCCGCGCAGTCAATGCCGAATTAAAGCCTAAGGGCATCCGCTGCATGGCCATGAATCCCGGCTGGGTAAAAACGGAGTTTTTCAATCACGCACTGGAAACCAACGAGAAAAATCGGGTGCAGTATTATAACCACCTGTACGAAGCCGAGGATGTGGTAGCCACCGGCTTAAAGGATTTATACCGCACCAAAAAGGACTATTCTGTCCACGGCCTTCCTATTAAGGGTCAGGTTGCCCTTGTGAAGCTTCTTCCTCACAAGCTGGTAATGAAAGTCTGGCTCAGCCAGCAGAAAAAACCGAAAAATAACACCCACCTCACGGTGGATCGCAGGAAATAAACATTTTGGGGAGCCCGCCAAAGCGGACTCCCCATATTTTTATGCGTCGAAATAATTGGAAGAGGTAATCATTTCATAGATTTCATTGTAAGGAATCCATTCCTGTTCTTCCCCAACATCCCAAACTTTATAGAGGCCATAATACACACGGTAATCACCGCAGACAACGGTTATTACCGTGTCCGTGATACTGGGCTGTCCCTCATCATTAGTAGTATATGTTCTTCCCTCCAAAACCTTTTCAGACAAATCTTCCGGATAGAACAGGCCAGCAATGGAATAATCTTCCGGAGGCCTTAACTGACCAAGAGCATTGTATGCCTCAGGAGGAGGGGACTTTTTCCACTCTGCATACCAAGCTACGGAGTAGGTTTCCGGTTTTTCAGGATCAGCAATGGGCTCATATATCCCTTTGCTAATACCGATTGCTAATGAAATACCATCCTCATTTATGAATTCTAGGTGCACATCTTCGTGTTCCTCTATATCACAAGTAACTCCGTACCCTTCCACAAAGGTGAAGCCTTCCAATACCGTTTGCGGCAATAGATCTTGATAGCGTGCTGTGGTATAGAGCGCATCCAAATCCTGCTGATTTTTCAGAGTCATATTATAATAAGAGTGGCGGGTCTTAGGGTCGGAACAAACCGGCGACTCATCCGATGGTGTCTGAGAACAACCCGAAGCAATAAGTAACACACACGCCATACATATACAAAATAACCTCTTCATAATTCCTCCTTAAACAAAGAACATAGACTTACAACTTTTTTTATTATGCGTATCATACCACCCCCAACACCATATTTTATAACGCCCTAATATAAATTTTATTGAGCTATTTTTAATATAGCACTTTTTCTTTTGTATGTCAATGTTTTCTATAAAATTTCCTGCAATAAAAATAATATTCTGTCCTCTTCCTTTTTTGCTTTTTTCATGTATAATACTACAAAAAGGAGGATTTACCATGAATCACAAAAGCGAATCCGTCATCCGCAAGGTATTACATATTTTAGAATTTATCATCGCCATTTTAACCCTCTGCGTGCTGGTGGGCATGCTGGGGCTGGAAATTTACCGCATGTTTACCCAAAGCGGCTATTTTACTTCCATGGATTTGTTCCTGAATAACATCCTGACCATCGTCGTGGGTCTGGAATTTGTGAGAATGTTGGTGGACATGACCCCCGCCAACACCTTGGAGGTGCTGATTGTTGCCATCTCCCGTCAGGTCATTCTGACCCACAATAACCCTTGGAGCAACTTGGCATCCGTCATTTGTATCGCCGGTCTGTTTGCCACCCGCCGATTCCTCATTCCCAAGAGGGAAATGAAGGTAGAGCTGTCGGAAGTGGAATAAATTACGGAGGAAACGATTTATGAATCACGCAGAAAAAGCAGTCGATCTGTTTCAGCAGGGCTATAACTGCGCCCAAGCGGTGGCCGTTGCCTTTTCCGATGTAACCGGCATGGATGCAGACACCACAGCCAGGCTCATCAGCGCCTTCGGCGGCGGCATGGGAAGACTGCGGGAGGTTTGCGGTGCCGTCAGCGGCATGTTCTTTGTTACCGGTCAGCTTTACGGCTATTCCGATCCCACCGACGACAAAGCAAAAATGGAGCTTTATGCTTTGGTGCAGGAGCTTGCCGCCCAATTCAAATCGCAGCACAATACCATCGTCTGCCGCGAGCTTCTGAAAAATCCCCCTTCCACCCCCGCGCCCACACCTCGCACAGAGGAATTTTACAAAACGCGCCCCTGCGCCGCCTTTGTCTATACAGCGGCAGAAATTCTTGATGGGTATATTTCTCAGCACCCTGTGAAACGCTAATTTATCATGCGCCGCATAAGCGGCGCATTTTTTATAGAAAAAACGGATTGCACTTGAAAAAAAGCAGCATTTCGTGTAAGATATGGTTACACTATTCTTATCCGCTCCGATTTTCAGGATGTTTGTAAATACAGAAAGGACCTTGCCATGAAATCCACATTTTTAAAGCTCACAAGTTTACTTCTCATTACGGCTCTGCTGCTGCCCTTGACCGCCTGCACCCCCGCAGAAACACCTGCTGCACAAAGCTATGATATGCCCGTGGTAATGACTTCCGTTTTAAAACAGGTTAAGTTTGACGGTGAGATGAAGCGCAGATCCGATGTTTCCGCTGCGCTCTCTTATTTCGGTCTTCCCGAGGGAGCGACCGTTATTCAGTTCGGCAATGATGAATATTTTGCCGACGAAGTCACTCTCATCACCTTAAAAGATGCCGCAGATATCAACGCCGCCAAGGAGATTGTGCAAACCTACCTTAACGACACCAAGCATCAGTTCCAGCAATACGCGCCCGAAGAAGTACCCAAGCTCGACAAAGCCATTGTCTTTGCCAACGGCAGATATTTGGCAGTCTGTATCACCGCTGACATTGCCAACGCCAAGTTGATTTTAGATAACGCTGCAACCCCCGACTATCTGGTGCCCGGCGGCGGTGCGAACAACAATTTTGGCGACTTTTTAGGCAACACTCCCGACACTCCGGATACGCCTGACACCCCGGACACCCCCGACACTCCGGATACGCCTGACACACCGGACACTCCCGACACTCCGGACACTCCCGTGACCCCTACCACCTACCCCCAGATTATCAGCCCCTCCGGAAAATACTCTCTCCTGCAAGGCGGCTATTATATTCAGATTGACACATCTCTGTTTGAATCCTACGGTTTCAGTCAGGAAGTTGCGGCCAACTATGCTGCTCTGGCAAATGATGTTGCCAGCAAGCTGAAAGGACAAACCCAAGTATATGTCCTGCCCGCACCTACCTCCACCGGCACTGTCATTCCGGACAACGTCAGCTATACCTACCGAGACCAAGGCGAAGATATTGCCTATGTTATGAACCAGCTTTCCAGCGATGTAACAGGTGTTAACTGCTTTGATAACATCATGAAGCATCGCGACGAATATATCTATTTCCGCACCGACCACCACTGGACTGCCCGTGGCGCTTACTATGCCTACGAGGCTTTTTGTGCCGCCAAAGGCGTTACCCCCTATACGCTTGCTCAGCGTGAGGAAAAACAATTCCCCAATTTCTTGGGCAGCCTTTATACTTGGACCGGCAAGCCCGATAGCGTTCTGCCCGCAGAAACCGTTTATGCCTATAAGCCTTACAGTAAAAACGCCACTATGAAATATCAGAAAAAAGACGGAAGCTGGGTCAACTGGTCCATCATTGCCGACGTCACCAACTATCAGTCCAGCAACAAATACCTCACCTTTGCCGCAGGCGACACACCCCTGGCTATTCTGAGCAATCCCAATGTCACCGACGGCAGTGTGGCCATTGTGGTAAAGGACTCCTATGCCAACGCAATGCTCCCCTACCTCATTGACCATTACAGCACTATTTACGAAATTGACCCGCGGGAATGGACCGGTGATCTGGTCACCTTCGCAAAAGAAGTAGGTGCAGACGATTTCATCTTCCTGCACAACCTGAACACCGTTACTTCCAGCAAACTGATTGGTTTTATCGCCGAGGATATTAAATAAACTAAACGAGGACTTTCTATGGTTTTCAGCAGTCTTCTCTTTTTAACCATATTTCTCCCCATTACAGTCGGTCTTTACTACCTGCTGCCAAATAAGCTGAAAAACTACTGGCTTTTGCTTGTCAGCCTGGTGTTTTATGCCTGGGGAGAGCCTACCCACATTTTCATAATGATTATCACCACCCTGTATATCTGGGTGCTGGGACTGCTGGTTGCAAAATTCCAGCAGCAGGGAAAACGCGGTTTGAGCAGGCTGTGTTTGGTATTGTCGCTGGTGTTCAGCCTGGGCACACTGGTGTATTTTAAATACACCGGCTTCTTGGTCAGCACCATTCCTTTCTTGCAGGGAACTGCTCTGGCGAACTTTGCCCCCGCACTACCCATCGGCATTTCCTTTTACACCTTTCAAGCGCTGTCCTATGTCATCGATGTCTATCGCGGCAATGTAAAGGTGCAAAAAAACTGGGCGCATTTTGCCATGTATATCAGTCTGTTTCCCCAGCTGATTGCCGGCCCCATTGTCCGCTATGCCGATGTGGCCGCACAAATCGAAGTAAGAAGCACTTCCTTTGACCGGATGTTCAAGGGTATTCGTCGCTTCACCTTAGGTCTGGGCAAAAAAGTTTTGCTGGCCAACCAAATCGGTATTCTTTGGGAGACCCTGTCCGGTAACGGCACCGTCCTTGGCGCGTGGCTGGCAGCGATTGCCTTCGCATTCCAAATCTACTTCGATTTCTCTGCCTATTCCGATATGGCCATTGGTCTTGGCAACATGTTTGGCTTTGACTTTACGGAAAATTTCCGTTATCCCTACGAATCCAATTCCATCACCGACTTCTGGCGGCGCTGGCACATGACCTTAGGCACATGGTTTCGGGAATATGTCTATATCCCCTTAGGTGGAAACCGACGCGGTCTTCCCCGCCAAGTGCTGAACCTGCTGATTGTCTGGTTCCTCACTGGTTTTTGGCATGGCGCAGCATGGCAGTTTATTCTGTGGGGTCTATTCTATTTTGTATTCCTCACCTTAGAAAAGCTGTTTTTGCTGAAATGGCTGAAAAAACTTCCCGGAATTTTAACTCACAGCTATGCCCTGCTTATTGTAGTTCTTGGCTGGGTGCTGTTTGCCTGCCCCGATGTGACATCCGCGGGCAATATGTATCGCGCCATGTTCTCCTTTGACGGCACTTGGTTCGACCAAGAAGCCCTGTTTGCCTTAGGGGGCAGCACAGTACTGCTGGTCATTTGCGTCATCGGCTCTACTCAACTGCCCAAAAAAGCAGCCGCTTGGATGGAAGAAAAACTTGGCACAAATGTGTTCACATGGCTATCTTACGGCGTAATCGGACTTACCTTATTGGCATCCATGGCATTTTTGGTTGCGGATTCTTATAATCCGTTCCTGTATTTCCGCTTTTAAGGAGGGCCGCAATGAAAAAGAACACCATTTTTGTAACCCTCTACTTTGCGGTATTGGCGCTGTGCGCAGGGCTGACCTTCTTTCTGCCCGCCAAAACCTTCTCCCCCAATGAAAACCGCGTGTTGGCGCAATCACCGGAGCTGACCGCAAATACATTGCTCTCCGGTGAATTCCAATCGGATTTGGACAGCTTTCTCAGCGACCAAGTCCCCCTGCGGGATTGGTGGATTCAAAATAACACAGCAATAAAGAAGCTGTTGGGCAAAACAGAAATTAACGGCGTGTACCTTGGTAAGGACGGCTATTATTTCCAAAAGTTTACCGACGACAGCTACTCATCCGCAAAACGAAATGTCGTCTTCGCCCTTATGGGAGAATTTGTGCAAGCGCAAAGCGTACCCGTTACGGTGATGCCCGTACCCACACCTTCTGTGATTTTGGAAGATAAGCTCCCCGCCAACGCACCGCAGTACGATGCCGACGGCACATGGAACGCGCTGAACCTCGCCGTAGGCGACGAGCATTTTATCGATTTACGGAAAGCGTTTGACCAATCTTCTTCTCAGCTTTACTACCGTACCGACCACCACTGGACAGCCCAAGGCGCTTATCTTGCCTATGTAAACTACTGCAAGGCGCGGAGTATGGATCCCAAATCTATGGAAGAATTTGAGCTGAAAACTGTGTCCGACCAGTTCTACGGTACCATTTATTCCAAAGTTCTGGACTCTGCCGCCAAGCCGGACACCATTGAAGCCGCAAGCAAGCTACCCTCCCTGCAAGTGAAATACGACGGCAAGGATGTACCGGGCATCTACCACGAGGAAAAGCTGGCAGAAAAGGATAAGTACGCCTATTTCTTTGGCGGCAACCCGGGCAAAGTGGAGCTGAAAACCGATGTCAATAACGGCAAGCGCCTGCTGATTATCAAGGATTCCTTTGCCAACAGCATGGTGCCGTACCTGCTGAGCGAATATGAAGAAGTCGTCATGATTGACCTACGGTATTTTAACGGTCAGGTTTCTCAAATCATGGAAGAATCCGAAATCACGGAAGTGCTTTTCTTATATGAAATGACCAATCTGCTGACGGATAACGGCATTGCCAAATTAAGATAATTTTCACGCCGCTGCCTTTGCCGCAGCGGCGTGAATTTCATTGACAAGCGCCCGCCTCCGTGATACAATAACACCCAACGCGGGCGTGGTGGAATTGGCAGACACGTTGGATTTAGGTTCCAATGGATTTCCGTGCAGGTTCAAGTCCTGTCGCCCGTACCAGAAAAGAAACACCTTTTGTCTACCTGACAAAAGGCGTTTCTTTTCAATGAAATAAATCCCTTGCGGGATTTGTGAAATAACGCTTCGCGTTATGAAATAGCTGACGCTATGAAATACGCGACTCGCGTATAAGGGGTTTATTTTATTTCACATTTTGCCGCTAAGGCAAAATATTTCATAATCCGCTGGATTATTTCACATTGCGTAGCAATATTTCATTAAATATGCTATAATTTCCCCGGAGGTGAGGATTATGAAAGAAAATAAGCTCGTCGAATTGTCTATGGATTTTGCTATTAAAATAATCAAGCTCTGCGAAACGATCAAAGGGCATTATTCTCTTGTGAATCAGTTGGAGCGTTCTGCAACCTCGATTGGTGCGAACATTCACGAAGCTAACTATGCTCACGGAAAGCCTGACTTTATTGCTAAATTACAAATCGCCCTGAAAGAATGCTACGAAACCGAATATTGGTTGGAACTGTTTGTGAAATCCGATATCTTGAATCGAGAAACTGCCGTTGACCTCTACAATCAATGCGGTACGATCCGTCGAATTCTAATTGCCTCCATCAACACAGCAAAGGAGAATATAAAGTGAAAATTGCAATAGATAATTTACAGGCTTATTTGGCAAACCGATATTGCGGCTGGGCAACCGAACAAAGTATGTTTATGAAGCTAGTGGAAGAGATTGGAGAGGTCGCGGAGGTATTGAATAAACGTGCCGGTCGTAAAGCCTCTGACGAAAACGATCTACAAGAGCAATTAGGTGTAGAACTTGTGGATATGATACACTACATTGTCGCCATTGCCGCGATTAACGACATTGACCTCACAACACTCATGATTGAAAAAGACAAAAAAGCATCTGTCAAGTATCATCACACAATTAACCTCGAAACCTTCTTATCCGAGAGAAAATGATTTGGTATACTTTTAGGCTTTCTTACCCCCGCTTATACTACTTTTGGTCAGTCTTTTGCAAAAAAAGAGGAGGCTTTTTGCCTCCTCTTTACTTTTTATCCGCCTTGGGGCTCACGCCATAATGCTTTACATAGGCACGGTAGAATGTTGTATAATCGGAAAATCCACACTGCAAATATACCTTTGTAGGAACAACACCCGCTTGCAGCAATTCCCTGGCCAGCAGAAGTCTTTTTGCCGATACATAAGCCCACACCGTTACTCCAATAGATTTTTTTACAATGCGATTAATATGCACCTTGCTAAGGAAAAAGCGTTCCGCCAGCATATCCATAGACAAATTTTCCGTCAAATGCTTATTGATATACTTCAAAATGGAAACCGCCGCATCTGCCTCCTTTTCCGCGGCAGATTCCTGCACCTGCAAAAATCCTGTTGCCAGCTCATCCAAAAACGGCAGCAAATAATATAGCTTTTGCCGGTCATCCTCGCACTGTGCCATTTTCTTCAAAAAATACTGCCACTGATTATCCGGAAACTCGCTGCCGCGAAAATGATTAAAATGCCCCAGCTTGCGATTTAGAAACGGTGACAAAAGGCGCTCAGTCGGATCGATCTGCGACAGTTCAGGAACATCAAAATACAAAACGTACCGTTTGTAATGGGCATTGGCCTTTACCACCAACTGATGTACCTCGCCCTTACGCAGTAAAATCAAATCCCCAGGGGCAAGCGGGTACAAATTTCCCTCCACCGAATAGGCAACATTTCCTTCTAAAAAGCAAAATATTTCATAAAAACTATTATGAATATGTGCAGTTGCATCACTGACAGACGGCTTATCCGTGGTCGTATATGTACATTGGATTTCCATATTGAAGGTCACCTCCCTTACACCATAGCATATAATGTTTCTAATTGCAATATATAAAGGATATTTTTCGCTATGGATAGTAAAAGCAAATATGTTAAAATCAAAATGACAGTTAAGCAAAATCCTACAAGGAGGATATCTATGAGAATTTTTGCATTTGCAGATGAAGCGGATTCCCAATTCGACGGACAAATCGCCGCCATGCTGCGCAACGGTCTGGACGGGTTGGAAATTCGTGGTGTTGACGGCACCAACATTTCCGACATAACCTTGGAAAAGGCTGCCGAGCTGCGCAAGAAAATGGACGACGCCAATTTAATTGTCTGGTCCATCGGCTCTCCCATCGGCAAAATTTCCATTCACGACCCCTTTGAGCCCCATTTGGAAAAATTTAAGCACACGCTGGAAATTGCCAAGATTTTAGGCGCAAGCAACATTCGTCTGTTTTCTTTCTATGTGACCGACGAAGAAAAAACCGAAAGCTGCAAGGCCGAGGTCATTTCCCGACTGAAACAGCTGGTAGCCGCTGCCGAAGGCACGGGCATCACTCTGTGCCATGAAAACGAAAAAGGCATTTACGGCAGCACCGCCGCTCACTGTTTAGAGCTGTTCCAGGCGATTCCCCAATTAAAGGGCATTTTTGATCCTGCCAACTTTGTTCAATGTGAAGAGGACACGCTGGAAGCATGGGCACTGCTGGGAAATTACATTAAATACTTACATATTAAAGATGCCGCTGCCGATGGCATGATTGTCCCCGCCGGACAAGGCGCAGGACATATCAGCGAAATCATTGAAAAATACAGTGCTCTCGGTGGCAGCGAAATGACCCTAGAACCCCACCTCAAAGTATTTGAGGGATTGAAAGATATCGAGCAGGAAGGCAATACCAGCGAAGTCGGGCACTTATCCTTCCCTACCAACGATGCCGCATTTGACGCAGGATGTCAAGCGCTGAAAGCGCTTTTATAAAGGAGGAAAATTTATGCAACTTGGCGCACAACTTTACACCATCCGTGAATCATGCACAACATTGCAGGACTTCTCCGAAAGCCTTAAAAAAATCGCCGACATCGGATATCGCACTGTCCAAATTTCCGGTGTTTGCGATCACGACCCTAAATGGCTGAAAGCCGAGCTGGACAAAAACGGCTTAAAATGCGTACTGACTCACACCCACGAAGACAAAATAAAAGCTGACGTCGCTGCTGCGGCTGCTGACCACGACATTTTAGATTGCCATTATGTCGGTGTCGGTTATTACAGATTCCATCCCGACACGCTGGAAGAAAACTTCAACTCCTTCATCGACACCTTCGCTCCTGTTGCAAAAAATCTTTACGATTACGGCAAGTACTTCATGTTCCACAACCACGCTGCCGAATTCCAAAAGCTGGGTGGAAGAACGCTCTTGGACTTGATGTGCGAAAAAATCCCCGCCGAACACATGGGCATTACTCTGGACGTTTACTGGGTGCAGGCCGGCGGCGCCAACCCCGTAGAAATGCTGGAAAAGCTGTCCGGCCGTGTCCCCTGCATCCACTTAAAGGACTATGCCTACGCAACCGCTCCCCGCATGGCCGTTGTGGGCGAAGGCAACCTGAACTTTGAACGCATTATTGAAAAAGCAGAGTCTGCCGGCACAAAATACTTGCTGGTAGAGCAAGATGAGTGCTACGGTGAAGACCCCTTCGCCTGCTTAAAGCGCAGCTATCAAAATCTAAAAGCCATGGGCTTGGAATAAGGAGTCTTTATAATGGAAAAGAAGGTTAAAGTTGGTATTATCGGCATCGGCAGTATGGGAAGCAGCCATGCACAACAGATTGCCATTCAAAATTTATGCCCTGATTTAGAGCTTGTGGCCGTGGCTGATATCAACCCCGACCGTTTGACTTGGGCAAAGAAAACTCTGGGCGAAAATGTGGCAACCTTTGACGACGCCATCGCTCTGCTGGACAGCGGTTTGGTGGAAGCCTGTATCATCGCTGTACCCCACTATGACCACACCACCTACGCCATTGAATGTATGAATCGCGGACTTCATGTCATGGTGGAAAAGCCCGCCGGTGTTTATGTAAAGCAGGTTCGGGAAATGAACGAAACCGCAAAGAAGCACCCCGAGGTTGTATTCGGCATGATGTTCAATCAGCGTACCAACCCTCTGTACCGCAAAATGCGGGAATTGGTGCAGTCCGGTAAATATGGCAACATCCGCCGTACCAGCTGGCTGATTACCAACTGGTACCGCCCCCAATGCTACTATGATTCCGGCTCTTGGCGCGCAACCTGGTCCGGCGAAGGCGGCGGTGTTCTGCTGAATCAATGTCCTCACCAATTAGACCTGTGGCAATGGATTTGCGGTATGCCTGTCAAGGTCTCTGCCCACGTTCATTTTGGCAAGTGGCACGATATTGAGGTAGATGACGACGTAACCGCTTATGTGGAATATGAAAACGGCGCTACCGGCACCTTTATCTCCTCCACCGGCGATGGTCTGGGCACCAACCGCTTTGAAATTCAAATGGACAAGGCAAAGCTGGTTGCCGAAGACGACGCCCTGCGCGTATGGGAATTTGAGATTTCCGAACCCGAATTTACTAAGACCTGCACCGATTTGTTTGGTGCAATTCCTTATAAAGAAATCCCCCTTGAATTAGATGGTGACTATCCCCAGCACGCCGGTGTGCTCAACGCTTGGGCCGGTGCCATTTTGCGAGGCGAACCCCTCATCGCTCCCGGAGAAGAAGGCATCAACGGTCTGACGCTTTCCAACGCTATGCACCTTTCCGCTTTCGTCGGCAAGGATATCGACCTTCCCATGGACGAAGATCTGTATTACAACGAGCTGATGGCGCGTGTCGCCACCTCCAAGCGCAAAACCAACGTGAAAGCTGTTGTTGCAGATTTAAGCAACACCTTCAGCGGCACCAAATAAAGAATTACAACAAAAAGCACGGTTCGAAAGAACCGTGCTTTTCTTTTTTACTTCCACAGGCCGTCGGGATACAAGCCTTTTTGCGTCATATCCTGCAAGGCCGCCACCACTTGCGGCTTATCTGCTGCATAGGTCACACCATACCAGCGATCCTCAGAAGTCAAAACCTTCACCTTAGCCTTACCCTCTTCCAGCAGCTGCGATACAACCAACGGCAGGAAAAACTCTGCCTTCAAGGGATTCTTGGGAACATCATTGGTTAAAAACCCAGGGAAACGGGCCTCGATTTCCTTCAAGAAGCTGTCTGTGTAGCCCCACATATTCATAGAAACCACCGTGTCAGCAGGCAGGTCGACCCAATGTTTTCCATCCTCTGTATAATGAATGCCGCCTTCATACTTTTCAATGCAGGTGCGTTCCACCACGCCGGAAAGATTTCCCTGATTGTCGGTGCAGCAAACACCTCTTGCCACAGAACCGTTATCGGTCACGGTGTTGCCCAGCAAATAGCCCACCATGCAATAATCGTATGTATCGCCATCCTGCGCATTCACCAAAGCATTGTAGATTACGCGATATGCGCTCTTTCCGTAGTAATCGTCTGCGTTCAGCACAGCAAAGGGCGCGTCGCCGATTTCTTCCTTGGCGCACAGCACTGCATGAGCAGTACCCCAAGGTTTCGTGCGTTCCTGAGGAATCTCAAAATTCTCGGGCAAAGCCTTCGGAAGCTCCTGATAAGCATAGCGAATTTCCATGGGACATTTCTCTAAGCGCTTGCCCACCGTTGCCATAAAGTCCTCGCGAATGGCTTCCTTAATAATGATGACTGCCGTTTCAAAGCCGGCCTCATAAGCATCATACAAAGAGTAGTCCAAAATTGCTTCTCCGCAGCTGCCCACAGGGTCAATCTGCTTCAATCCGCCATAGCGGCTGCCCATACCGGCGGCCATCACAACTAAAACAGGTTTCTTTGCCATAAGAAATCCTCCTAAATTTCATAATTCTTTCTTTATTTACCATGCCCGCCTTAAAAAGTCAAGCATATATCTTCCTTCCGAAGCTTCTCCCACTGAAATTCAGCCGCCAGCTCTTGGGCAGAAATCGGCGCATCGCAAGCAATCAACCCTGCGCTGCTTGCCAATTTGCCGATCAGCGCCTCAGGCGTCATTCTTTGGCGCAGCGCGCCCAAGTCCAAGTCCTTGTCCCGCTTGCTCAGTCTTCGGCCGTCACGGCTAAGTAGCATGGGCACATGCCCATAATCAGGATAGGCAAATCCAAACAGTTCCTGCAAATACATCTGCCGGGGCGCAGAGCTTAACAAATCCATGCCCCGCACCACTTCCGTTATGCCGGCTTCGCCATCATCCACCGTCACTGCCAGCTGATAGACATACACACCGTCTGCCCTGCGCACCACAAAATCACCGCAGTCATGGCGCAAATTCTCCTGATATACCCCTTGGCACTTATCCTGCACCAGCCACATCTTATCCGGTACTTTTACCCGCCATGCGCCCTCTCTTCCAAAGGCCACCTGTTGCTGTGGCGTCAAATCCCGGCAAGTACCGGGATAAACATAGGTACCGTCGCTTAAATGCGGCGCATTGACGCTATGAAGCTGACTGCGGGTGCAAAAGCAAGGATACAATAATCCTTGCTCATATAGCCGCTCAAAGTATTTTCCATACACTTCACTGCGACGACTTTGGGGCAAGGTTTCCTCATCCCAAACAAGTCCCAGCCAGCGCAAATCCTGCCGAAGAAGATCTGCATATTCTTCGCTGGTGCGCTGAGTGTCCAAATCCTCCATGCGCAAAATCCACTGTCCGTCTTTTGATTTCACAGACAACCAGGAAATCAGCGCGGCAAATACATTTCCCAAATGCATTCTGCCGGAGGGTGTAGGCGCAAACCGCCCTACGGGTGTCCTTACATTCTCCATGCTTACAGGAATTTCACCAGCCAATAGACCATAACGCCAATGATGCCCAGACACAGCGCACTTGCGGTAATCATTAAGCCAATATTCACCTTATCCACAGGTTTTTCCTGCTCAGGCTTTTCCAAATCCTGTCCGTAGCCATTGGAAAAATTGCAATAAACCTCCGGATCCTCCGGCTGGCCAATGTCATCCGGATCTTCAAACGCAGGCTGGGACAACATCTCTTTCAGCATTTCATCTTCCAATATATCCTTTTCGTCTTCCACACTTAGAAGTTCCATTTCCATACGTTTTAGCGTTTCTTTGGTATCTTCTTTCACACAGACACCTCCCTTTTTTCTTTATCATACCCCAAAAAACACCTTCTGTAAAGTAGTTGGTGCGGTTTTCCCAAAAGCGTTATATTCGCGTATATCCCAGCAATTCTGTGGGAAAATACTGCCAAGCAAACTCACTTTCGGGAGGTTAATATGGTCTTATCCTACCTTCGCACCATATTTCTATATTTAATTCTTATCGCTGTCATTCGCCTCATGGGGAAACGACAGGTAGGTGAAATGGAGCCCACAGAATTTGTTGTCACCATGCTGGTAGCCAATCTAGCCTCCATCCCCATGCAAGACGGAGGGATTCCCCTATACTCAGGATTAGTGCCCATCTTAACAGTTTTAGGTGTGGAACTGATTTTATCTGCTGCGGCCTTGCGCTTTGTCTGGTTTCGCAAGCTGCTGTGCGGCAAGCCGGTCATTTTAATTGAGAACGGGCGGATTCTGCAAAACAATCTTCGCCGCACCCGCATCACCTTAGACGAGCTGAGCGGACAGCTTCGGGAAAAGGATGTGCTGGATATGACGAAAGTGCAATATGCCATTCTGGAAACCAACGGCAATTTATCCGTTTTCCCCTATCCCAAATACATGCCCGCCTCTGCCAAAGATGCCGGCATCCACCCGAAAGAGCAAGCCCTTCCCATTACCCTCATCGGTGACGGCTATCTGTATCAGAAAAATTTGCACGCCGCCGGTAAAGACGAAGCATGGGTCACAAATCTGCTGAAACAACGCGAGGTTTCCTTAAAAGATGTGTGGCTGCTCACCGTAGACCGTACTGACAAAATTGTTCTTCTAAGAAAGGATGCGTCTCTATGAAACGACTTTGGATCGGAATTGGAATTTTACTTGCTTTATCTATTTGTGCATTCATTCTCACCACCGCCATTCCCGCAATCCAAGAAAACTTGGCAAGCAATTTACAAACTGCCTGCCAAGCTGTGCAAATAGGAGATTGGGCGAGTGCCGATGCCCTTGTGGAAAAAGCCCGGGCACAATGGGAACAGTCCCGACATTTCATCGCTGCTTTTGTAGACCATGAACCCTTAGAGCAAATAGATAGTCTGTTCTCCCAGCTGGAAGTCTACCGCAATCAGCTTTTAACCATAGACTATGCAGCTGTGTGCGCCCATTTATCTCATCTGAGCGAGGCGATTGCAGAAAGTCAGCTTCTACGCTGGTGGAATTTTCTATAAACTCCCCTGAAACAAACCTAAAATACCTTTTGCCAATTCACCGGCCGCCACCATCGCCTCTGCATGGGTATCTCCCGCAGCGCCCACCTCAATCAGCAAACTGGCGGCCGTTAAATCCATATTAAACCGCTGCGCGCGTAAGGCGATCGGCCGGGTCAAGCCAACCGCTTGCCGCTCTAAAAGCGCGGTCAGCTTTAATGCCACCGACAGATTCTCCTGCCACCGAGGATGATAATTCCCCGATGCATCCGTGCCTACCACCACCATCAGCTGTGCCGATTCCTGACCATTTACTGTGGCAGAAGTGGTGAGTTGTGTCCCGCCCGACCCATCAGACGCATCGCGGTGAATGTCTAAAACCATCTGAATGGATGGATATTTCTTCAAATATTCTGCAATGCTCACCCGGGCATTGCTGTAAGAGTCGTTATAAGAGGGATAATCGTGATAACTTTTGTCATGAATGACCGAAATGCCTCCCGCCTCTAACTTCCGCGCCACCTCATCGCCAATAGAGAGCATATTATACCGATCATCCAGCGTGCGATAGGTTACATCCTCTACATAATCTTCGTTTGGCTGCTTTTCATAGCTTTCCGTGGCATGGGTATGAACAATCAGCACCGTAGGCCCTGCCTTCACCGGTGACCAGCTCAGAGGTTTCGTAAGCAAATTGCTGACATCCGGCCGATAATCGCAAAGATAAGCAACGGAAACAGCACGCAAATCCGTTTGTGAAAACACCGGTGCGGTGGGCGGATCCTCCGACTCTTCCTCATGGGGTGCATCCTCTTGGGGCGGCGTTTCCTCAGGCGTGGATTCTTCATTTGATGGCGCTTCCTCTTGTGGCGGCACCGATATTGTGGGCTCTTGCTCCGGCGGCGCCGATTGAAGCTGCACCACCCGCCCTGTCTGTAAATACACAAAAAAGGATAATACATTGGGATTCTGCAATCCCCCGCCTGTTAAAAATTGCCCTGCGCCAATGAGGCGCAGGGCAATGGCAAATACCACCGCAGCTGCCCCTATGCGTAGGATTTGCTTATGCTGATTCATTTCATTCCTCCCCAGAAATTGTCACAAAACCACGAAAACATCGGAAATTGGCGGTTTTTCGGCACACTTGGGAAGGCGCAGCTGCCTATTAAATTATTCTTGCGGACGATGCCATTTGGGCCTGTCCTTTAAGGTTAGCCTCAGCTTTTGAAAGAACTCCTGCAAAAGTGCCGTTGCTTCTTCCTTTTGCACCCCTGCCGTTACCTGCGGGTGATGATTAAAGTCCATGGCAAACAAATCGCACACCGAACCGCAAGCGCCGCTTTTTTCATCTGCCGCCCCATACACCACCCGCGGAATTCTGGCATTGATGATCGCGCCGGCGCACATAGGGCAAGGCTCTAAGGTTACATATAACGTACAATCCCACAGCCGCCAACCGCCTAAATTTCGGCAGGCATCTGCAATGGCTTCGATTTCCGCATGCCCTAAGGCAGTTTTATCACGCTCGCGACGGTTTCTGCCCCGACCGACAACCTCACCGCCTCGCACAATTACACAGCCAACAGGCACATCTCCCCACCCGCCGGCTTCTTTTGCCAATTCCAAGGCCATATTCATAAACTTCATATCTTCCATAGGGCTTGCCTCCCTTTTTTCTTTATCATACCCCATGAAAGATTACTTCGTCAAGCGTCCATCAAAAGTGCCGCAAACAGCACCACCATCTCCTGCTTAGAAAACGGCCGCCGCCCGCGGGAATCCAAACGCTTTTCCATTTGCGCCAAAGAGTGAAATAATGTACTTTCCGCTGTTTTCCTCTGCTGCTCATTTTCTACCCTGCCAGTCAGCAGATAGTCCACCGACACGCCAAACACATCCGCCATAGCCACCAGCAGCTCTGCCGATGGCTCTCTTCTTCCCTGTTCATACATTCCCACCGCGCTGGCGCTGATTTGCAAACACTGGGCAAGAACCGCCTGAGACCAGCCTGCATGATGGCGCAGCGCCGCAATTCTGGCGCCTAACATAACACTCTCTCCTTTTTCTTTGATGCCTGAATCATACCACAGTCCAACCGAGAAATTAGCAGAAACCTGACACCTACACATTTCGACGGACATCACACGAAGTGTGTAGTATCCTAATTTCTATGGAAATATATGGAATCAAGTTCGAGAGATTGCTCTAACTTTCGACGAAATTCGCCTATTTCCTGTTTGCACGAAAGGATGATGTCTATGAAATCAAAAATCGAAGAAACACTCTACATAGATAACGAAACGCAAATCCCCTCTGCTTTTTGCCCTTTGTGCCGAGGAGAATTGTACGCGCCCAGCCTGATTTGTCTGCGGTGCAGGAGGGATGTGCCATGACTCTGCGGGAACTCAGCGCCGACTATGAAAAGGCGGCTGTTTTACTGAGGGCGCGGCTGAAATATCTGCGGCAAGCTTTGGCCGAAACAGAGGACGAAGAGGAAATCTGGCACTTAAAACGTCGCATTGCCGAACTGACCCCTATGTTAACCCAAATGAACGAACTGAAAGAGTTAACGGAGCATTACTACGACAGGGGGTATTACCGCAATGAAAAATACACTCTTTGACGGTTACTTAGGGCCGCGCCTGCCCAAACAAATGCAGCTGCAACGGGTCAAGCTGGTTATCGAACAGGAGCTGACGCCTTTGCAACGGCAAACCTTAACAGCCTATTACTTCCGGCAAATGACCATTACCCAAATTGCCGCAGAACAAGGGGTCAACAAAAGCACCGTCTGCCGTACGCTTCATCGGGCCGAGGAAAAACTCAGAAGATTTTTGCGCTATTAACTGTTAGCCGTGACACGAGGCAGCGCTCCGCAAGGAAGTAATGCCCCTTTCACGGCTTTTTTTATAAAGTGTTTTCTTTTTTGAGAGAATGTGATAAAATAAAAAAACGAGGAAAGAGGTGTCCGTTATGAAAAAATGCATCATTTTCTGTTCTGCTGATTTTCAAGGTCTTTTGCAAAATATAGAAGAGCAAGACTGCATTATTGCAGCCGACGGCGGCCTGCGACACACCCAAAGTCTGGGCATTACCCCTCACCTCATTCTGGGTGATTTTGATTCTCTCGGCTACACCCCCGCAGGTGCAGCCGTCTATCCCGCAGAAAAAGACGATACCGACGCCATGCTGGCAGTGCGGAAAGGCTTGGAACTGGGCTATGAAGAATTTTGGCTCTACGGTAGCATGGATGGCCCGCGCTTAGACCATACCCTTGCCAATTTTCAGCTTCTTTCTTATCTTGCCAACCGCAATGCCCGCGGCTACTTAATTGGCAACGATTATATTGCCACCGTGATTCAAAATGAAATTGTAGAATTTCCCGAAACCGCCACAGGAATCCTCTCCTTATTTTGCATGGGCTGTGATGCCAAAGGCGTAACATTGGTAAATCTCAAATATCCCCTGACGAACGCCACCATCACCTCGGATTTCCCCTTAGGTGTAAGTAACCAATTTACAGGCAAAGCCGCCTCTGTTTCCGTAACAGAAGGCAGTCTGCTGGCCCTGTGGCACAAAGAAAACGCAATGCCCCAACGAAGGAGCCTTTTATGATGAAAAAGAAAACCCCCGTCCAGCCTGTGCGGACGGAGATCCCCGTAATCAATTCTCCCCACGGTCTGACCACCGAGCAAGCGCGTCAGCGCGCCGAAACAGGTTGGAGTAACGGCTTAACCCAAAGCGCCACCCGCACGGTTGGAGAAATTATCTCTGAAAACTGCCTGACTTTTTTTAACCTTGTATTTGTAGTTTTGGCGGTGATTGTGGCCCTCAGCGGCTCATCTGTGAAAAACATGACCTTTATGATTGTGGTCATCTGTAATGCCGCCATCGGCTGCTATCAGGAGCTGCGGGCAAAGCGCGCCGTGGACAAGCTGACGCTGGTAGCCGCCCAACGGCTGCGCACTCTGCGGGATGGCAAGCTTCTTTTCCTTCGCTCTGACCTGCTGGTTCGGGACGATGTGGTGGAATTTGTGGCAGGCGACCAAATTTGCGCCGATGCCATCGTTCGCAGCGGAGAACTTCGGGTGAACGAATCTCTTGTCACCGGTGAAGAAGATGCCATTATCAAACATGTGGGTGATGAATTAAAATCCGGCAGCTTTGTCATTGCCGGCACTGCCTGCGCCCAGCTTACCAAGGTAGGAGCAGACTCCTTTGCCGCCCGACTGGCAGCAGAGGCAAAAGCTGACCCCCGCGCCGCAAAATCTGAAATGATGAACTCTCTGGACAAGCTGATTCGGGTGGTAGGCATCGCCTTAATCCCTATCGGCCTTGTGCTGTTTTATCAGGAATTTAAGGTGCTGAATCTAACGCTGCGCCAAAGCGTAGAGGGAACAGTTGCCGCTTTAATCGGCATGATTCCCGAGGGGCTTTATCTGCTGACCAGCGTGGCCATGGCCGTTTCTTCCTTGAAATTGGCGCGAAAGAAAGTTTTGGTGCAGGATATGAACTGCATCGAAACCCTCGCCCGGGTGGATGTGCTGTGCGTAGACAAAACCGGTACCATCACCGAAGCAAAAATGCAGGTAGAAAATGTTCTGCCGCTAACCGAGGACCGCCCCGAGGAATTGGAACAGCTTCTTGCCGCCATGTATAGCGGCATTGAGCCGGAAAACGATACCGCCCGCGCCATGCAGGAAATGTTTGCCGGAGAAAGCAATTGGGTCTGCACCCAAAGAATCCCCTTCCAATCCGCCACCAAATGGAGTGGTGCTTCCTTTGAAGAAAAAGGCAGCTTTGTGATAGGCGCGCCGGAATTTACCTTAAAAAGCCGCTATGACTTAGTAAAACCCGCAGTGGAAGAATGGTCGTCTAAGGGCTACCGCGTACTGCTGGTTGCCGCATATGACAAAGAGCTTGACGATTGTCTTGACGAAACCGCCCTTACCCCTTTGGCGCTGATTATGCTCAGCAACCGCATCCGTCCGGAAGCGCCGGACACCTTCTCCTATTTCGCCCAGCAGGGCGTTGCCATCAAGGTCATTTCCGGTGACAGCCCTGTTACCGTCTCCGAAGTCGCCCACCGGGCAGGTATTGCAGGCGCAGAGAATTGGATTGACACCACCACCTTGGAAACTACCGAGGATTTTAACAAAGCTGTGCGGGAATATACCGTGTTCGGCCGTGTCACACCGGATAAAAAACGCCTGCTGATTCGCGCCTTGAAGCGGCAGGGGCATACCGTCGCCATGACCGGTGATGGTGTCAACGATGTGCTGGCCATGCGGGAAGCCGACTGCTCCATCGCCATGGCCTCCGGCGCGCAAGCCGCCAGCCAGATTGCGCAAATGGTTCTGCTGAACTCCGATTTTGCCGCTATGCCAAGCATCGTCGGAGAAGGACGGCGGGTGATTAACAACATCCAGCGCTCCGCCACCTTGTTTTTGGTTAAAAACATCTTCTCCTTTGGTCTTGCCATTTTGAGCTTCTTTACCAGCTGGCCGTATCCCATCGTGCCACTGCATTTAAGCGTCATTTCCGCGCTGACCATCGGTGTCCCCTCTTTCTTCCTTGCCATGGAGCCCAATTACGAGCGGGTAAAAGGCTCTTTTCTGCGAACCGTTTTGCGAAAGGCACTCCCCGGTGGCCTTACCAATATTTTTGTAGTACTGCTGGCGCTGGCATTTATGGCAGTATATTCCCTGCCCCTTGACCAGATTTCCACTGTCTGCGCTGCTATTTTAGGTGTCGTTGGCTTGCTGGTACTGTTTCAAACCTGCAAACCCTTTGACAAATTCCGTATGCTCCTTTGGGGCGCCATGACCGCCGCTTTGGTTTTCTGCTTTACAGCTCTGGCCTCTTTCTTTGACCTGTCTGCCGGCAGTGTGCAAACTGCCCTGCTTATGGCAACGCTGTTGATGCTCACACCTACCATTTTCCGAACTGTCACCCGTATCTTCGACTTTGGGGACAAGCTCATTGCCCGTCTGAGAAAAAAGGAGCAAGCCGATGCGAACTTATGAGCTGAAAAAAGCGCCGGGACTTCCTTTGTATGAATCTTTGTACCAGCACCTGCGTGATGACATTCAAAACGGCATCTTTGCCGCAGGGGAAAAGCTTCCCTCCAAGCAGGCTTTGGCGGCGCATTTGAAAATCAGCAAAATCACCGTAGAAACCGCCTATCAACAGCTTTTAGCCGAGGGGTATATTCGTTCTAAGGAAAAAGTGGGTTATTTTGTGGAGGAAGGTTTTTCCAAAACTTCCATGGCTCCTGTCTTAGCCCCTGTGCCCGTGGAAGAAGCCGCGCCTGTTTTAGATTTCACCGGAAACGGCTCCGGCCACTTCCCGTTTTCCGTATGGAGCAAAATTCAGCGTAGTATCCTACTAGACTACGGAGAAACTCTGCTAAAACCCATCCCCCACCAAGGCTGTCTGGAACTGCGGCAAGCCATTGCCGAGCACTTGGCAGGCTTTCGCGGCATGCAGGTATCCCCGGAGAATATCATCATCGGCGCAGGCACCGACTTTTTGTATAACTTGCTGATTCAGCTTCTGGGGCGGGACAAAATTTATGCCGCAGAAGAACCAGGATATCAAAAAATCCGGAAAATTTATGCCGCCGGTGGTGTAACCTGCATCAGCGCGACTATGGATGAAAACGGTGTTTTGCCCCACGCTTTGGGCGATGCCCAAATCCTCCATATATCCCCAACGCATCATTTTCCCACCGGCACCGTCACCCCCATGCATCGGCGGCGGCAGCTGCTTTCTTGGGCGGAAGCTGCCGATGGCTACATTATCGAGGACGATTACGACTCGGAATTTCATTCCAGCGCCCACCCTATACCTACACTGCAAGCCATGGATTTTAGCGGGCGGGTGATTTACATGAACACCTTCTCCAAAAGCCTTGCGCCTTCCATCCGCATTGGATTTATGGTCTTGCCGGAAAAGCTCATGGCTCTATATCGCCAAAAGCTCAGCTTTTACGGCTGCACCGTAGCCAGCTTTGAGCAGTACGCTCTGGCGCGCTTTTTAAGCGGCGGACATTTTGAAAAGCACATTAACCGCATGCGGAAATTCTACCGCAGTCGGGCGCAAAAGGTCATCGCTGCGCTGGAAAATTGTCCGTGGTCACCAAGAATAACCGTTTTGGAAGAAAAAGCAGGCTTGCACTTTCTTGTAAAGGTCGATACGCAGCTTTCCGATGATGCCCTTGTGGCCTTATGCCGCGACGCAGGCATTCGGGTCAATGCGCTGAGCCATTACTATCATGGGCAAGCGCCTATCAACATGGCGCACTATCTGCTGATCAACTATTCCGGCTCTCAGGAGCAGGAGCTTTACCGCCTGAAAAGCCTGAATATTCACAGCTTATAAGAAAAACAGGAAAAAAGGTGAAAAAATCTTTCTTTCAGGGGTTGCAAAATAAGAAAAAGGGTGTTATAATGCCCAGTGTAAGATGTTTGACTTAGGAGAGAGGGGCGCGCCCCTCTCTCTTTGTTATGAAAGGAACACATTATGAAGGTTACAGAACTGGTCGCCCAATTCTCCAAACCCATTGTGGAAGAACACGGTTGTTCCCTGTGGGATGTAGAATATGTGCGCGAGGGCAGCGAACGCTTCCTGCGGTTGTATATCGAAAAGGAAGGCGGCATCGACATTGCCGACTGCGAAGCCATTTCCCGGGCCATCGACCCCATTTTGGACGAGAAAGACCCCATCAAAGAATCTTATCATTTCGAGGTTTGCTCGGCAGGTTTAGAGCGCACCTTAAAGCGCCCCGAAGATTTTGTAAGATTTATGGACAGTGCCGTTATAGTTAAGCTTTACCGTCCCAGAAACGGCTTGAAGGAAATCCCCGGCATCCTGCGCGACTATGACGACGGCAAAATCACCGTAGAAGCCGGCAAAGAAACCATTGTGTTTGAAAAAAGCGAGGTTGCCTTGGTGCGCCTGCGCGTAGAATTTTAATCCAACAGGAGGACATAGTAACATGGCCAGAACTTCTAAGAAAAAGACAGAAGCTCCCAGCGTAGACATTGGAGCAGAAATTTTTGCCAGCCTACGTGAGCTGGAAAAGCTCAAAGGCATCAGCGTGGATTACATGGTCGAGCGCTTGAAGCAGGCCCTGACCAACGCTTACCGCAAGGATCGGGAAGACCATCGGGATATCCCCGCCGAAAATGTGGTGGTAGACCTGAGCGAAGACGGTCTTTTCATGTATCAAATTAAGACTGTTGTAGACGAAGTGGAAGACACCGCTTTGGAAATCCACATAGATGCCGCCCGCCATATCAACCCCGATGTGCAAGCAGGTGAAACCGTTTCCATTCCTGTAAACATTCAGAAATTCGGCCGCATCGCTGCCCAGACTGCCAAGCAGGTTGTCATTCAGGGCATCCGCGAAGCCGAGCGCGGTGTGGTTTACGAGAGCTACTCCTCCAAGACCCAAGAGCTGCTCACCGGCACTATTTTAAGAAAAGACCCTGTTTCCGGTGATATTCTGGTCACCGTAGGTCAGGGCAGCGAGCAGCATAACGCCATTATGCGCGTCAGCGAGCAGATTCCCGGCGAAGAATACTGCGAAGGTGACAAGGTGCGGGTCTATGTGCTGGAAGCCCGTCAAGGCGCTCGTTCCACCAATGTGTATGTCTCCCGCACCCATCCCAATCTGGTGCGCCGCCTGTTTGAGCTGGAAACTCCCGAAATTGCTGACGGTCAGGTGGAAATCCGCAACATTGCCCGCGAACCCGGCAGCCGCAGCAAGATGGCTGTCCGCGCAACTATGGAAGGCATTGATCCCGTTGGCGCTTGCGTTGGCGCACGGGGCGGCCGTGTAGGCGCCGTTGTGGAAGAGCTGTGCGGTGAGAAAATCGATATTGTGATTTGGTCCGAAGACCCCTGTGAATATGTCCGCGCCGCTTTAAGTCCTGCTGATGTGGTGTCCGTTGCTCTGGTGCCCGGTCAAAAAGCATGCCGCGTCATCGTGCCCGATGACCAGCTGAGCCTCGCCATCGGCAAGGAAGGTCAGAACGCCCGTCTGGCTGCCCGACTCACCGGCTATAAAATCGACATCAAGCCTGAATCTCAGGCCGAGGAAGCATAATCCCTTTTAAAAAAAGCAAAACATAGGAGGTAGTCCCATGCAAAAGAAAATTCCCCAACGGCAGTGTATGGGCTGCCGTGAACGCAAGCCCAAGCGGGAAATGCTGCGAGTCGTCCGTCAAACCGACGGCACTGCGGTGCTGGATTTCAGCGGCAAGGTAAACGGTCGTGGCGCTTATGTCTGCCCCAACGCAGACTGCCTGAAAAAAGCCCAAAAATCCCGCGCCTTGGAGCGTTGTCTGGAAACAGAAATTCCCCAAGAGGTTTATGACCGCATGATTCGGGAAATGGAGGGTGCCAGCCATGGATAAAGCACTGAACACTCTTTCTCTTGCCCGAAAAGCCGGCTTGGCAGAACTGGGCGAAGAGCCTGTGGCCGCTGCTGTCCGTGGCGGTCATGCGCCGCTGGTCATTGTTGCCGGCGATGCATCGGACCACACTTGGCGCCGTGCTAAAAGCTTAGTTGCCGGCACCAACCAGCTATGCTTGCGTATAAACTATACCAAGGACGAAGTGGGTATGGCAATCGGCCGTACCAGTCTGGCAATTGCCGCCATTACCGACCCAGCCTTAGCGCTTTCTCTGGTGCAGGCCCTGGGTCAGCCGGAAGCGCACAAAGCCATCATCGAGGCATTAAGTGAGCGAGTAAAGCGGCAACGCCAGCGCAGCAGCGAAGAAAAGGCCCATCAGCGTAACAAACGCACAGGTCGCACAAAGCCCGCTGCGAAGAAAAACGGATGATTTCGGAGGTGCATATATGAGTATTGATATGAAGTATCGAGTAAAGGAAGTGGCCGCAGATTTCGGCGTCACTCCTAAGGAAATTGCGGAGATCATCTCCATATATTTTGAAAAACCCAAATCCAACACCCAGGTTTTGACTGCGGATGAATTAAACGTGGTCTTTGATCACATGACCCAACATAACCAGATTGCCTCTTTGGAGGTTGTGTTTGCTGTGCAGCCTAAGCCTAAGGCAGAGCCTGCGCCTGTCAAAGAAGAGCCTAAGGCAGAAACTGCAAAGCAAGAACCCAAGGCCGCCGCTAAGAAGGAAGTCGCTCCCAAGCAGGAAACTGCCCCCAAGGCAGATAAGCCTGTTCAGCCGGAGCGCAAGCGGGAGCGCCGCATTGTGGATACCTCTGCGGTGCAGGTCAATGCCAACCGCTTTGCCGATGTAGACAATCTGGTAGACCAGCGCGTTCAGGATTATCAAGGCGGCAAGCAACGTATCGGCGGCAAGAAGGGTCAGCAGCAGAATAAGCAGCAGCCCAACAAGTTCAGCAAAGGCAACAAGTCCCGCAACGAAGAGCAGGAAAAGATGCGCCGTTTGCAGATGGAAATTGCCCGCAAGGCACAGCTGACGGTAAAAATCCCCGAAGAAATTACCGTGGGCGAACTGGCCAGCCGCATGAAGAAAACTGCCGGTGAGGTCATTAAGCTGCTGATGAAAAACGGCATTATGGCCGGCATCAACCAGACCATCGATTTTGACACCGCAGAATATGTAGCCATAGAAATGGGCTGCAAGGTGGAAAAGGAAATCACCATCACCATTGAAGAGCGCATTATCGACGACCATGAAGATACCGCAGAAGAGCTGGAAACCCGCGCTCCCGTGGTAGTCGTTATGGGTCACGTTGACCATGGCAAGACCTCTACCTTGGACGCCATTCGTAAGACTTCTGTTACCGCAGGGGAAGCCGGCGGCATTACTCAGCATATTGGCGCTTACACCGTAGATGTTAACGGCAACATGATCACCTTCTTAGACACCCCCGGTCACGCTGCCTTTACCTCTATGCGCGCCCGCGGCGCAAAGTCTACGGACATTGCCATTCTGGTTGTGGCAGCTGACGACGGCATTATGCCCCAGACCATTGAATCCATTAACCACGCCAAGGCGGCAGAAGTGCCTATCATTGTTGCCATCAACAAAATGGATAAGCCCACTGCCAACCCTGATAAGATTAAAGAGCAGCTGACCCATTACGACCTCATTCCCGAGGAATGGGGCGGCGACACGGTCATCGTGCCCATTTCCGCCAAGACCGGCATGGGCTTGGACGATCTGCTGGAAATGGTCATCTTAACTGCGGAAGTGCAGGAATTGAAGGCCAACCCCAACCACCGCGCCAAGGGCACTGTCATTGAGGCCCGTTTGGATAAAAACCGTGGTCCTATTGCCACTTTGCTGGTGCAAAACGGCACGCTGAATCAGGGTGATATCGTCATTGCCGGCACTGCCGTTGGCCGTGTCCGTGTTATGACCAACGATAAGGGCCGCACCGTCAAATCCGCCGGTCCTTCCGTACCCGTGGAAATCACCGGTTTAGCAGAAGTTCCCGCCCCCGGCGACGAATTCAATGCCGTTACCGACGAGCGTATGGCTCGCGAGCTGGTAGAGCAGCGCAAGGAAGCAGAAAAGAACGCTGCTGCCAACGCTATGCAGAAAGTTACTTTGGATAACCTCTTTGCCCGTATGCAGGAAGGTGAAACGAAGGAGCTGCCCCTGATCGTCAAGGCTGACGTGCAGGGTTCTGCGGAAGCGCTGAAAGCGTCCTTAGAAAAGATTTCCAACGAGGAAGTTCGCGTCAAGGTCATTCACACCGGTGTAGGCGCCATCAACGAAAGTGATATTCTGCTGGCAACCACTGCCGGTGCAATCATCGTCGGCTTCAATGTCCGTCCCGATGCCGGCGCGCAAGCTTCCGCTCAGAGAACTGCCGTAGATATGCGTTTCTACCGCGTCATTTATGATGCGATTGATGAAATCGAAGCGGCCATGAAGGGCATGCTGGCTCCCAAGTTTGAGGAAGTGGTCATCGGCCATGCCGAAGTCCGCCAGACCTATAAGGTCTCCTCTGTGGGTACTGTCTGCGGCTGTATGGTCAAGGACGGCAAAATCACCAGAGATGCCAGCGTGCGTATTCTGCGTGACAACATCGTCATTCACGAAGGCGAAGTTGGCTCCTTGCAGCGCTTTAAGGATGCTGTAAAGGAAGTCACCGCAGGCTATGAGTGCGGCATGAGCATTGCCAAGTTCAATGATATTAAAGAAGGCGACGTATTTGAATGCTTCGCCATGCAGGAAGTAAAACGATAATGCAAATTCGGCGGATAGCAAATACCACTATCCGCCGCTTTGCTATGGTATGCTAACCAAAACAGGAGGATACATTATGGCATCCAACCGTATCAACCGAATCAATGAAGAAATTCAGAAATCCCTTGCGGACAATCTGCGCAATGTCAAAGACCCCCGTGTGGCCGGCACGATGATTTCTATCACTCGCGTAGAAACCACACCGGATCTACGCTACGCCAAGGTCTATGTCAGCTTTTTAGAAGAAAACAAAGCTGCCGATGCCATGAAAGGCTTAAAATCTGCCGGCGGCTGGCTGCGTCGGGAACTGAGCAGCAATTTAAAGCTGCGCTATACCCCTGAGCTGGTTTGGGCGCTGGACGACAGCATCACTTATGGCGCAAAGCTGTTAAAACTTATCAACTCCTTGGAGGTCTCCTCTGATGAAGATTCTGACCAGACTTGAATGTGCAGACTGGCTGCTAAATCGTGACCGGTTTGTGATTCTGACCCACCGCAAGCCCGACGGAGATACCATCGGCTCCTCTGCCGGTTTGTGTCTGGGTCTGCGTCAGCTGGGTAAAATTGCCCATGTGCTGGAAAATCCGGAAGTTACGCCTCTGTACGCTCCCCTGCTGGATGGCTTAACGAAGGCTGCGCCGGAAGAGGGCGATTTACTCATTGCCGTGGATGTGGCAGCCGATTCCATGCTCCCCAGACAATATGACGAGCTGAAAAACTGCATTGACCTGCGCATCGACCACCATGGCTCCGGTCGGGAATATGCGCCGGCAGAATATGTGGATTCCGAAAGCGCCGCCTGCGCGGAGTTAATTTGGGAATTGCTTCTGGATATGGACGTTGAGCCGGACAGCAAAATTGCCGAGGCCATCTATGTGGGCATTTCCACTGACACCGGCTGCTTCCGCTTCGCCAACACCACCGCCCATACCTTTGATGTGGCAGCAGACTGTGTGGCCGCAGGCGCAGAAATATATCAGTGGAATCAGAAAATTTTTGACACCAAATCCTTAGCCAAGCTCCGTTTGGAAGCTTGGATGATTGACCATGTGCAGTTCCTTGCCGAGGGCAAGCTGACTGTGTGCGGTATTCCCAAGGAAATCGAGGAGCAATTAGGCGTGACAGAGGACGATTGGAATGACATTTCCTCTTTCCTCCGTTCCATTGAAGGCGTGAATATGTCCGCCATGATTCGCCAGTCTAATCCTGAATATGTCAAAGTTTCCGTGCGGGCCATTCCCGGATACGATGCCGCGGCCATCTGCGAACTGTTTGGCGGCGGCGGTCATACCGGCGCGGCCGGTTGCAGCCTGAAAATGTCCATGGAGGACGCCATAAACGCCATGGGCAAAGCCATGCTGGATTGGGAGTTGGGCGCATGAACGGCATTGTCATTGTAGATAAGCCTGCCGGCTGGACAAGTCAGGATGTCACTGCCCGTTTGCGACGGGTGTTCAATACGCGACGCATTGGCCATGGCGGCACCCTAGACCCCATGGCAACCGGTGTTTTGCCGGTGTTTGTAGGCCGCGCCACCCGGGGCGTAGAATTTTTCGAGCATGCGGAAAAAACCTACGAAGCCGTACTGCGGCTGGGCATTTCCACCGACACTGAGGATATGACCGGAAGGGTTTTGGAAACAAAACCCGTTTCCGTGACGGAATCGAAGTTTTTAGAAATTCTTCACCTATTTCGGGGCAACATTTTGCAAACGCCCCCTATGTATTCCGCTCTGAAAGTGGACGGGCAAAAGCTCTATGATTTGGCGCGCAAGGGCGTGACTGTGGAGCGAAAACCCCGCCCCATTACCATTTTTGAGCTGACCTGTATGGAATTCTCCGGTGAAACCGCCAAAATCAGAGTGCGCTGCTCCAAGGGCACGTATATCCGCACTTTGTGCAAAGATATCGGCCTGGCGCTGGGCTGCGGCGGCTGTATGGAAGCGCTGCGCAGAGTATCTGCCGGTGAATATACCGCGGAAAAGGCCATCCCCCTGCAAACCCTCTTGGAAAGCGAAGCTCCGGAACAATTCTTGCGCCCCATCGATTCCATGTTCCGCAACTACGAAGCCTATACCATGACGGATAAGCAGTCCTTGCGGTGCAAAAACGGCAACAGTTTTTCTGTGAAATTGCCGGAAGGCACCTATCGCGTTTACGACCAAACCGGCGCATTTATGGCGCTGTCCCAAGTCCGCGACGGAGTTATGTCAACCATCAAAAGCTTTTTTGAAGTGTGAAAAAATGAAAGAAAAGATGATTTTCGCTCTGGGATTTTTCGACGGAGTGCATTTAGGCCATCAGGCGCTGCTGGCGCAGTGTCGCCGGCTTGCCGATGAGCGTGGCTGCAAAGCCGCGGCGCTGACCTTTGACCTCCCGCCCAGCGCAATTTTACAAAATCAAAAACCGAATATGCTTCTTACCGTTCAGGACAGGTGCGCGCTCCTGCGCCAATACGGAATGGACAGCATTTGTGTCTACCCCGCCACCGCAGAAAGCTTAGCGCTTCCTTGGCATGACTTTTTGGACAAGCTGATGGACATGGACGCAGTCGGCTTTGTCTGCGGAGATGATTTTCGCTTTGGCCGCAATGGCGAGGGTACACCCCAGAGATTAAAAGCCTTTGCCGCAGAGCGCGATTTGCCCTGCGTCATTTTGCCGTTGGAGCAAATGGACGGAGAGAAAATCTCCTCCTCCCGAATCCGCTCTGTGTTGGAGCGAGGCAATATTGAGCAAGCAAACCGCCTGATGGGACACCCCCATCTTCTCAGCGGCACTGTGATTGCCGGGCGGCAATTAGGCCGCACTTTGGGCATCCCCACCGCTAATTTGCCCCTGCCCGATGAGCTTCTCACCCCCGCGCTGGGTGTCTATGCTTGCTATGCATGGGTAGATAACCGCAAATACTTAGCCGTAACCAACATCGGCAACCGCCCCACAGTGGGTGGAGAGCATACCACCGTAGAAAGCTGGCTGTTTGATTTTGAAGGCGACCTCTACGGCAAAACCCTCACCCTTGAATTTCACGCTTTCCTGCGACCGGAGAAAAAATTTCCGAATTTGCAGGCTTTACAGGCAGAAATTCAGAGAAATCGGCAAAAAACCATAGATTTTTTTGCGAAAAAGTGAAAATTTTCCTTTACATTTGGGAAAACTTATGGTAAGATATTCGGGCTGGCTATGACCAGACGCAAAAACTATGCCCGCAGCTCAGTTTCGGGAAGACACCGACCCCTTACTTGGCGCGAGGTAAATTTAAGAAAAGGTGGAAAACATCATGATTCTGAAAGAAAAGAAGACCCAGGTTATTCTGGACAACGCAACCCACGAGGGCGACACCGGTTCTCCCGAAGTTCAGGTTGCCATTCTCACCGCTCGTATCAACGAGCTGACTGACCATCTGCGTGTGCACAAGCACGACAACCACTCCCGCCGTGGTCTGCTGATGATGGTTGGTAAGCGCCGCAATCTGCTGGACTATCTGGCAAAGAAGGATATCAACCGCTATCGTGCTCTGATCGCCAAGCTGGGTATCCGTAAGTAAGTGTTCGGAAAGGGCGACGGTTACCGTCGCCCTTTTTCCAAATTCATGCACCAACGGGAGAATATTTAGCAGTTGAAAGTGGTGACGAATGTCGCCGCCAGTTTCAAGTGCTAAACCTCCCGAACAAATAAAAACATTAGGAGGAAAACACCATGATTACTCGCAAACAGTATCCCAACCATCACGTTTACGAGATGGAAATCGGCGGCCGTACCTTTACCGTAGAAACCGGCAAGGTTGCCGAGCTCGCCAACGCTGAGTGCATCTGCCGCTACGGCGACACCGTAGTTCTGACCACCTGCACCTGCAACCCCATTCCCAAGGCCGGTATCGACTACTTCCCTCTGACCATCGAATTTGAAGAGAGAATGTACGCTGTTGGCCGCATCCCCGGCTCTTTCAACCGCCGCGAAGGCAAGCCCTCCGAGCGTGGTATCCTGAACAGCCGTATCATCGACCGTCCCATGCGTCCTCTCTTTGACGAAGAACTGCGTAACGACACCGTTGTTACCTGCACTGTCATGGCCAACGACCACGAAAATCCCGTGGAAATCGTAGCTTCCCTGGGCGCTTCCATCGCCATCGCTACTTCCGATGTGCCCTGGAACGGACCTGTTGCCACCACCAACGTTGCCCACGTAGGCGACCAATATATCATCAACCCCTCCGCTGAGGAACGGGAAGCCTGCGACTGCTTCGTATGCATCTCCTCCACCTTTGAGAAGGTTGTCATGATCGAAACCGAGGCCAACGAAGCTCCCGAAGCCATTGTTTACGAAGCCATTCGCGTGGCTCACGAGACCAACATGGAAATCGTAAAGTTCATTAACGGTATCGTTGCAGAAATCGGCAAGCCCAAGTTCACCTTTGAAAAGGCCGCTGTCAACCACGACCTGCTGGACGATTTGATTGCTTACGGTCTGCCCCAGATTGAAAACGCTCTGGACACCGACGACAAGAACATCCGCGAGGAGCGCTTGACCGCCGCCCGTCTAGACTTCGCCGAGAAGTTTGCTGAAAAGTACGAGGACTTCGAAACTCATATTGAAGTCTGCCTGTATAAAATGCAAAAGAAGGTCGTTAAGAAGTGGCTGCTGCAAGGTAAGCGCGTTGACGGCCGCGGCATGGACGATATCCGTCCTCTGGACGCTGAGGTTGGTCTCCTGCCCCGTGTTCACGGCAGTGGTCTGTTCGCCCGTGGTCAGACGCAGGTTCTGTCCATCTGCACCCTGAACACTCTGTCTGCTGCTCAGAAGCTGGACACCATTTATGACGAGGAAACCAAGCGGTATATCCACCACTATAATTTCCCCTCCTTCTCCACCGGTGAAGCCCGCGCTGCCCGCTCCACCTCCCGTCGTGAGATTGGTCACGGTGCGTTGGCTGAAAAGGCTCTGCTGCCTGTGATTCCCTCCATCGAGGAATTCCCCTACGCCATTCGCGTGGTGTCCGAAGTTCTGTCCTCCAACGGCTCTACTTCTCAGGGCTCTATCTGCGGCTCTACTCTGGCTCTGATGGACGCAGGTGTTCCCATTAAGCGTCCCGTTGCCGGTATCTCCTGCGGTCTGATTTCCGATCAGGAAACCGGCGAATGGAGAACCTTCACCGACATTCAGGGCGTGGAAGACTTCCACGGCGAAATGGACTTTAAGGTTGGCGGTACTACCGAGGGTATCACCGCCATTCAGATGGACCTGAAAAACAAGGGTCTGACTATGGAAATCATTGCCGACGCTTTGGAGCGTTGCCGCAAGGCTCGTCTGGTCATTCTGGAAGAAGTCATGCTGCCCTGCATTGCCGAGCCTCGCGCTGAGGTTTCCGAATACGCTCCCAAGATGATCTCCATGACCATTCCCGTGGACAAGATTCGTGAAGTCATCGGCTCCGGCGGCAAGACCATTCAGAAAATCTGCGCTGACACCGGTGCCAAGGTGGACATCGAGGACGATGGCTCTGTGTTCATCTCTGCTGTGGACTCTGCTGCCGCCTACGCCGCCAAGAAGATGGTGGACGACATCTGCTTCGTTCCCGAGGTTGGCAAGCTGTACTACGGCAAGGTTGTCCGCATCCTGCCCATCGGCGCTTTCGTGGAAATCGCTCCCGGCCATGACGGCATGGTGCACATTTCCAAGCTGGAAAACCGCCGCGTGGAAAAGGTGGAAGATGTGCTGAATTTAGGCGATATGACATGGGTGAAGTTCATGGGCTTCGACGAGAAGGGCCGTGCAAACTTCAGCCGCAAGGACGCTCTGAAAGAAATGGAAGAGCAAGCTTAATCATTAAAAAATCCCCGAACCAAACGGTTCGGGGATTTTCTTTTCCTTTTAAATATCCAAACTCTTAATGACTTCCTTCAAAGCATCGGCGCTGGCGCGGAGCTTCAGCTGCTCATCATAGGTCAGTTCCACGGGAACCTTACCCTTGGCACCATTGGGTCCGATAATGGTCATGGTGCTAATGCACACATCTTCAATGCCATATTCTCCATGCATCATGGTAGAGACTGTTGCCACAGAATCATAGGCAGCATCCAACGCAGAAAGAATCTTGTTCACGGATGCGGAAACCGCATAGAAGGTTGCGCCCTTCTTAGCAATAATCTCGCCGCCGGATTTTTGCACATACTCCAAGGTCTTAACAGGATCAATCCGCTCCTCTACAATGCCCTTTTTCACCATCAGGTCTTCATATTCACTCAGTCCGCAGCCGGAAATATCCGCCAAGGACCAAGGAATGAAGGAAGTATCGCCATGCTCACCGTACACATAGGCATGGATATTTTTCTGCGCCACCTTGAAATGGTGAGACAAATCATAGCGCAATCTGGCAGTATCCAAAATCGTACCGGAACCGATAATCTGATTTTCAGGCAATCCGGAAATCTTGGTAAACACATAGGTCATAATGTCCACAGGATTGCTGACGATGACATACAGCGCCTTAGGTGCAGCAGCTACAATCTGAGGGGTAATCTCTTTGAGAATGTTCACATTAATTTGCGCCAAATCAATACGGGTCTGACCGGGCTTGCGACCAACACCGGAAGTGATGATCACGATGTCAGAGTCCGCTGCGTCCTGATAATCACCGGCAATCACCGTAATAGGCTCACGAAAACTGGTGCCCTGCACGATGTCCATGACCTCGCCCTGCACCTTTTCCTTATTAATATCAATCAAAACAATCTGGGAAGCGATATTGCCCAAAGAAAGGGTATATGCAATGGTTGCGCCGACATTACCGGCGCCAATCACAGTAATCTTTTTGCTCATAATTTATCATCCTTTCCAAATGAAACCCTATGAAAAGAGCGTTTCAGTACACTCTTATCGATAATATTATAATGATACACCCAGGGAAAATCAAGTCATATTTCACAAAAACCGCGTCAAAAATTTCCTCGGAAAACCGCGAGCTTTTAGATATTATGCACAGTGCCGTTTCATCCATAGTATATGCCGCACCAAACATCCGGTGAAATCCTGTTTTTTCTCTTCCCCTATTCCCTTTTTGCGCATTTTGCTGTATAATAAGCACATGAAATTTCTGTTTGGAGCCTATCATGCGGATTTTATTTGACAGTAAACAGCTACAATTTAAATCCCCCTTCGGCACGCTCACCCCGGGGCAATCTTGCCGCCTGTGTATCCACATTCCGTCATCTGTGAAAGCAACCCATGTGGAGTGTCGGATGGAACAAGAAAACGGTGCACCGGCCATGACCGTTACCTTGCCTTTTTGGCAAACGCAAGGAGCGTATGATCTGTTTGAGGGACAGTTTCAATTCGCTGAAACAGGACTATATTTTTATTATTTTTATATTGTTGGTGCAACCGGCGGTTTCCGTCTGTTTAAGTACGGGGACGATACCAACATGGAAGACGGCGCCCTATGGCAAATAAGCTGCGTTCCCGCAGATTTCACCACACCCCCATGGGCAAAGGGCGGTCTGATTTATCAAGTCTTCCCTGACCGTTTCTGCAAATCGGGAAATTGCGATTTATCAGAAAAATTAACACCCTATTCTGTTCACGAAAATTGGAACGAAGAAGTCACTTGGCAGCCCACTGCCGAGGGGCTTGTGCTGAATAACGATTTTTACGGTGGAAACTTTCAGGGCATTACGGAGAAAATGGACTACATCGCCTCTCTGGGCACATCCATTTTGTACCTGAACCCCATCAGCAAAAGCTTCTCCAACCACCGTTACGACACCGGCGACTATAAGACCCCCGACCCCATGCTGGGTACTATGGAGGACTTTCGCGCCATGTGTCAAGCAGCGCACCAATATGGCATCAAGGTCATTCTGGATGGTGTCTACTCTCACACCGGCTCTAATAGCCTGTACTTTAACCGCGAGGGCGCTTTTGGCGAAGGCGGTGCGTACAACGCCCCCTCCTCCCCCTACACCGGTTGGTACTGCTTCCAGCAATGGCCTGACCGCTACCATAGCTGGTGGGGTTTTGATACCCTGCCCACAATCAACAAGTTAAACCCCGATTTTATCCGCTACATCATCGAAGATGATGACAGTGTGGTGACGCATTGGCTGAATGCCGGCTGCGACGGCTTCCGGCTGGATGTGGCCGACGAATTGCCCAGCGAATTTCTGGCTTTGCTAAAAAGGCGAATTCGTCAAATCCGCCCCGACGCTCTTTTAATCGGTGAAGTGTGGGAGGATGCCTCCAATAAAATTTCTTACAACAAGCGCTGCCGCTACTTTGTGGACGGTGTGCTGGACAGTGTGATGAATTACCCCTTCCGCACTGCCATTTTAAACTTTGTCACCGAGCAAAATGGCGGCTGGGCACTTCGAAGCACCGTTATGACCATAGCCGAAAACTATCCTCATCAGGTGCTGCACAGCAATATGAATCTGCTGGGCACCCACGATACACCCCGCATCCTCACCGCTTTGGCAGACCCTTTTGAGGGAAGCCGTGAAGAAATGGCACACCGTTTTCTTTCCCCTGAGCAAATTGCTTTGGCTGTGAAACGGCTGATGCTGGCTACGGCATTGCAATACACTCTCCCCGGAATTCCCAGCTTATACTATGGTGATGAAGCCGGTATGGAGGGCCACAAAGATCCCTTTAACCGCCGTCCCTATCCATGGGGACAGGAAAATCCTGAGCTGCTGGCACACTTCAGAAGCCTTGGCGCATTGCGCAAAGCCTGCCCCGCCCTGCAAGAAGGCGACATCTCCTTTATTCAGGCTGACGGTGGTGTGCTGGAATTTACCCGCACCGCGCCCACCCAAACATTAAGAATCTGCATTAACCGCAGCGCCGAGCCTCAAAGCTTCCCCGCGGGAAAGCTTCTGCTAACGCACCAAATTGCGCAGGAAAACGGAGAATCTCTGACCCTCTGTCCTATGGGCTTTTGCATTTTGGAGAACTAAATATGGAAGACGAAATTATCTTGTCCGGCTACTGCCGCTGCTTAGATGACAGCCGCATGGTCATCTTGGAACAGGACGGAAGGGATTGGACTGCCGATTGTCAGTTTGGCAGCTGCCCTTACGAGGGCGCCTGTAACATTGCAGAAGAAATACAGAAAATCAAACAAGGAAAATAAAAAACATCTCCCCTACGGCAAAAAATAACACCACCCAAAAGGGTGGTGTTATTTTTTGGTGACCCGTACGGGAATCGAACCCATGTTACCGCCGTGAAAGGGCGGTGTCTTAACCGCTTGACCAACGGGCCTGGTAGCGGCAATCTGATTTGAACAGATGACATACCGGGTATGAACCGGCTACTCTACCAACTGAG
>JAZQWI010000032.1:0-45581 GCA_045632245.1 Faecousia sp. | reverse complement strand
CTGCGCGCTGGCTGTGTACATGATTGAAACCGGAGCAACCGTAAGAACGGCTGCCCGACATTTTGGAATCTCCAAATCCACCGTACATAAGGATTTACAGCAACGTCTGCCCCAATGTAACCGCCTGCTATATGAAAAGGTTCGGCACGTACTGGACACAAATAAGCAGCAGCGGCACATTCGCGGTGGCTTAGCCACACGCAAAAAATACAAAGGAACAGAATAAGGGCGCAATGCGCCCTTATTTTTATAAATCATCCGCATCCTGCACCGGCATCTCTAATTTATCAGCCGGCACACCTGTATAGCTACCCATTGGATCGAACTGATCCTCTTTCATCTCATCCTTTTTACGCTTCCATTTCATAAAATCCCTCCTTATTGCCTTTTTCCGTTACTTATGATATAGTGTCCTTGTTGGAGGGATTCTATGTTTGATATTACGCTGATTGTCATGGGTAAATTAAAGGAAAAATTTTATTTAAGCGCTGCGGAGGAATATGCAAAGCGGCTAAAAGGCTACTGCACATTCCATCTTGTGGAACTTCCTGAATATCGTCTGCCAGAGAATCCCTCTGCCACAGAGATTGCTGCGGGGCTTGATAAAGAGGCAGAGCAGATTTTATCCAAACTCCCAAAAAATACTTGGTTTTGCATTTTTACACCGGAGGGAAAAACCCTATCCAGCGAAGATTTTGCCGAAAAGCTAAAAGAGGTTAAGTTAAACGGGAAAAGCAGCGCTTGCTTCTTAATCGGCTCTTCCTTTGGAATCTCGCCTAAAATCAAGGCAATGGCCGATTTCAAGCTGTCCATGGGGCCTATGACCTTTCCTCATCACCTCGCCAGAATCATGGTGCTGGAACAAATCTACCGCGCCGAAGCCATTCAGGCGGGCAGTAAATATCATAAATAAAAAACCGCTGACCGTGAGTCAGCGGTTTCATTTTAAAATTCTCCCATATCATACATGACAGCAGACAACGCGCAAAGCGGTGCCGTTTCGCAGCGAAGTATCCGCTTGCCCAAGGTGCAGATTTTCATGCCTGCATCCCTTGCCTGCATGACTTCCCTTTCTTCCAGACCGCCCTCCGGACCGGTGAGTAAGCTGACAGACTGATAGATCCCCTCAGACAGCGCCATTTTTAATGTGGTCGCCTCTTCGTTTTCGTAAAAAAGGAGCGCCTGATCAGCCTTAACGGCTCTCTGCACCGCCTGTGAAAAGCTGGGCAGCACCAAAACCTGTGGGATTCTGCCTCTGCCGCATTGTTCTGCCGCAGATGCTGCAATTTTGTGCCAACGCTCTAACTTTTTTTGCAAGCTTTTTTCGTCGGGCTTGGACACACATCTGGCAGATGGAAATGCCACAATCTCATAAGCGCCCAGCTCCGTAGCCTTTTGAATGACATGCTCCAATTTGTCCGCCTTGGGGAATGCCATATATACACTCACCTGCACATTGGGCTCCGTGACTGAGTCCTGTCTGCGGGTGACTTGAAGCAACGTTGTGTCTATCACCTCACACAGCGCTTCGCGACCTTCTCCATCACAAACCAGCACCTGCTCCCCTGCTTTTAAGCGCAGCACTTTGGCATGCTGGGCATTTTCACCGGTAAGTGAAATCTGTTCCTGCGAGAATACACTTTCGTCTACAAAAAAACGGGTCATACTACCACCTGCCTCTCTTTTTCAATAGTGTAACAGATATGCATCAATGTTGCAAGAGATGGAAAAAAGATATTGACAAAAAATAGGCAAAAGGTTATAATATTCAAGCGCTTGCGAGAGTGTTGGAATGGTAGACAAGCACGTTTGAGGTGCGTGTGGTTTCGCCGTGTGGGTTCGAGTCCCATCTCTCGCACCAAAGCATTCAAACCCGAACCTTTTACCAATCGGTGAAACGTTCGGGTTTGTTGTTTTCTTAAAAGATGTTAAATAGCCTTTGTTTGCGGCAGTACAGAGTGTTTTGCTCTGTACTGCCACTTCTTCGTTTCAATGAATTTTGTACATAAAAGGAGATTTGAAATGAAGACTAAAAAAGCATCTACGACTAACACAAAATCAGGAATTATTTTCTTTGCTATCGCACTTACCTATATTCGCCTGAAAGATTTTTTCGTCCTCTCACAAACCTTGACGGCATTTTACTTGTTGTCGGTATTACCCACATTTTTCTGCTGATAGATACGCACTCGAGCGCTACAAAGGCAATTGTTTATATCGTCTTGGTGCTCGATATCTTTATGAACACACGACCAATTAATTTTGGTTGACCAGAGTTGCGTTTTGTCCCTTTCTTTTTAACAAGATGGTTGTATAATTAAAGACGAAGATATCCTTCTGTATTCTTTAGGAAGGGAGAGAAGCGTTTGGACATTTCAAAAGCCATTGCAGATTTGAGAATTAGACGCAATATAACACAAGAAAATCTTGCTGCGGCTCTTTTTGTTTCAAGAGAGCTTGTGTCGAAATGGGAAACCGGAGCAAGACGACCCGACTGGCAGATGATTGAACGAATTGCAAGGTTTTTTAATGTTTCAACAACTGTCATTGTCGACAAAAATGAATTAGTATACATGGAACTCGAGAAATGCTTTCCTAAGAATTCGGAATTGACTTCTTTAGAATTAGTAAACGTACTTAATTCGTTTCTGTATAATCTGGACGAAGCCGAGGCGGATATGTTTATTCATAGGTACTATTTCTTTGAGAGTGTGGCGGAAATTGCGGCTTTGTTTAATATGAAAGAGAACCACCTAAGGAGTACCTTGTCCAGAACAAGGCAAAAGTTGAAAAAGTACATTAAGGAGATTCCGGATGAAAACCTCAAGAATGTTTGACGCAATGGCGCAAATTGATCCTACGTTAATTGATAGATGCTTGAAAAGAAAGAATAATTTCCTGAGTAATGCCGCTCAAAGCGCTTCATCGAATCGCAATACCTTCACATTGAAAAAAGTATTTCCTATCGCTTGTTCCTTAATGCTGATTGTTGCAGTTGCTCTTTCAACTATAATGATAACACTTAATTCAAAACATCCAGGTGATTTGCTGACGAATCCGGCGTTAAAAATTGGTTTCGACTTTGTAGAAAATAAATTGCTAAACGGAGCGAAGATAGCAGTTGTGACGGACAAATCAAAAGTGAACGTTGGAGAGGATTTGCCTGTATCAATTTATGTCGCTTGTAACTCAAAAGAGGAGAATGCTCCGTCAAGAGTGACCGCAAGAATTTTAATGTCATATAGCCGAATTGATCCAAACAATATGATTGAGACCATAAAAGTAATTGACGATGGCAAGGCTGCAGGATATACGTGGAACAACAGTATTGAGCAACTGAAGAGCGAAGATATAGTGGTTCCTGCTGCCGTGTTTACAAAAGCGGATAAAAGGTCAGGAATTCAAGGGTTAACCGAAACGGATGGTGTAGTTGTCTGGGCGTTGGAGGTAAACAAAAAGTATCCCGATGGAAGCGAGATTATAGAGCAAGACAGTGTGGCACTTTACTACAAGATTGAGGACAATGAAGTGTATCTGAAGCCAAGTGAGGAAACACTGGAACTTGCCAACACCGCAGTAGAGAAATTGCAGCAAGCAGTTGTATTCTCCCCCGGCCTTGGCCTGATGCAAACGCTATCTGAGGTATACAATAATACGGCGAAATGGGTAGCGCCTGAACTTATCACGCTCGAAACAAAAGAGGATTCTGCTCTTGCGTTGATCAAGTTATATGAGGATCTTTTGACTGAGTATCGTTCTTGTGATCTTGACTGGTTTTATGAAAATGTAAAATCAGGTTACGAGCCGGATTTTGATCACAAAGATGAGTATATGAAGATTACCAGAATCCAGACAACACGCATGGTGATAGAAGCTCTGCTTGCTTTAGACTGCTATTATGATTTGCTCGACGAGCAGGGTATTCAGCGCATGATGGCCGATTTCAAAGAGTATATTACAATCAATAATGCGTCTGCAAGCAAGTATTATGACGATGCCTCCAAAGAAACAATGTTTGAAATGTATCGAGGAGGTGGTTATGGTATGATTGTTATTCAATAGCCTTTGGCTTTAGGAATATGGGGACAATATAGCATGAACAGGCTAATGTATCTATATTGTACCTACCCAGCAAAGTAAGATTAGTTCGAAATCGCTTCAAACATATCTATTATTAAGGAGGATTGCTATGAAAAGAATGATATCCATACTCGTGGTGATCGCACTTGTATTGCCAATGTCGGTTTCTGGTTTTGCTGTAAATGCACAAGAAAACAGCCCGGCTGTAATAATTTCCCAAACTAGAACAGATGCAATCTCCAATAAGGTCAACGTAAATTCTTCTGCATCAGATTTGCACCAAGCAAGCAATGAAACCTTATTACTTGCAAAAGATGTAGTTCGAAAATTATCACAAGAGGTAGTGTTTTCACTTGGTCTCGAGTGCACGCTAGAGCACATGTATAATACTGCAAAATGGGTTTCTCCGGAAGTGATGACTCTTGAAGCAAAAGAAGATGCCTCACTTGCGTTAATTGAACTTTACGAAGAAATACTAACCGAATTTGGCAAATACGATATTGACAGTTATAATGCTTTTTGGGAAAAAGCATTAGATAGTGCAGTTGATAAGCCAGCAGAAATTAACGATTTTATCAGGCGCGGCCAAGAACTGTTCAGTATGCGTGAAACAATTGAAGCTTTGCTTGCACTTGATTGTTATTATAATCTTCTTAATGAGCATCAACTTCAACGAATTGTCAACGATTTTCAGGAGTTTATTAATATAAGCAGCACCTCGGCTTCGAAAATATATAGAGAAACAAGTCGACTTTCTTTATTTGAGCGATATCGTTCTGTTTATAAAAGCGAGCGTGATACTCAGGATGGGCGAGCGGGTTCCATTGCTTTTTATCTTGGCTATGTGCAATATATTGACAATGTAACGGTCAACACGACAAGTGGACAGCCTGTTACAACATTTTATGCACAGAGCCAATTAACAGCTGGCGATATAGATTCTTGTTACAGTACTTACTACGGAAAGTCGGGATATTCGGATCTATCATTCGTTTCGGCGGCAACCGCATATTATAATTGCCATGCATACGCTTGGCATGGTACTTCTCCTGGAAGGAAATGGATTAATACAACATTATCTGTTGGCGGCACAACATATCCTGGTGTTGAGATATATATATGTGATGATCATTGTACATTATTGGGGAGTTCAGATAGTGTTGCGCAGGTTAATGATATCATTGTATATTATGTCGATGGCGTAGTCGCTCATTCGGGCGTTGTTGTAGGTACTAATCCGCTTCGGATTAGATCAAAATGGGGCCAAGGGTGCGTTTGGACCCATAACAAAGCAACTGTTCCTGCTGCGTACAAAGATGATGGTGTTGTGAATGTTAAATATTATCGATATACACGATCACATAATTGCCAAGATATTGATTACGGAAATGACATCTATCATAAGCACCAGTGCACAATATGTGACTACGATGTGCTTGAGAAACATAACTGGGTTTTACATTATGTTAATCCAGCAAAAGACGAAAATGGCATTCGATATATTCCAGAATATTATTGTTCCAAATGTGGTGCCTTTACGCTGAAACCGACCAACTCGTAAATATCGAGGGATAGTAACTGAAATATAATTTACGAGGCAGGACAACCCGTCCTGCCTCGTGAATTAATACTCAGAATAAGGAAGTAAAACAGTAACTCTAAAAGAGGTAAACGGTTCGGTTATAGAATGCTCAGGTGCACCAAAATATCCGGATGCCCTTTTGGGTATCCGGATATTTTAATGCGGATAGGACTCGAAAGGCGGATCAGGAAACAGTCTGATGGACTGTTTCTCCTAAAATTGCCTATTCTTGTTGTATTCTTCACCAATTTGTGATATTATCCATTCATATTAAACAATAACCGAGGCGAAATATTTTGAAACTCATCGACATTCATACCCACATCTACCCCGAAGCTATTTCTCAAAAAGCCACCAACAGTATTCGGGAATTCTATCAGCTCGACGGAGGCGGAATGGACGGTTCCGCAAGCATGCTCCTTTCCCAAGGCGATAAGGCAGAAATCGAAAAATTCATCGTCTTGCCTGTTGGCATGCGCCCCGACCGCGTGCGCCACGTAAACGATTTCATTTTGTCGCAGGTTGCCGCCGAGGCCCGTTTTATCGGCTTTGGCACAGTCCATGCCGCCATGGATCAGCTGACGGACGAAGTGGAATACATTATGGAAAATGGTCTTCGCGGCATTAAAATGCACCCCGATTTCCAAAAATTTGACATTAATGACCCCAGACTGTTTCCACTATACGAAATGGTGCAGGATAAACTGCCTGTCATGTTCCACATGGGCGATAAGCGCTACGACTACTCCCACCCCATGAAGCTACGGAGGATTTTGGAGCTGTTTCCGAAATTACAGGTCATCGCCGCCCACTTTGGTGGATACAGCATGTACGAAACTGCTTATGAACTGCTTCACGACAAAGATTGCATTTTTGACATTTCAAGCTCTCTGATGTTCATGAAAGATGGTGTGGCCGAGAAATATATCAATGCCTTTGGCGCAGAGCGCATGGCTTTCGGCTCGGATTATCCCCTGTGGGATCCTGTCACCGAAGTGCAAAGATTTACGCAATTAAAACTCACCGATGACCAATTCGAACAAATCGCCCACAAGACGATTGAGCAATATTTAAACATATAAAAAGAGCCGTCTTAGACGGCTCTTTTTTATTAAGCTTTATATTCTTTACCTAAGTTCAGCGCCTTCATGTTCAGCTCCACCAAGGCGGGCTTGGAAGGAGGCACCAGCTTTTCTACTGTGGTATCCGTGCCTACAAAAGACAGCTCGGGGTGATTTTCCAGCACATGACCCATCATAATCATGTTAGCCAAGGTGGAAATCCCCTGCTCTTTTGCCATTTGGGTAGCAGGAATGTAGAAAACCTGCACATCGTCGCGAGCAACCTTTTCCCCAATCAATGCGCTGTCCACATAAATCTGTCCACCGGGAACAACAGAGTCCACATATTTTAAGAGCGACGGCAGATTCATGGCAATCAGCACATCAGGCTGAGTGATAATAGGGCTGCCAACAGGAGAATCGGACAAAATGACGCTGCAATTTGCCGTACCGCCACGCATTTCAGGGCCATAGGAGGGCAGCCAGGAAACCTGCAAATCCTCCAAAAGTCCTTTATATGCCAAAAATTTTCCAGAAAACAAAATGCCTTGTCCGCCGAAGCCGGCAATCATAATTTGAGTGGTTTTCATTTTGCTTCCTCCTTTGCCGCGGTGCGGTCTTTATACACACCCAGAGGATAGTAAGGCAGCATATCGCTTTCTACCCATTCCAGCGCCTTCTGAGGTGTCATGCCCCAGTTGGTCGGGCAGGCAGAAACCACTTCCACCAAAGAAAAGCCCTTGCCCTCAATCTGATTCTCAAAAGCCTTTTTAATTGCCTTCTTTGCATTCTTCACATTCTTAACATTGTTCACAGCCACGCGGGTCACATACTCAGGCCCTTCCAGCGTTGCCAGCATTTCGCAAACACGAATGGGCCAGCCGCAGTGCTTCACATCACGACCGTAGGGAGAAGTCTGGGTGATCTGTCCGGGCAAGGATGTGGGCGCCATCTGACCGCCGGTCATGCCATAAATTGCATTGTTGACGAAGATGACAGTAATGTTTTCGTTGCGGGCGGCAGAATGAACAGTCTCTGCCATGCCAATGGACGCCAAGTCACCATCGCCTTGATAGGTAAACACCACGTTTTCAGGACGGCAGCGTTTAATGCCCGTAGCCACAGCGGGAGCCCGGCCATGGGGCGCTTCAATCATATCGCAGGCAAAATAATCGTATGCCATAACAGCGCAGCCAACAGGCGCAACACCAATCGCCTTGCCCTCAATGCCCAGTTCATCCATAACCTCTGCCACCAAACGGTGAATAATGCCATGGGGGCAACCGGGGCAGTAGTGGAGCACTGCATCGGTCAGCGCTTTGGGTTTTTCAAATACAACTGCCATATCAGTACACTCCTTTCTGTGCGTTACGGATGCTCTCCAAAACATGATCGGGGCTGGGAATCATGCCGCCGGTACGGTTGCAAAGACCCACAGGACGCTTGCACTGTGTCGCCAAACGAATATCTTCAATCATTTGACCCATGTTCAGCTCAACGGAAATAAAGCCCTTGACCTGATCAGCCGCTTTCAGCAGCGGCTCGTTGGGGAACGGCCACAAGGTAATGGGTCGAATCAAGCCGACCTTAATACCCTCTGCTCTGGCAGCAACCACCGCGTTCTTTGCCACACGGGAAGCAATGCCAAAGGCAACCACGCAGTATTCTGCATCATCCATCATATACTCTTCCCACATGGTTTCGTTTTGCTCCACTACCTTGTAGCGCTCAAAACGCTCCATATTCTTTACTTCCAGCTCATCGGGCTTTAAGTACAGAGAATTCACGATATTGTGAGGACGCTCGCAGTTTGTGCCGGTCAGCGCCCAAGGCTTCTCATAAGTTTCAATCTCCGCATCCTCAAAGGAAATCGGCTCCATCATCTGTCCGATGGTACCATCAGCCAAAATCATAGCGGTCATCAAATACTTATCCGCCAGATTAAAGCCCTTGATGGTTAAGCTTGCCATCTCCTGCACGGAAGCCGGCGCAAGGACGATCATCTTATAGTCGCCATGGCCGCCGCCCTTGGTCGCCTGAAAATAATCAGACTGAGAGGGCTGAATACCGCCCAAACCGGGGCCGCCGCGCTGGACATTGACCACGAAGGCAGGAACATCCGAACCTGCAATGTAACTAAGACCCTCTGTTTTTAAAGAAATTCCGGGGCTGGAAGAGGATGTCATAACACGCATACCGGCAGCAGCTGCGCCATAAACCATGTTAATGGACGCGATTTCACTTTCTGCCTGCAAAAACACACCGCCGATTTTCGGCATCTTCTTTGCCATATAGGCAGCAATTTCCGTTTGCGGTGTAATAGGATAGCCAAAATAATGACGGCAACCGGCACGAATGGCGGCTTCGGCAATGGCTTCATTGCCCTTCATCAATACTCTTTCTGCCATTTAACTCCCCTCCTTACTTTTCCACAGTGATAATGCAGTCAGGACACATGGTCGCGCAGAAAGCGCAGCCGATGCACTTTTCCTGATCCGTCATCACCGCGGGGGAATATCCCTTGTTGTTAATCTGATCGGTAGCCAATACAAGAATTCCCTTTGGACAGGCGCTCACGCACAGTCCGCATCCCTTACACCGGTCACTTTGGAACGTTACTTTTGCCATATTTATCTGTTCCTCCTTTTACATTAACCCCACAGGGGTCGATTGCTCGGCTTCTGTGTTGGTAAATCAAAATATTTTTCCTGCAATTTCATAGGAAGCAGGTTTTGAATATGCTCACCCAAAGGCGCAGCCAGAGATTGCTCCACCGTGTGCAGCCATACGGGCAGCCCACTGATTTGGCTAAGCTTCTCAATAAAGTCCAAAGAGTCCAACACCGTCTGCACTGTGGTTTCCGAACCCAAATTGGAATTATTCACAATGTGGGTAAAGGCAATGCCGCAGGCACATTCAATTTCCCGCATGACCTCCAACGCGTCCTCGGATGTTTTGGTTAAGGGGCGGTAGCAGTTAGCAACAAAGGCCATACGGTAGTTGCCCTCTTTTTCAATAAAAGGCTTATATCTTCCCAAGGCATATGCGCCGCGGTCATCACCGCCAATGTCCATAATTCCGTAGGCAGAGGTATCCTCCACCAGCCGGTAAGCTTCTGCGGGCAGCGCAGGCAAATCCACATTGGTATTGGCATAGTGGGGGCTAATCAGCTCCACGCCGGCCGCAGCCAGCTCCTTAGCGCTGTCCTTAGTGCGAAAGTAAGGATTCACAATGTCTAAATCCGCAATGCAAACTTTCTTCCCCTCTGATGCCAAGGCAAGGGCATAATTCACAGCGATATTGGTTTTTCCGCTGCCGTAATGACCGGCAAACAAGGTCAATCGTTTATGTTCCATCATAGACCTCATTATAACTGCTTACGGATAATTTTTCCACTGGTTGTTTTTGGCAGAGATTCACGGAATTCCACAATTCGGGGGTACTTATAAGGCGCAGTTCTGCTCTTAACATATTCCTGAATCTGCTTTTTCAGCTCATCCGTGCCCTTAAAGTCCTTCACCAGCACAATGCTGGCCTTGACCACCTGTCCACGCACCTCATCCGGCGCAGCAGATACGCCGCACTCCAACACATAAGGAAGCTCCATAATCACATTTTCGATTTCAAAGGGTCCAATGCGATAGCCGGAGGACTTAATCACATCGTCCGCGCGACCCACATACCAATAGAAGCCATCCTCATCCTTCCATGCCAAATCGCCTGTATGGTAGAAGCCGTCCCGCCAAGTTTCAGCGGTGATTTCGGGACTGCCTTCATAGGCGTAGCTCAAGCCGCAAGGCAGACCATCGGCAATGCAAATACAGATTTCACCGTTTTCACCGGTTTGGGCTTCCTCACCCTCAGCGGTGAGCAAATGCACATCATAAAGCGGCACAGGCTTACCCATAGAGCCGAGTTTATGACTGTCGCCGGTAATATTGCCGATAATCAAGGTGCTTTCGGACTGGCCGAAGCCTTCCAAAATGCTAAGACCCGTGGCTTTCTTAAATTGACGATAGACCTCGGGATTCAGCGCTTCACCGGCAGTGGACGCATGCTGAATAGAGCTTAAATCAAAACGGCTCAAATCCTGCTTTGCAAGCATCCGATACATGGTCGGCGGTGCGCAGAAGGTAGTAATCTGATACTTAGCAAACAGCGGAAGAATCTTCTCTGCGTCAAAGCGGTCAAAGTCGTAAACGAAAATCGCTGCCTCGCACAGCCACTGGCCGTAGAGCTTACCCCACATCGCCTTTGCCCAACCGGTATCAGAAATGGTCAAATGCAAACCATCGGGATTTACTCGATGCCAATAATTGGCGGTAATAAAATGACCCAAAGGATACTTGTAGTTATGTGCCGCCAGCTTGGGATATCCGGAAGTTCCGGAAGTAAAGAACATGAGCATGGGGTCAGAGCCGCAGGGCGCATCCTCTGCCCGGGCAAAATGGCTGGAATACAACGGATATTCCTCATCAAAATCGTGCCAGCCGTCCCGCTTGCCGCCAACCAGAATCTTATAGGCAAGATTCGGGCATTGAGCTGCTGCTTCGTCCACCGCCGAAGCCACATCGCCGTCGGCCGTGCACAAAATTGCTTTCACCTTACCGGCTTCAAAGCGGTAGGCAAAGTCCTTAACCAGCAATTGATTGGTGGCGGGAATGGCAATAGCGCCCAGCTTATGCAGACCCAAAACCGCAAACCAGAACTGATAATGCCGCTTTAATACCAGCATCACCCGGTCACCCCGCTTGATGCCCAAAGACTTAAAATAATTGGCTGCTCTTGCAGATTCTTTTTTTACATCCTCAAAGGTAAAGCGTCGCTCTGTGCCGTCCTCGGAAAGGTGCAGCATTGCCAGCTTATCCGGCTTTTTCCGCCCCAGCGCATCCACCACGTCGAAGGCGAAATTAAATTTCTCCTCATTTTGAAAAGCAATCTTTGTCAGCTTGCCATTTTCCACTGTGGGGGTAATAAAATCATGATAAATTCTGGGAGTCTTATCCGCCGGTCGGACGGGATCCATAGTGGTTGCCACAGCAGCCGCCTGCTCCCCTTCACGGGCAGCAGAATTGCTCAGCACAATGGCATAGAACGCGCAGTCCTCCCCTTCAACGGCAATCATTCCGTGAGGCGTAGAGCTGTCATAATAAATACAGTCGCCGGGATGAAGAATCTCGCTGTGCCTGCCAATCTGAATTTTCATGTGACCGCGAATGACGATGTCACACTCCTGACCCTCATGGGTGATCAGCTCAATATCTTCCTTTTCCGCGCCTTGGCGATATTTCAGCTCCATGTAAAGGGGCAGCGCGATACGGTTGCGGAAGCCGGCAGCCAAGTTAAAGCCAACCATATGGTGAGCTTCTTCAATTCTCTGCCCCTCCCCTTTTCGGGTTAACGCATAAGAGCGAAGCTGAGGACTTTTACCTTCCAGCAGGTCGCTCATATCCACGCCGAAGCACAGGACGCAGCGATACAAGAAGGCAATGCTTAAATTCCGATTGCCTGCCTCATGTTGCAGATATTCCTCCACGGTCAATCCGGTTTTCTGCGCCATTTCCTCGGCAGAAAGTCCGGTGATTTCCCGAAGCTCCCGAATACGCTTGGCAACCTCTTGAACCTTATAGGTAATGTCGGTCATCTTTTCTTGTTCCATAAAAGTTTCTCCGATTTACAGCTTATTTCTCATAATCTTGCCGCTAATGGTCTTAGGCAATTCCTTACGGAATTCCACAATGCGGGGATACTTATAAGGGGCGGTGTGATTTTTTACGTAGGTCTGAATCTCTTTCTTCAACTCTTCCGTACCCTCTGTTCCGGCAACCAGCACAATACAAGCTTTTACAACCTGTCCGCGCACCTCATCGGGAGCGGCGCAAACACCACACTCCAGAACGTAAGGCAACTCCATGATCGTGGACTCAATTTCAAACGGTCCAATGCGGTAGCCGGAAGACTTAATCACATCATCCGCGCGGCCTACATACCAATAGTAACCGTCCTCGTCCCGCCAAGCCACATCACCGGTATGATACATGCCGTCATGCCATACTTCTTTGGTCTTTTCCTCATCGCCGTAGTAGCCAAGGAAAACACCGCAGGTGGGTGCGGGCTCTGTATGAATTACGATTTCACCGTTGACACCGTCAGGCACAGGCTTACCGTCGGCATCCACAATATCAATGCCGTAGCCCGGAATGGGCTTACCCATGGCACCGGGTTTAATCTGCGCGCCATAAAGGTTGGCAATGCCCAAGGTCATTTCCGTCTGACCGAAGCCTTCGTGAATCCGCAGTCCTGTGGCTTTCTCAAATTGGAAGAACACCTCAGGATTCAACGCTTCGCCGGCGGTGGTTGCATGATGGATAGAACTTAAATCAAAACGACTCAAATCCTGCTTAATCAGCATACGGTACATAGTCGGGGGTGCGCAGAAAGTGGTGATATTGTATTTTGCAAACATAGGCAAAATCTTTTCTGCGTCAAAGCGATCAAAGTCGTAGGTAAATACCGCACCCTCGCACAGCCATTGACCGTAAAGCTTGCCCCAAAGTGCCTTGCCCCAGCCGGTTTCGGAAATGGTGAAGTGCAATCCGTCACGTTCTACTAAATGCCAGTATTTTGCTGTAACATAATGGCCCAATGCATACTTATAGCTATGGGTCGCAATTTTGGGATAACCGGTAGTGCCGGATGTGAAGAACATCAACATAGGATCATTTCCGCAAGGCGCGTCGGCTTCCCGAAGATAACGACGGCTGAACAGCCCGTATTCCTCGTTGAAGTCGTGCCAGCCATCCCGACCTTCACCCACTAAAATCTTCACAAGTTTCCGACCGGAAACCTTTTCCGCCAAATCCACTTGATTTGCCGTATCCCCGTCAGCCGTGCACAAAATCGCACTGACACCGCCTGCCTCAAACCGATATGTAAAATCGTGTTCTACCAGCTGATTCGTTGCAGGAATGGCAATGGCACCCAGCTTATGCAGACCTAAGATTGCAAACCAGAACTGATAATGCCGCTTCAATACCAGCATTACGCGGTCACCGCGCTTAATGCCCAAGGATTTAAAATAATTGGCGCACTGGCTGGACGCGTCCTTCATATCCTTAAAGGTAAAGCGGCGCTCTGTCATATCATTGGAAATATGCACCATGGCCAACTTATCGGGATCTTTTCGGGCAATCGCATCCACAGTATCAAATGCAAAATTATATCTGTCTGTATTGGCATAGTGAATGCCTGTCATTGCGCCGCGCTCGTCCTCACTGCCCCAAACAAATTCATTGCACATAAGCGGCTCAAAATTCTGCTTTTTCGCGTTGCTTGTGAGATGAGTCATTGCAGTATCCGTTTTGTCACCTGCCATAATCATAGACAGAAATACGCAATTTTCCCCATCAATGGCGATCATGCCGTGAGGTGTAGAGGACTTGTAAAAAATACTGTCACCCTCACGCAGAATTTCTTCATGGTCGCCAACCTTAATCCGTAATGCGCCCTTTAACACCAAGTCAAATTCCTGACCATCGTGGGTAGAAGTATGAATGGGCTGATCCTGCAACTCCTCGGAATATTCATAAGTAACATAATAAGGCGTAGCCAACTTATTGCGGAACATTGAAGCCATATCCTGAATGGTAATCCCATCCTCACTGGCAGTGACAAGACCCTTGCCCCGACGGGTTACGGTATAACCCGAAAGCTTAGCGCTATGGCCTTCCAGCAGAACAGGAAGCTCCAAGCCAAAAACCTTGGCACACTTATGCATGAAGGAGAAAGGCATATCCGTATTGCCCGCCTCATAACGGCTGTAAAGCTCCTCAGATACCTCTGTTAAAGCGGCCATTTTTTGTATGTCATAACCTAAAATCTCACGCATTTCGCGAATACGCAATGCAACATCCATCAACTGAGTATCTGTGCTTTGACCTTTCATATACAATATCCTTTCTGTAATAAAAAAACGCCCCAAGAATTCCTCTTGAGACGAGCAAATTTCACCCGCGGTACCACTCAAATTGCAACAGTCGTTGCCACTTCGCGCTCCAACAAGCGCTATCCCTTAACGCGGGCAGACGGGAGGATTCTACTAGGTGTCCGTTCGGTCCTCCGGCTCGGAAGGGATGGGTACTTAGGCGGCAAATCATCGGCTCGCACCAAACGCCGATTCTCTGAGGATTTTACCCGCCCGACCGTCTTCGTCAAAGCCATTTACAATATTGAATTGAGTATAGCATGTGCGCCACAAAAAGTCAAATGCTTTTTTGTGGTGAACACACTATTTTTCTTACTTTTTTACAAAATATAAAAAACTCGTTGACAAACCATAGGTTTTATGATTAAATGTAGCTAATATTCCAAATGACTTTGACGGAAATCTTGTCCTCCCATTCCTGTTGCAGAGAGCCGGTGTTTGGTGCGAGCCGGTGCATGAAGCTTGGACAATCTGGTTCCTGAGTTGATTCTGTGAACGCGTATGCCAGTAATGGAATCCGGTCGCCCCGTTACAGGCTGGGACTTTGTTGGAAGTCCGAGAGTGATTTTCCCCCCCTTTGGGAGAATAATCAGGGTGGTACCGCGAATGTATATTCGTCCCTGAGGTCTCGTATGACCTCAGGGATTTTTTATTAAGCAAGGAGCGATGCATAATGAAGCAAATCAAAATCAGTGACATTACCATGAAGCAAACCGCAGAAGGTTTTGCTCTGTCCTTTAAGGAAAAGATTGAACTATCCAAGCTATTGGATAAGCTGGGCTGTTCTGTCATCGAGCTGGAAGGCATGAAAAATCCCCGTCTGGACGGACTTCGTATTAAATCCATCGCTGCTGCTGTGACGCAAAGCGTCGTTGCCGTTCCTGTGGAATTAAACCCAGAAAGCGTAAAAAACACATGGAACGCTTTACAGCTGGCTAAGCATCCTCGTTTGCAGGTATGCTCCTCTGTCAGCTCTGTGCAAATGGAATACCTGTTCCACAAAAAACCCGATGCCATGATTTCCACCATCGCACAAATTGTTTCTGCATGCAGTGAGCTTTGCGAAGATGTGGAATTTATCGCTCAGGATGCCACCCGCAGTGAACCTGCCATGCTGCAAAAAGCCATTACCGCGGCATTGGAGGCCGGCGCTACCACTGTAACGATTTGCGATACCGCCGGTACCATGCTTTCGGAGGAGTTCAGCGAATTTTTGCACATTCTCTATAAACACATTCCTCAATTACGCTGCGTGAATCTCGGCATAAGCTGCTCCAACGAGCTGTCCATGGCAGACGCCTGCTGCATTGCCGCTGTGGCACAGGGCGCGGCAGAGCTGAAAGCCTCCGCTTGGCCGATCAATACTGCTAACCTTACCAATATCGCGAGAATTCTTCACTCCAAGGCAGACTGCTTAGACGCGGAAACCACCATACAAACCACTCAATTAAGCCGCACGGCTGAACAAATTGCCCGCATTTGCCAATCCGGCCATTCCAAGCTCTCCGCTTTTGGCAACAGCGTACAGGAAGAATCCGGCAATTATCTGACCATTCACGACAATTTAGATGCGGTCATGCAAGCAACCCGCCGTCTTGGTTACGACCTCTCCGAGGAAGATTGCGCCAATGTCTACGAAGCGTTTACCCATATTGCCGCCAAGAAAGAGCAAGTCAGTGACAAGGAACTGGATGCCATTGTAGCCGCCGCGGCTATGCAAGTGCCCGCCACCTACGCGCTGGAAAGCTATGTATTTAACTCCGGCAACACCATTTCTGCCACTGCTCACATTAAGCTGACGAAAAACGGCACCGTTATGGAAGGCGTTTCTCTGGGCGACGGCCCCATTGATGCCGCTTTTTTGGCCATTGAGCAAATCATTGGCCAGCACTATGAACTGGACGACTTCCAGATTGAAGCCGTAACAGAAGGCCGCGAAGCCATGGGCCAAACTGTGGTCAAGCTGCGCGCGGGCGGCAAGGTGTACTCCGGCCGAGGCATTTCCACCGACATCGTCGGCGCAAGTATCCGCGCATATATCAGCGCATTGAACAAAATCGTATACGAGGAGGAAGAAGTATGAAGCTCTCCTTTTCCACCCGTGGTTGGCTCGACCTTTCCTGGGAGGAATTGATGGCAACAGCCAAGGATATGGGCTTTACCGGTATTGAGATTTACAATCTGCATAAACAATCTCAATTAAACGACCGCGGCGGTGCATTCCATCAATACAATATTGCTGCTACTGTGCGTCAGCTGCGGGATCAGAATGTATCCATCCCCTGCTTCGACACCTCCTGCGATTTATCACAGGAAGCCGACTGCACGCAAACGCTGATTTCCCTGATGGAAACTGCTCGCAATGCCCAAGTTCCCTATGTTGTTGCCTGCGCCTTGCAGGATAAGGAAGAAATTGTACGCGCCAACCTTGCCAAACTGTTGAAAGTCGCAGAAAGCCTTGGCGTTACTCTGCTGCTGAAAACCAGCGGCATTTACGCAAACACAGGCCGCTTGCGGAATATGATGGACTGCTTCGCCTGCGACTACTTAGCCGCCCTTTGGGATGTTCATCACACCTATCGCGACTTTGGTGAATCCCCTGACGCTACCATCAAAAATTTAGGCAGCTATGTGCGCCATGTGCATTTGCGGGATTCCGACGATATGGGCGCTTATCAGCTCATTGGCGAAGGCACCATTCCCATTGACGATGTGGTCCGCGCCCTGTCTTCTGTGAATTACGATGGCTTTATTTCTTTGGAATGGAAGCCTGAGTGGCTTCAAGAGCTGCAAGACAGAGAGGTTATTTTCCCCTACTTCGTCAATTTCATGAGCCGTTACGGCAGCACTCGCGGCAGCCGCAAATCCCTGTATTTCAACCACGACGGCACTGGTCAGTACATCTGGAAAAAAGATGAACTCATCGACCTGACCTTCTCTCAGGTATTAGACCGTGTAACCGCAGAATTCCCCGACCAATATGCCTTTAAGTATACCACCCTGGACTATACCCGCACCTACCGCCAGTTCCGTGAGGATGTGGATCGCTTTGCCCGCGCTTTGGTATCCTTGGGCGTTACTGCCGGAAAAAAGGTGGCAGTTTGGGCGACCAATGTGCCTGCATGGTATATTGCATTCTGGGCTACCACCAAAATCGGTGCCGTGCTGGTAACCGTCAACACCGCTTACAAGGTACATGAGGCTGAATATTTGCTACGCCAATCTGACACGCACACCTTGGTGATGATTGAATCCTGCTTGGATTCTGACTATCGTGCCATTATCAACGAGCTTTGTCCCGAAATTGCCAAGACCAAGGCAGGCCAGCCCCTGCACTGCAAGCGTCTGCCCTTCCTTCGTAATGTCATTACCGTCGGCTTTAAGCAACCCGGCTGTCTGACCTTTGACGAAGCCATGGCGCGGTATTCCTTAGTCAGCGCAGAACAGGTTGCGCGTATGGCCGCCGCTGTGCGTCCTGATGATGTTTGCAATATGCAATATACCTCCGGCACCACCGGTTTCCCCAAGGGCGTTATGCTGACCCACTATAATGTGGTCAATAACGGCAAATGTATCGGTGACCGCATGGGACTTTCCACCGCAGACCGTATGATGATTCAGGTGCCCATGTTCCACTGCTTTGGCATGGTGCTGTCTATGACCTCTTCCATGACCCATGGCGCCACCATTTGCCCTCTGCCCTATTTCTCTGCCAAGGCATCGCTTTCTTGTATCAACCAGGAGAAAATCACCTGCTTTAACGGTGTACCTACCATGTTCATCGCCATGTTCAATCATCCTGACTATCGCAAGACAGACTTTTCCTATATGCGAACAGGCATCATGGCAGGCGCAGGATGTCCTCCCGAGCTGATGCGTCGGGCCGCCCAACCGGATGAAATGAACATGCGGGGTATCGTTAGCGTTTACGGGCAAACAGAATCCGCCCCCGGTTCTACCATGTCTGCATGGACTGACCCATTGGATGTGCGCACCGACACTGTCGGCTATGCATTTCCCCATGTGCAATGCAAGATCATCGACCCCGAAACCGGTGAGGAAGTGGGCGAGGGTGTCAACGGTGAATTCTGCTCCCGTGGCTACAACACCATGAAGGGCTACTACAAAATGCCCCAAGCCACCAAGGACACGGTCGACAGCGAAGGATGGCTTCATTCCGGTGACCTTGCCTGCCGTGACGAACGCGGCAACTACCGTATCACAGGCCGGTTAAAGGATATGATTATCCGTGGCGGTGAAAACATCTACCCCAAGGAAATTGAGGAATTTATTTACACCCACCCCGCTGTGCAGGATGTGCAGGTCATTGGTGTGCCGGACAAAAAGTACGGTGAGGAAATCATGGCTTGCATCATTTTGAAAGAGGGCGCAACCATTACCACGGAAGAAATGACGGCATACATCGCTGCCAGCATGGCGCGGCATAAGGTGCCAAGATACATTGAATTTGTCAGCAGCTTCCCCATGAATGCCGCAGGTAAGATTCTGAAATACAAAATGCGGCAGGATGCCGCAGAGCGACTCGGTCTTGTAGGCGATGGCGCAAATACCGCAGGAAACGGCAAATAAACTGAAAAGGTGTGCCAATTGGCACACCTTTTTTATTTAGGAAAATCCTCTAAATCCAAGTCTTTATAGGGATATTTCCGTACCCATTTTCCGTCCTGCCGCACAAGGGAACTGCGGTGCTGAGACAAAAGCCGCACAAGATTGTATACATCAATCCAAATTTCCGAATTACATTCCTTTTGACTTTCATCGAACACCAGCTCCATCCCAAAATGCAAATGGACCGTTTCAATATTATTGACATTTTCCTTGTCTGAGTAGCCGGTGCGGCCCATAAATCCAATCAAATCCCCTGCCTGCACCAAGTCTCCCTCCTGCAATCCGTCGGCAAAGGGGTGATCTTTTTGCAGATGGGCATAATAGTAATAACGCTTATTGTCAAAAGAACGAATTCCCACGCGCCAGCCGCCATAACGATTCCAACCCATCACTTCCACAATTCCGCCCTCTACTGCCACAATAGGCGTACCGGTCGCTCCCATCAAATCATTTCCTAAATGCTTTCTCCGGAAACCATAGGAACGACTTGCGCCAAAATCATCGCAATGGCTATACCCATAACCCGCAGCAATGGGCGAAAATGCTTTCAGGCCGTACTGCGCTTTCCACTGTCCGTCCACTTCAATGGCGTAGCTACCTACCAATCCGCCCAAAGCCGCAGAAAAAGCTTCATGATAATAGTCGTAGTATTTCTCCAAATTCCCCGCCAACTCCTTAGGCGCTCTGTTCCCTTTCATGTCCGCAACCGCCTTTTTCACCGACGATAACGGGCATTTCCCTCCGGTTCGACAGGCCGCCAGCGACAAAATTTCAATCCATGACAGGTGCTTTTCCTGCTCGTAGGTGGTAATATCCTGATTCAGAGCATATTTTAATGATTCGTAAGGCACACCGAAATCCACCCACCGAATCGGCTCCGCCCCAACGGGAATCACCAAACATGACATCGCCATAATAAGCAATAAAAACCGCCGCATCATTCCTCACCTCTTGGATTAGGATTTGATGCGGCAGATATTTTATGCAGTTTTTATTTGAGGTTGCAAATGATTTCCTTGGCAACACTTCTAATATCTTCCATGGTATTTAAAGCAGAAATTTGATTTTTATAAAAGCTGCTATGGGCAACACCCCGTAAATACCACGCAAAATGCTTTCTGGCTTCCAAGCAGGCAATATGTTCCCCATGCTCTTCCACCGCCAGCTCAAATTGCCGCAGGGCAACGCCAATGCGCTGCGCAAGCTGCGGACGCTGGGGAATTTCCTCCCCCGCCAATGCCGCCTGCACCTCGGTAAAAATCCAAGGATCTCCAAAGGTTGCGCGGCCAATCATCACTCCATCTGCGCCGGTGCGCTTTAAGCATTTCACCGCGGCTTCCCCGCTGAAAATGTCGCCGTTGGCAATCACGGGAATGGATAGATTCTGTTTTACCTTGGTAATCATATCCCAATCTGCTGTGCCGGAATACAGCATGCTGCGGGTTCTGCCGTGAACCGTGACCATGGCTGCGCCGCTTTCCTCCATACGCTTGGTAAAATCCAGCACATTGATGCTGCCCTTATCCCAGCCTAACCGACATTTCACCGTCACAGGAACATTTACCGCCTTGGCAACGGCAGACACAATTTCTCCTGCCAATTCGGGGGTACGCATCAAGCCGCAACCATCACCTGAATTGGCGATTTTTGGCATGGGACAGCCCATGTTAATGTCCAAAAAATCACAGCCGGAAATTTCCAAAGCCAGCACTGCTGCCTCTGCCATGATTTGCGGGTCATTGCCGAAAATCTGCGCACCGCAGACACTACCCTCATTTTTCCGAAGAAGTGATGCGCTCTTTTTATCCTTGTAAACCAGCGCACGGGAGGAAACCATTTCCGTTACCGTCATGTTTGCGCCAAGCTCAGCGCAAATGGTCCGAAATGCCCAGTCCGTCACACCGGCCATAGGCCCTAACACAATAGGCTGTGCGATCGTATGTGTTCCCAGTTGCAGCGTCATCACCCCCTATTAGGGAGAATTATACCACAAAGCGCCATCTTTTGCAAGTCACAACAAACTGCAAATCCACCAGATAAGTCCCATGACCACAGCGCCAACACTTGCCCACATGGGGGCAAACCACTTGTGCAGGCGCTTGTTCATACCGATACCCCGAGCCGCCTGCTTTGCTTCTTTCAATAGCTGCTGCTCAGTGACCTCCTTGGCATCCTCGCGCAATATAAAAATCGCCTGCTCAAACAGCTTCGGGTCTGTGCCCCGTACCACAATGACCTGTCTGGAAATTCCTTTCACCAATAAAACCGCCCCCTTACAGGAAAAGTATTCCCTAAGGAGGCAATTTCATACAATTATTCTTCGTCTTTCGGGCGCTTGTATCTGCCCTGAGGGCCCCATTCAGGCAGAGGCAAGCGTTGCATAGCTCCGAAAATCCGTTCCTTCAAATCGGGATAGGTGCGGCTCAAATCAAATACAAGCTGCTTAATTTCCTCCCGCTTTGTCTGCTTATCCACGGGGCATCGATTTTCAACCACGGGAAGACCTATCTGCTTAGCGAAATTGTCCACAGTTTTTTCATGAATATACAGCATGGGGCGAATCTGAATCACGCCGGTTCTGTCCAAATCCGTCACCGGCTGGAAGCAGCTGATTCTGCCCTCAAACAAAAGGGACATCATAAAGGTTTCCACCGCGTCATCATAATGATGCCCCAGCGCGATCTTGTGAATCCCTCGGTCAATAATTGCCTGATTCAGCGCGCCGCGACGCATCTTAGAACACATGGAACAAGGATTCTTCTCCTTGCGATAATCAAAAATGATCGGCCCGATTTCTGTTTTCACCACGGTATACGGTACATCCAGCTTACGGCAGAATTCCTCTATGCCGGAATAATCCATACCCAGACTCATATCCACAGTAATTGCTTCTAATTCAAAGGACATATACTGCCGCAACCCCGCCAAAAGCTGCAACAATACCAGCGAATCCTTGCCGCCGGACACGCCTACTGCGATTTTTTCTCCGGGGGCGATCATGCGGTAGTCCTCCACGCACCGGCGCATGAGTCCCATCATCTTCTGAATCATAGGAGTTCCTCCTAAAAAATAATAAAATAGCATGTGAGCATTTAAGAGAAAACAAGAGAAAATGGAAGAAATCAAGAGTTTTCATAATATTTCACAAATTTTCTCGAAAAGTCGCTTGACATTGGTTTTTGAATGTGATATAAAGGGTAAGCGATTTGAGAACATTGTACTGTAAGTACGTCTGTTTGTCAAAATATTTTACCTATTGGAGGAAATATCATGTCCACTACTCTTTTGAAGAAAGAGACCTTAGAGCGCAAGTGGTATGTTATCGACGCAGCCGGCAAGCCCCTGGGCCGTACCGCTGTTATCGTTGCTAACCTGCTGCGGGGCAAGCACAAGGTCGACTTTACCCCCAACGTTGACTGTGGCGACTATGTCATCGTCATCAACACCGACAAGGCAATCCTCACCGGCAACAAGGCCGAGCAGAAGATTTACTACCGTGTCACCGGCTGGATCGGCAACCTGAAAGAAACCAAGGCTCGTTTCATGATGGAAAAGCGCTCCGACTACGCTATGGAGCTGGCTGTTAAGGGCATGCTGCCCAAGAACACCGTCGGCCGCACCGCGCTGACCCGCCTGCACCTGTATAAGGGTAACGAGCATCCCCATGCTGCTCAGCAGCCTGCTGCTTGGACTCTGGACTAATTGGAGGTAACTGACTATGTACGAGAGCAAAAAGAAGTATTTTTACGGCACCGGCCGCCGCAAGTCCAGCGTGGCTCGCGTTCGCGTTTATGAGAACGGTACCGGTTCTATCATTGTCAACGGTCGTGACATCAACGACTACTTCGGTCTGGACACCCTGAAACTGATCATCAACCAGCCCTTGATTGCTACCGATATGGTCGGCAAGGTGGATGTGGTTGTGACCGTCGCAGGTGGTGGCGTTTCCGGTCAGGCCGGCGCTATCCGTCACGGCATTTCCCGCGCTCTGCTGGGTGTGAATCCCGAATACCGCGCTACCTTGAAGGCTGCCGGTTTCCTGACTCGCGACCCCAGAATGAAGGAAAGAAAGAAGTACGGCTTGAAGGCCGCCCGTCGCGCACCCCAGTTCTCCAAGAGATAATCTGTTTCTCATCAACAAAGCAGACCGCAAATTTGCGGTCTGCTTTTTGCATACAAAACCAGGGCGCGGTGAAAATCACCGCGCCCAAAATAATTACTCAGAGAATTTACCCTTACTATTTTTCTTAGACTTTACAGAAATCACAATCATGGTGATAGTAAAGGTAACTAACCAACCTCCAAAGACACCGGCTGCCAGCCAGCCCCACCAAGGGACTCCCTGTAAAATACCAAGTTTAGGAACGACCAAGGTTTTTATAGCGTGGCAAACGCCACACTCATAAACCATCTCCCCTGCTTCCAGCAAGGTAGCTTCCTTCGTGACTGTGCCGCCATCCCAGATGTGAGAATCCAAATCTACCTGCACATCGCAGTCGGGGCAGTCCTTCCAATGATTATGCGCATCGCTGATCCACTGGTCAGACTCATTGTGAAGCACGCGGCGCTGATATGCACAATCATTACAAACATCATCACAGGAATTATCGTAGATATGCTCCACAGGCTCAGAGGGCTCATGACAGCCTAAACAAATCTGCCAGTGACCATTTTTGTCAATTTCATATTCGCCCTGCTCGTATCTATGAACATGCTCCAGCACATCAACGAGGATTTGTTCGCACTCCGTACAAGTCTGGGCAGCTTCTTCGGTAGCTTCCGCACCGGGAATATGCTCTGCAAAATCGGACTTTTCGCCACACTTAGTGCAGGCATGCCAGTGACCGGTTTCATCCTTTGTCCAAGTCTCAGCAAATTCATGGGTAGTGGTACGGGTTGCGCCGCAATCATTACAGGTGGTATCACAGGGATTGTCATAGGTGTGAGGCAGGTCCTGTGTGCCCCAACAAGTGGTACATTGCCGATGGTGATGGGTTGCGCTCCAATTTGCCCATTTATTATAGGTGTGCTTACAAGCAACGGTTACATTTACGGAATTATCAAACTTCACAGTCTGATTGTCAATGGTCAAGGTCATAGAAATCTTGCTGCTCTTGAAGGGCGCATTGCTCTTGACCTTAAAGGTAGCCTGAAAAATATTTCCGTAAATTTTCTGGGCAGAGGCAAAGCTGAAAACAGCGGTTTTACCGTCGTAGGATGCTTTTACCGCAGCACCGGAAACAGCGTCTGTCCACACACCGGAGTCGAACTCAAACTGCGTGGAATCGTAGGAGATATTTTGCACCTTGCCCGTTTTATTAGAGGCAAAGCCGGACACGAAGATGGTAACCACCACCGTGTCACCGCGATATGCAGTTGTTTTCGACACGATATAGCTGGCAGCGCCGGCCGCATAGGCAGGCACAGCAAGCATCGCAATTAACATAATTGCAAGGAATAATGTAATAGCTCTTCTCATTTGATCTCCAATTTATACAATTCCGGGGACAAGACATGGCGCAAAAGATAAATTGCGTCGTCTTCATTTACTTTTCCGTCAGCATTAAAATCAGGCTTGCAGCCAATGGCATAAAGCTCAGGGGACAATACATTTCTCAGCAGATAAATGGCATCGTCCTCATTGACCTTGCCGTTGCGGTCAATGTCGCCAATGGCATACTTTAACTTATACTGCGCTGTATAAGTTGCATTACCGGTGCAATTCGTAACCGGTTTATCCCAGCCGATAAACACCCACTCCCCCTGATTGCTCACAGGTCTGGTAGGATCCGCAGGAATCACCACAGCTGCATTCTCAACATACTGATTGCTGGTAATGGTCTTGCCGTCATAATTTTGAAAAGTGACTGTATACTTCTTCACTTCCGGTGTAGGTGCAGAAGGGGGTGTTGCGGTAGTGCCATCGGCGACAGCATAATCTTCACCGTAATATTTCACACAAATCCAGTTGCCGTCAGACATCTGCCCCCAGAGCAAATTCCCATCGGAACTGCTTTGCGTCTTTACAATCTTTACACGGTCGCCGGATTTCTTGGAGCCTACCACATTAGCAGCACCTGTAACAGGCTGACTGCGGACATTCAGCGCATCTACCAGCACCTTATACCATGTTCCGGGGACGGTATCGTCTTCCGGCTCACTGCCTTGATAATCGTCACCACCAACCTGGTTATAATTGGTCACAGACAGTTTAATCCAGCCGTCACCGCAGAAGCCAAACAGAATTTTTGTTTTATACCGGTCATATCCGGTAGTAATTTTGGTAATGGTCAGCTTTTCATCGTGAGCAGCTTCTCTTACCACCGCATAATGCTGGCCGGGATTTTCATAAATCGTCAAATCCCACCACTGGGTAACCGTAACCTTTACATTTACAGGCTGTTCGGCAGGCATATCATTGGCAAGGGTCACAATCTCGCCGGCAGGATTCTTCCATTGAGCATACAAAGTTGTGCCGCGCTTAATGGAGCTATTCAGCTCTGTTACCTGTGTGCCGCCCACCCTCTGCGTGAACCAGCCGGCAAATTCATAAGTAAAAAGATTGTCGTTGGCATCCATACCCACAGGGCGAGAAGAAAATTCTGTAACAATAGAAGTGGGATGGTTAATATCAAAGGCATGGAACGCATATTTTACCTGACCGCCGTTGCCGTCTAAGTACACATAGCGTTCTGCATTGGGCCATGCAGTATAGCCGTTGCCAAAAGCATTGTTAAAGTAAACATCCAACTCCAACATCCTGCGCTGCACATGGCCGGTAGAAGGAATGCGCTCGCGGAAAGTCTTCCAAGTACCGATGGCATAAGCAACCAGCGCATCATTTTTATTGATCAGCGCATTGTGCAAAGCATAAGGATTGTCTTTTTCCAGTCCGCCACTGGCACCGTAACCGGAGGTCCAGCCAGCGCCGCAGTTATATGTAAAGGAAATCAACGCGTCAAATTGCTGCTGGGTAAAGGTTAGATTGTACTTGTCTGCAAAGGAGTTTACTGCCGTTTCAAAGCTGCCGAGGAACTTTCTTAACAACTCCGTGGCATGCTCTACGGAAATGGGATTGGCAGTGGTATAGGCCGTACAAGGATTATTAGGATAACCCGGTGCGTTAGGATCGCACATATCACAACGGCTGCCATAGCCAACAGAACGCTGAGTTCCGTCTTTAATACAGGCGCCCGAAAAGCCCTCAAAGGTCTTTAACAGGTTTACCAGCGCATCCGAAGTTTTTAAATTTGATTTCGCTTTTGCCGTCAAGGATATGCTGGGAAGCACGCTTACCAGCAGTGCAAGCGACAGCAATGCACAAATCAATCTCTTTTTCATCAGGGGTACTCCTCCCAGAACAACAATCTGGGCTTATTATAGCAGAAAGTGTCGTATAATGCAATAGGCGCAGGCGAAGAAAATTACATTCTGTTACCATTATTTTGTTGAAAAAATTGCCAATATTGCAAGACTTCCCCTATTTTAGTGAGAAAGAAAACCATTTGCTTTCTGCCTGTTTCTATGATAAACTAACTGCAAAAGGAGGTGCGCCATGAAAAAAGCTATGATTGCCATGAGCGGCGGAGTCGACAGCTCCGTAGCCGCTTATTTATCCATAAAATCCGGTCTAAATTGCATTGGCGGCACCATGACCCTTTACACCCAGCCCGGTGATTACTGCGGCTCAGAGCAAAGCATCTCCGATGCCCGTTCCGTTGCGGACAGGCTGGAAATTCCCCTGCACATCTTCCCTCTTTCTAAGGAATTTGAGGAGAAGGTCATTCAGAAATTCATTCATTGCTACGAATGTGGACTTACCCCCAATCCCTGTATTGACTGCAACCGACATTTAAAATTTGATGTGCTATTAGAGCATGCCATTGCCCTAGGCTGTGATTACGTGGTAACCGGTCACTATGCCGGCATCGTAAAAAACGCCGAAACAGGGCGCTATCAGTTAAAAAAAGCAAAAGATCCCGCCAAAGATCAGAGCTATTTTCTTTGCAGTCTAAATCAATACCAATTACAGCACATCCTCTTCCCTCTTGGCGAGCTGACTAAGGACGAGGTGCGGCAAATTGCCGAAACGCAAGGGTTTATTACCGCTAAAAAGCGGGATTCTCAGGATATTTGCTTCATTCCCGACGGTAACTATCTGGCATTTATGAAACACTACACCGGCAAGGAATATACCCCCGGCGCATTTTTGGATATGCAAGGCAATGTGGTAGGTACGCACAAAGGTGCTGCTGGCTACACATTGGGTCAACGCAAAGGTTTAGGCGTTGCCATGGGCGCTCCGGTTTATGTCTGCCATAAGGACATGAAGGCCAACACCGTAACCCTCGGGCCTGACGAAGCGCTATATCACAAGGCCCTGCGGGCAAATGACTGGAACTGGATGCCCTTTGCAGAATTAACAGTGCCCATGCGTGTCATGGCTAAGGCAAGATCCCGCATGGTCGAGCAGCCGGCATGGGTATATCCCGAAGAAAACGGCTTCGCTCGGGTAGAATTTGATGAACCACAGCGCGCCATCACCCCCGGTCAGGCCGTGGTGCTATATGATGGTGATCTGGTCATTGCCGGTGGCACCATTACAGAACTAATATATAAATGACGGAGCATGATTGCTCCGTCATTTCATTTGATAGTCAGGAAAATACTCCTTTACAAACTCCACATTTTCAACTTGAAAACTTTTGCCGTTTAAATGCGCCAATGCGCCGGCATCCGTTGTAAACGCAAATGTGAGCTTATAAGAATAAAGGGCTTGATAATTGCGGTCAAATCGCTTATCCAGTTTGCCGTACTTTCCGTCGCCCAGCAAGGGGTGTCCGGCATGGGCAAATTGGGCGCGAATCTGATGGGTTCTTCCGGTAATCAGCTCGCACTCCACCAAAGAAAGTCCTTGATTGGTAGCCAGCACCCGATAATTGGTCTGACAGGACTTTGCGCCGGTTTGCGGGGTATCTGTAACAAACACACGGTTTTTCTTGGCATCCTTAAACAAATACCCTTTTAAGCTGCCTGTTTTCACCTTAGGTGTTCCTTCTGCAATGGCGAGATATCGCTTATCCAGCTCCCGATCCTTGATTTTCTGATTCATCACCCGCAGCGCCTCTGCGGTTTTTGCCGCAATGACAATGCCGCCGGTATTGCGATCAATTCGATTGCAAAGGGCCGGTGTAAACGCGTTTTCTTCACGGGGACGCCACTGGCGCGTTTGATACAAATATGACTGAATATGATCAATCAAGGTTCTGCCGTATTCCGCGCCGTCATGAGGATGCACCGCCAACCCCGGCCGCTTATCCACCAAAAGAATTTGGTCATCTTCATAAACGATGTTCAGCTTCGGTGCAGCCACGGTTAGATAGGCATTATCCTCGCGGGGTTTATCAAAAAATTCATCATTGATATAAAGCTGCAAAACATCGCCGGCTTCCAGTCGGGCATCCCGCTCGATGCGCTTACCGTTACACTTTATCCGCTTTAAGCGGATATATTTTTGCGCCAAGGATGCAGGAAGCAAAGGAACCGCCTTTGCAAGAAAACGGTCAAGACGCTGACCGGCATCGTTGCTGCCTATGGTAAGTTCTTTCATTCTCCGCGACCCATGCTCTCATCAGAATGGCGGTTAATTCTCTCAGTGAATTCTGCCGCCGCGTTATAACCCATTTTCCGTTGGCGGTTGTTCATAGCAGCAACCTCCAAAATCACCGCCAAGTTTCTGCCAGGAGTAATCGGAATGGTGATCATAGGCACTTCCACACCCAAAATATCCATATATTGCTCCTCCAACCCCAGCCGATCATAGACCTCCTTAGTATTCCAAGGAACAATATTCACAACCAAATTGATTTCATTTTCCGCTTTCACCGCACCCATACCGAAAAGCTTTGCCACATTGATAATGCCAATGCCACGCAATTCAATATAGTTACGAATCAAATCCGGAACAGTACCAAGAAGCGAGCCTTCGGAAATCCTGCGAATTTCCACAGCATCATCTGCAATCAGTCGGTGGCCACGCTTTAACAGCTCAACTGCCGCTTCGCTTTTACCGATTCCGCTGTCACCAATGAGCAACAAACCTTCGCCGTAAACCTCCACCAGAACACCATGACGGGTAATTCTGGGTGCCAGCGCCGCCCGAAGATAGGCAATAATAGAGGAAATCACGGTACTGGTGGCTTCCTTGGAACGAAGCACCGTCACATTGTGCTTTTTCGCCATTTCCAGACACTGAGGGTCCGGAACCATGTTGCGGGCAATGAGCATTGCAGGGAATTTATAAGACAAAAGCCGATCGAATACCACCAAACGCTCTGCGTCCGTCAGCTTTGCCAAATAGCTCATTTCTACATTGCCCAGCACCTGTAAGCGCATAGGCTCAAAATGGTCAAAATAACCCGCCAACTGCAAGCCGGGTCTTGCCACGTCCTCCACCGTCAGCTGAATCGATTCATAATCCGTGGCGGCATAAGCCACCTCCAAACGAAACTCTTCAACCAATCTGGTCAATGCTACACTGTATGTACTGGCCATTTCCCGCACTCCCTTCGTGTCTTTTTGAAATATTATACCTACGAAGCCACAGAATATCAATATAATTTTCAAAAAAGGAAAAAAACTTAAAAAAACACTTGCATTTTTCGTCATTGTTTGTTATCATATACAAGCGCCTGTGCAAAAGGCGATATTTTGATGAAAGTTTTCGGATAGGAGGTGCAGTGAATGGCTAAGTGTGATTATTGTGGCAAGGGCGTTACCTTTGGTATTAAGGTCTCCCACTCCCACAGACGCTCCAACCGTACCTGGAAGCCCAATGTGAAGCGAGTCAAGGCGGTTGTCAACGGTACTCCGTGCCATGTGTACGCCTGTACCAGATGCCTCCGTTCTAACAAAGTTGAGCGGGCCATCTAATTTCCCCTGCCAACAATAACGCTACCGATTCGGTAGCGTTTTTTGTTTTCCAAAACCAAAAGCGGATGCGCAATGGCAGCGCATCCGCTTATTTTATAGCCATCCGGCATCCTCAGATTCTGCTTTTTTCCTTCGATGAAGCAGGATTTCTAACACCTTCTCTGCGCTGACACCTAAATACAGCATGGCATATGCCGCCTCAATAATCGGCATTTCTACCCCTTGCTTCTGACAGAGTTGCCACGCAGCCTCAGCTGCATAATAGCCTTCCACCACAGCGCCCACACGCTCCATGGCTTCCTTGGGCTTCAATCCTTGCCCAATAAACACACCGGCACGATGATTTCTGGAATGTTCGGAAGTGCAGGTCACAATCAAATCCCCCACTCCCGCAAGGCCTGCAAAGGTATCTTTGCTTGCGCCCATGGAAACGCCCAATCTGGCCATTTCCGTCAAGCCGCGGGTCATAAGCATAGCTTTAATATTATCCCCATAACCCAAACCGTCAGTCACACCGGCGCATAACGCAATCACATTCTTCAACGCAGCGCCCAATTCCGCGCCCACAATGTCGGGGCTGGTGTAAATCCGAAACACATCAGACATAAAGGCATCCTGCACGATTTCTGCCAGCTCTTTATTGGCACAAGCAGCCAAACAGCCGGTAGGCATTCTTCTGGCCACTTCCTCAGCATGGCTGGGGCCTGTGAGCGCTACCACAGTTTTACCTGTTTCCTGCTCAACAACCTGACTCATGCGCATTTGGGTAGAAGCCTCAATACCTTTGGTAACAGAAACCAATACCGCATCGTCATCCAAATAAGACGCCACATTCCGACTCACTTGACGAATGGCAAAAGACGGGCTGGCAATCACAACTAACTGTTTTCCCGCTACGCAGGAAATGTCTGTGGTGATTTTCAATTCAGCTGGCAATTTGACGCCGGGCAACATAGGGTTTTCCTTGTCAATTTGCATTTTTTCTGCTTCCTTGGGGTCAAAAGACCACAAGGTAACATCGTGTCCGTTCTCACAAAGCCGCAAACTCAGGGCTGTGCCCCATGCGCCGCTTCCTACAACAATAGCTTTCATTTGTTTAAATCCTTATGAATTAAATGAACTTTGGACTCTGTGCCTTTGCACAGACGAGCAATATTTTCTCTGTGCATAAAAATCGCCAATGCACCAAGGAAAATGCCACCTAACATAACAAACAGGCTGTTGTAATACAAAATGACAAAGCCCGCAATAAAGGCAACTGCTCCCAAAACAGAGCCTAAGGATACATATCTAGTAATGCCAAAGGCCAACGCAAATATTACCACAAGGGCAAGGCCAATGCGCCAATCCATCACAAAAGCCACAGTCAGGCCAGACAAGATGCCCTTTCCTCCGCGGAAACCCAGCAGCGCAGGAAAATCATGTCCTAAGGACACGCAGATTGCGCCCAGCATCAAACCCTCAGTGTAGTAACCAAAGGGAAGCAAAATCAGACCGCCTACAAAGCAGGCCAATATCGTTTTCATCACATCTACCAGTATTACCAGCAAAGTGCTCCAACCGCCGTAATTCCGAAAAAAGTTGGTCAGACCGGCATTGCCGCTGCCATGATTGCGCACATCGTCATCCGCAATCAGCTGCGATACAAACACAGAGCCGTTTAAATTACCCAACAAATATCCGGCCAACGCAACTACCAAAATAGGAAATACCATTCTTATTCCTCCTTGTCGCCCTTCTGGCGAATGGTCAACCGCACAGGTGTACCTTGCAGACCAAATACCTCCCGAATCTGATTTTCAAGATACCGCTGATAAGAAAAATGGAACAAGCGGGCATCGTTACAGAAAATAACAAAATGAGGCGGCTTTGTGCTGGCTTGGGTCATATAATAAATCTTCAATCGACGACCCTTATCCGTAGGCGGCTGCACACGAGCCGTAGCATCTGCCAAAACGCTGTTCAGTGCACCGGTGGTGATACGGCTGGTATTCTGCTTATGCACATCCTGAATCACCTGGAATAGCTTATCCACCCGCTGACCTGTCAGTGCAGACAAAAATACCACGGGGGCATAGAGCATATAGCTCAGTCCGTTTCGCACATCGCCCTCTTTGTCCCGCATGGTGTTGGTTTCCTTATCCTCCACCGCGTCCCACTTGTTCACCACAATAATGGCTGCCTTACCGGCTTCATGGACAAGTCCCGCGATTTTCGTATCCTGCTCCGTCACACCATCGTTGGCATCAATCAAAATAAGGCAAACATCGGAACGCTCAATGGCGCTGATGGTACGCAGATTGGAGAATTTCTCAATCTGGTCATCCACCTTACTCTTGCGGCGCATACCAGCAGTATCAATGAAGCAATACTTACCGGTCTCGTTTTCAAAGTTGCTGTCAATGGCATCTCGGGTCGTACCTGCCACATTAGACACAATCACCCGTTCCTCACCTAAAATACGGTTCAGCAGGCTGGATTTGCCCACATTGGGCTTGCCCACAATGGCAACCTTAATGGTATCATCCTCTTCCGACTCATCTTCCTCGGCAGGAATATTTTCAAGCACCCAATCCAGCATATCGCCGGTGCCATGACCATGCACAGCGGAAACCTCAAACAAATCACCAATCCCCAAGGAGTAAAATTCATACACATCGGGATTCACACCGCCAATGGAGTCGCACTTATTCACTGCCAGCGCCACAGGCTTGCCTGCCTTGCGCAGCATGGTGGCAACATCCTGATCCGCTGCCGTTACACCGCTGCGCACATCGGTGACCATGATAATCGCATCAGCCAATTCAATGCCGATTTCCGCCTGACGGCGCATAAATTTCAACATATCGCTGTCAGTATTGGGTTCGATACCGCCGGTATCTACCAAAGAAAATGTCCGACCGCACCATTCACATTCACCGTAAATTCGATCACGGGTCACACCAGGGGTATCCTCCACAATGGAAGTACGCTGACCGGTCAGCTTATTAAACAGCATAGACTTGCCTACATTGGGTCTGCCTACGATTGCAACCAAAGGCTTTGCCATAGTGACCGCTCCTTTCCATAGAAAACTCATTTTTGTTATTATGCCACATTCTTCCGCAAATTGCAACGAAAACATATCGACATTCCAAGATTGTTTATGCAACATCAGCTCCCTCTCTCGAGGGAGCTGAAATGAAACGCTTATTTTGTAAAATACCGAGAAGATGTAATCATATCATATATCTGCTTAGCAGAAATGGGCTGTTCTTCCGGATACTTTTCGGAAGGATACCAACGATAAGTAACTCTATAATTATCGCAAAGAACGCCCACCTTAAAATCAAAACTTTCCCTCGGAACAAAAGTCTCCATTCTTGCTTCAATCAGCTTAGGTGCTAGATCCTTCGCAAGAAAAAGACCATTATAGGTTTCCGGATTCTCAGGATCTGCAATTACATCCACATCCTGCTTATATGTAAACATTGAGACCTCTATCTTAATTCCTTTGTCATTCAGATAAGTCACAGTTCCGCTTTTTTCCCCTTCAATACGGGAAACATAAAAGTCAACCAATGCATACCCACTCAAAACTTTTCTTGGCAAAAGTTGATCATAAGGAGCAACGGAATATAATACATCGTTTTCTTCCTTGGTTATTTCAAGATCTGCAATGGAGGACGGTACGCTTGGCGAACAGCCTGCCAGAACGAACAAACACAACAAGGTTAATATGCATATGACTTTTTTCATAGTATCACACCCTTTCCAACCGAATTCATCATTTCGTGTAATACAACGAGGAAGTAATCATGTCATACATCTGCTGGGCAACAACAGCGCGTGTTTCCATGGTCCCATTGGGAAAATTTACTCTGTAATCCACTCGCCAATCATCGCAAAGCACGCCAACGGAAAACGAGAGTTCTTCACCGGAAACAACACTTCCCACCCTCGCCTCGATGAATTCCGGTGTCAAGTCCTTTGCATAGAAAAGGCCATCCAGCGAGTATTTGTCCGGATAATGCTCCCCTTGCAGGAAATACCACTGGACATCATAGGTTGTGGGATCATTAGGATCGGCAATATAACTATGAGGAATCGTGTCTGCTACAAATTTTCTTACAGAAACAAAAAACTTCATTCCCTTATCATTGCAAAATTGTAGGTTTATACTCCTTTGCTTATCCATAGACGAATCTAAAACATTATCCCAGTTATATCCATCCAGCGCATATCCGTCCAAAATCTCCCTTGGTAACAGCTGGTCGTAGGGCGTTATAGAGTAAAACGCGTTCAGTTCTTCCTCCGGATTAAAATAATTCAAATCCGTGCAGAGATTTGTAGCGCACCCAGCCAAAACAAGGCAAATGCACATGGTGAATACGCAAACAACTTTTTTCATGGTAACACAACCTTTTTCATTACTTAACTGTTAGAAAAAAGAAACATAACATCTTTTTTAAAGTTTTCAGCATATTATCTTCCTTGAATAAAACTACATTTAAACCTTCACTATATACTTAGAAATCGGAACGATTTAACACCTCCTTCTTCGTACTTAGAACATCTCAAAAGTATCCAACACATCTCCCCCTTCACATATTATAATATATTGTCTTTTAATTTATATAATTATTATACGAACGAATCATAATATTTGTCAATAGTAAATATTAGATTCCCCTCAATTTCAGCAATATACACAAAATTCATAAAAATACCTACAAAAAAGGAAAAAGAGGAAGGCGAAAAGCCTTCCTCTTACATTTCCTGCCTTAGTCAGCCTTGGCGGCCAGGACCTGACGGCCATTGTAGGAACCGCAAGCCTTGCAAGCTCTGTGGGGAGCTACGGGCTCACCGCACTTGGGGCAAACAGACACGCTGGGAGCGGACAGCTTCCAGTTGCCGCCACGGCGCTTATCGCGACGGGCCTTAGACACTTTACACTTAGGGACAGCCATGGATGACACCTCCTTGATAGCACTGCTTTATTTGGCAGCATCGTACAAATTTACTTATTGAGAAGCTGCTGTAAAGCAGCGAAACGGGGATCGACCTCTTTCTGACAGCCGCAAGGTCCTTCGTTTAAGTTTTTGCCGCATCGGCAGCAAAGGCCTTTACAATCTTCCTTGCACAGCAACTTAGAATCCAGATTCAGCACAAACACCGTGCGAACAATGTCTTCTAAATTAGCGCTGTCCCCTTCCAGAGGGAACACCCATTCATCTTCGTTTTCTTCGTTAATCAGCTCTGTTACCAGCACCACATCAATGGGGAATTCCACATTTCTCTCAAATTCGTTGGCGCAGCGGTCGCACACACCGTGAATGGTGGTATGCAGAGAGCCCGTCATCAGCAGAACACCTGCGGTATTTCTTACTGTGCCGCTGGCACACACAGGCTCTGTAACAGGGTAACTTTCTCCATAGCGAAGGTCACTTAGATCGATACTGACTGAGAACGGAACACTCTCACCGGGGCAGTCAATGATTTTCGACAAACCCAGAAGCATAGTATCCCTCCTCACAGTCATGCTTAGATATTATAATGTGCTTTGCGCGTTTTGTCAAACATTATTTTTGGAATTTCGGGAGTATATTTCCTTAAATCCGCAATTCCCAGCTTTTTATCTGACTTGCCTTCTCATATAGGCGAAGATAGCTTTGATAGCGAGAGGTTTCTACCTCCCCTTTCTGCACAGCTTCCGTCACAGCGCAGCCGGGTTCTAAGCGGTGAGAACAGTCGTGAAACTGGCATTTACCCAGATAAGGAGCAAAATCTCCGAAAGCATACTGCAAATTTTCCTTCAAAATCACTTCCATCTGGTCTGTGTCAAAGGACGAAAAACCGGGCGTATCCGCCACATAAGTGTCTTCATCTAAGCAGTATAACTCCACATGACGGGTGGTATGCCGTCCGCGGCCCAGCTTATCCGACACCTCACCGGTGGGAAGCTGCAAAGAAGGACAGAGGCGATTGAGCATGCTGCTCTTGCCAACACCGGAATTTCCCGTAAACGCGGTGAGCTTGCCGGAAATCAAGGCGCGAAGCGTCTCCACTCCCTCTCCGGTTTCCGCGCTGGCGCGAATTACCGAAAAGCCTGCATGCTCATAAATGGAAATCAAATCCTGCGCCGGATCTAAATCACATTTGTTCACACACAGATAAACAGGCACTTCCTGATCACCGGCAATGGCTGCCACGCGGTCAATCAGAAACGGTTCGGTAATGGGATTGACATTGGCGGCAAACACCACCAGCGCATCAATATTGGCAACGGCTGGGCGCACAAAGCAATTCTTCCGAGGAAGAATTTTCTCCACCATTCCCTTTCCCTGTTCCACAGTGATTTCCACCATGTCACCGGTAACGGGAGAACTGCCATTGCGGCGCAAATGCCCTCTGGCGCGGCAAGTCACAATGCCTTCCGATGTTTTTACATCATAAAATCCACTAAGCGACCGCAAAATGCGGCCAGTTTGTATCTTATTCATCAAAATTCACTTCTATGGTCCAGCTATGCTCGCTGCCACCATTGATTTTCGCAGTATATGTTACCACGCCCTTGCCCGATACACTAAACTGCGTACTGACCGTACCAACAGGCATTTGCCGCTGCTCAATCAGCTCATTGCCCTGCCAAAGCTCTAAAGTATAATCTTCCGTCATTTCCACAGCAATGGGAACAGTGATGACCTTATTCTTCAAGTCGGGGTCCACCGTAGGTGCGGGCGGATCTTCCGGCGCCGGTTCCTCTCCGTCAGGTCCTAAGGACACCTGCAAAATAATCTGGGTGTTGACATCAATCACCGTTTGCGCCGTTTCGGATTGATAAATGACAATGCCCTTATTCTTATTGTTTACCACGTGCTGAATAATCACATTCTTAAAGCCGTTGGCATTCAAAAGCGCTTCTGCCCGTTCTGCGGTTTGGTTCACCACATTGGGAACTTTGCTGGTCTGAATCTTCGGACCGGAGCCAATCCAGATCTGAATGGCGCCATCGGTAATAGGTTCGCCATATTCAGGATCGGTGCGGGTCACATTGCCTTTTTGCTCTTCTGTGCTGGTTTCCGTACGAATGAGAATATTGCTCTCCGCAACGCCCAAACTGTTGACTAAAAACTTAATGGCATTTTCCTCAGACACGCCGGTTAGATCTTCCATGATCTTTTCCTGGGGCTTCGGGCCTAAGCTGACATACACCGTCACAATGCCGTTTTTGGCAATCTTCGTGCCCGCCTTGGGTTTCTGATCGTAAATCAGACCCTTTTCCTGATCCTCGTTATATGCCTTATCCAAACGAATCACAACATCCGTTAGGTTCAGTTCCTCAGGATTCTCACCAATCAAGTGAGGCACTGTTACCACTTCATTTTGAGAATCAAAACCGCCACCGATCATAACAAACAGGAAAATCAAAATGGCAACCACTGCCACAGCCGCGCAGGCAATAATGGCAACCGTGGCAGCCTTGTTACTGCGCACCTCGTCTTCCACAATTTCTTCTTCATGACGACGATTTGCCGGTCTTGCAGGCTTATTTCCAGACCGAGCACTAGGCTTATTCTGCTCTGCTCTGGCGGCCATACGCTGAGCAGTGGAAGTAGGCAAAGGCATCGTTTCCTCGGTCTTCTTAGGCATAGAGGACAGCTTAGCTGCCGCATCCATATCTGTATTCGGATTGTTGTAATCAAACAGAATGGAAGGATTCTTGCGGAATTCATCCATATCTGTCAGCATAGCAGCCGTAGTGGCATAGCGATTGGCAGGACTTTGCTCCATGGCTTTCATGATAATCTGCTCTAAGCCACCGGGAATATTGGGATTAATGGTGGAAGGCATAGAGGCCTTACCGCTAATATGCTGAATGGCCACTGCCACGGGAGACTCCCCATCATAAGGCGGACGACCCGTCATCATTTCGTACATCACAACACCCAGAGAATAGATGTCGCTGCGGCTGTCCACACGGCCGCCCTTCGCCTGCTCAGGAGAAATGTAATGCACTGAGCCAAGGGCTTCCTTGGTCAATGTGTTGCTCTTAGACATCACCCGAGCAATGCCAAAATCGGCCACCTTTACAGAGCCGTTTTTCAGCACCATCACATTATGGGGCTTAATATCCCGATGGACAACACCGCGGCTATGGGCATGATCCAGCGCTTTGCCGATTTGAATGGCAAAATGCAGAGTTTCTTTCCAGTTCAGAACGCCCTTTTTCTCCATGTATTGCTTCAAGGTGATGCCGTCAATCAGTTCCATAACGATATAATCGGCATCGTCTGTGGTAGAAACATCGTAAACCGATACAATGTTCGGATGAGAGAACATGGCTACGGCCTGACTTTCCGCGTGAAAGCGACGACGGAATTCCTCGTCCTGCACATAGTCGTCCTTTAAAATCTTAATGGCAACCAAGCGATTGAGCTTGTGACAGCGCGCCTTATACACAACGGCCATGCCACCAACGCCGATCACTTCCAATATTTCATAGCGGTTATCCAATAACCGACCGATATATTTATCCATAATCGAAAACTCCTTTCGCTTAAATTTAAAGCATAACCAGCACGCAGGTTACATTATCCGGCGCGCCGCGATGTTTGGCAATTTCTACGAGGCGCTGGCAGCAATGCTGCTTATTCACGCCATGCACCACTTCAAACAGCATTTCCTGCTCGTCGATGATGTTGGAAAGGCCATCGGTGCAAAGAAGCAGCGCATCACCCTTTTCCACATCCAAGTGGTAAATATCTCCCACGACCACGGACTCTGTGCCAATGGCTCTGGTGATGTAGTTCTTTCCAGGGTAGGTTTTTGCCATTTCCGGCGTTAAATCTCCCCGATCCACCATTACCTGCACCAAGGAATGGTCTGTGGTCACGCAGCGCACGCCCTCACGGTTGATGCGATAAAGGCGGCTATCGCCCACATTCACCACTGTGGCTCTGAGCTGCTGTACCAGAACCGCAACAAGGGTCGTGCCCATGCCGCGGAATTCCTCAAACTGCTGAGATTGGTCGTAAACGGTGAAATTCGCCAGTTTTACGGCTGCCTCCAACATTTGATTGATTTTATCCTGCTCCATGTCGGCAGTCCACACTCTGTGAATCTCCTCGGTAAAAACCTCTACCGCCAAAGAGCTTGCTACATTTCCGGATTTGGCACCGCCCATGCCGTCACAAACCACGCACAATACTGTGTCGCGGTCTAATTGTTCAATCCGATAAGCGTCCTGATTTTGCGGACGGACACAGCCCGGATCTGTCAATCCCCAGCTTTGCACAGTTACCACTCCTTTCTGCATTCCAGCATATTCCTTAGGAATTTACTTCCTTTTGATATTTTCTCCGAAGCTGACCGCAGGAAGCGTCAATATCGCCGCCTAAGGTTCTTCGCACTGTGGCGGTTACGCCACCATCTTCTAAGCATTTTTGAAATTTGGAAACCGCTTCCCGTGTACTGGGCTTTAAAGGACTCTCCTCCACCCGATTCAGCGGAATCAGATTGAAGTGAGCCGGCAACCCTTTTAACCGCAGCAGCAGCGCCTTGGCATCTGCCACAGAATCGTTCACGCCATCAATCATAGCATATTCAAAGGAAATGCGGCGATTAGTGGCCTGATAATACCGCCGGCAAGCAGCAATCAGCTCCTCCGTGGGATATGCCTTGTTCACCGGCATAATGGTATCCCGAACCGCATCATTAGGGGCATGAAGAGAAATAGACAGCGTCAGCTGCAATTTACGCTTGGCAAGCTCATCAATTTTTGGCACAAGGCCGCAGGTAGACAGACTGATATGCCGCATGGAAATATTCATGCCGTCAGCACTGTTCACCAGCTCCAAAAAGCGCATTACATTGTCAAAATTATCCAGCGGCTCACCAATGCCCATAAGCACAATGTGAGAGATGGGCAAGCCGGACTCTATTTGGGTGAACAACACTTGATCCAGCATTTCGTAAGGCTCTAATTTGCGCACCAGTCCCCCTAAGGTCGAAGCGCAAAAAGCGCAGCCCATCTTGCAGCCCACCTCTGTGGAAATACATACTGTATTGCCGTAGTGATAGCGCATAAGTACCGTTTCTACGCAGTTCCCATCTGCAAGCTGCCAAAGGAATTTGATGGTTCCATCTCTTTGGGATTCCTGCCTGCGCACCACATGGGGCGCAGAAATGGGATACGCTTCTTCCAACGCAGTCCGCAGCGTCTTGGGCAAATTGGTCATTTCCTCATAACTGCGTACACCGCTGTGAAGCCATGTATAAATTTGCTTTGCCCGAAATGCGGGCTGGCCCATTTCTTTCAGCACGGAAGCAATTTCCGCCTGCGTCATGGACTTTAAATTTTGTTGCATACATTCCTCCGCAGCTTGCAAATAAAGAAGCCGTCTGTATCATACTCCCCGGGCACCAAGGTTAGCATACCCGTGGTGTTTTCCGGGAAGTTCTCCGGAAGGGGAAGCTTTTCCACAGAAAACTCCGGATGCTTTGCCAAAAACTTCTCCACTACCCCTTCGTTTTCCCTGCGCACCAAGGTGCAGGTGGAATACATCAGAACACCGCCAGGCTTTACGTATCTGGCAACATTTGTTAGGATTTTTAACTGAATATCAGGTAAATCCTTCATATCATCGGGGCTTTTATATCGAATATCCGGTTTTTTTCGAATGATTCCGTAACCGGAGCAAGGCACATCGGCAATCACCGCGTCCATTTGTTCCTCCCATTGAGGCACAAATTCCGTAGCATCGCGTTGCATGGCAGTCAACGAAGAAACACCCAGCCGCTGCGCACCTTTCTCAATGAGCAGGCGTTTATGCTCATGCACATCACAGGAAACCAGTTCACCTCTGCCGCCCATGGCAATGGCCGCCGCAAAGCTTTTCCCGCCGGGGGCAGCGCAGCAATCCAACACGCGCAAGTCCTTATCCCGAGGAAGTTGGGCGCACAAAACACTTAACTTAGATGCGGGGTCTTGCACATAGAAAAGTCCCTGTTCAAACGAGGACAGCTTTTCCAAATTGCCCGTGGCGCTGAGCACCAGACAATCGGGCATCCACGGATGCTTTTGAGCCGCTACGCCTCCGCTTTCCATCTTTGTCAACAGCGCATCGGTGGTAATTCGCAATGTGTTCACCTGCACCACCGTATCCGGCGCAGCATTGTTAGCGATCAGCATGGGCTCCAACCGTTCCTCGCCCACATAAGCGCGAAACAAATCGATCAATCCTTGGGGGTGACTGTACTTGTCCTCTAAGGAAGTTGGTTGCTGTAAATTTTGGGCATCGCGCACCGCGCTGCGCAGCACACCATTGACAAGACCGGAGGCAAATTTATGCTTAGGGCAGTATTTCTTCGCCAGGGTTACAGACTCATTCACTGCCGCAGAATCAGGAATTTTGTCCATCATCACAATCTGATATAGACCTAAATGCAAAATGTCCCGAATCACCGGATGCAAATCCTTCAATTTGCCCGTGAGTAATTGTTTTAGATAAAAGTCCAGCAAATACCTGTTTTGCAGTACGCCATAACACAATCGCGCAGCCAACGCAGCATCCCGCTTATCCAAGCGGTGGCGTACAATATATTCTTTTAATACGCCATTGGACCAAGCGCCTTGCTTGCGGCAGGCAATCAGAACATCCAAAGCGCAGCTTCGGGCGCTCAATGGTTATCCTCCAAAGGATGTCCGCGGAAATAATCCGGTGCTGCCATCCGCTTGCCGCCCTCAACCTGCAAAGACAATATCTCAATAGCGCCCTCGCCACAGGCCATCACAAGGCCTGTCTTGGTTAATCCAAGCACTTTACCGGCCTCACCGCTGCCTTCCACCACGCGGGTAGCATGCACCTTAAATTTCTGACCCTGCAATTCCATAGTTGCCACAGGCCAAGGGTGCAAGCCCCGAACATGATTGTGAACCTGCCGGGCTGTTTTCGTCCAGTCAATGGGGCACATGGATTTATCCAGCATAGGAGCATAGGTTGCCAAAGCGCCATCCTGAGGGGTGGCTTTGACTTCACCATTGGCAAATCGTGCCATGGTTTTACTCAAAAGCGCTGCGCCCAAATCTGCCAGGCGGCCAAGCAGCTCGCCGGCCGTTTCATTGGGTTCAATAGGCGTTTTAGATATTTCAATGATATCACCGGCATCCATTTCTCGGCACAAATACATGGCCGTTACACCGGTTTCTGTCAGCCCGTCCAGCACCGCCCATTGATACGGGGCAGAGCCGCGATAACTAGGCAAAATGCTGGCATGGATATTTACACACCCCTTAGTGGGAATGTCCAGCACGCTCTGGGGCAGAATGCGACCGTAAGCCACCACCGCAATCACATCCGGTGCAAGGCTTTTTAGCTGCGCCACCGTTTCTTCATCGCAGAAGCTATTCGGCTGAAACACGGGAATATTATGGGAGAGCGCCACTTCCTTTACAGGAGAAAACACCATTTTCATACCGCGACCCTTGGGTCTATCGGGCTGGGTATAAACGCCCACAACATCAAACTTATCAGCAAGTAATTGTTTTAAGCAGGTGGCCGCAATATCCGGCGTACCCATAAACACAACTCTCAAACAAATCCCTCCGGATATTTATTCCTCGTCGTCGCTCTGCAATTCCTCTTCTGTGAGGAAGCGTTCCATCACTTGTGTGTATAAAATGCCGTCTAAATGGTCAAGTTCATGGCAGAAGCAGCGGCCAATCAGCCCTTCACCCTCTGCCTCAAACCAGTCGCCGTTGCGATCCTGCGCCCGAACTTTGGCATAATAGGGTCGTTTCACCAAACCGTACTTTCCGGGGACACTCAGGCACCCTTCCGCACCCTCCTGCTCCCCATCCGTTTCCACCAAGGTGGGATTCATGAGTTCCAGCATTTCTTCACCGGTATCTACCACCACAACGCGGCGCAAAATGCCAACCTGCGGTGCGGCTAAGCCAACACCGTTAGCCTCCACCAACGTTTCTTTCATATCATCTAACAGCTTGTGCAGCTTCCAGTCGAATTTTTCCACCGGTTTGCAAACCTTATGCAGAGCAGGCTCTGCATCGGTGAGAATTTTCCTGATTCCCATAATTCATCATCCTTTATTCTTCAAAACCGTTTACATCCGCAAAGGCTGTCACGCTCCGATTGCCGCCGTCTATGGCAAATTGGCGAAGCAAATGCGCCACCAAATTACGAAGATTGCGGCTCATCGTACAGCGAAGTGTGAGCCGGTAACGGTAGTTATAATTGATTTTCGGCACTGCACAGGGAGCAGGTCCAAGCACCTGGCAGGTTTCTTTTGCATAATTTTCTTCCCGCAGGCAGGAAAGCAAGCTGTCGCGGAATTTTGCCGCTCCGCGCAAAACCTGCGCTTCGTCCTGTCCTAAAAATGTAATAGCTGCCAAATCCCCAAAAGGCGGGCAATTCTGCACCCGACGCAGTCCGATTTCCAGCTCATAAAAGCTGTCATAATCCTGCTTGGCCGCCATGCGCATCACCGGATGCTCCGGCACCATAGTTTGAATTACCGCCTGTCCGGCAGAATCACCGCGACCGGCTCTGCCCACCACCTGCGTGAGCATATTGAATGTGGTTTCTGCCGCCCGATAAGAGCCGGAATACAGGCTCAAATCAGCATCCAAAACTCCCACCAATGTCACATCAGGTAAATTGAGTCCCTTGGCCACCATTTGCGTGCCAATCAACACCGGCACATTCCCTTTGCTAAAATGCTCCAAAATTTTTTCGTGGGTATTCACCGCGTTTACAGTATCTGTGTCCATGCGGTCGATTTCCATGTCAGGAAACAGAGAAAGCAATTCCTCTTGTGCCTTCTGGGTACCGGCTCCAATGGCTTTTATCGGGCCACCGCAAGTGGGACATCGAGTAATACTTGCCTGAGAAAAACCGCAGTAATGGCACATCAATCGCCCATTAGCACTGTGATAAGTTAATCGCGCACTGCAACGGGGACACTCGGGCGCTTCCCGACAATCCACACAAACAAGACTGCGGCTATTACCGCGGCGATTTAAGAACAAAATCGTCTGCTTGTTCGCTATAAGGGTATCTGCAATGGCATCCGTCAAGAAGCGGCTGAAAATCAAGTCATTGCCCGATTTCAGTTCCTGCCGCATATCCACAATCTCCACCTTAGGCAAAGCCCGACCGTTATATCGCTTAGAAAGGGTATAAAGCTGATACTCGCCCTGCTTAGCACGATACATAGTCTGCACCGACGGAGTGGCAGACCCAAAAAGCACCATCGCTTTTTCTTTATGCCCGCGCCACAAAGCAATTTCTTTTGCGTCGTAACGAGGGGCATTTTCTGACTTATAGGAGTGTTCCTGTTCCTCGTCTAAGATAATCATGCCCAAATTGACACAAGGCGCAAACACAGCGCTGCGAGTTCCTACAACCACTTTTGCCTCGCCTGCACGAATCCGCTTCCACTGATCATAGCGTTCGCCGGCAGACAAACTGCTGTGCTGAACGGCAACGGTACCACCAAAGTGCGCCGCCAGCAAGCTCAAAAGCTGAGGCGTCAACGCAATCTCCGGCACTAAAAACAGTGCGCTCTTGCCCAAATCCAGACAATGCTGTATAAGTTTTAAATAAATCGCAGTCTTTCCCGAGCCGGTCACGCCATAAAGCAGTGCCGTTCCGGGATTTTCTAACTGTGCTTGCTTGCAAAGGCCATCAAATGCGCTTTTTTGCTCCTCAGTTAAAGTCAGCGGACCATCCAATTTTGCCGGCTGAATTTCCTTGCACCGCAAAACAGGCTTGTCCGTTAGCTCCAAATAACCCAAAGAGGCCAGCCGCTTCACCGTCGCCAAAGATGCCCCGGTATAATAGCAAAGCTCCTTGACAGATACCGAGCCAATGCTGCACATCAATTCCAGCACCGACTTTTGCATAGCCGCGGATTTCGGCCGCTTGGAAGCATACTCCATAGCTTCCTCCGCAGAGGATGCCAAAGTAGCAATTTTCTCCGTCTTATCCCCTAAATTTTGCAAAAAACCGGTTTCCGAAGAAATCCACTTTTTCCGTGCCAAATAAGAAATGGCATCACGAAAGGTATCTTCATCCGCTACGGCATTGCGCAGCACGGACTCTTGTCCCTCTCCTCCCAGATCCTGCAAAAGCTCCAAAATGGTCAGCGCAGCCACCTTTCGGCATGTGCCCTGCTGCCATGATAAATCTTCAGTTAAGCGATAGACATTTCGGGTGCGAAACCACAGTGCGCCCGGCAGCATCACCCGCAAGCAATCGTAAAAACCGCAAAAATAGCGTTCCCGCATAAATGCGGCCAATTGCAGCATCGT
>JAZQWI010000031.1:0-13761 GCA_045632245.1 Faecousia sp. | reverse complement strand
GCCTTCCTCGCGCTGAATACGCAGGGATTCTTCGTAGTTTTCAGCCTCGATACGCTGCTTGTCGTGGATGTCTTTGATTTTTGCCTGCGCTTCTGCCTGAGCAGTGGCTGCGGCAATATCCTTGGTAACGGACATCAGCTGACGGTAGCCTTCGCTGGACTTGTCGATTTCAATTGCACCGATGTCAACGCCGGATACTACCACACCAAAAGTATCGCTCATTCTCTCGGAGAGATCATATTCGATAGCATCGTTGATCTGTGCCGTCTTGCTTTCAATCTGGATGACCGGAATATTGTGAGCAGCAGGCGCATTAGCAACTGCATCCTTGATGTAGCGGTTTGCCGCATCCCGGATCTGCTTCTGGAAGTCGTCCAGATTAAAGCTGAACAGTCTATGTAACTTTACAAACTCTCTATAATCTTTAATACCGAAACTGATGGTGCCACGAACCGCAACCGGAACACTGAAATCAGAGAAACGAGGATCATACACATCAAAGAACGGAACAGCAAACCGCACCTGGATCAACCGGGCAAGGTTGATGAAGTAGACTTCTGCCTGGAAGGGTGTGCCACCCTCGTAGGCAAGACCCACAATGCTTGCCAAGATCGGCAGGTTCTTGGTGCTCAGAATCTGATCGTAAGGACCTTCGATAAAGTCCTGCATTGTACCGTCCTTCTGCTTGTATACAAAGACAGCAACCTCGCCATCCTTTACACGCAGAGAAGATCCCCAACGAATTGCGTTTTCTCTATTTCCCTGACCCTCTTGGACACCCGCAGGATGCCATTTCCAAATCAAATAATTCGGCTCATCACAGCGGATTTCATCCATAAAACCGCCATTTCTTTTGTTTCTATTAAATAATCCCATACCATTTTCCTTTCTGATATCAATACCATAAATAGTTACTTTTTCTTTTTACCATCATTGTTCTCCATTGTCATCATTGCAATCCCTGCTCCGCCAAAAACACAAAACATAGCAATAAGTGTTGTACCACTTATGGCCCACATACAACCGCCAATTGCTGCAAACAGCAAAGCCCAGGCATATCCAGATTTAAAGCATTTGCCAATACCCTTCAAGAAGCCGACTGTTTTGTGTGTTCGATTCATAGTTTGCGCTTTTTCATACAGTGTTTTTAGCCGATCGAACTCTTGTGTTCCGCTGAACGACAGTTCGGCCTTTTGGTACGCTTGCTCAAGTTTAACCATCCATGCGTTTGTATTGCTACCGCCAACTTTTATATTTGACATGGCAAGGATAAAGAACTCGTGGATGTCTTCCTTGGTATTCGGGATGTAGAAAGTGCGAATCATTTCATCTTTCCTATCTGCATCATCGGTTTGTTCGAGCTTCAAAGACAATTCGTGCACAACGCTAGTAGTTTTTCTCCCTCGTATTTCAAAACCACAAGCCTCGCAAACCGTTTCATACGGATCAATAACATCTCCACAATTGGGACATTTGCGAATTTCCCCCTCATATACCGCTTTTCGCTGGTTGTTTATTTTTTCTTCTGTTTCTCCAACTTTTGTGCCGCATTCAAAGCAGAAGTTAGCACCCTCTGCAAGTTGATGCCCGCAATTTGCACAAAAAGCCATATCTTTCACCTCATATCTTTATTACCAAGAATTATACCAATACACAATTATTATTTTTGCATCAGATGGAAATACATGGTCTGCAGTAAAGTCTTCCAGTCCATTAATAGATATTGACTTAATTTCATATTCCTTATGCTCAAAATCATAAAAACGGATTTCCACAGAAGAAGTCCTTATAATCTTAAATCCTCTTTCTTGCAGATAAGTTTTAACAGTTTCATAATCCTGTCCGCAAAATTCACTTGCGGATTTTCCTATTACAATATCTTGAACATTCGAATATATTGAGAGATGATGGTTACCTACAAGAGCAATTATTAGCAATATGGGCAACCCAATGGATAATAACAAAATTTTAGCAAGCTTGTGCTTCTTCTTTCTTACTTGCTTCATCTTTTTTTCATACACACTATAAATGTGCACAAATTCTTTTGTTCCAGGAAACATTAGTTCAGCTTTCTGAATGGCCATCTCCATTTTTGCAATCCACGCATCTGAAATCACACGTCGCTCACCATTAAAAAACTTCCATTCTTCAGAATGCGGTCCATGAGCATCCAAATCAACATTTGCTGCAGCTAAAAGCACAAACTCACAAATATCTTCCTTAGCGTTGGGAATTGGGAAACTACGTACAAGGTTTAATTTTTCCTCGTCGTCCTCAACTCTGGCATACTTCGCTGCAAATTCCTTAACAGAACTTGTTGAATTTATACTCCGTCGTTCATATCCACAGGCGTTGCATTTGATTTCAAAAGCATCCATCAAGTCACCACAGTTGGGACACTTATGTATTTCGCCGTCATATACTGTCTTGCGTTGCGTTCCTTGCGATTCATATGCATTTACCTTTGCACCGCATTCAAAACAGAACTTAGCACCATCCGGCAATTGTTTGCCGCAATTCATACAAAAAGCCATATTGTTTACCCCTCTTGATCTATATCTATCCTAACTGCATCACAAATATCGCCTATACTACAATTCAGATACTCACAAATGCGGAGTAAAACGGACAGAGCTACTTCTTCGTTACGACGCAATTTAGTCATAGTACCAGTGGCGATATTCAGATCCTTGCGAAGCGTTGCTTGAGAAATTTCTTTCTCTACCAACAACAACCATAATTTCTTATAGCTAACACGCATTATGCACACCTCCTGCGGACTTATGTGCATATTATACACACATAACATATAATTTGTCAACAACATTCGCGAAAATTCGCAAGAAATCGCGAATTATATTTAAATCAACTCCTATGGGCAATAAAAAACCTCCACAGAAGGGTGGTCTTTTTTCGGTATGGTATTACAGATAGGACTCGAACCCATCTAGATGCAACGCGGGTGAGCGTTGCCGGCAACGGCTGGATGGAGCCGAACATATATTTTCTTTTGTCAAGAATTATCGTTGCGTTTGGGTAAGATTATCTTGACAAGACGTGTTCTTTTTTAGATAATGAGGGTGCCTTTGAAAAGGAAGTGAGTAATACGAATCATTTACATTTGCACCGCGGGTTTGGCAGCTTTGTCAGGAAGAACGTGGTCATGGTGATTGCCATGATAGCCGCGGTGATTACTAGCCTGATTGTGCCGCCGGATCAAGTGTATCTGGAATATTTTGATTTTAAGACATTAACCTGCCTGTTTTGTGTGCTGGCTGTGGTCTGCGCGCTGAAAAACATCAATTTCTTTTACATATTGGCAAAGAAACTGATTCAGGTATTTCGCAATACCCGAATTTGTATTCTTGCCTTGGTTTATATTACATTCCTTGGATCCATGTTGATTGCCAATGATATGGCGCTGCTCACATTTTTGCCTCTTGGAACTTATGTGGTCGTCAGCACCGGCAAGAGTAAATACATGGCGTTTACTTTTATTATGCAAAACATTGCAGCTAACCTAGGCGGTATGCTGACGCCTTTTGGCAATCCTCAGAATCTGTATCTTTATACTAAGTTCCAAATTCCAACTATGGAATTTATGGGAATTATGGCGGCACCGTTTGTGTTGGCGGTTTTACTGATAACGTTGTGTTGTTTTTTGTTCGTAAAACCGGAGCCTTTTGCATTGCAGGAAGAAAAAGTGAATCTGCCGGTGGGGAGATCTGTCATTTATTTAGTTCTCTTTGTCCTGGCGATTGCCATTGTTTTTCGCGGAGTTCCTTACTTAGTGGGGTTGGTGGTAATTCCGGTGGGATTGCTGTTTATGGATCGAAAGGCCCTGAAAATGGTGGATTATCCATTGCTGCTTACCTTTGTGTTTTTCTTTATTTTCTCCGGCAACATGGCGCGGATTGATGCGGTGCGGTCGTTTTTCTCGTTTTTCTTGGAGAAAAATACTTTGCTGGTGTCCATTTTATCCTGTCAAGTGATCAGCAATGTGCCCTCGGCGATTTTGCTGTCGCAATTTACAGGGAATTACACAGAGCTTTTGCTGGGTGTGAATATTGGCGGCGTAGGCACATTAATTGCCTCGCTTGCCAGCTTGATTACTTTCCGCGAGTATACAAAGCATAACAGTGGAAAAACAGCCCATTATGTGCTGTTGTTTACGGTGTTTAATTTTGCGTTTTTAATCATCTTAGCGGCATTTAGCTTGCTTCTGCGGAGTTGATTTGATTTTCTGTGTTGGAGAAATCTGTAAAAAGGTAAAACGATATTGCTATTTTCCTGTTTTTGGCTTTTCCTCTTGTTTTCCGCTTATATTTATATTATAATTTATTTATACATTGTTATCTCGGGAGGGAACGCAAATGGCAGACCTTACTAATTACATTCACCTCATTAAACAATACTCCAAGGACAACTATTTTAAGCTGATTCGTCAGCCCATGGAACGGTTAAAATATCCTTTTATTGTGCCTGGCGCTTTTTATAAATATCAGCTTTGGGACTGGGATAGCTGGCTGACGGATATTGCGGTTCGTCAAATTATTGTAGATAATAATGGCGAAGGTGAACGCGAGTTTTATGAATGCGAAAAGGGCTGTATCCTGAATTTCCTTGACCATACCGATGAATCGGGGAAAATGCCTGTGGTGATTGATGGCGTTCAGGAATTGTCTTTTATGAGAGATTCTAAAAACGGTCATAAGCCTTGCTTGGCGCAGCATTTGGCATTCATTTTGCAGCAGACCAATGACGATGTGTCTTGGGTGGCGGATAAGCTGGATAAGCTGGATGCATTTATCGACTGGTACCGTCGCACCAGCAAGCATGCACCTACCGGACTTTATTATTTCCTTGATGATACTGCCCTTGGTGTTGACAACGATCCTTGTGTTTTTTACCGTCCTTACGGCAGCACAGCCTCTGTTTATCTCAATGTTTTAATGTATAAAGAGCTGCGCGCTATGGCATACATCATGAAGGCTGCGGGCAATGAAGAAAAGGCAAAGGCCTATGACATCGAGGCGGAAGAATTGAAAGATGCCATCAATGAGCATCTTTATGACGAGAAGTGCGGCATGTACTTCTCTGCGGATATCAATCTTCAACCTATCGATCTTACGCATTTCCTCCATAGCGGCAAGCCGCGGCATTGGGATTGCCTTATCATGAGAATTGATTCTTGGGCAGGTTTCTTGGCAGTGTGGGCGGGTATCGCAACGGAGGAGCGCGCGAAACGGGTTATTGAAGAGAATATGCTCAACCCCAAGACCTTTATGGGCGAATTTGGTATTCGTTCTTTGTCTAAGCTTGAAAAAATGCATGCCAATTGGGTGTCCGGCAACCCCTCTTGCTGGTTAGGACCTATGTGGGGTGTGACGAATTATTTGTGCTTCCGCACCATGATTCAATATGGCTACATTGACGAGGCAAAGGCGCTTGCTGAGGCGCTGGTTGGTGTCTATGGCAAGGATATTGAGCAGTGTGGCGAGATGCATGAATATTATCACTGTGATACAGGTGATGGTATTCACAATCAAGGCTTCCAATCCTGGAATCTTTTGATTAACAATATGATTGCATGGCTGGAAGGCAAAGAAGCAATTAAAGAATTCTAATGGAAGCAGCCGCGGTTTTTTAACCGCGGCTGCTGTTATTTAATATTGTTTAAGGAATTCTTAATTGTTTCTTAAGGTCGTTGACTTTGCCTTGGTGCTGGAATAAAATTCCTTTATAAAAAGAGAAGGAGCTGGTTTCCATGTATATTGCAATGTTTAACGGCTGGTATTTCTTCTGGCTGATTCTTAGCGCTGCGGCCATTTTAGGACTTTACTTCTCCCTGCGGAATAAAAGCACCAAGACACAGAAGATTGTCCTGTTTGCGTTGTTGGCGTTCGGCTTGCTGCTGCATTTCCTGAAAGCATACATTCCTCCTTATTCTGTGGACGAAGCCCGTCACCTGCGTGATAGCTGGTTTGTTAACATCTGCGGTGCGAACATTGCGCTGTTTCCGTTCTTCTTCCTTATTAAGAATGATAAGGTTAAGGATTACATGGTCTATATCGGCATCATCAGTGGCTTGTTGGCGCTGTTTTACCCCGAAGAGCCCATTGCTAAGGCAGACCAGATGGCAGAGCAGTTGGACATTGTCCGGTTTTACTATCACCACTGGATGGTCATGGCGGTACCTGTGCTGATGCTGCTGTTTGGGCATCATAAGCTTTCTTATAAACGATTGCTTAGCGCGCCTACGGGTTTGCTGCTGATCATGCTGTTTATTATGCTCAATCAGATTTTCCAGTCGGAGTTGGGCTTCATTCCTCTGCGGAACCAAGAAGACTTCTTTGGCATCGGTTATAAGAATACCTCTTATATCTGGGGCCCCGGCACCAATAATGCCATCGGTGATTTCTTGGCGATTTTCACACCGGAATTTTTCAAAACCGTTCCTGTGGGCGAGTTTGCCGGACAGGTGAAATATTGGCCTTGGTTCTGGCTGATAGTGCCGGTGTATGTGCTGGTAACGCCCCTGTCTTTCTTAGTGGCGATTTCCTTTAACGGTAAGGAATTTGTTTCTGATATGAAGGCGCTGCCCGCAAAGCTGCGCAGAAAGAAACAAGAAAAAGAAACAGCTCCTCAGAAGTAAAAAATCACCCCTCCGGTTCAGTCGGAGGGGTTTTCAATTATCTGAATTATCCGAAATCGTGCCGCGCTCCGCAGGTGCTGCCAAGCTCTTCAAAAGCACAAATAATCTTCTCAATTTTCATAAAACACTCCTTGTCTTCCAGACTGTCATCTTCGATGACGGTCTTTATTTTTACCAGCGCTTGGTAACAAGCGTTGTTTACGATGTTTTCAATGTTGGGTTTGCGACCGCGAAAAGAGATTTCCACCTGTTCGTTTAGAAGTGCATGAGCCAGTATGTCCTTATATAATTCCATATTATTCTCCTAAAATCTAATAGGGGGATTATATCCCCTTAATGATTGGGATTATAATCCCCATAATAAGAAATGCCAAGACAGGAGGGATAAATCGTGATTCAATTTGATAAATTATGGATAACCATGGAGAAAAAGGGTGTCACCACTTATTGGCTTCGCGAAAAGTGTGGAATTGACCGAAAAACGATTCGTCGGCTTCGGGAGAATGAAAATATTGAAACGAAAACGCTGAATAAGCTCTGTATAGCGTTGGAATGTTCCCTTTGCGATATTGCAGAATTTGTTCCCGAGGAAAATAAAGCTTTATGATGTGAAAAAGTCCACCCGATAGGGTGGACTTTTTAGATATTTACAGCTGTTTTAGCAGACGCTGATAGGCGTCTTCCCATGCAGGGGTATGGTTGGGAGTATAGGTTTGCACAGCTTCGGAGTTGCGCACAACCTGACGCACTTCGTCCATAGTGGAGAGCAGTCCCAGTGCCTTGGCCTGCATTAAGAGGTTACCAATGGCAGCGCCCTCGATGGGGCCTGTAACCACAGGACGGTCGAGAGAATCTGCAACCATTTGGTTTAGCAGCTTGTTCTGAATACCGCCGCCTACAATGTTCAGCTGGACGATGGGTTCGGCCTTAATTTCCTCCAACCGTTCCAGAGCCCAGCGATATTTCAGAGCTAAGGATTCATAAATGGCTCTGGCCACCTGACCAACGGTTTCGGGTACAGGCTGGCCCACCTTGCGACAGTAATTTTGAATTTTGCTGACCATATCGCCGCCGCTGAAAAATTCTGCTTCGTCGGGATTGATCACGGTGCGCAAAGGCTCAGCCGCCTCGGCCTGCTTTACGATGTCGCCCCAAGACAGGGTTTCACCGGTTTTCTTTGCCCAATCACGACGGCATTCCTGAATCAACCACAGACCCATGATGTTCTTCAAGGGGCGGAAGCCGCCCTGTACAGTGCCTTCGTTGGCAAAGTTGGCATCCCGAACGGAGTCGGTTAAAATCGGTTCGTCGGTTTCCACGCCGAACAGTGACCATGTGCCGCTGGAACAGAAAGCAAAGCTGCCGGTTCCGGGAATGGCGGCCACCGCAGAAGCGGTATCGTGGGTGCCTACGGCGGCAAAGGGCGCTTGATTCAGATCCAGCTCTGCTGCAAGCTCCTTACGGAGCAGACCCCGCAATGTGCCGGCACAATCAATTTCAGTAAAGATTTCCTTAGGCAGGTTCAGCGCCTCGATGGTTTCCCAGTCCCAATCCTTAGTGGTGGGGTTGTAGAGCATAGAGGTGGTGACATTGGTGTATTCACTCTTTGCTTCGCCGGTAAGGAAATAGCCCAAAAGGTCGGGCATAAGCAGCATGGTTTTTGCATGTTCCAGAGCCACATCGCCCTCGGCCTTGCGCCGCGCCAGCTGATAGACGGTATTGAAGTTCAACGCGCCAATGCCGGTACGTTGGAATTGTGTTTTGAAGTCTACGGATTCCCACACTCTGTCCATGTCAGCATCTACTGCCATGCGGTAGGCGCGGGGATTGCCAAGCAGGTGGCCGTTTTTATCCAGCAGACCGTAGTCCACGCCCCAGGTGTCAATGCCGAAGCAGTCCAGCGGGCCGACATTCAGCTGCCGGAAGGCCAAAAGACCTTGCTTTAAGGCATTGTAGAGGTAGGGCAAATCCCAGTAGAACACACCGTTCATTTCTACATAATTGTTTTCAAAACGGTACAGTTCCTGCATTTCGATTTTCTTGCCGTCAAAGCGGCCCAAAATAGCGCGGCCGTTGCTGGCGCCTAAATCAAAGGCAAGAAGATTGTAAATTCTCTGCTCCATAAAAAGCCTCACTTTTTCGCAGCTAAGGATTTGCGGTACTTTTCACTTTCCCAGTTAGCAATGAACTTCTTTGCGGCTTCACCCATGGTGGACAGAGGATAGCCGGCGGCCTTAATATGCGCCATGATGAAGAACACAGCAGTCAAGGTTTCCACCAAAGTCTTGGCCTTCTTTTCAGGCATGTTCAGCAGAAGTTCGCCGGTTTCAGTGCTGGCAACGCAGGTGCCGTCAGCGATTTCTTCCTTATCCATATAGAAGGTGTCGGCCAAAAATACCATCTGGTCGGGATACAGAGGCTGCTCCATGAGCATGGTATCCGTCCAGCTGCAATTTTTCAGGGCGGCCTTTAAGTAGGGGGTGGTGGCGGCATAGAAAGTGCCTGCCATCTTTGCGATGGTGACTTCGGGGAAGGAATTTCCGGTTAAACCGAACAGCTTTGCCAGACGCTCGTTGGCATCGGTGTGAATGGCAAGGCAGGTGTCGGGGTCGTCATCATGAACGATGATGCCGTGGTTTTGCATCAAAATCACAGCAGGCACCTTGCCGGTTTCTTTTTCTACGCGGCGCAGCTCGTCGCGGATAGCAAAGGTCAGGTTGGCACCGGGGTCGGTGTAGTCTACCCAGCCCCAGCTGTAATTGGCAGAGGCAAAAGCAACCTCAGCAATCTGGCGGCAAGCAGTGGAGCATGCGGCTAGATTGGCGTATACACTGTGGGTGTGTACTACATAGGTTTTCAGAATGGAGTGGAAACCTGCTTCCACGGAGGGACGCAGCTGAGGCAGACCTTCAATGGCCTGAATGGATTCCTTTGCCTTGGCGGAACCGGCAGCTTCCACATCGGCAAGCTGGATGCGTTCGTTGTTCAGGTAAAAATCGCGGATTGCCGCGCCGTCCAAAACGGCATAGGCATTATCTGCGGTAATGTCGGACAGGCAGAAGCCGGAGGCCTTAATGGCCATAAGTCCGCCATCCAATTTCACAGAGGTGTTGCCACCACCGCCCTGCACATAGTCAGCGCGGGAACCGGCAGCTTGGGAAACACGGACAAAATTAGCAAGGCGCTCTTGATTGATTTCGAAGAACATGGCAGATTCCTCCTTAGCGCTTGGACAGCACATCAACTTCGTGCTGCTTCACACGCTTTAACCAGTCGGAGCCTACATCTACGCCCTTGGTCATGCAGTAGTAATCCCACACTGCGCCCATGGGCAGAGTCTTGCGCTCTTCCATAAGAGCCAGACGGCTGGTCAAATCGCCGTCATGCTCAGCATTGGCAATTGCAGCAGGCGCTAAGCAGGAGGACAAAATGGCCTTGCGCGCGTTGCGCATACCGATGGCCCAGCAGGCGATCCGGTTAATAGAAGCATCGAAATAGTCAAGAGCGATGAGGGCGCGGTCTTCCAGATTGTTGAGAATCAGCTCGTCCATAATCTTTTGCAGCTCATCGTCTAAGAGAATGACATGGTCGGAGTCCCAGCGAACAGGACGGGAGACGTGCAGCAGCACCTTGTCTAAGAATTGCAGGCAAGCGGTGAGCTTGGCGGAAATAACTTCAGTGGGGTGGAAGTGACCGGCATCCAAAGTATACAGCTTGTTGCGGCTGATGGCATAGCCCATAGCGTATTCGTGGCTGGCAACTGTGTAGCTTTCCAGACCGATACCAAAGACCTTGCTTTCGATGCCGCAGGGAACGAGATTTTCGTCGATGTCGGGGGCGAAGATGCGGTCGAGAGATTCCGTCATCAGATCGCGGTGCAGCTTGGTGTCAGCGCAGACATCCTTGTAGCCGTCGGGCATCCAGAAGTTGATACCGCAGATTTTGCCCAGCTGCTTGGCAAATTCCAAGCCGATTTCGCGGCAGCGAATGTTGTGCTCTACCCAGAAATCGCGGGTGGCCTTATTGTAAGAGGACAGGGAGAAGTCACCGTCCATCATGGGGTGACCGAAGTTGGTGGGGTTGAAGTCCAGACCGATGCCCCGTTCCTTAGCCCAGTCGACCCAGTTCTGGAACTGCTCGATGGTATAAGCGTCGCGGTCGATCTTCTTGCCGTTCTTTTCAGCGTAGCAAGCGTGGAGGTTGACCTTGGTTTCGCCGGGGATCATGGACATGGCAAAATCAATATCTGCCCGCAGCTCGTCTGCGGTACGGGCGCGGCCGGGGTAGTTGCCTGTGGTGGCGATACCGCCGGAGAGGGAGTCAGAGCCGTCGAAGCCAATAACATCGTCGCCCTGCCAGCACTGCATGGAAACGGGAATGGCATCTGCGCGCTCAATGGCGGCGTCCACATCTACGCCATAACCGGCATAGATTTCTTTGGCATATTCATAGCCTTTTACAATTCTTTTTTCATCCATTATGTAGTCCTCCAAACAAAAGTTTTTTAGATAGGAAATATAAAAGCAGGAAAGTTTGTCCTTCCATAGCATTATATACTATTTTCGGGGGAATTTCAATGATAATATTGTAAATGACACCATAAGATTTCGTCGCGGAGGGATTTGTAAAAAAATATGGAAATTATCATATTGCTGTGGTATAATAAAATCAAATTACCATAGAAAAGAGGAAATGAAATGGGTTATATTGCTGTGAAAAAATTATCGCCCAAGGCGATTTTGCCTACTTACGGCAGCGCAGAGGCGGCAGGTGCGGATTTGTATGCCTGCTTGCAGGAAAGCGTGACCATTGAGCCGAAGCAAACTGTATTTATTCCCACGGGAATTGCCATGGAAGTGCCTAAGGGCTGCGCGGGACTGATTTATGCCCGCAGCGGCTTGGCCTGCAAGCGCGGCTTGGCGCCGGCAAACAAGGTGGGCGTAATCGACAGTGACTATCGCGGAGAGATTATTGTAGCGCTGCATAATCACGGCAGCCAACCCCAGATAATTTCTCATGGTGAGCGGGTTGCGCAGATGGTGATCACTCCCGTGCTGACCCCTGCATATCAGGAAGTGGCGGAATTGGGGGAAACGAACCGCGGAGAAAGCGGCTTCGGTTCCACAGGGAAGTAAATGGAAGAAACTGGTTATCCCATATATTTTGTGCAAATTTACTAATTTACAACAAGTGTTTTATAAATTATAATGAAGATGTTTGTGTAAGATGTTTATTTATACTTATAAATTAAGAATATAGGAGAAATATATGGAAATTGCAAGTGCAATCATTATGCTGCTAGGCGGCTTGGCCATGTTCCTCTATGGTATTGAGGTCATGGGCGACGGCTTGAAAAACAGCTCCGGCGATGCGTTGAAGCGCATTTTGGAAAAGGTGACCGGAAATGTTTTGCTGGGCGTTTTGACCGGTACTTTGGTTACCGCGGTGATTCAAAGCTCCACGGCTACCATTGTTCTGACGGTTGCGTTGATTGGCGCAGGTGTGCTGAACTTAAAGCAGGCCACCTCGATTGTTATGGGCGCCAATATCGGCACCACCGTGACGGCACAGATTATTCGTCTCGGAGCCATTGAAGCCGGTGACAACTGGCTGTTATGGCTGTTTGATACGGATACGCTGGCACCTATTGCTTTGGTGGCGGGCATTATTCTGGTCATGTTTATAAAGGCCAAAAAGGCCAAGACCATTGGTGAGATTTTCATTGGCTTCGGTGTTTTGTTTATTGGTCTGAATTTGATGACCGATGGCGTGAAGCCCTTGATTGGCACCGACGCTTTCACCGCTTTCCTTGGTGTGCTGACCAATCCTATTGTGGGCATTTTGCTTGGCCTTGTGCTGACAGTGATTGTGCAAAGCTCCTCTGCTACGGTGGGCATGGTGCAGACCGTTGCTCAGGTTGCTGCCAACGACCCCAGCGTTGTGTTCACTTTTGCCATGGCGTACCCTGTGATTATGGGTATTAACCTGGGTACTTGCGTAACCACTGCCTTGGTTTGCTCCATTGGCTCAGGCAAGGATGCAAAGCGTACCGGTATTGTGCATATTGCTTTTAATACCATTGGTACCGTACTGTTCATGATTGTTATGACAATCATGCAGAACGTCAACGCCTTTGGTACGGAATTCTGGGCAGCCAACATTGACAGCGGCGGAATCGCCAACTTCCAGACAATATTTAATCTCGTGACCGCGATTGTGCTGATTCCCTTTGCAGGACTGCTGGTGAAGCTGTCTACAATGATTGTTAAGGATGAGAAGGAAGAAGCACCTGCGCACCCCGAACTGCTTACCTTGGACGAAAAGCTGTATATTTCTCCTGCGGTTGCAGTGGCGGAGGCTACCAAGGCTGTTTCTGCTATGGGCGCGTTGGCAAAGGAAAACTTCTCCCGTGGCTGCGCACAGTTGCTTCAATATAACGAAAGCTTGCCGAAGACCATTGGAGAAGACGAGCTGTGCCTTGACCAATTTGCGGATCGGGCAGACCGCTTCTTTATCGGTTTGAGCAAGTATGTGGAAACCGAAAATGACAACCGTCAAATGGACATGCTCATGCAGACTGTGCCTAACTTTGAGCGTGTGGGCGACTATGCCACCAACTTAGAAGAATTGGCGCTGAAATTGCGGGAAGAAAAGACAGAGTTTTCCGAAACGGCAAAAAGAGAGCTTGTTTTGCTTTCTTCCGCAGTGGATGAAATTCTTGATATTACGGTCAAAGCCTTTGAAAATAACGACAATGAGTTGGCAAAGCGGATTGAACCTTTGGAAGAAATCATTGATGATATGGTTATGATTTTGAAGGATCGTCATACTAAGCGATTGAAAAACGGTGTTTGCTCCATTAGCTCCGGCTTGGTATTTATGGAGGCGCTCACTTATTTGGAGCGCGCTTCCGACCAGTGTTCTTCCATTGCTGTGATGATGCTTGCCAGAAGCAACAAGTCTATTTTGCAGAATCACTATGATTATCTGCGGGAAATTCATGCAGGTAACGATGCTGCATATCGCGCAGAATGGGAAAAGCGCAGAGCGCAGTATGTAGAACCCTTGAAGCAAATTCAGTAAAAAGAAAATCGCCGCTGTCCTTT
>JAZQWI010000030.1:0-1651 GCA_045632245.1 Faecousia sp. | reverse complement strand
TCTGTTCGTACTTGGGATGGATACCTTCCTTCATTTCGTTCACCTCTTTCTTATCAGTTAAAGGGCATAAAGCGCCCTAAGCAATCTTCAATCGCCCGGATATAGTATCACATCCAAACGGAGAATGCAAGTGTTTTTTTCACTTTTTTTCAAATTTCTCGACTACGTCCTCATTCCAGAACAAATCATTCAGCGTCAAGCCCAAAACGTGGCAAATTCCAATGCACAATTTGATGGTCGGATTGTAATCACCCTTTTCGATGGCATTGACGGTCTGCCGGGAAACCCCCAGTTTGTCCGCCAGTTCCTGCTGGGACAGCCCCGCTCGGGTGCGGGCGTCCTTCATGGCAAAGTTTTTACCCATATCATTCCTTCTCTTTCCACAGGCAGGCAATCAGGTGCAGTACGGCCAAAGAGAAGAAACTAAGGGATATCAGCAGCCGAAACAGATTGTAGCTCTCAGATCCGGTAAGCCCTGCTGCGTCTTTAGGAATGTATTGGCCAAAATATTGCACCAGATACATTCCACCCAGAAACGCATAACCAATAATCGTGGGCAGCGGCTTTTCACCCAAAGGCAGTGCACTGTGGGTCATGACACAATAGATGTGAAAGCTCTGCAATTGAAGCAAAATTCCGATCATGAGCAAAACAAAGGGTTCCAAAATCCATTCGCTCTTTCCGGTATGGAATATAAAATAAATAAGCAGCACCATATAAGAGACAATACCGACATAAAAGCTGAACCGGTAAGCATTTCCCCGGTCAATCTTCTGACGCTCATCGTACTTTTCCGTCGAAAGATTCCGTCCCGCATAAACCGCAAGGGCGCAGGCAATTACCACAATCGCAATCGCACTAACAAATAAGAAAATAACCAAGCCAGTAGACATATGACGTACTCCTTTCTTGATGTCAAATATATCTTACATCGTATTCGTCAATTTGTCAACTAAATTTTACATTTCCGCAAAAAAAGAAGAGAGGGTCAATGACCCTCCCCTATTTTGCATTTATTAAAATGCCCAGTTGCCGCCTTCAAAGATGCGCACAACACTGCCGTCGGTGCAGATTGCATCGATATTCATACTGTCGCAGCCGATCATAAAGTCCTCGTGGATCATGGAATCGTTGATGCCAAGGGCGCGGCACTCCTCAAGAGTCTTATTGTGGTGGTCCCGGATGGTGTCAGCGTAGCCCATGCCGATGGCCAGATGGCAGGCGGCATTTTCATCGAAGAGGGTGTTGTAGAACAACAGGCCGGACTGGCAGATGGGGCTCTGCTGAGGCACCAGGGCGCATTCGCCGAGATATCGGGCGCCCTCGTCCATGTTCAGCAGGGTTTCCAGCAGTTCAGCGCCCTTCTCAGCGCCGGATTCTACGACTTTACCGCCCTCAAAGCGCATGATGAAGTTATCGATGAGCTGACCGTTGTAGGACAGGGGCTTGGTGGAGTAGACGATGCCCTCTGCCTTGCCCCGCATGGGGGAAATGAAACACTCCTCGGTGGGAATGTTTGGGTTGAAGAAGATGCCCTGCTTGGACACCTCACCGCCGCCACAGAAAATGGCTTCGGGAATCATGCCCACGGTCAGGTCGGTGCCGTTGTCGGCGGTATAATGGATGGATTCGATAGACAGGCTGTTGAGAT
>JAZQWI010000029.1:0-47372 GCA_045632245.1 Faecousia sp. | reverse complement strand
TTTCTCTCGGTGTTTTATTTTTATATAAAAATTCCCCCGGCCGGTGTTCCCGTTCGGGGGTGCTGTAAATTATAAATAGTTTTGCAGGCTGGCGGTGTCCAGCTTGTCGTAGTTTGTAAGGAAAACTGCTAGTTCCTTGGCAATCGTCTTGCAACCGCCTTCAACATTGCTTTCGATGTTCAAAGGCAGCAGGGGGTCATGCAGGGACAGACGGAGCAGAAACCATCCGCAGCCGTGGGCATCGTCTAGGTTGACGCGAACACCTTCAAAATTGCTGGGTGCCAAGCTCCAGCCGGCCTGTTTTCCGGCATAGGCTGTCAAATCGTCAATAACCTGCTGTCCGTATGCTTTGAAATCTTCCAGCAGGATGTTCATACGGAACTCCACGCTTTCCGCAGGTTCTTCTAAATCGGCAATGAGAGATTCCAAGGTATAGCCTTGGGATTTTCCCTTAGCCAGTTCAATGAGCAGCTTGGTAACAAGGTATGCGCCATCATCTAAGAAGTAGTTTTCTTTCAGCGCGCCATGGCCGGAGGTTTCAATGGCCAACTGGCTGTCCTGACCGGCATTGTTCAGTCGGATAGATTCATTGATCACATTGCGGTAACCGCGTTTAAACCGGTGGTGAATACCGCCCTTGTCATCGATGAATTTACCAAGACCTGTGGAGGTAATGGAGTCTGTTACAATGGTGGTGCCGGGGTATTCGCGAAGCAAGATGGCCGCCAGCATGGCAATGATGCGGTTGCGGTTTAATTCGCTGCCATCGGCTAAAACTGCGCCGGCGCGGTCAACATCGGTGTCAAAGATAATGCCGAGATCAGCATGATTTGCGTTCACGGCCTCGGTGATGGCCGCCATGGCGGTTTTGTCCTCGGGATTGGGAATGTGGTTGGGGAAGCTGCCATCGGGATCTAAGTAGCGACTGCCTGTGGTGTCGGCACCTAAGGGCTTTAAAACCTTGTCCACATAGAAGCCGCCTGCGCCGTTGCCTGCGTCTACTACAATTCGGAAGCCGTCAAGAGGCTTTTCCAGGCCTGTTGCAGAGCGAATTTTGTTTGCGAGTATGTTGGCATAGGTGTCCATAAATTCACCGCAGGTCAGCGTTCCTGCGTTCAGGCCGGTAACATCGTCACCGCCTGCGTAGGCAAGGATCTCCTTGATGTCCGCAGATTCCAGACCGCCCTTAGGAGTAAAAAATTTAAAGCCGTTGCGGTTGAAGGGCAGGTGGCTGGCGGTAATCATCACGGCACCGTCAAATTCGTATCCCTCAGTAACTGTGGACATGAACATGGCAGGGGTGCTTGCCATGGAGAAATCCGTTACATTTAAACCTTGCTTCACCATGCTGTCACAAATCCAGCCGCTTAATGCTTCACCGGAAAGACGGGAATCGCGACCAACACTGACTCGCAGATTTGTTTTTCCTGTTTTCTTTTGCAGCCACAGGGCAAATCCGCGGCCGATGTCTTTACAGGCCTGCTCTGTCAGATTGACATGCTGACCCTCAATGCCGTCGAGAGCTACACCGCGGATATCACTGCCGTTTTGGAGTTTTTTGTAATCCATAGTTATTCTCCTTAATAAAGGTCAGTTCTGACCCAGTTTTTTCTTAGTTCCATCGGGGCGGACGATATAGGTATTATCCAGCTCACCAACAAGGCTTGCTTTGACGGAATCAATATAAATTCTGCGCAGTTGATCCCGCTCCACAAGCTCTTCGTCTGTTAGCCCTTCGGATTTTGCTTTCCTTGCCAAAACATTGATTCTGGCAATGACTTCGTTGATATTCATGGGTTACCTCACAAATTGCTGAATTTCATATAGTATACCATAGGATTCGTGGATTGAAAAGAAGTTTTTCTTGTTTATGCTGAAAGAATGTCGTATAATATACAAAGGAAGTTATCAAAGGGGTGAAACGCTGTGAAAATTGGCATCATAGGCGCAGGCGCGTCGGGTATGTGTGCGGCATTGACCGCGGCGGAAAATTCAAATGCTGATGTTTTTTTGCTGGAACGCCAGTCACGGGTGGGCAGAAAATTACTTGCCACAGGAAACGGCCGCTGTAATTTAACAAATCGCAATGGGGATTTATCCTGTTACCATGGAAATGACCCTGATTTTGCAGCGGTTGCATTGCATACTTATTCTGTGGAAAATACCTTGTCGTGGTTTGATAGGCTTGGACTATATACTGTGACAGAACCCAGTGGTCGGGTATATCCGTATTCTGACCAAGCAAATTCTGTGGTAGATGTACTACGGTTTGCATTGGAAAAGCCGAATATCCATGTGATGTTAGGCAATGAAGTAACCCGCATTCGCAATGTAGATGGGAAATTTATTGTTGCTGCGGGTGAAGATACGTATACCTTTGATAAGGTGATTGTGTCCTGCGGTGGATTGGCAGGCACAAAGCTTGGCGGCTCTATGGCGGGATATAAATTGCTGAAATCCCTGGGCCATTCTGTCAACCGACTGCGTCCGGCTTTGGTGCAGATAAAAAGCCATTGGAGTGGCTGTATGGCGCTGAAAGGGGTACGGGCAAATTGCCGAGCGCAGCTATGTTGTGACGGACAGGTTCTGAGGGAGAGTACCGGAGAACTGCAATTTACGGAATATGGTTTGTCCGGCCCTGTCATATTTGAAATTTCCAGAGATGCTTGTCAAACCGAAGGGGATTGGACTTGTAAACTGGACTTTCTTCCGGAAATAGAGGAATCTAAACTCCTTTCCTTGCTGATGTGCCGCAGGGACATGAAGCTTTCCACAGAGGAATTGTTGACAGGAATTTTGCACAATCGTTTGGGTCGTGTGCTGACACAGGCGGCGGGAATTCGCTTTCAGCGAACCGCGGACAGTCTGTCAGGGGAGGAATTGCGCTGTGTTTGCAAGGTAGTAAAGGGTTTGGAAATTTCGCTGACGGAAGCTATGGGTATGGACAGCGCGCAGGTCACAGCTGGTGGTGTGGTTACCTCTGAATTTAACCCTGAAACGATGGAAAGTTTGCTTGTCCCCGGTCTTTATGCCTGCGGCGAGGTGCTTGATATTGATGGGGATTGCGGCGGTTATAATTTGCAATGGGCGTGGAGCTCCGGTCGTTTGGCTGGTGCCAGCGCGGGAGAGGCTTTGCTATGATTCGTATTCGGGATATTTCTATGGCAGCCTGCCATGACCATCATCAGCTTATTTTCGAAGCGGCGAAGGCATTGCGGATTTCGGCATCGCAGATTGAAAAGCTGACATTGATTCGGCGGTCTATTGATGCCAGAAAAAAGCCGGATGTTCGGTATATATACACAGTGGATGTGGCAGTAAAAGGCAATGAAAAGAAAATTATCAAGGCATGCCAAAACAAGCGCGCAGCTTTGGAAAATCCTGTGTTTTACGCTCCTCCTAAGGCCACTGCCGCGGCTGAATATCGCCCTGTTGTGGTTGGATTTGGGCCTGCGGGTATGTTTGCAGGACTGGTGCTTGCGATGGCAGGCCTGAAACCGCTGATTTTGGAGCGGGGAGACGATGCAGCCACACGTCATGAAAAGGTGGAGAAGTTCTTCTCCGGCGGTGGATTTGATCCAAAGAGCAATGTGCAGTTTGGTGAAGGTGGCGCGGGAACCTTTTCTGACGGCAAGCTGAATACGGGAGTAAATAATTTCCGTATTGATTGGGTACTGAGACAGTTTGTAAAAGCCGGTGCGCAGGAAGAAATCCTATATGATGCTAAGCCCCATATCGGTACAGATGTTCTTTTGAATGTGGTGCAGAATTTGCGAAAGCGCATGATTTCTCTGGGCGCAGAAGTGCGTTTCGGGACGCAGGTAACGGAGATTTTACAGGAAAATAATCGTGTTTGCGGTGTAAAAACGGATAGCGGGGAAGTCATTGCTTGCTCTCATGTCATTCTTGCCATAGGCCACAGCGCAAGAGATACCTTTGAAACCCTTCACGCTATGGGCATTTCTATGGAGCGTAAGCCGTTTTCCATGGGGGTTCGGATTGAACAGCCGCAATCGCTTATCAATCGGGCTCAGTATGGCACAAATGAGCTGCCATTGCCGCCTGCGGACTATAAATTGGTTGCGCATTTGGATAAGGAAACGGTATATACCTTCTGCATGTGTCCCGGTGGATATGTGGTGGCTGCCGCATCAGAAGAGGGCGCTATTGTCACCAACGGCATGAGCTATTCAGATCGTGGCGGCGAAAATGCCAATGCTGCCTTGCTGGTTACGGTGAATCCGGAAGATGTACCTTTTGAAGGCGTTTTGGGTGGCGTGTATTGGCAGCGGGAAATTGAGAAAAAGGCTTATGCGCTTTCGGGCAGTTATGCAGCGCCGGCGCAGACAGTTGGAGATTTTCTTGCAGGTCGACCCTCCCAGGGGGCATCGGCCGTTATGCCAACCTACCGCCCCGGAGTTGCTTGGTGTGATTTGCGGCAGGTTTTGCCGGAGAAAATTACCAATGCCATAGCGAAGGCGCTGCCCAGACTGGAACAAAACCTTTCCGGCTTTGCCCATCCCCACGGGGTCATGACGGCGCCGGAAACCAGAAGCTCGTCACCTGTGCGGATTTTGCGGGATGAGAGCCGTCAGGCATCGTTAAGAGGCCTGTATCCAACCGGTGAGGGCGCTGGATATGCCGGCGGGATTATGTCCGCTGCGCTGGACGGGATTCTGTCTGCCGAAGCGGTGATTAAGGAATATACAAAATAAATGAGGGCCATTATGACCCTCATTTATTATGCGATTAAGGTAAGATAAATCAGTAAAATCACTTGAATTGCCAAAATGAATGGAATCCCAAGGGTAAATGACAGGTGTTTGGTTTTGTGCCGCGCGGCATACATACCCCATAACACCCCGATGCTTCCGCCTAAGATGGCTACGGCAAACAAAGTGCGCTCTGGAATCCGCCAGCGATTTTTTCTGGCTTTTTGCTTATCAATGAGCATAAGCATAAGCCCTGCTGCATTGATTAGTAGCAGATACAGGTACCACATGAAAATGAAATCCTTTCGGGAGGGAATATGGTGAAAATACTGAGTGTAATCATATTGTTGGCGGTGCTGCTTTGCGGGTGCGCGGGTGCAGAAAGTTTTGAAACTGTGGCGGATGTGTACGAACCGCTGGAATCGGCAGAGCCGGCAAGCCTTGACTATCTTGTGCCGGATAAAAATGCGGTGAAGGTGTTTGGCACCGACGGAAGTCGATTGTACCTTTGCGATGGCTATGAGATTGCAGTGGAAACCTTTTCTTCCGGCGACCTGAATCAAACAGTTAAGGAACTGACGGGTTATGCCCGAGACAGTTTGACTGTAATGGAAACAGGAACATCGGAGCTTGCGCGATATGAATGTGTATGGACTGCCGCGGGAGAATCCGGTGAGCAGGTGGGAAGAACGGTAATTTTAGATGACGGCAAGTACCATTATTGCCTGAGCCTCACTGCATTGGAAGAGGAAGCGGGAAGCTTGCAGCAGGTTTGGCAGGAGATCATGGGATCTTTTGCTATGAAGGGTTAATCCAGTGCATCTAAGCACATTTGCCGGCATTTATCCACCACGCTTTGAGGATAGACAATCCGTGCTTTTTTGCCAAAGCCAATGACCCAGCTTAAAAACATAGGTGATACGGCAATGCGGACAGTGAAGGTGAAGTGTTCAGGTCCATCGGGTATCAGCATGGTTTTGCCGCCGAAGCGGTCGATGACCACATTCACAAGGTCGCGGTGAAACCGGAGTTTGACATCCACCGCGTCACCGGAAAACATTTGAAATAGGCGGTTTGCATATTCCACCATTGCTTTTCCGGTCAGTTCGGGACAAGGCGTACGGGAGGCCTTTGCCAGTTGAATGTCTGTCATGCGGTCTACGCGGTAGGAGGTGACTCCGTAGCGAGGTGAATGAGCCAGTAAATAGCAATTCTCGTGATCTTGGCATAGACCGTAGGGGCTGACTTCGTAATCCTTATCACGATAAATGCGCTTGCCGTCCATGCCCCAATCGAAATAACGGAAGGTAATCTGTTTGTTCTCCGCAATTGCTTCCTGAATGGTGTCCACGCTGTAATAGACAGTTTCGTTCATGCTCTTTACACGACCGGACACCAGCACATCTCGTTTCATGAGCTTAGAATCGTGCTCGTTGCACTGATTGCACAGCTTTTCAATCAGTTCGCGGGATTTCTTTTCCGTTAAATAGCGGCTGGATTGCACAGCGTCAATAAGAAGCTTTAATTCCGGCAGCTCAAAATTGCGGGAGGCGATATAATAACCGCCGTTTTTGCCGGGCTTTGTGATGATGTCGATACCGTAATCCATCAGAGCAGCCACATCGGAATAGACTGTTTTTCGGTCACAGCGAATGTTGTGGCATCTATCCAACATATCAATCAGTTCAGCAGCTCTCACGGGGTGATCCTCGTGGGAGTTTTTTTCTAGGTAATCCAGAATATAAAAGATTTTCAATTTCTGGTTATCGGATTTCGGCATAATGTCACCTCTTTCTGGTTCATAGTAAGAGTATAGCACATTTTCTTATGTAATGGAATGTTAATTTGATTTTTTTGGGGGAATATGGTATTCTAATGAAAAAGGAGTGAAAATTATGGGTTATTTCGGCTGCCACCTGTCATCTACCGATGGAAATATGCAAATGGTGAAAACGGCAATGGAGATTGGCGCCAATACCTTTGCATTTTTTACTCGCAATCCCAGAGGCTCAAAGGCCAAGGATTTGGATTTAGAAGATTGCAGGGCGGCAATGGCTGCGCTGGGGGAAAACGGTTTTGGTACTCTGGTAGCTCACGGCAGCTACACCATGAACCTTTGCACTGCTGACCCTGAGGCAAGAGCTTTTGCGGCGCAAATTCTGTGTGATGATTTGAAGCGGATGAGTTATCTGCCGAATCAATATTATAATTTTCATCCCGGTTCCCATGTGGGTCAAGGAATGGAAACGGGCATTTCCCAAATCGCCGATGCGTTGAAAATAGCACTTGCACCGGAGTATCCTGTGACGGTATTGCTGGAAACCATGGCTGGAAAGGGCAGCGAGGTTGGCGGGAATTTTCATCAGCTTCGGGATATTATGGATGCTGTTGGCAGTGACAATGTTGGCGTGTGTTTGGATACCTGCCATGTCTGGGACGGCGGTTATGATATCGTCAACGATTTAGACGGTGTCTTGAATGAGTTTGATCGTATTGTGGGTCTTGGCAGGCTGAAAGCTCTTCACTTAAATGACTCTAAAAATGGGAAAGATAGCCACAAGGATCGCCATGCGTGTCTTGGCGAAGGGGAGCTGGGCTTGGAAACATTCCGGAAAATTGTTTGCCATCCAAGGCTTCGCAATTTGCCGATGATTTTAGAGACTCCCAACGATTTGAAGGGCTACGCACGGGAGATTCTTGTGCTGCGGGAAATGGAAGAATAAGAAAGTAGATTTTACAAAGGAGGTGACTGTATGGAAGGCTTTATGCAAATGTTTTCTGGGGCAAGTGAGGTCTATGTTCATGTATATCAGGCTATTTTGCGCTATGTATTTCCGTTGCTCGCAGGCCTTTTGTTGTTCCGTACAGTCAGACCTCTGATGACTTTCCGGAGAGAGCCGGAAATTTGGGCATGGATTTATGTCAGTAACGGAAAGCGGCTGCCCATTACCCATTGGGAAAATGTGATTGGCCGCAGCAAACGCAGTGATGTGGTGGTAAATGTCCCCACGGTGTCACGCAATCATGCGGTATTGACCCGCTATGATGACGGCAGCTGGACTATTTCCGATGCCAATTCGAAAAGCGGTGTGTTTGTCAACGGGGAAAAGGTTGATATTTCGCCCATTGAGGAAGAGGATATCTTTACCATTGGCGGAGTAGATATGAAGCTTGTCCCAATTTCCAGAAAGCAGGAAAATATTCTCGCAGGTCTGCGCACCAAGGCGGCAAAGCCTATGGGATCGGTGTTTAACACCTTGATTTTGACATTGATTCAGGTGCTTTTATGCTTTGCCTATATGTATACTGCGCCGGCAGAGCATACCGGCAATGTTTTGCTGGGTTTCTCCGGAATCATTCTGAGCCAATGGCTGCTGCTCGGTTTTTATTTGGTGATTCAGAAACCATCCTTTGAATTGGAAACTGTGGCGTTTTTCCTTTGTACCATCGGTATGGCCGCTATTTGCGCGGTGAAGCCGGGAGAGTCGTTTAAGCAGCTTATTGCTATGGTAATGGGTCTTGCGCTATATCTTGGCATTGGCTGGGCAGTGCGGGATTTGGAGCGGGCGAAGAAAATGCGCTATTTGGCAGGTGGTTTGGGCATTGCTCTGCTGCTGATAACCCTTGTGTTTGGAAGGGAATATCATGGTGCAAAGAACTGGCTGATGATAGGGTCGCTGTCCATTCAGCCTTCTGAATTAAGCAAGATTTGCTTTGTGTTCATGGGCGCGTCTGCTATGGACAAAATTATGAATAAGCGCAATTTGATACTGTTCATTGGTTATACACTGGTGATTTGTGCCTGTCTTGCGGTGATGAATGACTTTGGAACGGCGCTCATCTTTTTCGTGGCATTTTTGCTCATTGCGTATTTCCGTTCCGGCAGTGTGGGCACCATTGCGTTGGCTTGTACCTCTTTGGGCTTTGCCGGTGTGTTGGTATTGCGAATTGCGCCTCATGCTTTGCGCCGGTTTACGGTTTGGCGTCACATTTGGGAGGATCCCTTAGGTTTCGGATATCAGCAAACGCGAGCGCTGATGTGCATTGCCTCCGGCGGCCTGTTTGGTCTGGGTGCCGGCAACGGATTCATGCATAAGGTATTTGCCGCAGATTCCGATGTGGTGTTCGCCACCATTTCCGAGGAATGGGGTTTAATTGTGGCAGTGATGCTGATTGTATGCGTCATTGTGGTTGCTCTGTTTGCATTGCGCTCTGCGGCAGTGGGTCGCAGCAGCTTTTATACCATTGCGGCTTGTACCGCAGCGGGAATTTTCTTGGTGCAGGCGATATTCAACGCTCTCGGAACAGTGGATGTGCTGCCGCTGACCGGTGTGACATTCCCCTTTGTATCCAACGGTGGTTCCAGTATGCTGTGCGCATGGGGTTTGCTGGCCTTTATTAAGGCATCGGATACCAGACAAAATGCCAGCTTTGCCGTTCGGCAGCTGAAAGAAGGGGAGGACGAAGATGAATAGAATTATGGGTCGCGCGAAGCTGCTTCTAGTTCTGGTCATGATTCTGGCATTGGGTACGTCCTTCTTTTTAGGCGAGTATTTTGCCAATGCGCGGGAATGGATTTTTTCTGCCGGCTCTCCCCATATTTATGAGGCGGGCAAGCTTGGCTGCGGAACCATTACTGACCGCGACGGCATTTTGCTTATGGATATGACAGGTGACCGCACCTATGCACAAGAACTTGCCTTGCGAAAGGCAACGCTCCATTGGCTGGGCGACCGTCAGGGTAATATCAGCGCGCCGGCAATGAACCAATATTCCGAGGAGATTGCGGGCTTTGACCCCGTGGGCGGCGTGTACGCCTACGGCGGCACCGGCGGTGTGGCAAGTCTTACCTTGTCAGCTAAGGTGCAAATGGCGGCGCTGGAAGCCCTAGGCGATTATCATGGCACAGTTGGTGTGTATAACTACAAAACAGGCGAATTGATTTGTGCGGTGTCTACACCCACCTATGATCCCGATGATTTGCCGGATATTGCCGGTGACACCACAGGCGCGTACAGCGGTGTGTATGTCAACCGGTTTACCCAATCCCTGTTTACACCGGGGTCAATTTTTAAAATTGTGACGGCAGCTGCTGCGCTGGAATATATTCCCAATATTATGCAGCAGACCTTTGTTTGCAGGGGTGAAGTGAATTACGGCATTGACAAGGTGACCTGTGAGCAAAGCCACGGCGCGCTGACTTTTAAGGATGCATTTGCCCGTTCCTGCAACTGCGCTTTTGCGGAAATTTCCGAGCAGCTGGGCGGCAAGGTATTGACTCGATATGCCACGCAGTTTGGAATTTTGGACAGTGTCAGTTTTGACGGAATTACCACCGCTAAGGGCACTATGTCCGCTGAAAACGCGGCAGATGTGATGGTTGCGTGGAGTGGCATCGGTCAGCATAAGGATTTAATCAATCCCTGCCGGTTTATGACTTTCTTGGGAGCGATTGCCAATGGAGGTGTCGGGGCAGAGCCACATCTTATGTCTGATATTACCGCAGGCAATCAAACAACCTACGAAGCGCAAACGGTGATGGGTCAGCGGATTATGTCTGAAAAGACGGCTGAAATATTGCAGGCGTTTTTGCGCAACAATGTGCAAAATTACTATGGTGAAGATAGCTTTACAGGCCTGACTGTATGCGGAAAATCCGGCACAGGTGAAGTTGGCGGAGGTAAAAAACCCAACGCAATGTTCACAGGATTTTTGGCAGATGAGGAATATCCTCTTGCCTTTATTGCGGTTGTGGAAGACGGCGGCTACGGACGCCCTGTTTGCGTGCCTATTTTAAGCAAAGTTCTTGCGGCATGTAAGGAAGTTTTGGATAGTTAAATACGAAGCACCCCCTGCATAGGATATATGCAGGGGGTGTTATCATGTGTCGGAGAAGTTTTATGTGCGGCTGCGCCTTAATGGCATTTGGTTTTGGTTTGCTCATCGGCACGATGCTGGAATCAGGATTCATCAGTTTCTTCGTTGGCATTGGTATTATGGGCATGGGGTTTTGGTGTCTTGGGAAAAAATAATAGGCATAAACTTGTCCGTTACTGAATACATATTACCAGCATAGTGGGATAAGGAGTGAACCGCATGGAATTGATATTTAACCAATCCGCCTGCCCATATTTAAACACAGTGACGGCGCAGGTACAAAATGCAGAGCAAACACAAGAGGTAAAGCTTTCCGACGGCATGCCGGATATTGGCCGTGTGTTGTGCTGTTGGGGTCAGCCCTTGATTCGCAGCAAGGAATGGCGCAGCGACAGCATTATGATTTCCGGAGGGGTAATGGCATGGGTGCTGTATGCCCCTGAGGACGGCACGGAGACAAGAAGTGTGGAGGCTTGGATTCCTTTTCAAATGAAATGGGATTTGCCGGAAAGCAAGCGTGACGGCACAATTTGTGCGCAAATCAGTTTGCGCGGCATGGATGCAAGAAGTACATCTGCACGGAAATTGATGATTCGCAGCGCTGTCAGTGTATTTGCGGAGGCTTTGGAGCCAAGCGAAGCAGTGATTTTTATGCCGGATGATGTGCCTGTGGATGTTCAGCTTTCAAAGGTAAATTATCCTGCGGAGCTGCCTCGGGAGGCGGGGGAAAAAGCGCTGACCTTAGAGGATGACATTCCCTTGGGTGGTGTGTATAAAATTCTTAGCTGCGGGATTTGCCCTGTGGTGACCGAGGAGAAAGTGCTGGCAGATAAGCTGGTATTTCGCGGAGCTTGCAAAATGCACATTCTGTACGGGAATACGGATGGGGAAATAAAAACCGCTGAGCCGGAAATTTCCTTCTCGCAATTTGTAGATCTGGATACTGCACACAGCAGCAATGCTGTGGCCAATGTCAGCGTGGTGCCTACGGGTTTGGAGTGGGAAATTAGCGATGAGGGCAAGCTACAATTAAAATGCGGCTTGGCGGCGCAGTATGTAATTTTCGACAGAGTGATGCTGGAACTTGTAGAAGATGCATACAGCAACCTAAGAAAGGTAAACCCCACGGTGCAGCAATTGAAGCTGCCCATCCGTCTGGATACAAAGCAGCAAACACTTTCTTATGAGCATATACTGCGCGGAGAGGGTAATGGTGTTGTGGATGTTTGCGCGTATTGGGAGCAACCCGAAATTCGTTCGTCCATGGACGAAATACATTCTCCTATTGCCTTACAATATCAGGCATTGTATCGGGATGAAGAGGGCATCCTGCAAGGCGCAGCAGGGCGCTCAGAGGAAACAATCGCACTGCCTTCGGATGGAGATAATCGCGTGTTGATGCACCTCTGGGGCGATTTCCCCAAAGGCTGTATGACAGCAGATGGAATTGCAGTTTCCGGTGATCTTTCTGTAAATACAGATGTGTATCTAACAAATGGGATTCCCATGGTAACCGGATTGGAGCTGGGTGAGGAAATGAAGCCTGATCCCAATCGCCCTTCGCTGATTTTAAAACGGCTTGGTGACCATTCCTTGTGGGATTTGGCAAAGGAAAATGGATCTACTGTGCAGGCGATTACCGCAGCGAATGGTTTAGAGCAAAATGCAGCCCATGCGGATAGTATTTTGTTAATTCCGATTATCTAACAAATAGAAACCGCCGTTCCGGGGGGAGCCGGAACGGCGGTGGTGGGCAGTCGCATGGGGGATTGGCCCGCCTGATGTCAATATAATGGTTGGGCAAGGGTAGATGCAAGGGGATTTTGTCGAATCTTCTTGCATTTTTCACTTGTCATTCTTTTTGCGCAGTGGTATAATAATGGGGAAATTTATGAAGAAGGTGCAGACTATGAAAATCGATATTTACTCCGGATTTCTCGGCGCAGGAAAGACGACACTGATTAAAAAAATGATTGCCGAAGCCTATTGCGGAGAAAAACTGGTGCTGATTGAAAATGAATTTGGCGAGATCGGCATTGACGGCGGTTTTTTGCAGGATGCCGGCATTGAAATTACGGAAATGAACTCTGGCTGTATTTGTTGCAGCTTGGTTGGTGATTTCGGTAAGGCGCTGGCGCAGGTGATTGATCAGTATCATCCCGATCGAATTATCATTGAACCTTCCGGTGTCGGCAAGCTTTCCGATGTGGTGGAAGCTGTGAAAAAAGTCACAAATGAGGAAATTACCATCGGTTATTTGGTGGCGGTTGTGGATGCAACGAAGGTCAAAGTATATATGAAAAACTTTGGCGAGTTCTACAACAATCAGGTGGAAACCGCTTCTACGATAATCCTGTCCAGAACCGATGCTATCGCTGAGGACAAGCTCAGCAACGCGGTGGCATTGCTGCGGGAGCATAATCCCTCTGCGGCTTTGGTGACTACACCTTGGGACACATTAACTGGCGCACAGCTTCGCTCTGCTATGGAGGGTGAGGATACCTTGGCTAAAACCTTGGAGGTTATGGAGCAGGAGCATCATCACCATGACCATGACGAGCATTGCTGCTGCGGCCATGACCACGATCATGGGCATCACCATGACCATGATGAGCATTGCTGCTGCGGACATGACCATGAGCATTACCATCATCATGCCGACGAGGTCTTTACCTCTTGGGGCGTGGAAACCGCCAAGAAATTTACTGCCGAAGAGATTCATCATGCCCTGCATGTGCTGGATTCCGGAAAACTTGGCGCAGTTTTGCGGGCAAAGGGTATGGTTTCCGGTGTGGACGGTCAATGGATTTACTTCGATTTTGTGCCGGGTGAAGAGAATGTTCGTACCGGCAGCGCATCTACCATCGGCAAGCTTTGTGTCATTGGCGCGGAACTGGATGAAGCAGGTGTTGCCGCTTTGTTTGGTGTATAAAGGAGAAGCTTATGCAGCAGATACCTGTGTATGCATTTACCGGATTTTTGGATTCCGGCAAAACAAAATTCATTCAGGAAACTTTGGAAGATACCCGCTTTAATGCGGGGGAGAGAACCCTTTTGCTGGTGTTTGAAGAAGGCGAAGAGGAGTACGATATTTCTGTTTATCCTCATCAGAATGTATATCTGGAAGTACTGGATCAGCAAACAGTCACCACGAAGGAATTGCAAGACCTTGCGAAAAAGCACAAGGCGCAGCGAGTGGTTATTGAGCTGAACGGCATGCAGCAGGTAGGGGACCTCTATGTTCGCTTGCCTGAAAATTGGGTGGTTGCCCAAGAAGTGATGTTTGCCGATTCCACAACCTTCATGACTTATAATGCCAACATGCGAAATCTGGTTATGGACAAGCTGGTGGGCGCCCAGATGGTGGTATTTAATCGGTTAGCACCGGGGCAGAATACCATGCCATTTCATAAGATTGCCCGAGCTGCCAGCCGCAAAATCGACATTCTATATGATTATACCGATGGCACAACGGCTTTTGATGATGTGGAAGATCCGTTACCCTTTGACATCCATGCCCCTGTGATTGAGGTGGGCGACGATGATTATGCCCTGTGGTATCGGGATGTGACGGAAGAGCCTCAAAAGTATGAGGGCAAGACTGTGAAATTTAAGGCGCAGGTGGCTATGCTTCGTCGGGAGAAAAACGGAATGTTTGCACCCGGTCGATTTGTTATGACCTGCTGCGTTGACGACATTCAATTTTGCGGAGTTCCGTGTCATTACCCCAAAAGCGCTGATTTAGAACCGCGTTCTTGGGTGACAGTAACGGCTAAGATTGCTGCGGAAAAGCATGTGTTGTATCAAGGTGAGCTTGGTCCTGTGTTGACTGCAATTTCCGTAGAACCTGCGCAGAAAGCAACCAATGAAGTAACAATATTTTAGAAAAGAGGTGTGCGTATGTATCAGCCTTTGGCAGATGTTCTTCGTCCGACTTGCTTGGACGAGGTGTTTGGGCAGGAGCATATTTTAGGCGAGGGCGCGGTACTGCGCCGCTTGATTGATTCCGGCAAAATTCCCAATATGATTTTCTACGGCCCCAGCGGCACGGGAAAAACCACCGTTGCCAACATTATCGCTCAGCAGACGAACCGCACCTTATTTAAGCTTAATGCCACTACGGCATCCACGGCAGACATTAAGGAGATTGTGGCGCAGCTGGATACATTTATGGCGCCTAACGGTGTGCTTTTATACTTAGACGAGATTCAGTCTTTTAATAAAAAGCAGCAGCAATCTTTGCTGGAACACATTGAAAACGGCAAGATTACGCTGATTGCATCCACGACGGAAAATCCTTATTTTTACGTATTTAATGCTATTCTCAGTCGGTCTACGGTATTTGAATTTAAGCAGATTTCTGCTGATGCAACCTTAAAGGCCATCCATCGTGCTGTTTCTTATTTGGAAAGGCGCACAGCCTTAAAAGCAAAGGCCGAGGATGGCGCGTTGGAATATATTGCCGGCGCTTGCGGCGGTGATTTGCGTAAGGCGATGAATGCGGTGGAGGTGCTGTTCTCTGCCGGTGTTCCCAGTGGAGACACCTTGGTTTTAACCTTGGAAGATGCCAAAGCGGTCACTCAGAAAAGTGCCTTGCGGGCAGACAGGGACGGAGATAATTTCTACGATTTGCTTTCTGCTTTGCAAAAGTCCATTCGTGGCTCCGACCCTGACGCGGCTGTGCATTATCTGGCAAGACTTTTAGAGGCCGGACAGATGCAGGCGGCTTGCCGACGACTTATGGTCATTGCCGCAGAGGATGTTGGTTTGGCTTATCCCTTAGCCATTCCCATTACCAATGCGGCGGTGGATATGGCGCTGAAACTGGGCATGCCCGAAGCCAGAATTGCATTGGGCGATGTGGCGGTGTTACTGGCTACAAGTCCGAAATCCAATTCCGGACATTTGGCACTGGATGCGGCTATGGAAGATGTGCGTAAGGGCTTGGGTGGCGATTTCCCAAGACATTTGCAAAATATGCATGTTGATACCTATACCATGGAGCGTGAGCAGGGTTACGCTTATCCCCATAATTATCCCAGCCATTGGGTGCAGCAGCAGTACCTGCCGGATGAACTGGTGGGCAAGCAGTATTATACCTATGGCGATAATAAGCTGGAACAATCAGCCAAAACCTATTGGGAAAGCATTAAGAAGTAGGGAGACATGGCTATGGATATACGGCTTCAAGATGTTTTGGTTATGAAAAAAGGTCACCCCTGTGGGGAAAATAAGTGGCTTGTCCTTCGGATAGGAGCAGATTTCAGACTTCGGTGCATGGGCTGCGGTCATGAAATTATGACACCGCGGTGCAAGGCGGAGAAAAATATTCGCGATGTGATTCGGAAGAATCCTTCGACAGATTCAAACGGCAGCTGATAAGTTCAGCTGCCGTTTTTTATATCCCCGTACCATATTGTGCAGAATCAGCAATTAGTAGGTGGGAATTTGCGCATAAAGCGGACAAGATTGCGACCGACTTTGTGGAAATCGAGAGATATACTTGCAGCAGATAAGGGAGGGGTGCTATGCGAGTGTATTTGGATTTACTAGTGCTGGTAAATGGGCTGGTAGATTTTTTCCTACTACTTGGAGCAAACAGATTAACCGGTTATGGCACGGGAGTGAGGCGGTGCGCCTTGGGTGCGACGATTGGCGGATTGTATGGCGGACTGTGCGTTGTTCCCGCATTTGCCTTTTTAGGTGGATTTATATGGCGAATGATTATGCTTAGCATCATTTCCTGTGTTGCGTTCGGTTTTCATAGAAGTGCGGTGCGCAGAGGGGTTTTGTTTGTTGTCTTGTCCATGGCGTTGGGCGGAATCACTTTGGGCATGGGTCAGAACGGCTTTATGGCACTTGTAATGTGTGCGGCTGTATTGGCTGGGCTTTGCATTGTTGGCTTTCGTGACAATGCCTCAGGACAGAAAATTGTGCCGGTTTCCTTGCATTATCGCGGAAGAAAATATCAACTTTTGGCATTGCAGGATACAGGAAATTCCTTGCATGATGCCGTCACCGGATGCCCTGTATTGGTGGTGGGTCCGGAAATTGCATGGGATGTTCTTGGCCTGACAGCGGCGCAGCTTGCAGACCCCGTTGGGACAATGGCGCGTCAGAGTGACCTTTACTTGCGGTTGATTTCCTATCGGGCAGTGGGGCAGTCAGCGGGGATGCTGCTGGCTATGCGTTTTGACAAAATTATGATAAACGGGGAAGAAAGAAATCAAATTGTGGCATTTGCGCCCAATTCCATCGGGCAACATGGAAAATATCAGGCACTGGCGGGAGGAATGTAGTAATGATGATGTTACTGAAATTTTTGGAGCAAATTGGACTTTTGGCAAAAGGAGAGATTTTTTACATAGGCGGCAGCGATATTTTGCCGCCGCCGCTAAAAGGGGAAGAGGAGATGGCGGCGCTGGAAGCGCTGGATAGGGAAGAGGAATGGGCAAAACAGCAGCTCATTGAGCATAATTTGAGGCTAGTTGTGTATATCGCCAGAAGATTTGAAAACACAGGTGTGAATCTGGAAGATTTAATTTCCATTGGTACCATTGGCTTAATAAAAGCAATCACCACATACCGCAAAGATAAGAATATCAAGCTGGCGACTTATGCATCCCGCTGCATTGAAAACGAAATTTTAATGCATATCCGCAAAATTGCGGGTCAAAAGGCAGAAGTATCCTTAGATGAGCCAATTAATATGGACTACGACGGAAACGAATTGCTGCTGTCTGATATTTTGGGAACAGATGAGGATATGATTTTCAAGCCGTTGGAAGATGATGTGGATTTATGTGTGCTTAGGCAGGCGCTTTCAGAGCTGCCGCCGCGGGAACAGGAAATTGTGTGGATGCGATACGGACTCAACGGCAGGAAGGAGCTGACGCAAAAAGAGGTGGCGGAAAAAATGGGGATTTCCCAATCTTATATTTCTCGTTTGGAAAAGCGGATTATGCTGCGACTGCGAAAGGAAATGATCAGACAAACCAGCTGTGTGTAAATTTTATTTGCAAAATCCAAATAGATATGTTAGAATCGATATGAAAACATATCGATATCATAATTTATCGATTTATGGAGGTGCAGCATGGAACGCAAGGAAATTTCCAAGGCCGTATTAAAGCGGCTGCCCGGTTATTTGGCATATTTGAAGTCCATTCCCGAGGGGAATATGCCCTATATTTCTGCCACTGCGTTGGCAAACGCCTTGAATATGGGCGAAGTGCAGGTGCGCAAGGATCTGGCCATGGTGTCCGATGGGGGTCGTCCCAAAGTCGGTTATCCCCGCATGAATCTGATTGATGATATTGAGCAGTTTTTAGGCTATGACAACACCACGGATGCGGTGTTGATTGGCGCGGGCAAGCTCGGTCAGGCACTTTGCGGATACAGCGGTTTTGCTGCTTATGGTCTAAATATTCTGGCTGCCTTTGACATTTCCCCGACTTCGGAGACCACGGACGAGGGAAAGCCGATTTTCCAGTTATCTGAGCTGGAAAGCTTTTGCCACGCGAACAAGGTGTTGATGGGTATTATTACGGTTCCTGCGGCATTTGCCCAAGGGGTTTGCGATCAGCTGATTGCCTGCGGCATTAAGGCAATTTGGAATTTTGCGCCTATTCATCTGGATGTTCCTGAAAATATCCTGGTGCAGAATGAAAATATGGCTACATCCCTTGCGGTGCTGAGTATGCACCTGCAAGCGCAGATTAAGGACAAGAAGTAAATGATCATAAAGATTGGGCGTGTTGCATTTTGCAACACGCCCAAGTTGTTTAGAGGCCGGGTTTGAAGCTGTCTTTTAAGCTGACGCTGCGGTTAAATACCAGATGCCCGGGCTTGCAATCCTTGGAATCGGGACAGAAATAACCGATTCTCATGAATTGGTAGGAGGCGGGAGCCTTAGCGTTTTCCAGACTCTTTTCCACCTTACAGCCGGTGAGAATTTCCAGAGAATTGGGGTTCAGGCAGGCGAGGAAATCCTTGCCGGAGGCATCGGGGTCAGCATCATCAAAGAGGTTGCTGTACTGACGCACTTCCGCGTCACAGCAGTTGTTGGCGTCCACCCAGTGAATGGTAGCGCCCTTGACCTTGCGGCCGTCTGCGGGATTACCGCCCTTGGATTCGGGGTCATAGGTGGCCAGCACCTCGATAACCTTGCCGTTTTCATCGGTGACGCAGCCGGTGCAGGTGATCAGGTAAGCGCCCTTTAAGCGGCATTCCGGTCCATTGGGGAACAGGCGCTTGTACTTAGGAATGGGCTCAGCCAAAAAGTCCTCGTTCTCAATCCACAAATTGCGGGAGAAGGTGACGGTGTGAGTGCCGGCAGCTTCGTTTACAGGATTGTTTTCGATTTCAAAGGTTTCGCTTTGACCTTCGGGATAGTTGGTGATGGTGAGCTTTACAGGGTCAACCACCGCCATGACACGCTGGGCGTGTTCGTTCAGATCTTCCCGCAGGCAGTGTTCCAAGAAAGCGTACTCAATGGTGTTGGGGGATTTGGCCACTCCTACACGATCGCAGAAGTTGCGAATAGAGGCGGGGGTGTAGCCGCGGCGGCGCAGACCGCACAAAGTAGGCATACGGGGATCATCCCAGCCGGAAACGCGGCCTTCCTCCACCAGCTGACGGAGCTTGCGCTTGGAAAGCACCGTATGGTCAATGCCCAAGCGGGCAAATTCAATCTGGCGGGGGGTGTGAGGGACAGAAACATTTTCCACAACCCAGTTGTAAAGAGGTCTGTGATTCTCAAATTCCAGAGAGCACAGAGAGTGGGTAATACCCTCCAAAGCGTCCTGAATGGGGTGGGCAAAGTCGTACATGGGGTAGATGCACCATTTGTCGCCCTGACGGTGGTGATGCATGTGGCGAATCCGGTAAATTACGGGATCGCGCATATTGAAGTTGCCGGAAGCCAAGTCAATCTTTGCGCGAAGCGTCATGGCATTGTCAGGGAACTCACCTGCGCGCATGCGGGCAAACAGGTCGAGGCTTTCTTCCATAGGTCTGTCGCGGTAGGGAGAAACTGCGGGAGTGTTCAAATCACCGCGGTTTTCCTTGAACTCCTCGGGTGTCAGCTCACAGACATAAGCCAGACCTTTTTGAATCAGCTCGACGGCATATTCGTAGTCTTTTTCAAAATAGTCAGAGCCAAAGTAAAAACGGTCGCCCCAGTCAAAGCCCAGCCAATGAATGTCTTCCTTAATGGCCTCTACGAACTCCACATCTTCTTTGGTGGGGTTGGTGTCGTCCATGCGCAGGTTGCAAAGACCGCCGAACTTCTCAGCAGTACCGAAGTCGATAATCAGTGCCTTGCAGTGACCAATGTGCAGGTAGCCGTTGGGCTCGGGAGGGAAACGGGTATGGACAGTTTTGCCTGCATAGCGGCCGTTCTCGGCAATATCCTCTTCGATGAAAGTGTGGATAAAATTCTTGCTTTCTGTGATTTCAGCCATATTGAAAACCTCTCTTAGGGTAATTTTCTATGCATGGTATTATAACCCATTGAGGAAAAATTTGCAACATAAAATCCCAAAAGAGGGAAAAATCTACGGCATTATTCTTGTTAGGTGGGGGAAGGGTAAAAGATAATTGTAAAAAAACTGGGAACAAGGCACAAAAACGAAAATTGGTGGTTGTCAATTTACTAATTTTATATTAAAATAGGGAAAGATGAAAAAGAAGGAGTGGTAGTATATGCCCGATGTAACATATAAGCGCATTATGCTGAAAGTCAGCGGTGAAGCCCTTGCAGGTCCTGCACACCGCGGATTGGACTTTGATGTGATTTCCTCTGTGTGCAAAGCCATTAAGGACTGCACCGATATGGGTGTGCAGGTTGGTTTGATGGTGGGCGCAGGTAACTTCTGGCGTGGTGTAAAAGACGGCGCGGATAAGATGCAGCGCTCTCACGCGGATGCCATGGGTATGCTTGGTACTGTAATGAATTCCATTGCCGTGGCCGATGCCTTAAATAAGCTGGGCGTGGACGCCCGTGTACTTAGCGCTGTGGAAATGCACAAGTTCTGCGAATACTATACTCGCGACCTTGCTGACCGCTACTTAAACGAGGGGAAAGTGGTTATCTTTGCCGCAGGAACAGGCAATCCTTATTTCTCCACGGACACTGGCGTGGTGCTTCGCGGTGTGGAAATTGAAGCGGATGCAATTTTGATGGCAAAGAATGTGGATGCCATCTATTCTGCTGATCCTATGAAAGACCCCAATGCCATTCGTTATACTCAGCTTACCTATGCAGATGCCTTGGCAAAGAATTTGCGGGCAACCGATATTACGGCCATGGCTTTGGCAATGGATAATAACATGACCATGGTTTGCTTTGGCCTAGATGAGGAAAACAGTATTGTTCGCGTGGTGCGCGGAGAACAAATTGGCACTACGGTGAAAAATCAATTTTGAGGAGGATTTATCATGAGCGTTAATTTCGATGAATTTGCAAGAAAGATGGACAAGAGCCTTGACCACCTGCATGAGGAGTTCGGTGCTGTTCGCGCAGGCCGTGCCAATGCCAAAGTTCTGGATCGCATCAGCGTAGAATATTATGGAAGTGAAACACCCTTAAACGGCGTGGCTACCATTTCTTCTCCCGATGCCCGCACTCTCGTGATTCAGCCTTGGGATACTAAGCTTTTAAGAGATATTGAGAAAGCTATTTTGGTTTCTGATTTGGGCATCAATCCTCAAAATGACGGTCGTGTCATTCGTTTGATTTTCCCTCAGCTGACAGAGGAGCGCCGTAAGGATTTGACAAAGCAGGTTAAGAAATATGCTGAGGACGCAAAGGTTGCCATGCGCAATGTTCGCCGCGACGGCATGGACTATGTCAAGAAGTTGAAAAAGAACTCGGAAATTACCGAGGACGACCAGAAGAAGGCAGAAAAGGATCTTCAAGATATGCTGGATAAGTATATCAAAAAGGTTGACGAAGCAACTGCCGCCAAGGAAAAAGAATTGATGGCGATTTAATGCCATAGTATAGTAATTGGGGGCAGCTTGCCCCCAATCGCTGTAAAAGAGAGGGTAACATGACTGATTCAGTTGAACAAAATCTTGTGCCGCCTAAGCATATTGCTATTATCATGGACGGCAACGGCAGATGGGCAAAAAAGCGTGGCTTGCCCCGCACGGCTGGTCATTCTGCCGGCGCGGAGTCATTTCGCTGTATTGCCAATTATTGCCGCAGCTTAGGCGTTCAATATTTGTCTGTTTATGCGTTTTCTACGGAAAATTGGAAGCGCTCACAGGAGGAAGTGTCCGGCATCATGAAGCTGCTGGGCATTTATCTGCGTGAGGCTATGCGGGATATGGAAAAAAACCATGTCCGTTTTCGTTTTTTTGGGGATTTGAGCCGGTTAAGTCCGGAGCTTCGTCAGCTTTGTCTAGATGCGCAAAGTGTTTCTGAAAAGTATCACGAAGTGCAGGTGAATTTCTGCCTGAATTATGGTGGGCGGGATGAAATTGTGCGCGCAGTGAAGCGGTTTGCTCAGGATGTGGCGGATGGCAAGTGCGCCCCGGAGGATATAACAGAAGAAGCCTTGGCTCAGTATCTAGATTCCGCCGGTGTTCCCGATCCGGAGCTGGTGATTCGCCCCTCCGGTGAAATGCGTACCAGCAATTTCCTGCCGTGGCAGACGGTTTACTCTGAATTTGTGTTTATGGATGTCCTCTGGCCGGATTTTGGACCTGATGATTTAGATAAAGCGATTTTGGAATATCACCGACGCAATCGCCGCTTTGGAGGAGCTTGATATGAAAAAGAGAATCATTACCGCAGCGGTATTGGTACCGCCTCTAATTTTGATATTATTTGTCGCACCGACCATTGTAACGGCAATTCTATTTAGCTTGATTTGCGCCGTAGGTGCTTTTGAAATGCTTTATAATACCGGTGCGGTGCGCCACCCTCGCCTGATTATATATTCTATGGTTGCTGCTGTGATGGTTCCGTTGTGGTCCTATTTTGGCAGAGATACGGCATGGTCTCTGGCGGGCATTTTGTTGTTCGTAGCACTCTTGTTTATGGAAATTATGCTTTCTGATTTAAAGCTGCGCTTTGAGAAAATATCTATCTGCTTTGTGGCCGGTGTACTGATTCCGTTTATGCTTTCCAGCGTGGTGAGAATTATTTGTTTTGACCACGGCAGATTTTTGGTTGTGATTCCCTTTGTAGTCTGCTTTCTGTCTGATACCGGCGCGTATTTTATTGGCTGCCGCTATGGAAAAAATAAGCTTGCTCCTGAAATCAGCCCGAAAAAGAGCGTGGAAGGTGTAGGCGGTGGTGTAGCCGTTGCGGTTTTGGGTATGCTTATCTATACATTGATTATGCAATTCGGTTTTCAGTTCCAAGTTAACTACCTCTACGCGATTTTGTTTGCCCTGCTTGGATCACTGCTTGGGGTATTTGGCGATTTGTGCTTCTCCGTGATTAAGCGCCAAAGCGGTATTAAGGATTTCGGCAATATTTTCCCCGGACATGGCGGTGTGCTGGATCGGTTTGACTCCATGCTGCTGGTTGGCCCTCTTTGTGAGCTGCTTCTAATTCTGATTCCTGTGGCGGTGAAGTGATGGTTAGTTGTGTCAGTGTTCTTGGCTCTACCGGCTCTATCGGTCGTCAGAGTCTTGATGTGATCAGTCGTATGCCCATTCGTGTTTCGGCATTGACGGCCGGAGAAAATGTAGCTTTGATGGCTCAGCAGTGCCGTCAGTTTCAGCCGGAATTGGCAGTTATGGCTACGAAAGAAGCCGCGAATAAGCTGCGCGACACCCTTAGTGATATGAATATCCGCATTGCATGGGGGGAGGACGGCCTGCTGGAAGCGGCAACCTTGGACTCGGTGGATTGCGTGATTACCGCGGTGGTGGGCATGCTGGGCTTAAAGCCGACCCTTGCTGCGATTTCCAAGAAAAAGCGCATTGGTCTTGCCAATAAGGAAACCTTGGTTTGTGCCGGTGAGCTTGTGATGGCCGAGGCGAAACGTTGCGGCGCGGAGATTATCCCTGTGGATTCTGAACATTCTGCAATATTCCAATGCTTAATGGGCGTTGGTGACACCAAGGAAATCCACAGAATTCTTTTGACATGTTCCGGCGGCCCGTTTTTCGGCATGACCCGCGAGGAACTGTCATGCGTGACAAAATCCGATGCATTGAAGCACCCGAATTGGAAAATGGGCGCGAAAATTACCATCGATTGCGCAACCCTTATGAATAAAGGCTTGGAAGTCATTGAGGCGATGCGTCTTTATGATCTTCCCTTGGAGCAGGTGGATGTGCTGATTCATCGGCAGAGCATTGTTCACAGTCTTGTGGAGCTTTGCGATGGCGCGGTGATGGCGCAGCTTGGCACTCCGGATATGCGCCTGCCCATTCAGCTGGCGCTGACCTATCCGGATAGAACAGCTTGTCCTGTGGAGCGTTTGGATTTAACAACTTGTGGGAATCTTTCCTTTACAAAGCCGGATATGGAGGCGTTTCCTTGTCTTGCCCTTGCGCGAAAGTGCGCAAAATTGGGCGGCACGGCCTGCGCGGTAATGAACGGTGCCAATGAGGCGGCAGTTGCCCTTTATTTGCAGGATGAAATCGGTTTTTATGATATATATTCTCTTGTTTCCGGTGCAGTAGATTCCGTTCCCTTTATTGAAAAACCGGATTTAGAGCAAATTCTTGAATCGGACCGATTAGCGCGTGAATATGTGCATCAGGCAAAACACAACTTGAAATGAGGATTCTATGACCATACTGTTTGCTATTTTCTTTTTTAGCTTTTTGATTTTCATTCATGAATTGGGGCATTTTTTGGCTGCGAAAGCCTCCGGTGTTCAGGTGAATGAATTCGCCATGTTTATGGGGCCTGCCATTTGGAAGAAGCAGAAAGGGGAGACCCTTTATTCCATTCGCTGTATTCCCATCGGCGGTTACTGCGCCATGGAGGGTGAGGATGCGGATACGGATAATCCCCGCTCCTTCCAGAAAGCGGCATGGTGGAAGCGGCTGATTATTTTGGTTGCAGGCTCGGGCATGAATTTCGTTGCCGGCTTTTTGATAATGCTCATTGTATTTGCGCCTGCCAAGCAATTTATTACACCTGTGGTGACAGAATTTGAACCTGGCTGTACTCTCAATGTGGATGGCGGCTTGCAAGTGGGCGACCGATTTCTGGAAGTGGACGGTGAGAAGATTTATGTCCAGTCCGATGTGTCCATGATTTTATCCTTAAATGGTGGAGAGACTCACGATTTGGTGGTGGAACGCAACGGGCAGAAGGTTTCCATTCCCAATTTCAAAATGGAAAAGCACGAATTTCCCAACGACGATGGTACAACATCCTTGCGCTATGGGTTCAGCTTTGGGGTAGAGGATGCTACCTCTTCCAATAAGCTTGACTATGCTGTGCGTTCCTGCGTAAATGTGGCAAGAACAGTGCGTCTAAGCTTACAAATGCTGTTTACCGGTCAGGCCAGCTTTGCGGATATGTCCGGCCCTGTGGGCATCGTAGGTCAAATGTCTGATGTGGCAGAGGCTTCCGAAACATGGGTAGACGCACTGCTGAATATGCTGTATTTTGGCGGATTTATCGCCATTAACTTGGCGGTGATGAATCTGCTTCCCATTCCTGCATTGGATGGTGGGCGGGTAGTGGCATTGCTGCTGACTACTGCCATTGAGGCGGTGACCCACAAGAAAATTAACCCCAAATATGAAGGTTATATTCACGGCGCAGGCATGATTTTGCTCCTTGCGCTGATGGCGATTATTATGTTTAAGGATATTTTTGCAATCTTTACGAGGTAAGATGATGACAAGACAGATTCTGGTTGGCGGCATACCCATTGGAGGCGGCGCGCCTGTGGCAATTCAGTCTATGCTGAATACAAAGACAACGGATGTGGCAGGATCTCTTGCGCAAATTCGTGAACTGAAAAACGCAGGCTGTCAGATTGCCAGACTGTCTGTTCAAAATATGGAGGCAGCAAGATCTTTTGCGGAGATCTGTAAGGAAAGTGAGCTTCCTTTGGTTGCGGATATTCACTTTGATTATAAGCTGGCAATTGCCGCAGCGGAGGGCGGTGCGACAAAAATCCGAATCAACCCTGGCAATATTGGTGGGGAAGATCGGGTAAAAGCCGTTGTAGAGGTTTGTAAGGACAAGAAGATACCCATTCGCGTGGGTGTCAATGGTGGCAGTTTGGAAGCGCGTCTGCTGGAAAAGTACGGTCATCCTACGGCAGAAGCCTTGGTAGAAAGCGCATTTTCTCATTTGGAGCTTTTGGAAAAGTTCGGATTTTATGACACTTGTTTGTCCATGAAATCCTCTACCGTGCCCACGATGGTGGCCGCAGCACGACTGTTTCGCAGCCGCTGCGATTATCCCCTGCATATTGGTGTGACGGAAACCGGCCCTGTGCGCATGGGTATGATCAAATCCGCTATGGGCATTGGTGCGCTTTTATTGGACGGCATTGGTGATACCATTCGAGTAAGCCTGACAGATGATCCCGTGCAGGAAGTATATGCTGCTAAGGATATTTTAAAGGCGGCAGGACTGAGAAAAGATGGTGTGAATATCATTTCCTGTCCTACCTGCGGGAGAACGAGAATTGACTTGATTGGACTTGTGAATCAGGTGGATGAGGCATTAAAGGACTGCCAAAAACCCATTACAGTTGCAGTGATGGGGTGTATCGTTAATGGGCCGGGAGAAGCGCGAGAAGCGGATATCGGCATTGCCGGAGGCGATGGCTGGGGCATGATTTTTGAAAAAGGCGAGCAGGTGGACAAGCTGCCTTATGAGGAGCTTTTACCTGCATTATTAAAGAGAATCGAAAGATTTTAAGGAGTTAAAGTGGAAAGAAGAGTATATTTCTTTCATATGTTTTCGGACTATGAGCCGCCTGAGCCGCTGAAAAGCGCGCTATCTCAGGCGGCGATTGTTGCTGCGGATTTAGACCCTGAATCCCGCAGCATTTCTGTGGCCATTCATTGCGATACATATATTTCCAAGGCGCATCTGATGACTGCACAGCGGGAAATTGCTGACCTTTACGGCCTTAGAAATGTAAATCTGACTGCCACATTTTCGGCTGATCAGCTGCGAAAAATGGACAGTGAGGAATTTGTTTCTCTGTTTGTTGAGCAAAATTCCATGACCCGCGGCTGCCTTGCCGGCGCACAGTGGATTTGGAATGATGATGTATTGACGGTGAAGCTCCTTGCCAACGGCAAGGACTTGCTGGAAGAATGTGTACCTGCGGTGCAAAGTTGTCTGCGGGAATTGTTTGCCGCCCCTGTGCGCATCGTCATTGAGGCGGGCAAGACCTTGGGTGGTGAAGAGCTGTTTGACGCAATGGCGGCACTACGCTCCGAGGCAATGCAAAATCTTCCTGTGCAGCAGCCTGTTTCCGAAAAGAAACAGACGGAGACTGTCGCACCCAGCGATACTATTTTCGGCAAGACATTTAAGGGAAATGCTGTGCCTATGAGCCAGGTAAATCTGGATATGGGTAGTGTCGTGGTGGAGGGCAGAGTCTTTGCTGTTGACCACCGCGAGCTGAAAAAACGCAACGCTTGGGTGATCAGCTTCGATATGACAGACAATACCGGCTCCGTGCGCGTTAAGCGGTTTATGGAGAATCGGGAAGCGAAATCTATCTTAGAGCAGGTGAAAGTAGGTTCTGTGCTGAAAGTGCAGGGCAGAATCACTGTGGATAAATTTGACAATGAAATGGTGTTAAGCCCTAATGGAATCGTTGAGGGCTCTATGCCCAAGCGGCTGGACACGGCGCAGGGCGGCAAGCGCGTTGAACTGCATTTGCACACCACTATGAGCAATATGGACGCTGTGACCGATGTGGGCGCAGCAGTAAAGCAGGCGGCGGCATGGGGTCACCGTGCCATTGCCATTACTGACCACGGTGTGGCGCAATCCTTTCCCGATGCCATGAAGGCGGCTTCTAAGGCCAAGGTTGCGGGAACGGATGAAAATATTAAGGTGATTTATGGCTGTGAAGGGTACTATGTCAACGATGTAGACGATAGAATTGCTGTTCATGGCGGGCAGAACATCTGCTTTGACAGTGAATATGTTGCCTTTGATTTAGAGACCACCGGCCTTTCTGCCAAGAATGACCGAATCATCGAAATTGGCGCAGTTCTCATGAAAAACGGGGAAGAGTTGGCGCGGTATCAAACCTTTGTTGACCCCCAGTGTGTCTTGGATAAGAAGATTACCGAATTGACCGGTATTACTCAGGATATGCTTGTGGGCGCGCCCACCATCGACAAGGCGCTGCCGGAATTTCTGAAATTTGTGGGAAACCGTGTTTTAGTTGCTCATAATTCAGATTTTGATACCGGTTTTATCCGTGCGGAGTGTCAGCGGCAAGGGATTGCTTATACCTTAACCGCGGTGGATACTTTGGTGTTGGCGCAGAATTTGATGCCCCATTTAAATCGCCATAAGCTGGATATTGTGGCCAGCGCACTGAGCCTTCCGGAGTTTAACCATCATCGGGCGGCAGATGATGCGGCAATTTGCGGTATGATTATGGCGCGGTTCCTGAAACAAATGGAAGAGCAGCTGGCGATTCACGATTTGCAGTCTGTCAATGCTGCTATGGTAAATCTGCGGGGCAGAGGCAAGGTGACCGAGCGTCAGGCACGGCATATTATTTTGTTGGCGAAGAATCAGATGGGTCTGCGGAATTTGTATCATCTGCTTTCCGATGCTAATTTGAAGCATTTCCGTCGTGTGCCGCGAATCCCCAAATCTCTGCTCATGGAATTGCGCGAAGGCTTGATTATCGGCTCTGCCTGTGAAGCCGGCGAGCTGTTTCAGGCGGTGCTTGACCATAAGAGTGATGATGAGCTGAAACGCATTGCTTCTTTTTACGACTTTTTAGAAATCCAGCCGCTGGCGAACAACCGCTTTATGTTTGCCAAGGGCTTGGCTAAGGACGACGAGGAGCTTCGGGAATATAACCGTACGGTTGTCCGGATTGCTGATGAGCTGGGAAAACCTGTCGTTGCAACAGGCGACGTGCATTTCCTGAATCCTGAGGATGAAATCTTCCGCCATATTTTGCTGGCTACCAAGGGCTTTGAGGATTGCGACCGTGATAATCCGCTATATTTTCGCACAACTGATGACATGTTGGAGGAGTTCTCTTACTTGGGCGAGGAGAAAGCTTATGAGGTTGTCGTTACCAATACCAACATGATTGCGGATATGTGCGAAAAGCTTCGTCCTGTTCCTTACAATTTGTTTGCGCCTAAGATTGAAAATTCTGTTGAGGATTTGAAGTCTTTGGTCTATGAAAAGTTCCATCGTCTTTACGGCGAGAATCCCCCAGAGAGCTTTGTAACCCGTTTGGAAACGGAACTCAATGACATTATTTCCTGCCATTATGATGTGATTTATATGTCTGCGCAGAAATTGGTGCAGAATTCCTTGGACAATGGCTATCTGGTTGGTTCCCGTGGTTCTGTTGGCTCGTCCATAGTGGCATTTATGTCCGGCATTACGGAAGTTAACTCTTTCCCGCCTCACTATCGCTGCCCCAATCCTGACTGTAAGCACACGGTACTGGATGTGCTGAAGGAGTACAATTGCGGAGCGGATTTACCCGATGCCGATTGCCCGATCTGCGGCACAAAAATGGAGAAAGACGGCTTCAATATTCCCTTTGAAACCTTCCTTGGCTTTGGCGGTGATAAGGTGCCGGATATTGACCTTAACTTCTCCGGTGAGTATCAGGCAAAGGCTCACGCTTACTGTGTGGAAATGTTCGGAAAATCCCATGTGTTCCGCGCCGGTACTATTGGTACAGTGGCAGAAAAGACGGCCTTTGGCTATGTGAAAAAGTACCTATCTGAACGGGGTATGGTTGCCACCCGCGCAGAAGAAAATCGCTTGGCATCCGGTTGTGTTGGCGTTCGCAGAACCACCGGTCAGCACCCCGGCGGTCTGGTTGTCATTCCTCAGGAAAATGAAATTTGGGATTTCTGTCCTGTTCAGCATCCAGCCGACGATATGAATTCCGATCAGATCACCACCCATTTTGAATACCACTCCATGGAAGACAATCTTCTGAAATTGGATATGCTGGGCCACGATGACCCCACCATGATTAAAATGATGGAGGATATGACCGGAGTCGATGCCAAGACCATTCCCTTGGATGATAAAAACACCATGTCCATTTTCACGTCTTCTAAGGTGCTAGGGTATGAAGACGATAAGATTTTGGGCAAAACAGGCGCGGTTGCCATTCCGGAATTTAATACTCGATTCACCCGCGGCATGCTGATGGATACCATGCCCAGCCGGTTTGATACGCTGGTACGGCTTTCCGGTTTCTCCCACGGTACAGATGTGTGGCTTGGCAACGCCAAGGATTTGATTCTTTCCAAAACCGCAACGGTTGACTCCACCATCGGCTGTCGTGACGATATTATGATATATCTTATTTCCTGCGGCCTAAAAGACAAGCGGGCATTTAAGATTATGGAATCTGTTAGAAAGGGAAGAGGCCTGCCCGATGGCGCAGAGGAGGAAATGCGTCAGGCCGGTGTGCCGGAGTGGTACATTGAGTCTTGTAAGAAGATTCAATATCTGTTCCCCAAGGCTCATGCGGTTGCGTATGTTATGATGGCATTCCGCATTGCGTGGTTTAAGGTGTATTACCCCTTGGCGTTTTATGCGGCTTATTTTTATCGCAGAAGTCAGAAGGGCGGCTTTGATGCAGCTATGATGGCGCAGGGAATGGATACGGTGCTTTCCCACATGGATGTGATAGAGCACAATGAAAATGCCACCGACAAGGATGAAGATTTGCTTACTACCATGGAAGTAGCATACGAATTTTATCTGCGTGGTTTTGAGTTTTTGCCCATTGACATCTACAAGAGCGATTCTACGAAATTCTTGATTGAGGATGGCAAGCTTCGACCGCCCTTTATTTCCATTGGTGGTTTGGGCGAAAGCGCTGCGGAAGATTTGGTCAGAGGACGGAAGAACAGACAGTTTTTGTCTGTTGAGGAAATTGCCGCGGCTTGTCCTAAGGTTTCCAAAACCCATATTCAAATGCTGAAAGAGGCGGGAGCGTTTGGTGATTTGCCGGACACCAGCCAGGTCAGCTTATTCTAGTTTTGAAAGGACGGTATTCAATATGCAAGATATTGGTGAACAGTTCCACATTCGATGCAAGCAAGGCGATGTAGGCCGTTACTGTTTTTTGCCTGGCGACCCCGGTCGGTGTGAGTCCATTGCCGCACACTTTGACAATCCCGTTCATGTAGGCATGAATCGGGAGTATAATGTTTATACCGGCACATTGCTGGGTGAAAAGGTTTCTGTTTGTTCCACAGGCATCGGCGGTCCTTCTGCTGCCATTGCTATGGAGGAATTGGCAGCAATTGGCTGCGACACCTTTATTCGTGTTGGCACAACCGGCGGCATTGCGCTGGATGTTTGCCCGGGTGATGTGGTGGTTGCCACAGGCGCGGTGCGTTTTGAACATACATCCTTGGAGTATGCGCCTATGGAATTTCCTGCTGTGGCAGATTTTGATGTAACAGCGGCTTTAAAAGCTTCCGCTGAGGCTTTGGGCTATAAGGTGCATACCGGCATTGTACAATGCAAGGATTCCTTCTACGGTCAGCATGCTCCGGAGAAGTCTCCTGTCTCTTATGAACTGCTGCAAAAGTGGGAAGCATGGAAACGGCTTGGCGTCAAGTCCAGCGAGATGGAATCCGCAGCATTATTTGTGGTGGCTTCTGCCCTTGGTGTGCGTTGCGGCAGCTGCTTCCATGTGGTGTGGAATCAGGAACGGGAAAAGGCGGGTATGTTTATGCCCATGACGGAGGACACCTCCGGCGCAATTAAAGTTGGCATTGAGGCTATGAAACGCATCATTGCCGCGGATTTGCAGAAATAAGAACAAGCACCTGAGTAATTTATCTGCTCAGGTGCTGTTTTTTACAAACCTATTGATTTGCAAGGAGCAATGGAGTATAATTTCAATATAAGACGAAATATACAGGAGGTATTTTTATGCGTATTGAGTATATTCATCCGGCAGATCAACTTGTGATGTTTATGCAGCGAATTTATGACAAAGGATTGACCACAACTTCCGGTGGCAACCTGTCTATTATGGACGATGAGGGTAACATCTGGATTACCCCCGCCGGTGTGGATAAGGGTACCCTTAGCCGCGCGGATATTGTTTGCGTGAAGCCTGATGGCACGGTTGTCGGTCAGCACAGACCTTCTTCCGAGCTGCCTTTTCATGCTTCTGTTTATAAAATGCGACCTGATTTAAGGGCGGTGCTTCACGCCCATCCGCCTGCATTGGTTGCGTTTTCTATTGTGCGGCACTGTCCTAATTTGGACTTGGTTCCTTCCGTGCGTAAGGTGTGTAAGGATGTGCAGATTGCGGTGTATGATGTTCCCGGCAGCGATCAGCTTGGCGAGAAAATCGGAGCAGTCTTTGCCCGGGGCTGCGACATTGCCATTCTTGAAAATCATGGCGTATGCATTGGCGCTGCGGATATGTTTACGGCATTTCAAAGATTTGAAACGCTCAACTATACCGCAACCTTGGAGGGCTTAGCGAAGAAGGTTGGTACGATTCATTCGCTGCCTGAGGAAGCTCAGCGCATCAGCGAAACCCGCTACCATACCAAAATGGACGATTTTATCGCCCACACCCACTCTTCTGAGGAATTGGCTGCCCGTCGGGATATGATTACACTGATTCGCCGTTCTTATAAGATGGGCTTGTTTACAGCAACGCATGGTACTTATTCCGTTCGTCTGGCTGACGGAAGCTTTTTGATTACTCCTTTTGACCGCGACCGTGCGTATTTAGAAGCCGGCGATTTGGTGCGGATTAAGGCGGGCATGAAGGAGCAGGGGAAAACACCCTCCCGCGCAGTGCATTTCCATGAAGAGCTTTACCGCAAGAATCCGGAGATTAAGGCTATTTTGCAGGCGCACCCTGTGCATTCTATGGCTTTTGCTGTGACCGATGCGGTGTTTGATACCCGTACCATTCCGGAAAGCTATATTCTTTTGAGGGACATTAAGAAACTGCCATACGAGGATATCTACAAGAATCCTCAGGCCACCGCTGCGCAATTTTCCGCGGCGCGTCCTGCCATGCTGGTGGAGAACAGCTGCGTAGTTGTCACCGGTGAAACCTTGTTGCAGGCCTTTGACCGATTGGAAGTTATGGAATCCACTGCTCGTTCTATTATCCTCAGCAAGGAAATTGGTGAGATTGTGCATATCAAAGATGAAGAAGTGGAAGATTTGAAGGTGGCTTTCCATTTAAAGGATGAGTAAATCAAATCAGTGAAATGAGGGAAGAGCTTTGCGCTTGTATCTTGACCTGTTTTTGACCTTCGCGAAAATTGGTGTTATGACCTTTGGCGGCGGCTATGCCATGCTTCCGATTTTGCAGCGGGAAGTGGTGGATAACCGTCATTGGGCAACAGAAGAAGAGCTGATGGATTATTTTGCCATTGGTCAATGCACACCCGGCGTGATTGCCGTGAATACTGCAACCTTTATCGGACAAAAGTTAAAGGGTACATTTGCGGGCGTTGTGGCAACATTAGGTGTGATCTTTCCGTCGTTGGTGATTATCTCTCTGCTGGCCGGTGTGATTGAGGCGTTTTCTCATATTACATGGGTACAAAATGCATTTGGCGGTATTCGTATCTGTGTTTGCGTTTTGATTTTGAATGCAGTTTTAAAACTGTTTAAGAAGGCTGTGGTCGATGCTCCCACGCTAATGATCTTTGTTTTGGTTACGTTAGGCAGCTATTTTACCCCTTTGAGTCCTGTTGCGTTTGTGCTGTTGGCAGCCTTGGCGGGCATTGTCCTGAAAGCACTGGGAGGTAAAAAGATATGATGCTGTTTTTGCGCCTCTTTTTTGAGTTTTTTAAGACAGGATTGTTCGCTGTGGGCGGCGGTATGGCAACCATTCCGTTTCTTTATGAGCTATCCGATAAGACCGGTTGGTTTACCCATAATGATTTGGCAAACATGATTGCAGTGGGGGAATCTACCCCCGGACCCATCGGTGTGAATATGGCGACCTATGTGGGCTATGTTTCCGGTATGGGCGTAGGGGGTATTCCTACGGCAATCTTGGGGGCAGTCGTTGCAACCTTTGGACTGGTAGCGCCCTCTGTAATCGTCATTTTAATTGTTGCGGCAGTGTTAAAAAGTTTTCGTAACAACCGCTATGTGGAAAGCGCATTTTACGGTCTGCGGCCAGCCTCTACCGGCTTGATTGCGGCGGCAGGTATTACGGTGCTTGTTTCCAATATGTTTCTGACAAAGCCGGAGTGGAGCTTTGGCGCAGTCAATTGGAAGGGGATTCTTCTTGCCGTTGTTCTTTGGCTGCTTACCAATCAGATTAAGTTTACGAAGAAATTACATCCCATTGTATTTATCGGTTTGTCCGCAGTTGTGGGCATCGTATTTGCTATGGGTTAAAGGGAGTTTTCAAGATGAATGAAAAACAAATTAAAAAGATATTTCAGCAAACGGCTTATGTTCGCATGGGTGGCAGCCCCGAAGAATTTAAGACTGCGGAATATTTGGCGCAGGCCTGCAAGAATCTTGGTTTTGATGCGAAAATTGAGACTTTTGAGGTGGATATGGCCACCATGCAGGAGGCTTGCCTTACAGTGGACGGCAAGGAGATTGCCTGTAAGGGTTATTTGAATGCCGGCTGCGCAGATGTAACTGCACCGCTTTACTATTTGCGTAATACCGATGCATTTAGCCTTTCCCAGTGTAAGGGTAACATTGTGCTCATTGATGGTTACTTGGGCTATTGGATGTATCAGGATTTGCTGGAAAACGGGGCAGTTGGTTTTATTACCTATGACGGTAATGCTAACTATTCTGACCGCGACATTGACCAGCGGGAGCTTCGCAGCTATGTGAGCAAGGGCAACAAGATTCCCGGTGTGAATATCAATGCCAAGGATGCGATCGCTTTCATTCGCAGTGGCGCAAAGACAGCAAATATTCACTTGAAGCAGGAAGAATATAAGGGAACTTCCCACAATGTCATTTTAGATTTACCCGGTGAAATTGAGGAATACATTGTGCTGACGGCTCACTATGATTCCACATCTTTGTCCCAAGGCGCCTACGATAATATGTCCGGCAGCGTAGGACTTTTAGGTGTAGCGGAATATTTTGCAAAGCATTCTCACCGTTATGGACTGCGGTTTATTTGGTGCGGCAGTGAGGAAAGAGGCTTATTGGGTTCTAAGGCATATTGCCAAGACCATGAAGAGCAACTCAAAGACATAGCCTTGTGCATCAATTTAGATATGATTGGCTGCATTATGGGTAAGTTTATTGCCTGCTGCACAGCAGAAGAAGCCTTGGTGAAGTATATCCAATATATGGGCGCGGAGCTTGGCTTTGGTGTGGCCGCCAACCAGGATGTATATTCCAGCGACTCCACACCCTTTGCGGATAAGGGTGTACCGTCACTGTCCTTTGCCAGAATCGCGCCTTCTAACACGGCAACCATTCACAATAGTTATGATACCGCGGCTGTGATGAGTGCTAAGCAGATGATTTTGGATATTGGGTTTATTACTTCGTTTACTCAGCGAATGGCAAACGCCAAGCGTTGTCCTGTATCTAATGAAATTCCCGATAATATGAAAGAAAAGCTGGATATTTATCTTTGCCGCAAGCGTGATAAGAAATAAAAGAAAGCCGTCGATTGTAAAATCGGCGGCTTTTTGCCAGAGGCATTGATAATTAGATGCGCTTCACAGTTAGGTTTGTGGTATTGCGATGGAAAATGGCAGTAAAACACAAGAATAAGCCAGATTAATACCTTGACTTTTGATGATAGCTTTCATAAAATGAAGGCGAACATAAAAGTTTTACCGATAGCAAATCAATTGATCTAATGGAGTGTTTCTCATGAAAGAAATCAAAATTGAAGAACTCAGTGTAAAACAAAAAATCGGTATGGTTATGACAGCCCATGTTACAAAAGGACTTGATGACCCTGATACACAGTATGTTTTAGAGCTGATTCGCAATCATTCCCTTGGCGCTGTTTGGATTCAACCTGATTTTGATGATTATCATAGCTGTATGGCAGCTATCCGGGAAACGGCGGATTATCCTCTTCTTATCATGACCGACGCTGAAAGCGGTCTGAAACCTTATATCATTGGTCGGCACAATCCCATTGGCTGCACAGGCGACCCGAAATATGCTTATGCCTTTGGTAAAGCAACCGCGGTTACCGCAAGAAAGTTAGGCTACAATGTTGTATGTAACCCTGTGCTGGATATTGCGGTAAGAGGTTCTGTTTGCGGAACGGCGGTAAGATCGCTGGGTGGTGATAAGGAAAAAGTTGCGGAAATGGCATTGGCTATCTGCCGCGGTATGCACGACGGTGGTGTTTTGACAGTTGGCAAGCACTATCCCGGTTCCTGCAATACCACAATTGATTCCCACATGGCGGAAGTATCTGACCCCTCCACGAAAGAAGAGCTGATTGAAAATAATCTTTATCCATACAGAAAGCTGATTGAAGAGGATGCTTTGGATGGAATTATGACCCAGCATACTCGTCTTCATAATATTGATCCTGATTTCCCAGCTAGCTTATCGAGAAAGGTTATCGGCATCATCCGCGAGCTTGGATTTAAGGGCTTTGCAATTACGGATGCCCTTGTGATGATGGGCGTTGTTGCGAAATTCGGTGCAGCCCACGGTAAGGGCCTCAGCATTGCAGGCGGTAATGATCTGGCTCTTGTTTGGTGCCCCAATCAGGAAGGGTATGAGCAGCTTCTGCAATGCTATAATGATGGGATTTTTACCGAAGAACAATTGAATGAATCTGTGGTCCATGTGCTTCAAGCTCAGCATAAAACCTTGTTACTGCCCAAAGATTCTGAGCTTTCTGAGGAGGATATGGCAAATGCTGAGGCTGTTAATTTAAAATGTATTTGCGCAAAGGTAGATGAGGGCTTGCCTGTTGCTTTAAGTCGTGATGGTAAATATCTTTTTGTTGTGCTGACTGACATGGATTATTCCGGCTCGCCTGATGTTGTGACTTTTAAAAATAAGTGGCAGAATCCTCCTGCAATCATTAAGAAGTTAAATGAGCATTTTCCCAATTCTGATGTGTTGACGATTAGAGAGTTCCCGTCAGCAAGTGAAAACTATGTGCTGATCAACCGCACGGTCAATTTTGATGATGTTGTTTTCATGACATTCATCGATGCTGAGGGTTACATTGGAAGAGAATGCTTGACCAGTCGCGTTGTATCTGTTATCGAGGCGCTGCAAATTACCAATCGGGTCTCCACCGTTGTCCATTTTGGCAATCCTTTTGTTTTGGAAGAGCTTCCTCATATTCCGAGAATCATTATGGGTGGGTTGTCGGACAAGAGTGTCGATTATGCAATTGATATCCTCTCAGGCAAAGAAAAAGCCGAAGGTGTTATGACCTACGATCTTTGTTTAAAATGATATGACAATATAAAAGACCAAGGCGTTCGCCTTGGTCTTTTGCTTTATTTTACGATATCTCTTGCTACATGTACACCGCTTGCAGAAGCGTGGGAAAGGGAGTGGGTGATGCCGCTGCCGTCACCGATGATATAAAGGCCGGGGTAGCGGGATTCCAGATTTTCGTTTACTTCCACTTCCATGTTGTAGAACTTGACCTCCACGCCATAAAGAAGTGTGTCTTCATTTGCAGTACCGGGAGCGATCTTATCCAGCGCGTAAATCATTTCGATAATTCCGTCTAAGATTCGCTTGGGAAGAACAAGGCTCAAATCACCGGGGGTTGCCTGTAAAGTGGGAGTGATAAAGGCCTCCTCAATGCGCTTGGGGGTAGAACGCTGACCGCGAATTAAATCGCCAAAGCGCTGAACAATCACACCACCGCCCAGCATATTGCTCAATCGTGCAATGGATTCACCGTAACCGTTGGAGTCCTTAAAGGGTTCGGAGAAATGCTTGGCAACCAAAAGAGCGAAGTTTGTGTTCTCGGTTTGCAGGGCAGGGTCCTCATAGCTGTGGCCGTTGACCGTAATGATGCCATTGGTGTTTTCGTTTACCACAGCGCCCTTGGGATTCATGCAGAAGGTGCGCACCTTGTCGCCGTATTTTTCGGTGCGGTACATAATTTTGCTTTCGTACAGTTCATCGGTCAGGTGAGCGAATACCGCAGCAGGTAATTCCACCCGTACACCGATGTCCACACGATTGGATTCAGTGGGAATTTCCAATTCCTTGCAAACCTGCTCCATCCACTTGCTTCCGATTCTTCCTACGGATACAATGCAGTTTTTACAGGAGTAATTGGCGTCGCCGGAAGTGACGGTATATCCGATGTTGCTGACTTTGATGGATTGCACGGGGGTGTCGAAGAAGAAGTCTACCTTATTTTCCAAGTATGCATAAAGATTTTGCAGTACGATATAGTTAATATCAGTGCCCAGATGGCGCACAGAGGCGTCCAGCAAATGCAGGTCGTTTTGAATGCATTCTGTTTTAAACCGGGAGCCTGCTGTGGTGTATAGCTTTGTCCCTTCACCGCCAAATTTAAGGTTGATATTATCTACATAGTGCATTAGGTCCAAAGCATGCTTTTTGCCAATATATTTATAAAGTGTGCCGCCGAAATCGTTGGTGATGTTGTATTTGCCGTCGGAAAATGCACCAGCACCACCGAAACCGCTCATAATGGAGCAGCTCTTGCACCCAATGCAGGTTTTGATTTTCTCTCCGTCGATGGGGCAGCTTCGTTTATGCAAAGCGTGACCGGCTTCAAAAACTGCTACCTTTAACGCAGGGTTGTTCTGCATCAGCTCATAGGCAGCAAAGATACCACCGGGGCCGGCACCGATAATGATAACATCGTATTTCATATTAGTTCCTCCCTGATTGCAGGATGCATGTGCATGTCTTATGCATTATAACATAGATTCTGGAAAAATCAAATAAAAACGGAGGAAGTCCGATTTACCCAGCGGATAAACGGACTTTCGTGGCACCCCGAAGAGGACTCTAACCTCCGACCTGCCGCTTAGGAGGCGGCCGCTCTATACAACTGAGCTATCGGGGCATAATGCTTGATTATTGTACTGAAATTATTTCGGTCTGTCAACAAATACAGTAAATTTTTTGCCACCAGTTGCATATATTATCAAGAAATGTTTTTTAATAGGGGGCGAAAACGGATGTGCGCGTTACCGGAAAATACAGTGGTTGATTTAGACGATTGGCTTTTTGAGGGGGAGGAATACACTCCTAGCCAGCGATGAAGAATCCGGGTTGCTGCCCGGAATTTTTCTTTTTCAGGGATTTTGCATTTCTACTTTACAGATTGTGGGATTTCGGCTATAATATGTGGGAAATGAAACCAAGGAAATGAGAGAATGTATCATGAACATTGAATTTGACAGCTATAAGCAAAAGCTGAATGACATGAAAAGTGGCTTAGATGGCTTGGCGGACTCTCTGAATTTAGAGGGGCTGCGCAATGAGCTGGAACGGCTGCATGCAATGCAGGAAGCCCCTGGCTTTTGGGATGACCCCGAGAAGAGCCAGCAAATCGTACAGAAAACCCGCCAGATGGAAAATAAGATTGAGCGCTACGGCAAGATGGTCAGCTCTTGGGAAGATATGATGGTCATTTGCGAAATGGCCGCAGAAGAGGACGATGACTCCATGCTGGGTGAACTGAAAGAGGGCTATCAGGCCTTGGTAGAGGAGATGGAAGCCTGCCGTTTGGAAACCTTGCTCACCGGCAAGTACGACCGTAACAATGCCCTTATGAGCTTTCAGGCTGGTGCGGGCGGCACCGAGGCGCAGGACTGGTGTCAGATGCTGTACCGTATGTATACCCGCTGGGCTGAGCGTCATGGCTTGACCTATAAGATTCTGGATTTTCAAGAAGGTGATGAGGCCGGTCTGAAATCTGCGTCTATTCTGGTAGAGGGTGAAAATGCCTATGGATTTTTGAAGGGCGAGAACGGTGTGCATCGCTTAGTTCGGGTGTCTCCCTTTGATGCCAATGCCCGTCGGCAGACCTCCTTTGCCGCCATTGAAGTCATTCCGGAAATTGAGGATGATTCCGAAGATTTTGAAATTCGCCCTGAGGATTACGAAATGCAGGTGTTCCGTTCCTCCGGCGCTGGTGGTCAGCATATTAACAAGACATCCTCTGCGGTGCGCCTGATTCACAAGGCAACCGGTATCGTGGTGTCCTGTCAGACAGAGCGAAGCCAGTTCCAGAACAAGGAAACCTGTTTGCGCATGCTGCGCTCTAAGCTGGTGGAAATTCGCGAGCGTGAGCATCTGGCAAACATTGCCGATATTAAGGGTGTTCAGCAAAAGATTGAGTGGGGCAGCCAGATTCGCAATTACGTCTTTATGCCCTATACTTTGGTAAAGGATACGCGGACAGGCTGTGAAACTTCCAACGTCAACGCTGTGATGGACGGCGCACTGGATCCCTTTATTGAGGCATACCTCAACTGTCTTGCTACCGGAAATTGGGTCACAAAATAATTCGAGATTAGCACTTGCAATTTGCAATTTGCTATGTTATAATGTCTAAGATTCTGTATGAAACCCTTGGAGGGAGGTATAAAAATGGAAGTTTTGAAGGTGATTGTCACCGTTTTAGAGGTGATTTCCAGCGTTGCGCTGATTCTGGTTGTTATGTTCCAGTCCGGCAAGGAAGACGGCTTGGGCGCGCTGACCGGCAATAGCGAGTCTTATCTGAGCAAGAGCAAGTACGGCAATTTGGATAAGATTTTGGCTTCCGCTACCAAGTGGATTGCTTTGGTTTGGGTTCTTCTGACCTTGTCTTTGAGCCTGTTTTAATCTAACGCGATGACCACAGGGCAACGCCCTGTGGTCTTTTATCTATCAATTTTGGAGGTGCGTTATGGCAGCACAGCGTTTGGCAGGCTTAGAACCTGCGGAAGTATTTCGTTATTTTGAAGAAATATGCGCTATTCCTCATGGTTCGGGAAATACTAAGCAAATCAGCGATTATCTCGTAGCCTTTGCAAGAGGGCATGGCATCCGCTATCAGCAGGATGAACTGAATAATGTGCTTCTGTTTAAGGATGGCACTTGTGGATATGAGAATCATCCACCTGTCATTTTGCAGGGTCACATGGATATGGTGTGCGAAAAGGATGCAGATTGCCCCATTAACATGGAAACCGTCGGACTTGACATTGCGCATGATGGAACCCATGTCTTCGCCAAGGGTACTACATTGGGCGGCGACAACGGCATTGCAGTTGCCTATGCATTGGCGCTGCTTGCAGATCATTCCATTCCACACCCTCCGCTGGAAGTCATTATTACCGTGGATGAAGAAACGGGTATGGAGGGTGCTGCCGGTGTGGATTTGTCTGTATTAAAGGGCAGGACACTTATTAACTTGGATTCTGAGGACGAGGGGATCTTCACAGTTTCCTGCGCCGGTGGCGCAAGGGGCACGATTCATCTGCCTTTGGTGCGTCGCGTGGTTTATGGGCCGTGTATTAAGCTGACGGTGGAAGGATTGGAAGGCGGACACTCCGGTGTGGAGATCCACAAAAATCGGGCAAATGCCAATAAGGTGCTTGGGGAATTGCTGGGTCATGTGCAGCAGCTGATGCCTGTCTGCCTAACATCCCTTGGCGGTGGCGCTAAGGACAATGCCATTCCCAGAATGGCGTCGGCATCTATGGTGCTTCTGGGCATGAATCCCGAGCGAATCAACAATATTTGCAGTGAGTTGGAGATGGAAATCCGTCAGCGGTTTGATGAGCCCAATGCGCGGATTTTTGGCGATAATCTGGAAGCTCTGGGTGGCAACGCATTAACGGCAGAGTGTACGGCTAAGGTCATTGCGCTGTTAAATTCTGTGCCCAACGGGGTACAGGCTTGGAGCGATGATATTGAGGGATTGGTGCAGACCAGCTTAAACCTTGGTGTTATGACCATGGCAGAGGAATTGACCTTAACCTTCGCGGTGCGCAGCAGTGTGAATGCAGAAAAAAGGGACCTGCTGAAAAAGCTGGAAGAGATGGCAGCTTTTTATGGCGGTTCGTACAGTCAAATGGGTGACTATCCCGCATGGGAATATAAGAAGGATTCCGTGCTGCGGGAAACTATGGTACGGGTATACCGAGAGATGTTTGGCAAGGAGGCAGAAGTAGTTGCCATTCATGCGGGGCTGGAATGTGGACTTCTCTGCGAAAAATTGCATGGCTTGGATTGCGTGTCTATTGGACCGGATATGCTGGATATTCACACCAGTCGGGAGAAATTGGATATCGCCTCAACAAAACGAACATGGGAATTTTTACTGGAAGTGTTAAAGGCGCTATAAATTATCGGTCGGACGGAAGTTTCTGTCCGACCGTTTTATATATTTTTAATAGCTGTAAGAACCAAATATAGTCTGTTTTCCGCAAAATTTTAAACAAATAAAGCAAGCAGATAAGGATGATGAGATAACCGCCCAATCGAATGCCTGTGGATGTCAGCGTTTGACATAGTAATGCGGCTGTGCATCCGCTTAATAGTGTTATGGCGGCAACGGATAGGGAAATCTTTTGTCCTGAGATGCGAAGCAAGTGCCGGATACTCAGCGCAAAATTGATAAGATGTGTAATCAGAAAGCTGGCAAAATAGCCGGCAATTCCATATCGCGGCAGAAGAAAGAATAAAAAGACGACATCTAATATGTTGGTCAGTATATTGAATAACACGCTGATTTTCTGCTGGCCTAAGCCTTTAATCATGGCGTCTGTCATGCTGTCGCAGTACAGCATAACGGCTAAGGGCGCAAACCATTTCAGATATTTTCCTGCCTCAGAGCTTTGATATAGGGTCTGACACAGCGGCTCCGCGAACAGATAAAGAAATCCTGCAAAGAAGGTGCCAAAGAGCAAGGCAATTCGCAGGCACATTTTAACAAGATAAGCGATACGCTGCTGACTGCCGGCGGCTTTGCATCGGGCAAGCTCCGGGATCAGTAATTCTGTGAGTCCAAACAGAATTGCCATGGGAAATGTGAGAATGGGGAAAACCATGCCGCACACTGTTCCAAAAGCAGCGAGGGGCGAAATGGATGAGGGATATAGCGCCAAGCGTCGTGGCACCATGAGATTTTCCACTGTGGAAATGCCTGTCCTTAGATTGTCCGCCAATGCCAGCGGGGCGGATGTTTCGATTATGCGCTTTCTGATGGGTATGGGTGCCGTAATGGTTTGCCTGTCTTTTAGGCGGAGTATCACCAAACAGCATAAGGTTAAGCATGCGCCCAAGCCGCTGCCTATCACTACGGAAAGACAGGCCTTTTGCGAGTTGCTGCCTGCCCAGAAATGCAGCAGCGCCATGGTGATGGCAATGGAAAATATTTGCTCCGCAACTTCTACGGCTGCCAGCGTTTTAATTCGGTTCATTCCCGTAAAGAATCCAACCATAACACCGCAAAGACAGTTGACAGGCAGAAAGGCCGCCACAACTTGTAAAGAGGTTTTCGTTTGGCTGTTTCCAATCCAAGAATTTGCTATCCATGGGGAATAGATTGCCATAGTAGCAGCAATCAATGAGCTGATCAAAAAACTGTAAATCAGGCAACCGGAGAGCACATGAGGATAATGTTCCGGTTTCTCCCGCCCGCGCTCCTCCGCGGTCAGATACATCGTTGCGGTACGGATTCCCGCCATGCCTGCCACCAGTGACATAGTGCCGACAGACAGAACCAGCTGCAAAAGTCCAATTCCCTCAGCACCGATTTGCCCGGATAAGTATACCTGAAAGGTCGTGCCTGCAAAACGCAGGAGTAAATTTACTGCTGTTAAAAGCAATGCGCTGTAAAAAATAGGCGTTTTTTTGGTCAAGAAAACCCCTCCTTGTCCCAAGTATATGCGGACAAGAAGGGGAAATTCTTTACTTAATTTCCGCTGATTTCATGGCAATGAAGCGCCAGCGGACATTGGTCGCATTTAGGATTTCTTGCGGTACAGATTTCTCTGCCAAACAGTACAATTCGGTGGCAGAAATCGCTGCTTTCCTCTGGGGGAAGGATTTTCCGGAGCTGTATTTCCACTTTTTCAGGCTCTGTTCCTTTGGACAGTCCCAGCCGGCTGCAAATGCGGATACAGTGGGTGTCGCACACCACACTGCCTTCTACGGCATATAAATCTCCAAGAAGTAGATTGGCGGTTTTTCTTCCTACTCCGGGAATTCGCAGAAGCTTGTCCATGGTGTCGGGCACCTTGCCGCTAAATTCATCTCGCAGCATCTGGCAGCCTAGCACGATATCCCGCGCCTTGTGTTTGTAAAATCCACAGGAGTGAACAAGGGATTCTACATCTGCAATGTCTGCCTCTGCCATGGCCTCTAAGGTGGGGTATTTGGCAAATAGGGCAGGTGTAACCAGATTCACACGGGCATCGGTGCATTGGGCGGAAAGACGCACAGCGATCATCAGCTCATAGTCTTTCTGATAATGTAAGGCGCAGGGCGCATCCGGATATCTTGTTTTTAGTATGTTGATGATTTGTGTAACTTTGGATTTCATGCAAAATCCTCCTTTGAATTGATTTTATCATATTTTTGTCGGATTGAAAAGGATTTTCTGCACAAATTGAGGGTGGGGCGGATATGATGGGATAGGCAATTTTAGGGGGAAGCTTATGGAAATTAGTTTGGATAAATTGGAACATGATGTCACAGGAGTTGTGACACAAATTGGCTGTCACGAGGCTTTGCGCTGCCGATTAAGAGCCTATGGTCTTGTGGAGGGGACGGAGGTTTCCTTGCGCTATCGCAGTCCCGACGGGGGTGTGACAGCCTTGTCGCTGAGAGGAACGGTTGTTGCGCTTTGCACGCGTGAGCTGAAAAAAATTCGGGTGCGACTGTTATGAAGAAGGCAGGGGAACAAAAGCTCACGGTGGCATTAGCGGGCAACCCCAATGTGGGCAAAAGTACATTATTTAATGCGCTGACAGGATTACATCAGCACACGGGAAATTGGCCGGGCAAAACAGTTGATGTGGCACAAGGGCAAGCCAGCGTGGGTGATTGCACAATTTCTTTGATTGATTTACCGGGTACTTATTCCTTGCAGGGAATTAGTGAGGATGAGCGCATTGCCGCTGAATATATTTCCTCAGAAAATGCAGATTGCACTGTTGTCGTGTGTGATGGGAGCGCGTTGGAGCGGTCATTGATTCTCGCACTTGAAATTTTAAATTTGCCGGGCAGAGTCTTGATTTGCGTCAATTTGATGGATGAAGCGCGGCGAAACGGAATTCATATCAACTCTGTGCGATTAGAACAAATGCTGGGAGCCCGTGTTGTGTTCACATCTGTTAGTGACAAAAAGTCACCATATAAACTTTTGACAGCAGTCCGATCCCTTTGTTTAGAGGGTTGCGATCAGCGTCCCGTTGTTCAGGACACAATTTCCCGGGCAAATGAAATATTCCGACAATGTGTAAATCTAACATCCATGACCTATGAGGAAAGACGGAAATTTGTTGACCGACTGTTGGTCAGCAGGAGAGTCGGTATTCCCGTGATGCTTAGTTTGTTGTTTTTGATATTCTGGATAACCATCTACGGCGCGAACTATCCGTCACAGTGCTTGGAACGTTTCTTTGAAATGGTCTATCATTTCTTATCAGCAAAGCTTTGTGTTTTGCCGCCATGGTTATATGGGATTTTAATTGAGGGTATGTACATTACGGCCACACAGGTGATTTCGGTTATGCTTCCGCCCATGGCAATCTTTTTCCCGTTGTTTACGATTTTGGAGGATGTGGGATATCTTCCTAGAATGGCATTTCTGCTGGATGGGAAAATGAGAAAGTGCGGCGGCTGTGGAAAACAGGCGCTGACAATGTGCATGGGTCTTGGGTGTAACGCTGTTGGAGTGACCGGCTGCCGTATCATGGAATCACCAAAAGAAAGACTGCTGGCGATTGTGACCAATGCTATGATTCCTTGCAATGGCCGATTTCCCACCCTAATTGCTTTGGCAAGTTTGTTCTTTTCGGGAATTTATGCCGCTGCGGCAGTGGCGGGAGGTGTGGTGCTTGGCGTTCTTGGCGCTATGATTTGTACCGGTATTCTCAGCGGTACAGTTTGCCGTCATAAAGAGAGTGTATTTTTGATGGAGGTGCCGCCACTTCGCAAACCGCGAATCGGGCAGATTTTGGTTCGGTCACTCCTCGATCGAACGCTTCATATTAGCTTGCGGGCATTAAAGGTAGCAGCTCCTGCCGGTGGGATTTTATGGATTTTGGTGCATACACGGGCGCTGCGATCTGTAATTTCCGCATTAGAGCCTCTTGGGAGACTATTGGGCATGAATGGAGTGATTCTGGTAGCGTTTGCCTTCTGCCTTCCGGCGAATGAGTTGTTTTTGCCCGTGGTTTTGATGGCGGTTACAGGGACAGTGACCTTGCAGGATGCCAGTGGCTTGGATGTGAATTTGTTAATTCAGTCTGATTGGACGTGGCTCACAGCAGTGTGTACTATGGTGTTTACACTGTTTCATTGGCCGTGTGCCACTACATTGATGACAGTGTATCGGGAAACGGGGAGCATAAAACAAACAGCGGCGGCATTTTTACTGCCCACCGCTGTTGGAGTTTGTTTGTGTTTCATTTTCAATCTGTTGTTTATGTTATTTTAAATAATCTCATCTAAAATATCTGCAGTAAGCGCGGAGATTTCATACGCAATCCGTTGTTCAGGGCCGTTTTCCGTTAATTTGGTGTAGGCGCGGCTTTGAAATCTTCCGCAAATGCGAATTCGGTCATGCACGGTGCAGTTAGCTATTTCCTGAGCCGTTCGTCCCCATAGGATACAGGGAAGATAGTCCGCACGGTGAAATGCCCGTGGCACAGCCAGCATAATATCGCAAATTTCTCTTCCTAACGGGGTGCGGCGATATGTAGGCTCGCGGCATAATGTGCCTTCTAAAATGACGTCATTCTCCGGCTGACCGTTGTCTGCGACAATGTCTGTGGCAAAAACGAAAATCATCAAATGCCGCTCTCCGTCACTTCGGATATTATGGGAGCGAATTTGACCGGTAATGAGTAGCATCTGCCCGCCGGATAAGTTAATGGTATCTAAAATTTGCGCTTCTGCAATGACAGGCAGGATGTCCACAGTTCCAGACAGCCGGGGGACTTCCAAGAAAAAACGGAAAAACCGCTTTCCGTGGTTTTCATGGGAGAATTTAGGAAGGTCGCTTAATTCTCCTCTGATTGTAATTTTGCTGTTTAGTTGTTCCATAGTACCACCTCTTGTTCAGTGTATGGAACATTCTATGGCGGTAAATATAAAATCATAACCCACCGGAGAGTTTCCGGTGGGTGAAAGGTTTATTTTCTTTTCTTCGGAGCGGTTTTCTTTGCAGGTACTTTGCGAGGAGGCTTCTTAGAGTTTCGCTTGGGAGGTGGCGCAGAAGGCTTTCCCGTTCGTGGGGGGATTGCCCGTATGAGGCATTTCGGTCCGGAGCCAATTAAATCCTCCCGATGCGCTTTAAACAGGGCTTCACGCACTAAATAATAGTTTTTAGGGTTGCGGTATTGGATCAGTGCGCGCTGCATGGCTTTTTCGTGAGGGTCGGTGGGCACATATACCTTTTCCATAGTGCGCGGGTCAAGACCTGTGTAGTACATGACAGTGGAGAGGGTAGAGGG
>JAZQWI010000028.1:0-42345 GCA_045632245.1 Faecousia sp. | reverse complement strand
CCGTCGACCTCCAGCGTGACAGGCTGGCGTGCTAACCGACTGCACCACCGGGCCAGATAGTGGTGGGAACAACAGGGCTCGAACCTGTGACCCCATGCTTGTAAGGCATGTGCTCTCCCAGCTGAGCTATGCTCCCCTACCGGCATCGCAAGGCTCTTAACCTCAGCGACGGGTTTTATTATACACACCATGTAAGGATTTGTCAAGGGTTTTTTCATCATTTTTTCAATGAATTTTTCTCTTGACAAATCCCCTGCTTTTTGCACAATTTTAAGCCTTTACAGCTTCTTTAACAGCTTCTCAATATCCTCCGGTGTGAAGCTGTAAACGGTATCGCAGAACTGACATTCCACAGGGAAGGTCTTTCCCTCCTCCATGATTTCCGTGAGTTCTTCCCGACCCAAACTAATAAGCGCACCGGTCACGCGCTGACGGGAGCAATAGCAGCGATACTCCACCTCAACCGTATCCAAAAATACGATTCCCAGATCGCCGCAGACCTGACCCAGAATATCCTCAGGTGTCATGCCTTGTTCCAGCATAGGTGTCACTGCGCCGGCGCGACGAATTCCCTCTTCCAGCTTTTCAATGGTTTCTTCCGGCGCACCCGGCAAAAGCTGCAACAAATAACCTCCGGCAACCTTCACGCTTTGGTCGCGATCAACCAGCACACCCAAAGCGCAAGCTGTAGGTGTTTGCTCACTGGTAGCAAAATATGCCGTCACATCGTCACCGATTTCACCGCTGACCAGCTGGGTAGAACCCACATAAGGTTCTTTCATTTGCAAATCCCGAATGACTGTTAATGTGCCGTCCGTTCCCACAGTTGCACCCACATCTAATTTTCCGGGATACTTCTCCACCAACGGTACCTTCGGTTCCGTCACGCAGCCGCGCACATTTCCGGTAGCATCAGAGACAACGGTAATCGTGCCGATAGGACCGCCGCCGCGAACCTGTAAGGTCATAGACCCGTTATCCACCTTCTGCATATTGCCCATCATAGATGCCGCCGTCAGCACCCGTCCAAAAGCAGCTGTGGCATTGGGTGTTGTGCCGTGGATTCGGACAGCTTCTCTCACAATCTCCGTAGAGCGAATGGCGACGGCCTTCACAAAGCCATCCATGCTCATACCTCTGACCAGATAATCCTTCATTTCACTCGTCCCTTTCTGGCTTTGATATAAATTCTCTGATCCTGCGCGGCAGGTAATTCTAACCGTCTGTCACCGTAAACGCAAATATCTGTAAATCCCGCATCTTTTAAATATGCGGTTAATTGCTCAGCTGAATAAGCGTATTCCTGATGCTCTTCAAAGCTCCGTCGCCACAGCTTCCCCTGCCGTTGAAATAAATCCATGGCATAGGAGCAGATGTTAGTGCTTTCGTCAAATTCACCACGCCATACACAGTAAACATCATCGTCCTCATCCAAGAAAACTTGCCCATCCATAGCGCGAAGCTTTTCCGGTGTGTTCACATCGAAAATAAAAATACCGCCCGGATTAAGCGCCTTATATACTCGACGAACCGCTAATGCGCAATCCTTAGGATTTGTAATATAATCAAGGCTATCCAACGCGCAAACTGCCAAATCCACAGCCTTGGGAAGCGATAGTTCCTGCAAGCGCTGTTTTACAAAGGTTGGCATATTTTCTAGACCGGATGCCTTCTGATACGCCACCGTCAGCATTTCCTCAGACATATCCACACCTGTCACCTGCAAGCCCATCTGCGTCAGTAAAACCGTCATGGAGCCGGTGCCGCAAGCCAAATCCACCGCAGTTCGAGGGTGAATCCTCTCGTTTTGCAGAATATCACAATAGAAATCCAAAACAGCCTGATAATCCACATCATTGGTCAGCCTGTCGTAGCTGGCTGCCAAGGCATGATAAGCGTTCATCCTATTCCTCCTAAAAAACATCCCGGGCCTAAGCCCGGGATGTTACAACGTGTATCTTAGCCCTTGAAAATCTTGAAGATTTCATCGATGTCGCTAGTGTCAGCCTTCACGCCGGCATCTGCGGTGGAAGCGCCATCCTTAGCAGCCTCATCACGCTTGGTGTCAAAACCGGTAGCGATAACGGTGACGCGCATTTCATCTTCGTAAGCATCGGAGTAGGTAGCGCCGAAGATAATGTTAGCTTCGGGGTTTGCGTTCTCCTGCACAATGCCAACAGCAGTTTCTACATCATCCAAGGTCAGCTCAGCGGAGCCGGTAACGTTGACCAGCACGCCGGTAGCACCGTTGATGGAGGTTTCCAGCAAGGGGCTGTTAATAGCGGCCAGAGCGGACTGCTCAGCCTTTTCACGGCCAGCGGCAACGGCGACGCCCATGTGCGCGCGGCCTGCGTCCTTCATGATGGCGGAAACGTCAGCGAAGTCCAAGTTCATGATCACGCGGGCGGAAGAACCAACCAGCTCAGAAATAGAAATAACAGCCTGCTTCAACACATCGTCAGCGATGCCGAATGCGTTAGCAAAGGTGATCTTCTCATCGGTAACATACTTCAAACGATCGTTAGGAATCACGATCAGGGAGTCGACCTTATCGTGCAGCTCGGCAATGCCGGCCTCAGCCTGACGCATACGAGCAGCGCCTTCAAACTTAAAGGGCTTGGTCACAACACCAACGGTGAGGATGCCTGCCTCGTGTGCCAAATCAGCAACAATAGGAGCAGCGCCGGTACCGGTACCACCGCCCATACCGGCAGTGATAAAGACCATGTCTGCGCCTTCCAGAATCTTAGCGATCTGTGCACGGCTTTCCTCAGCAGACTTTCTGCCGATTTCAGGCTTTGCGCCTGCGCCCAAGCCACCGGTGAGCTTTTCACCGATTTGCACCTGATTCTTACAAATAGACTTATTCAAGTCTTGCTTATCGGTGTTCACAACGATGAAATCCACATCATCTACACCGGCCTCAATCATACGGTTAATAACATTGTTACCGGCGCCGCCAACACCAATTACTTTGATCTTAACTACGCGATCCTGAAACATCTCGGGCATAACTCTTCCTCCTATGTATATTGCGGCAAAAACAACATACCGCTTCAATTTACAGTTTTACCTAAATATTCTATCCTAAAAATTTCATTTGGTCAATATCAATTTTTGATAATTTCTTAATTTTCCGCATTTTTTTGCAAAAAAGTTGCGCTATTGGAGTCAAACGGGGTCAAACCAATCTTATCCGGCCATGTAGTAAAGGTAATATCCAACACTCCGCTCTGATATTCGCCAAGATTATCCAGCACAGATTTTAAGCAGCTAATCTTATAAGCCAGCTGAGATTCATCCCCCAGCTTCACCTGATACTGCTGTCCGCACCACAACTGAATATCTCCCAGGTTGTTCACATCGACTTTGGTGACCTGCCCTAAAATCCCGTTCTGCTGCAAATTCTCCACGATCCGCAAAGCCATGCTCAGACGCTGCGCCTGAGTCGTCGTAACAGGAATGGGTTTTCCGTCGGCATCCGTTTTCAAATCGGTAGGTTCAAAAACCGCTGCCGGCTCACCGGGAACAGGATTTAAAAGATACAATCCATAAATCTTGGTAAGGGCTGCCTCTGCGCTGTCAGCTGCTTTTTCCATCACCTTGCCGCCGGCGCTAATCAGCCACCATGAATGATCCTTTGCCTGAATGGCATAAGGCACCTCTGCTTCCACAATCACTATGGTTACCGTATCCGGCAGCTTTATACTAATGTGAACACTGTCCACATAAAGCAAAGAAGAAATAATCTTCCCAGCCACCTGCGCCCGATTAAATGTCAGAAGATGGTCACCGTCCTGAATTCCGGATGCCTTTAAAATATCATTCGCGGAATACATCACGCAGCCGGAAACCGTCGTCTTTTCATAATCCACCTTGAAAAAGACGGAAACACCCATCAAAAATGCTAGCACCACCGCAAGCACAACGCCAAGTTGCAGCAGCAACCGATTGCGGTGAAATGGCTTCGGAGGCAAAAACACCACATCCGGCGCGGCCTCTGCGCGCTCGGGCTTAGCGGGCGCTTTCCGCTGAGGCGAATGTTTCACCGGAGCGGTCTGCGCTGGATTCTGGGCAGGTCTGCGCCGCTGCGGCGCAGGGGAAGCAGCTTTTTGCCGAGTAGGTTGTTGCTTCCTTTCTGTTTCTTTTGTAATCATAATTCCTCCTGGAAAGGCAAGCCTTTCAGCGGTTTGTTTCTTTTATTAATTGCTCCATGATGTCGCAGATTCTATCCGCAGAATTTAACACCACAAAGCCATGGAGCGCTTGCTTCATTGTCTCTCTCTTCCTCTCATTAGAAAGAAGCTCCATAATAGTATCATACAGCTTTTGTGCCGTACATTCCGATTCCAGCACCAGAACCGCGCCGCCCTTATCGGAAAGCAAGCGAGCATTCTTTTCTTGATGATTTGCGGCCACATTGGGTGAAGGGATCAAAATACACGGTGTTCCCGCAGCAGCAATTTCGTTGCAGCTGGATGCGCCGGCGCGGCTGATGATCACATCTGCCGCTGCCATGACCTGCGGCATATTATAAATATACTCCCGCATATCCAGCTTATCGTTTTCCTGCCAGTTTACACCCAATCCGGAAACCTGATCCGGCATCCATTCCCATCCGAATTTGCCGGTTGCATGAATGTGATGAAATGGATAACCGTTATCCTTTTCAATTTTCAAAAGTTCTGCCACAACCTCATTCATTTTCTTCGCACCAAGGCTGCCAAAGGCAGATACCACAACAGGGCCGTCACCCAGCCCCAATTCTTTCCGGGCAGTTTGCTTGTCGAGGTAAATAAATTCCTCCCGAACAGGCATGCCAACCGCCTCTACCTTCTCGGGGTGGCGATAGCGGCAGGCGCTGTCAGCAAAGGCAATGAGTGCTTTATCCACGCGATCTGCCAGTAGCTTCGTTGTCAAACCTGGAATGGCATTACTCTCGTGAATGCAGGTGGGAATTCCCATCATCGTTCCGGCCATCAACGCAGGAAAACAGGCATAACCACCTGTGCCTAAAATCACATCCGGCTGAAAGCGGGCAATGATTTTCTTGCACTCTTTTACCGCTTTCACGGTATTGGAGACGGTTTTTAAATTCTTTTGAATGGCTTTTAAGTTTTTCCCTCTGGAAAGACCGGCAATCTCTAAACACTCCAAATCAAAACCGGCCTTAGGCACCAAGTGTTCTTCCATGTGACCTTTCGCACCAATGAACAATATTTTGCTGTCAGGGTGCCGCTTGCGCCATATATTCGCCACGGCGATGGCAGGGTTAATATGTCCGCCTGTGCCGCCGCAGGTAAAAATCACATTCATAAGGAAACCTCCTGTATTTTTGTCCGGTTTCGATACCGAGAAATACTCAAAACTACGCCCATCTCACCCAAATTTACCGCCAAGGCCGTCCCTCCGTAGGAGAAAAACGGCAGTGCAATTCCGGTAGAGGGCAACAAATTGGTCACAACACACAAATTGAGAATGGTCTGAACCGCAATTAAACTGATCAGTCCGGCAGCCAAAACGGTAGAAAATCTATCCCGCGCCCGCAATGCAATCCAATAGCCCCGCAAAATCAAGGCGCAGAACAGCGTGATAATCAAAACCGCTCCCACCAAGCCCAACTCTTCTGCGATAATAGCAAAAATATAATCGTTATACTGAAAAGGCAAATATAAATACTTCTGCCTGCTTTTTCCAAATCCAAGGCCAAACAATCCGCCCGAACCGCTGGCATACAGCGATTGCAAAATCTGATACCCTGTATCCCCCGGGTCTTGTTCGGGATGCAGCCACGCAGTCACGCGATCGCCTGCATAGCCCATAAATGTTATATAAACGAGGACAAACAGCACCGCTACGCCCGCCCCTGCCAGCAGCCACTTAGGGCTTGTGCCGGCAACAAACATCATCACCACAGCCACCATGCCCATGAGCATAATGGCGGACAGATGCTTTTCCAGTGCCAAAGGAATCAAAATTCCCAACAGTGCTGCGCCAAATCCCAAAACTCCGTAGCGAAATTTTTTGGCATCCGCGCCAAAGCTCTTCGTGAGCTTCGCGAACAAAACAATCATGGTAAATTTCGCAATTTCCGACGGCTGGAACTGCAAGCCGGCAATGTTAATCCAGCGCCTTGCGCCATTGACGGATTCCCCCACCACCAGCACCAAAAGCAGCAGCACAATACTGATTGCGTACAGCGGCCAAGCCAGCCGAAGCCATGTTTCAGCAGGAATTCTGCTGAATACCGCCATGCAAACCAAACCGATGACCGCGCAAGCACCCTGCTTAAATAAATACCGCGTGGAGCTTACATAACCGGTATCATACTCACTTTGGGCTGAGCTGGCAGAATACAGCATCACAAGTCCCACCGTCAGCAGCAGCAAAAGCAGTATAAAAAACGGAATATCAACGTGTTCCCCCGCCCTGTTCAGGCGGCGTTCCTCTTTGGCATACAGAGTTTTCCCTGCTGCCATTTGGCGCTCCTTTCCCGATTAACCGAATAAGCCGGAAATGCTGAACCATGCCAGCACGCACATCGCCGCAGAAACAGCGGCAAAAATCAAAACAATTTTCTTTTCCTTCCATCCGCACATCTCAAAATGATGGTGAATAGGAGACATCTTAAACAGGCGCTTACCATGGGTCAGCTTAAAATAACCCACCTGCAAAATGACGGAAAGAGTTTCCATCAAATACACAAATCCCACCATAACCAACACCAAGGGTATGTCCAGCGCAAAGGCCAGAGCGCATACCGCACCGCCTAAAAACAGCGATCCGGTATCTCCCATAAACACCTTGGCAGGATGCCAGTTGTAGAATAAGTACGCAATCAAGCCGCCCACCAAAGCAGCAGGCATCAACGCCAAATCCATGCGCTTCATCATAAACGCAACGGCTGTGAAAAACACCATAACCGGAATGGTCACCGTGGCGCAAAGGCCGTCCACACCGTCGGTCAAATTCACCGCATTGACACAGCCCACCATCACAAACATAGCAAAGAAAATATATGCCAGCGGGTGGACGGTAAAGGACACATCCACAAAGGGAATGTAAAGATCGCAGGTCAAAACACCCTGCTTATAAATCATATAAAGGTAAAGAGCCGAAACTGCCAACTGCAACATTAGCTTTTGAATGGAAGTCAGTCCCTCGTTCTGCTTTTTCATCATCTTGCAGAAGTCATCCAAAAAGCCAATGGCGCCAAAGCACAGTGCCAGCGCAAGGGCATACAAAACAGAATAGTCTTCCATAGTGGGTATGGCAATCAAAAGACAGATCACTAAGGAAAAAACGAACATCAAGCCGCCCATCATAGGAGTGCCGGCCTTATAATTATGCCAAGTAGGACCAGCTTCACGAATGGACTGGCCCGCCTTTAATGCCCGCAGCACCGGCAGAATCAAAAAACCAATTAAACCGGACAAAGCTGCGCCAATCAAGGCCGTAATAATGAGATTCGTCATTTCTGTTTCCTCCGCTTATGTTTCATCCTTCATGAGCATATCCAGCACAATCTCCATGTGCATACCGTGGCTGCCCTTAAACAGCAGGACATCTCCGGGCTGCACCGCCAATTTCAGTGCCGCAACCAAATCCTCCCGTTTCTCAAAACCGTCTGCCATGCTATGATGCATGCCGCCGGTAATCGCTCCGTTGACCACACGGTCACTTAACGGGCCATAGGCAAACACCATGTCCGCCTTTTCCGCAGCCAGACGGCCGACGCGGTAATGCTCTGCTGCCGCGCACATGCCAAGCTCCAGCATATCACCCAATACCGCAATTTTACGGCCTTGACGCTTGCTCAGCACTGTTAAGGCTGCCGCCATGGATTCAGGGCCTGCATTGTAGCAGTCCTTAATCACCGTGTAGCCCTTATGCATAAATATTTCCTGCCGACCGGCCATATTCCTAAACTGTGCCAATGCGCTGCTGATTTTTACCGGTGCAACACCCATGGCAAGGCCGACGCTCACCGCCGCCAGCGCATCGGAAACAAAATGCTCGCCCTCTATGGGCAGGAAAACAGGCACAACCTGATCTGCGCTGCGAACATTGAAAGATAAGCCGTTTTCATCTTCCCTGACCTCACTGCCTAACACCTGACATTCAGGGTTATGAACACCGAAATAGGTTACGCGATCGTGGACTGTTTCCACATTCCACAAAAGCTGGTCGTCGCCGTTGAGAATGATGGTTCCGTTCTGGCCCATGCCTTCCAGAATTTCCAGCTTTGCCTTCAAAATTCCTTCCTGGGAGCCTAAATGCTCAATATGCATGGTGCCGATGTTGATAATCACTGCCGCATCGGGCAATGCAATAGAGGCAAGATATGCAATCTCTCGGAAATGATTCATGCCCATTTCCAAAACCGCAATTTCCGTATCCTCCGGCATGGACAGTACCGCCATGGGCATGCCAATGTCGTTATTGTGATTGACCGGTGTCTTTTCCACCCGATATTCAGAAGAAAGGACGCAGGCAATCATTTCCTTGGTGGTGCTTTTGCCGACACTGCCGGTAACACCCACCACTTTCATGCCAATACGCTTCCGCTCGCCCCGGGCAATATCGCCCAATGCAATTCGGGTATCTTCTACTACAATGGCGGGATAATCCCCGTCACAGTGGGTACAAAGCACCGCAGCCGCGCCTTTTTCAAGTGCCATGGGAATATAATCATGTCCGTCGCGCTCGCCCTGCAAAGCGACAAAGAGCTGACCGGGCTGAATATTTCTAGAATCATTGCTTGCCCCAAAAAAGGAAATCTCCGCATATTTCGGGTCAATCCGGCCACCGCACCATGCCGCAGCCTGCTGCAATTGAATCATTCCCATGTGTCATCCTCACTTTCTCACAGATAAGCCGCGACCTCTTCGCGCTCATCTAAATGGTGCTTTATTCCGTGAATTTCCTGGTAAGTTTCATGGCCCTTACCAGCCAATACTATAATATCATCTTTTTGCGCTTTGTCCATAGCGTATCGAATCGCATTTCGGCGATTTTCTATAACAGTAAATCTTTCCTGAGGCACATTGACCCCTTTCAAAATGTCCTCAATAATCGCCATGGGATCCTCTGTGCGGGGGTTATCCGATGTAATCACCGCAAAATCAGACAATTCTGTGCCTATTTTTCCCATAATCGGGCGCTTAATCGGATCGCGGTCACCGCCGCAGCCAAATACCGCGATCAGCTTGCCCTTGCAGAAGCCGCGAACAGAGGACAGAACATTTTCCAGTCCGTCGGGGGTATGGGCATAATCAATCAACACGGTATAGGGCTTATTCGGCGTAGGCACAACCTCCACCCTGCCCTTTACGCCCTCAGCCGTTTCCAAAGCACAGGCTGCATCTGCCAGCGGGATGCCCAGTGTAGCGGCAATGCCCAAAACTGTCAGTGCATTATACACTGTAAACTTGCCGGGAATGGGCAGATGCACCTCCACCGCATCCCAATCGCACACTGCACGGAAGGATACGCCGTCGGCATGAAGCTGAAGCTTCTTCGCCTGCAAAAAGGCGTCCTTATCAATACCCGTACTCAAAAGCTCGCAGGTGGCATCCTTGGTTATTTCATTTGCCCATGCATCATCGGCATTGACAACACCTTTATCGCAGCAACGGAACAGCTCTGCCTTGGTTTGGCAATAATGCTCCATGGTTTTGTGGAAATCCAAATGATCTTCCGTCAAATTGGTAAACGCGCCCACGGCAAAATGCACTCCCGCAACCCTATCCAATGCAATGGCATGGGAAGAAACCTCCATCACCACATGGGTACAGCCGGCATCGCGCATTTGCGCAAACAGTCGGTGCAACTCGTAGCTCTCCGGCGTGGTGCGTTCTGTGGGAATCACCAAATCACCGATTCGGTTTTCCATGGTGCCAATGAGTCCTACCTTTGCTCCAATGGTTTTCTCCAAAACCTGTTTTAACAGCAAGGTTACGGATGTTTTTCCGTTGGTGCCGGTGACACCGATCATGGTCATAGATTTCGACGGATGTCCAAAGAAATTGCCGCCAATCTGCGCCAAAGCGAGGCGGTCAGATTCCACCAAAATGTAAGGAACGTCCTCATGGGGCTGCACAGCCGTTACCACTGCCACCGCACCCTTTTCAAGAGCCATGGGGATGTAGCGGTTTCCGTCAGTGGCAAAGCCGGTAATAGCCACAAACAGGCTTCCTTCTGTGACCTTTCTGGAATCATATACAACATCTTCAATATTTAATTCCATATCCACATTGGATTTTAAAATCTTCAATTGGGAAAGTAATTCTTGTAATTTCATAAGTGTACCTCTTCTAATCCGCAGCTTTCGTATCAACGAACTGCAACTGTATGGTTGTTCCCACGCTCACCTGAGTACCCGCCGGTATGCTTTGTGTTTGCGCTGTGACATTGGGGGCAATTTCCTGATTGCCTGCCACTAAAATATATAGCCCCAGCTGCCCTGCGGCATCGCTGGCCTGTTGACGGTGCATTCCTGTAAAGTCCGGCACAGTAACCGTTTTGGTTTCCGGTGTCTGCCCCAGATAAATCAGCACCTGACTTCCACCGGGAATGGTTTCTCCCGCCGCGGGAATCTGCCCTGTTACCGTTTCCCCCTGCCCCACGAAAGTGGCAGAGAGGGAATTTTCCTTTAATTTCTTTGTTACCTGCTGGGAAGTATATCCCGTAAAATCTTCCAGTACGACAGTCTTGCCCGCAACATCTTCTTCGGAAAATGTTTGTTCCACGCCTAAGTATGGCAAAATGTCCGCCATCACTGCTCCCACCGTAGGTGCTGCCATCACACCACCGGAAATATAAATGCCGGTTGAACGGGACGGGGTGTCCAACGCTACCAATACAATATACTCCGGATCGTCCATAGGCGCAATCCCTACGAAGGAGACAATTTTATCCAAAGTTGGGTTTCCGTTTTCATCCAGCACATCAATTTTCTCACTTGTGCCGGTCTTTCCCCCGATGGAAAAGCCGGAAACTGCTGCATTTTTCGCTGTCCCATCTGTCACAACGGAGCGAATCAGCTGACACATGGTCTTGGAAGTTTCCTCGCTGATGACCTGTCTGATCACTGTGGGTTCTTGCTTTAACACTGTGTTTCCACTGGCATCTATCACTTCGGAAACGATATACGGCTCCATCAAATATCCGCCGTTTACCACAGACGAGATGGCTCTGACTAGCTGCAAAGGTGTTAGCTTAAAAGTCTGTCCAAAGGAGCCGGAGGTCAAGGAGGCCGTACCCCATTTATCGGTGTTGATTATCAGTTCTTCACTAAAAAAGACACCCTTGCTTTCCCCTGACAAATCAATGCCGGTTTTCTCCATGATGCCAAATTTTTCAATGTAATCATAAAACCGCTCACCGCCCAATTTCAGGGCAATGTGGGCAAAGGCAAGATTGCAGGAATTTTGCAATGCCTGTGGCGTTTGTTCCGCGCCATGACCCGCCGACCGCCAGCAATGCAGAAGCTGAGATCGACCGGGAATTTTCTCCGCCCCGCGGCAGTAAAACGATGTATTTAAATCAATGGCACCGCAATCCAGCGCCGCCGCCATAGTCAGCACCTTAAAGGTTGACCCAGGCTCATAGCCATCTGAAATCACACGGTTGCGCCACTGCTTTAATCTGGCGGCTGTCAGCGCTGATTGGTAAGCAGCCTTTGCCAAACTGAATTGCTCAGAATCTTCGGGAAATTGAAGGTATTTTACCTTCATTTCCTCTAATTGTGCCGAAGTATCTTCATCGGCAATTTCCAAATACTGATTAGGGTCATAATTTCCCAAGGTCGCCATAGCCAGTATTTCACCGGTTTTGACATTCATAACCACGCCAAACGCGCCGTTTTGTACTTCATAGCGGGCAATTGCCGCCTGCATTTGCTTTTCAAGGCATGCCTGCACCGTAGTATCCAATGTCAAAATGACACTATCTCCGGGGATAGAGGATACATACTTTTCATAGGAATAGGGCATATCCATTTCATTATTGCCCTTAGTAGTAATTACCTTTCCCGCAGTGCCTTCCAAATAGCTGTTATATGCAGCTTCAATCCCCTCAGAGCCGGTGTTGGAAGCATTGGTAAATCCAATGACCTGCGCAGCCAGCGAGCCATAAGGATAGGTGCGCTTGGAGCTTGGCTCAATATGTATGCCGGAAATTTGATTTTCGTTAATATATGCCCGCACCTGCGCCGCCAATTCCTCAGGGATTCCAGCGGCAATTTGTTTATAACGCTTTGTTGTATCTTTCGCCTGCTCCTGTACCCACGCAGAATCCAAAGACAGGATTTGCGCCAAATCACAGGACATCTTTTCTATATCCACCTTCGCCTGTTTCAGCTCATGGGGGTCAAGATACACATTCTCCACACCCACGGAAAGTGCAAGCTGATTCATGTTGCGGTCGTAAATCGTTCCCCTGTCCGCTGTTACAGAAGTGGTACGGGTCTGATTTCGGAGCGCCAATTGAGAATAATAATCGTACTGCCCGATCATCAGTGAGTACAGCTGAAAGGCTACCGGCAAAAATGCCGCAATCCCCAGCACCGCCATAATCGCCAAAATGCGCTTATGCTGCCCCGAATCTGCCCGTATTCGAAAAAAATCCTGCTTCCGCTTTCCCATATGCCACCGGCCTTTCTGATTGCTGCAAGGCATGAATGGGCAGTAAGGAAACCCTCACCGCCCATTGCAGCTGCTATTCAATCATATTGGCCCGGGGCGTGTTTATGCAAACAAGCCTGTCAAAAAGGCATAAAAGGATTCCCAAGCAGTAGGCTCTTGCTCCACAGTGGGAACATGTACGGAGATAGAGATTTCTTTTACCTCAGAGGTCGGTACTTTCCCCATGGCCAAAGCAATCTTCTCAATCTCAGAAAGATTGTAGCCTGACTCATAGGTGTCCCGAAGCTCTGCGTTTTCGGCTTGCAAGCCGAAAACATAACGGTTTAATTCAGCGGCTTGGGCGCTTACGTTCTGCATGCGCACAAAACCTACCAAAAGTAGCACCAGAAGGATTCCCGCAACGGCGATGCCGCCAATAGCGACAGGGTCAATGGCAATAACCTGCTTCTTTGCGCGACGGGCCTTGGGCAATTTGACTTGCTTTTCCCGGGCAGACTTTGTATTCAGCTGATATGCAGAGCTTCCGCACACGGCAGAATTGATATAGCGAATTTCAGGCTGTCTTGCCATTTTTCTCTCTCCTTTTCTTATTTTTACAGCTTTTCACAAATCCTGAGCTTTGCGCTTCTTGCTCTGGGATTTTGTTCAAGCTCCTCATCTGTTGAAATAATCGGCTTGCGGTTGACAAGCTTTACAATCGGTTTCTTGCCGCAAATGCAAACCGGAAACTCCGGCGGACAGGTGCAGCCCTTTGCCGCCTCTGTCATCGCATTTTTTACGATTCTGTCTTCCAGAGAATGGAATGTGATAATGGCCAGCCGGCCACCGGGATTAAGCTTGGATATGGCTCCATCCATCACCTGCCGCACAGCACCTAATTCGTCATTGACTGCAATGCGAATGGCTTGGAAGGTTCGCTTTGCCGGATGCTGCTTTTCCCGTAAGGCAGCAGCCGGCATTGCAGTGCGAACGACTTCTACAAGTTTTAAGGTGGTGTGAATACCTTCGTTTTCTCTTACACGGCAAATTGCCGCTGCAATTTGAGGTGCGTAACGCTCCTCGCCGTAATCAAAAAGGATACGCCTTAATTCTTCATAAGACCAAGTATTGACGATTTCATCGGCAGTCAGCGCATCTCCATTGTTCATGCGCATATCCAGCGGCGCATCTACCATATAGGAAAAGCCGCGGCTGCCATCGTCAAGCTGAGGTGAGGAAACACCTAAATCCAGCAAAATTCCGTCTACGCCCGCAATATTCAGCGAATCCAAAACCTTTGACATTTCGCAAAAGTTGGAATGAACCAAAGTAACCTTATCTTCAAATTCCTGAAGCCGCTGAGTGGCCGCCCGCAAGGCAACAGAATCACGGTCAATACCAATCAATCTGCCTCCTGCTAACCTTTTGGCAATTTGGTAGGAATGACCTGCCCCACCTAATGTGCCGTCCACATAAATGCCGTCGGGCTGAATATTTAAGCCGTCGATGCATTCATTAAGCAAAACGGAAACATGACGAAACTCACTCATAGACCTATGCTCTCCAAAGAGGCCAACAGTTTTTCAGGTGTCAAGTTCTCCTGCTCGAAGGCTTCATATTCCTTGCAATCCCAAATTTCTGCCTGCCCTGCCCGACCCACAATCATCACATCGCGGTCAATGCCGGCATAGTCCAAAAGAAATTGAGTCAAGCTGAACCGGAACTGCTTATCCGGTGCGCATTGATTTGCATTCATAAAAATCAAGCTGGTAGCCGCGCCCTTCTGAGAAATAGGAAGCGCATTGTAGTTTTCGCCCAATATTTTCCAATCAGAAGCTGTATAGACAGTCAGGCAACGGTGTCCACAGTTGACGCCTAAGGTCACATAGAAATCCGCGCCTAACTCTTCGCGCAGCTTGGCAGGTACAAACAAACGGTTCTTATCGTCCAGTTTTGCAGGATATTTTCCAATCACGTTGCCTCACCTCCTCCATTTTGCTCCACTTTGCTACCATTTTGCTCCACTTAACGACAGTATACAACCCTGTTTCAAAAAAATCAACCTTTTTTTATTGATTTTTTCATTTTTTACTAAAAAAAGTGGTATTTTTCTAATTTTAGAACATCCGTTCTATATCATTTCCGGTGTAACCGGTTGGAAAATTACACTTCCCTCCTGCAAAACAGCCGACAAACATTTCTGTTGTCTGTCATCATTCAGCAAGCAAAGCGCCAGCGCGCCCTCCACCTTCTCCTGCACTAATCGCCGCAAATGCCGCGCGCCGTCCTTTGGATTACACTGTCCCGCCAGCCATGCCGGCAACTCCTCCGCAAACCGCAAGACAATCTCCCGCTTAGCCATCCGTTCCTGCAACTGAGATAAATATTTTTTTGCAATACTCTGCAAATCCCTTTCATCCAGCAAGCGAAACGGCACAATGCCATCCAGCCGCCCCAGAAATTCCGGTGCAAATGTCTGCTCCAATGCCGCATAGCGCTTTGTATCCACGCCCGCAGGTCGAAAGCCCAGCCCCTCCCCCTTTTGCCCACCGCCGACATTAGAGGTCATAATCACTGTGGCATTTTTGAAGCTCACTTTTCGTCCTGTGGAATCTGTCAATTCCCCTTCTTCCATAATTTGAAGCAAAATTCCGATCACATCCGGATGCGCCTTTTCCAATTCATCCATTAACACCAAACAATATGGCCGCCGGCGCACTGCTTCTGTAAGCTTTCCGCCATCTTCATGTCCCACGTAGCCGGGTGGCGCGCCAATGAGCCGCGCCACAGAATGTTTTTCCATATATTCCGTCATGTCAAGGCGAATCATAGCATCCCGACTTCCGTACATTTCCTCGGCCAACGCGCGGCAAAGCTCCGTTTTCCCCACACCCGTTGGACCCGTAAACAGCAAGCTAACAACAGGTCTATGCTCATCACGCACATCGGAAAATCCCCGGCGCACTGCCTCCGCCACCGCTTTTACGGCAGCGGACTGCCCCACCACACTGTCAGACAGCACCTGCTCCATTTCCATCAATCGCTGGCGCTCATTTGCGGTCAGCCGCCCAACCGGAATCCCCGTACGGGCAAAAACCGCCCATGCAATATCCATACCTACCACCAACTGCGGGCGCTTCCCTTCCTGTGGCCGCAATGCCAATTTTTGCATTTTATCCCGCAATTCCGCTGCCTTTTCAAACCTGCTTTCCCGCACCGCCGCATGAAGCTCCTTTTCCAAATCCTGCCGTGTAGCATGTCTTGTTTGCTTCATTTCCTCCATTCTGGCATGAGCAGCTCCCTCGTCCAGTAAATCAATCGCCTTATCCGGCAGATATAACGAAGGCAAATACCGAACCGACAAACGGTAGGCCTCTTTCAGCGCATCTTCTGAAATGCGTATTTGATGATGCCGTTCAAGCCCCGGCTTCAATCCCCGCAAAATAGCCATGGTGGCTTCCTCATCGGGTTCTTCCACCAAAACAGGGCGAAAACGGCGCTCCAATGCCATATCCTTTTCAATATACTTCCGGTATTCATCCAATGTTGTTGCGCCTAAAATTTGCAGCTCGCCACGACCCAGCGCAGGCTTAAAAATATTGGCCGCATCGATTGCACCCTCTGCCGCTCCCGCGCCCACAATGGTATGCATTTCGTCTACAAACAGGATAATATCCCCACTTCTGCGAATTTCCGACAGCACATCCCGCAGTCGCTCTTCAAATTCTCCGCGGTACTTTGTTCCCGCCACCAAATTTGCCATATTCAAGCTGATTAGCCGCTTATCTTTTAGCTGTGGAGGCACATTCCCTACCGCCATGCGCTGTGCCAACCCCTCGGCGATGGCAGTTTTTCCCACACCCGGCTCTCCAATCAAGGCCGGATTATTTTTATTCTTTCGGCAAAGTATACCGATCACCATGTCAATTTCCCGTTCTCGGCCAACAACCTGATCCATGGACGCCGCTTTTATAACCAAATCCTCGCTAAACTGTTCTAAAAGTTTCGTTGTAACCGCCTCCTTTTTTCCTTGCGTGCTACCCACATCCCACCGAAGATAATCAATAGAACGAGTAAAAATCTCGTTGGTATCCATTTGTGACAACCGCATCAGTTCCCACGCTCCGCTATGCTCCAATCGCAGCAGCGACATCAGCACATGGACATTTTCGATTTTTCTTCTTCCGCTTTGCTTTGCCTCTGCCGCGGCATTGTAAAGCATTCTATGGGCAGTTGCAGACAATCCTTGCATAAGAGGTGTTTCCGCGCTGCCTACACCGTAAATGGCAGCCGTAAGCTGACGCAAAAAAGACGCATCCGCGCCCACACTTTGCAGCATCCACCCTACCCAGCCTTTCGCATTTGCCAATGCCATCAGAAAATGATGGCTGCCTACATAACTGTGACCCATGCTCTTGGCAATTTGTGCCGCTTCCTGAATCAGTGCCGTGGTTTCCGATGTATATTGCACAAAATCCCTCCTTTATCTCCGAATTTTTTCCACAGCTCCCGTAAAATATACAAAACATTTAAAAAAAGGAATTGCATTTTTAAAAAATAGTGCTAGAATAGTAACTGCATATGGATGAACCATTGCTCGATAAACATATTGGAGGGAATATCATGGCATACAATATTACTGACGCTTGCGTTAAGTGCGGTGCTTGCGCCGACCAGTGCCCCGTTGAGGCTATCTCTGAGGGCGATGACAAGTTCGTGATCGACGCCGACATTTGTGTCAGCTGTGGCGCTTGCGCTGACCAGTGCCCCGCTGAGGCCATTGAGGAAGGCTGATTCTTCCAAATCCGCAGTCAGTCTGCGTGGGCGGTTATCCGGCTGCGCAGGCTGATTTTTTTGGTGATATGATGGAAACATTACAAAACGGTTTTATTTTAAATACGCCCGAAGGCACATTCCCCCTCAGCACCGATTCCATGGTGCTGGCTGATTTTGTGCACCTTCCGAGATCCGCCCGTGTTTTGGACTTAGGCGCAGGCTGCGGCACATTAGGCATACTCCTTTGCGCCAATGACCGCACCTGTCATGTAACCGGCATCGAGCTGGACGAACTTTCCCACACTGCGGCAAACGAGAATATCCATGCCAACAACCTGACATTGCGTATGCAAAGTATATGCGATGACCTGCGCTGCATTTCCCAAATCATTCCCGCAGGCAGCATGGATGTTTGTATTTCCAATCCGCCTTATTATTCCGGCGGTCCTGCGAACAAAAATACACCTCTGGCGCGAAGAAACGACACCTGCACTACTGACGATTTAATGGCGGCCGCAGCTTACGCTCTGCGTTTTGGCGGTGATTTCTTTCTTGTGCAAAAGCCGGAGAGGCTGGCAGAGCTGTGCGCTTGTGCCAGCAAATGCGGTTTCGAACCCAAACGGCTGAAATTGGTACGCCACCGCCCCGAAAGTCCCGTAGCTTTTATTCTGCTGCAATGCAAGAAAGGCGGCAAGCCTAACCTCACATGGGAAGAACTGATTCTTTCCCACGAGGATGGCTCGCCCACCGACGAATACAAACGTATTTACCACATTTAGGAGGTAGCACATGGCTGGTATGCTCTACTTAGTCCCAACTCCCATCGGCAATCTTGGGGACATCTCTAAGCGCTGCGCGCAAACGCTGGAACAAGCGGATTTTATTGCCGCCGAAGATACCAGAGTCACCTTGAAGCTCTTAAATCATCTGGGCATTAAAAAAAGTCTTGTCAGCTACTTTGAGCATAACAAGACCTGTAAAGGCGAAATGATTGTGGAAAGAATTTTAGCCGGAGAAACCTGCGCTCTGGTTTCCGATGCCGGCAGCCCCGCCATATCCGATCCCGGCGAGGAGCTGGTAAAGCAATGCGCCAAAGCAGGCATTACCGTTTGTGCTATTCCCGGACCTTGTGCCGTGATTACCGCTTTAAGTATTTCCGGTCAAAGCACCGGCAGATTCTGTTTTGAAGGCTTTCTTTCCACCTCCAAGAAAAGCCGTCGGGAGCACCTGGAATCCTTGGTCGCTGAGCGCAGAACCATGGTATTTTACGAAGCGCCCCACAAGCTGCTTGCCACCTTGGAGGATATGGCAGAAATCTTTGGCGCTGACCGCCCTATCAGCCTGTGTCGAGAGCTGACAAAGCTTCACGAAGAAGTGGTGCGCACCACTTTGGGACAAGCCATCCAAAAATACTCGGACGAATCGCCCAAGGGCGAATTCGTGCTGGTCATTGCTGGCGCACCTGAGGAGGAAAAAGCTCAAAACACTCCGGAGGATGCTGCCGCCTATGTGGCAAAGCTGATGGAATCGGGCATGAGCCGAAAAGATGCAGTGAAAGAAACCGCAAAGGCGCTGAATCTTCCGAAAAATGTGGTCTACGACGCAGCCTTACAATAATATAAAAAGTGGCAGTTTCTGATGAAACTGCCACTTTCTTTATACTCTTGTCATATTTCGGATACACTCTCTGCACACATTCTTATCCTGATAGGTAATCAAGCTCTTTGACGAAGAGCAAAAAATGCAGGAAGGCTCAAATTTTTGCAGAACAATCTGATCGTTGTCCATGAAAATTTCCAGTTCATCCCGTTCTGCAATATCCAGTGTGCGCCGAATTTCAATAGGCAAAACGATTCTTCCCAATTCATCTACCTTACGAATAATACCTGTTGACTTCATAAGGAAACCACCTCTTTCAAACATTCAAAGCGCATTGACAACGCCTTATGAAATTTATCAATATTATACTTCTCGCAAGGCGTTATGTCAATCGTTTTTCAAATTTCTGCATTTTGCGCAGAGATTCACGGGAATTTCCCCCTCTTGTACCGCATATTGTACAATGAAGGAGGGGTCAAGCATGATCATGAGCTGGATTTGGACGGGAATCTTATTGATTTCACTGGTTTTTTCGGTGATCAACGGCACAGGCAGCCAACTGGCCGCAGCCATTTCCCAAGGGGCGCAGTCGGGCATTACACTATGCATTTCCATTGCTGGGACCATCTGTCTTTGGACGGGTGTAGGCAAGCTTATGGACAAGGCTGGTTTGACAAATCGCCTCTCCTTTCTTCTTTCTCCCCTACTGAAACGATTATTTCCATCCACTAAAAAAGACCCCGTTTTAGCAAATTGTTTAAGCGCCAATATCTGCGCAAATTTCTTAGGGCTGGGAAATGCCGCGACGCCCATGGGAACACAAGCCATCAAGCGAATGGTTAATCCCAAACACCCCACCATAGCCACAGACGAAATGTGTCGGTTGATTGTGCTGAATACCGCATCCATTCAGCTTATTCCGGCCAGCGTAGCCGCTGTTCGCAGCGCATTAGGCTGCGCAACGCCCTTTGATATTTTGCCGGCAGTATGGGTTACCAGCCTTTTCTCCGCGGGGATCGGTGTAGCCTCCGCCATTGCGCTGGGAAGGGTGTGGCGACATGGCTGACTACATCGTTCCGCTTATCTTGCTGATTGCCTCTATATTTGCGCTGCGCAAAAAGGAACATGCTTATGACATTCTGCTTAGCGGCGCAAAGGACGGATTGCAGCTTCTTGTTTCCCTAATTCCGGCATTGGTAATTCTCCTGACCTCTGTGACCATGCTACGCGCATCCGGCGCAATCGAAACAATCAGCGCATGGCTCAGTCCCGCCTTCCGATTTCTGGAAATTCCTCCGGAAACCGCACTTTTGGTATTCATTCGTCCCATCAGCGGCAGCGCCGCCTTAGCGGTAGGCGCTGATTTAATGCGGGAATATGGCGTCAATTCTCAAATTGGCAGAACTGTGGCCGTTATGCTTGGCTCTACGGAAACCACTTTTTATGCCATGAGTGTCTACTTTGGCGCTTGCGGAATCCGAAAAACACGCTACACCTTAATTGCCGCGTTACTGGCAGATTTTACGGGTTTTTTCATGGCAAGTCTCACTGCAAGGCTGTTCTTCTAACAAAAAACAAAATTCCCGGAATGCTGTCGCATTTCGGGAATTTTTTATGAAGTTAAGCGGAAAAGGGACCGTTCAAAACCAATACTTCCTTATGGCACGCTGCCCTTGGGCAACACGGTTTTCATTTTTATCCAATTCCCCAAGGCGCCAGCAAATCAGGCTTATCTTCCATCTTTGCGCCGGCAGCGTCAAAATATTCGCCGCCCTTGGCAGTGCAGAACAAGCTTCCGTCGGGCTTATAGTAAGCGCCCTCCCAAGAGGTAGCGACACTTGCGTTTCCTGTCATGGTTTCCGTATGATAATGTCCGTCCTTTTGATAGGTAGTAAAAACCTTCTTTTCGCCGGAATATTCCACCTTCGTCTCCATGCGCCATTCGCCGGAATCATTCAGCACATAGCGTTTATCGCTGACCATACCGCCGCGCTCGTCCCAAACTTCTTCCCAGCGCATGGTCAAATCGGTGAGCACCTTATCCTTAACGCGGCCGTTGCTGTGATAGGTGTAGGATGTCTCCGCGGCATGCTCCTGACCGTCGGTATAATAACGATATCTCAATTCCGTTGCCACGCGACCGTCAGCGCCATAAGCATAGGTGCAGTAATAAACACGGTCATAGTTTTCATAGTGATCCATTCTGATGCATTTGCCTGCATCGTCATAGGTATATTCATTGTAGGAACGCTCATTATCAAACTCCGCATCATAACGAGTTTCCTTCACCAAATTCCCGTTTTCGTACTCAAAAACTGTGTACTCGTAAACCTCATCGTCTTCATAATATTCGGTTTTGGAAATCACACCGTTTTCATCGCACAGTCTTTTCTGGCTCAATACGATTTCATCGTGGATATTTGACCAGTAACATTCCACCCTTTCAAGCGTACCGTCTGCGCGGTAAAAATACCGCTCATCATCCAAATACATGCCGGTATTGGTAAATCGTTCGATCTTTTCCACTTTTTGGTCGGCATTATAGGTATAGGAATTGTAATACCACAAATTCCAGCCCATATACAGCGGTTCCATAATGATATTGCCGTTTTCATCAAATTTTTCTTCTACTACGATGGTTGGCTGTTCCTTCTCGCCATCATCGCCTGCGCAGGCAGTCAGAGAAAACAGCATCAAAGCAGCCAGCAAAAATGCAGAAAAACGTTTCATATTCTCTCTCCTTTAATAAAAATCCGGCATGCACAAACATGCCGGACTTAATAAATTATTCCTCGTCCTCGTCTTCGTCGTCGAGGCTGAATTCTAAGGTTTCGCCACAGCTAGGACAAACAATGCTGCCTTCTTCCAAAGTTTCCTCGTCGAAATCAATGATTTCACCGCAGGCGCATTCCACTTCGTAAATGGTGGTGTCCTCGTCACCGTAGTCAAAGCCTTCGTCGTCGAAGTCATCGTCTTCATCATCGAAATCGTAGTCATCATCGTATTCGTCATACTCGTCTTCATCCATAATGAAGTCCTCGATGGCGTCCAGATCCTCTTCGATTTCGTCCAGCTCATCGGAAATCGCAATGGTAGTATCTTCAATATCGGTCACTTTCTTAGCCATATCGCCAAGCAGTGCCACCATTTCAGAAATCATCTTGCCCTCAGCAGTTTCTGTATCCAGCTTCAAGCCGTCCATTAAACCTTTCAGGTAAGCAGCCTTTTCAGAAATCGTCATAGTCATTCTCCTCTTATGCCTTGGAGCGGCCCAGATATTCACCGGTACGGGTGTCGATCTGAATCTTGTCACCCTCGTTGATGAACAGAGGCACCTTCACCTCAGCGCCGGTTTCCACGGTAGCGGGCTTGGTCACGTTGGTAGCGGTATTGCCGGCAAAGCCAGGCTCAGTCTCAGTAACCACCAAGTCTACAAAGTTGGGAACTTCCACGCCGAAGACCTTGCCCTTGTAGCTCATAATAGTGCAGATGTCGTTTTCCTTCACAAACTTAAAAGAATCGTCCAAAGCGGAAGCATCAATGGGCTCCAGCTCATAGGTTTCCTGATCCATGAAGTAGTACAGCTCGCCATCGTTGTAGGAATACTCCATCTTCTTGCGCTCAACAAAAGCGGTAGGGAACTTGGCAGTGGGGTTAAAGCTGGTTTCAGTAACGCCGCCGGTGATGACGTTTCTCATCTTTACACGAACGAAAGCAGCGCCCTTGCCGGGCTTAACGTGCTGGAACTCCACAACCTGCATAACCTTGCCTTCCATGTCGAAGGTAATGCCATTTCTAAATTCACCTGCAGAAATCATTTTGATATCCTCCTAGATTGTCCCGTATGGGAATAAATTTTACATTAGTTTAGCGCATATATTATAACTTAAAACCTCACTGTTTTCAAGAGGAAAACGAAATATTTTTACACAATAATAAGATTTTTAGGACTAAATGTGATATTTTCGTGGCCGCCTTCCTTAAAAATCACCACATCCTCAATGCGAACACCAAATTTGCTGGGCAAATAGATACCGGGTTCCGCAGAGCAAACCGCATTTTCGGGAATCGGCTCTTTGTTACGGCCATTGGGATTCGGACCTTCGTGAATTTCAAGGCCAACGCCATGGCCGTAGCCGTGGCCGAAATATTCGCCGTAACCGGCATCCGCAATCACCTTACGGGCAGCCGCATCTACCTCGCATCCGATTACGCCTGCCTTAGATAGCGCCAGACCAGCCAGCTGTGCCTGCAATACTGTATCATATACCTTCTTCATTTCCTCAGTCGCATATCCCACTGCTACGGTACGGGTCATGTCGGAACAATAGCCGTGATACAAGACACCGAAGTCCAAAGTGACAAAATCGCCTTCCTGAATCACACGGTCCCCTGCTACGCCATGGGGCAGACTGGTATTGGGGCCGGATACCACAATGGGATCAAAGGACAGGCCGTGACCGCCATTTTTATACAAGCAGTAAATTAACTCCGCCTGTAATTCCAGCTCCGTCATGCCAGCATGTAAACGGGTCAGCACCTCGGTAAATGCCTTATCTGCAATAGCTTGCGCCTTGCGAAGATACGCCATCTCCCACTCCTCTTTCACATCGCGGAAGCCGTTGATTTTATCATTCATGGGCACCAGCTTGGCATTCAGATTCTTTTCAAAGTTCATAAACTCACGAACAGTCAAATAATCCTCCTCATAGCCCAAAACCTGCACATCCAGCTCCGCGATGGCCTTGTTCAAACAGCCGATATAACCCTTTTCAGTCATAATATCGACGACTTCAAAGCCTTTTATGCCATTTTGTGCTGCCTCTGTGTAGCGGCTGTCAGTAAAATAACGGCAGCCATTTTTGGTCACAATGGCAATGCCCTCGGCAATGTCAAACTCTGCACCGTAATGACGGCTGTAACGGGAAGTCAGCAGCAAGCCGTTCACTTCACCGTCCAATAAAGATAGATACTTTTCTAAATTCTTCATGTTAGATTCTCCTTTTCTTTGCCGCAAAAATAAATGGCAGCTCCGCCACATGGCGCAGTTTCAGCCAAACATTATGATTATCGATTGCCTTTACCAAAACAGAGGTCACACCCACACCGTTTGCGCCCAACGTATCGGTAAAAATCTGGTCGCCCACCAAAGCGGCTTCCTGCGGCGGTATGCCATATTTCGCTAGGCAGGCGTCAATTCCCCTAGAAAACGGTTTTTTTGCGCGAGTAATGCAGTCAAGCCCATATTCCGCGCAAAAATCGCGCACACGGCTTCGCTTGCTGTTTGATACCACGCATAACTTTATAGGTGAATTTCGCATTTCAGTCAGCCACTTTTTTATCTTCTCACTTGGCTCATTGGTGGTATAGGGAACGATGGTATTGTCAAAATCCAGCATCAGCAGGCGGATTCCCCGTTCTAACAGAATTTTTTCCGTTATCTGAGGCAAATCCCGCGCAATGATCTTGGGCAAAAACGAGAAAGACATACTCAGCGCTCCCCTTTCATAAGATATGATAGATTATATCACGAAAGGGGTCATTTGTCTATGGAAATTGTTCCATATCTTGCCATGACGCCCGCAGAGTTTTCCGGAAGTCCGCAGCCAGACAAAAGAGTTGCATGGATGGCCTGCCATTTCAGTTCCCACAATTCGGGACTTTCCAACATTCCTGCTCACCTGCCCGAAGATTCCATTTTAATTCTAGACGACAGTTATCCAATCCAAGGCCATGAACCCACCCTCATTTTCACGCAACTGCAAGACACCTTGCTGAAATTAGGGATTCAAAAGCTTCTTTTAGATTTTCAGCGGCCATACAGCGAAGAACTTAACGCGCTGGTTCATCATTTACAGTCACTTCCCTGTCAGGTCGCAGTGACTGAAAGCTACGCGAAAAATGTAAACTGTCCCATTTTTCTCCCCCCTGTACCGCTGCACAAAACGGCAGAAGCCCATGTTCAGCCATGGGAAGGTCGGGAGATTTGGTTGGAAATCGCGCCAATGGAAGCAAGCTATTTGATTACCGAACAAGGCTGCGAAATAGATACCCTTCCCGCCATATCCCATCGAAAACTAACCCATTATGATGCAGAAATATGCACCCATTATCACATAAGCATTACAAATTCTGCCGCTAGTTTTTTGCTCCGACGCACAGTTGAAGATGTGAAAAAGTTATTGCAAAAAGCCGACGGCTTAGGCATCGATGTTACCATTGGCCTATACCAAGAGCTTATGGAATAAGAAAACCGCCTTGGAATTTCCAAGGCGGTTTTGAGCATGAATCAAGAGGGATAAATTAATAGAACTTTCTCTTGTTCTTACGGGCAGCTTCAGACTTTTGCTTACGCTTCAAGCTGGGGCTGACATAGTGCTCGCGCTTCTTAACTTCGGCAATAACACCCTCCTTAGCGCAGCTCCGCTTAAAACGACGCAGAGCGCTTTCCAGGGTTTCATTTTCCTTAACGCGAATTTCAGACATGGTTTTCCCTCCCTCCGATGGCATCCGGCTGTTTCCTGGATGCTTTCAGGGCCACTAATTGGCTTTACCTATTATAAGCGCTGTTTTTCCAAATGTCAAGAAAGAATTCAAGATTTTGATGGCTTTCCCCAAAAACTTACTTGACAATCAGATTTACCAGCTTATTTTTGACCACAATGGTCTTAATAATACTGCCGCCAAGGTTCTGCAAATATCGGGCAATCTTCTCGTCCGCCACCACATTGGCAACCACAGTATCATTATCAAGATCTGCTTCCATCAGCACCGTGCCGCGCATTTTGCCGTTGATTTGCACGGCAATGTTCACTTCGCTGTCCTTGCACTTTTCTTCATCATAGGTAGGCCAGCTTTCGTAGGCAATGGTATCGTCGTGACCCAAAACCTGCCAAATTTCCTCACCAACGTGGGGAGTTATGCAGGAAATCATCTTTACAAACCCCTCGGCATATTCTCTGGGGCAAGTGCCGTTTTTATAAACCTCGTTGATAAACACCATCATTTGCGCAATGGCGGTGTTAAAGGCCAGCTGCTCAAAGTCGGATGTGACCTTTTTCACAGTTTGGTGATATACCTTTGTGAGCTTGCCGTCGTTTTCTTCTGTCACATTTGCAGCCTCAGTGAAAAAATTCCACACGCGGTTAATGAACTTCTTTGCACCGGCAACGGCCGTGGTGCTCCATGGCTTGGAAACTTCCAGCGGGCCCATAAACATCTCGTAAAGACGCAAGGTATCTGCGCCGTATTCACGGACAATATCACTGGGATTGACCACAAATTCAGGGAAACGCTTGCCCATCTTAATGCCGTTTTCGCCCAGAATCATGCCCTGATGCACAAGCTTTTTGAAAGGCTCTTTCACAGGAGAAACGCCAATATCATACAGGAAACGGTTCCAAATACGGGAATAAATCAAGTGACCCACCGCATGCTCAGGTCCGCCGATATACAGGTCAACGGGCATCCAATGCTCCATAAGCTTAGGATCGCAAAGGGCATTTTCATTCTTAGGATCAATGTAACGCAGATAATACCAGGAAGAACCGGCAGAACCGGGCATGGTAGAGGTTTCCCGAATACCCTTAATGCCGTTACGGTCATACTGCTTCCACTCAGCCGCATTTTCCAAAGGTGCCTGACCATTTCTGCCCTTATAGTCTTCCAATTCGGGTAAAACAAGGGGCAGCTCTTCATCGGGCAGGAACACAGTTTCCCCGTTTTCCGTATATACACAGGGAACAGGCTCACCCCAGTAGCGCTGGCGGGCAAAGATCCACTCGCGGAAGTGATAATTGTTCTTTCTTCTGGCAACGCCCTGCTTTTCCAGCTTGCAGGTGATGGCCTCCTTGGCCTCCTCCACAGTCATGCCTGTAAACTCCTCAGAATTGACGAGTTTACAGCCCTTACCTAAGTAATCCTGCTTTTCAAAGGCGCACTCCGACACATCCCGACCTTCAATTACCTGAATCATGGGGATGTTGTGGGCAATGGCATACTCAAAGTCACGCTGGTCGTGGCTGGGAACTGCCATAACCGCGCCGGTACCATAGTTGGCAAGCACGAAATCGCCGATAAATACAGGCACTTCCTTGCCATTGACAGGGTTTATGGCATATACACCCTTCAAAGGACAGCCGGTCTTGGTCTTATTCAGCTCCGTGCGGTCCATATCGCTCTTTTTCAGAGTCTCGGCAATATAGGCCTTCACTTCCTCTGCGTTCTCCACGCGGTCCATAAGCCCTTCCACAATCTTACCGTCGGGCGCCAGCACCATGAAGGTGATGCCATAAATCGTTTCAATACAGGTGGTGTAAATGGAAAACTCACCACCGCCAACCAGTTTGAAATCCACTTCCACGCCGGTGGACTTGCCAATCCAGTTGCGCTGAATTTCCTTTGTGGATTCCGGCCAGTCAATTTCCTCCAAGCCTTCCAGAAGCTTTTCAGCAAAGGCAGGCTGGTCAATGACCCACTGCATCATATTCTTCTTTACAACAGGGAAGCCGCCGCGCTCGGACTTGCCATCAATCACTTCATCGTTAGACAGCACCGTACCCAGCTCTTCGCACCAGTTCACAGGCATTTCAATACGCTTGGCATAACCCGCTTCGTACAGTTTCTTAAAGATCCACTGTGTCCACTTGTAAAAATCAGGGTCAGAGGTAGCAATCATCTTATCCCAGTCATAGTCAAAACCCAATTCCTTTAACTGTTTAGAAAAGGTCTTGATATTCTCCTGAGTAAAGCCATTAGGATGATTGCCGGTGGAAACAGCATATTGCTCTGCCGGCAGACCGAAGGAGTCATATCCCATAGGGTGCAGAACATTATAGCCCTGCATACGCTTCATGCGGGACATAATATCCGTTGCGGTATATCCCTCGGGGTGGCCTGCATGCAGACCCACGCCAGACGGATACGGGAACATATCCAACGCATAAAATTTAGGCTTGGAAAAATCCCACACATCCGTATGGAATGTGTTGTTTTCTTCCCAATATTTTTGCCACTTAGCTTCAATTTTACCGTGTTCGTAATTCATGAAAACCACACCTTCTTTACATGGATTCGCCCATTATAACATCTTTTAAATCCACAGCCTCGCCGTCTGCCCACAGGCGCCCCAAGGAATAAAATTCCCGCGCCTCCTGAGTAAACACATGGACAACCACGCTGCCGAAATCCAACAGCTCCCAAGAGTTTCCGCGATGGCCCTCACGACCCAGCATAGGCTCGCCCAGTTGTTCCATGGTCAGCTCTGCGTAATCACAAAGGGTTTTGACATGGGTGTTGGATGTGCCGGTGCAAATCAGAAAATAATCTGCAAGACTGGATACATCATTAATGCGAATCAGCTTTAAATCCAGACCTTTCTTGGCATCCAGCGCCTTGGTTACCTCATAGGCCACTTCTTTTGCAGTTAACATTTTGTTTCGTCCTTTCTTTCGCCATTGAACCAAGCAAGGGCTTGCAGTCCCATAGGTGCTACCTTGCCACCCTGCTTTTGCAGGAGAGAAATTGTCATATTCAGACCTTGCCGTACCGCTTCATCTAAATCTTCAAAAGCCACTTCCCTCAGCACCTTTGCCGCGGGGAATGTCCGGTTCGGCTCAGTATAATCTGCTATATAAATAATCTTTTCCAGCAAGCCCATATAGGGTCTTCCGGTGGTGTGCCAGCATATAGCCTGCACGACCTCATCTGATTCTCCGAAGATTCTATCCGCCACCAGCGAGCCGGTCAGCGCATGCAAAACCTTGGGGTTTTCCAGAGAAAAAGCGTCTAACATCTTACCATATTCCCTGCACAATGTCAATTGGGCATGAGCAGGCAGCGCCTTGGTCACATCATGAAGAAGCGCCGCCCTTGCCGCGGCTGTTTCGTCTGCTCCCCAACGCTTTGCCAATGCCACCGCCATGTCGCGGCAACCCAGTACATGAGCAATCCGATTAGGATTAAGCAAGCTTACCACCGCCTGCTCTAAACGCTCCACGGGTAAATTTCGGTAATTCTCATTGGTTCCATACAGGCCATAGTTTCGGATATACTCCCCCACCCCCGCAGGCAAATAAGAATCCGCGCAGCCAAACACCAGCATCCGCCGCAAGTCCGTGGATGAAATCTGAAACACTTCATTTTTCACCAGCAGAATCTTTGCGCCACCAGCTTCCATTTCTGCCTTTTTTTCTTCAATGGCCGCCGTTTCCCCCGCATCACCGCGGTACAGGACGCCCAAAGCGGCATTTCCCAAAATGATCTCGGGATGCTTCCAACTATCAAAGAACAGGAACATATCCGTTCCCATGAGTAAAATCAGCTCATCTGCGGGATATTGCTTTTTCAGTTCCAAAATCGTTTCGTAGGTGTAGCTTTTTCCTTCTCGGGAAAGCTCTAAATCAGAAACCTCACATTTTGCAATCCCGTCAACGGATTTTTGCAGCATTTCCAGCCGCTGCTGAGGTGTTCCGGAATCTTCGGGCATTTCCTTATGGGGCGCAATGCGGTCAGGAATCAGCAGAAGCTTGTCTAACTGCAAGGCAGATACCGCCTGCTGCGCTGCCAAAATATGTCCTTTATGGGGCGGATTAAACGTGCCGCCGTATATGCCTATGCGACCCATTGCGCCGCCCCCTTAATATCATTCAGATTCCCGCAGTTTCTTCTCCCGACTGCGCTCAATAGATTTTTCAATCGCTTGCTGGCGGAAGTATTCATTCCGCTGCTCCCGCTGCGCCTTTGCCACCTGCCGACGGGCGCGAATGCCCTTGCGAACAGGGTCTTTCTTGCTTACAGGTGTTTCCCTTCGCTTAGCGCGCCCACTCTGATTGCGCTCCTGCTGGCATTTTTCACTGAAACGGTAAATAACGAACTTCGTGCCAATCACCGAAACACCCTCTGCTCCGGTGGCTTCGCACAAAGCATCACACACCTCACGTGGACTCATCAATGCGCCTTCCAGCACCTTGCCTTTTACCAATTCACGATTGGTCAGCAGAATCTCTGCCTCTGCCACCACAGCCTCGGTGACACCATTTTTGCCCACTATCAAGGTGGTATCTAAGCTGTTGGCCTGGGCTCTTAAATCTGCCCGTTCTTTACTTGTCAGCATATCCTGCCTCCTTCAGCTTTTCATAGAATACTCGCAGCGCATTTCCGCGGTGAGACACCTTGTTTTTCTCCTCCACAGACATTTCTGCCGTAGATTTTCCCATAGGCGGATAATAGAAAATGGGGTCGTATCCGAAACCATTTTCCCCTCTTGGCTCACGAAGCAGCTCGCCGTGGATTTCTCCTCGAGCCTGAATGGTTTTGCCGTCAGGGGTCACCATGGTAATGACGCAAACGAACTGTGCCTGCCGCTGCCCGTTGGGTACATACTCCGTATTTTTCAGCAACAGCTGCAATCTGCCCCAGTCATCCAAAGTGTCGTCAAAGCCGTAACGAGCAGAATATACCCCCGGCTCACCGTTTAAAGCATCTACTGCAATGCCGGAATCATCCGCCAATGCCGGCAAGCCTGTGGCTTTCATCACCGCTTCTGCCTTAATAAAGGAATTTTCCTCAAAGGTTGTGCCGGTTTCTTCCACATCCAAATCGATGCCCAACTCCGATTGCAGCACCAATTCTATGTCAAATTGTTCCGTAATTTTGCTGATTTCCACCAGCTTATGTTTATTTTTGCTTGCTAAAACTACTTTCATACTTCTCCTCACAAAAGTGCGTCTACAAATTCCTTGGCATGAAAGGGCATTAAGTCCTCTGCGCCCTCACCTACACCAACGAATTTCACAGGGATTTGCAGACTATCGCACACGGAAATTACAATGCCGCCCTTAGCAGTACCATCTAATTTGGTCAGTGCTACCGCGGTCACCCCTGCAATTTCCGAAAATTGCTTTGCCTGAATCAAGCCGTTCTGGCCGGTAGTGCCGTCCAATACCAAAAGCACTTCCCGCGCGGCATCGGGCAATTCCCTGCCCACAATACGGCTGATTTTATTCAGCTCGTTCATAAGATTGGCCTTGTTATGCAGCCGTCCGGCAGTGTCCACCAAAATCACATCTGCATTTCTGGCTTTTGCTGCCTGAATCCCGTCAAATACAACGGAAGCCGGGTCAGCGCCTTCGTGCTGACGGACAATGTCCGCGCCGCTGCGCTGTGCCCAAATTTCCAGCTGATCGGCTGCCGCCGCACGGAAGGTATCCCCCGCCACCAGCAGCACCTTTTTACCCTGTTTTACAAGCTGCGTGGCAATTTTACCAATGGTGGTGGTTTTGCCCACGCCATTGACACCAATTACCAGCACAACCGAGGGGTTGGTAGAAAGATTAAGCTCCCCAGCACCTACGCTGAGCATACCAACAAGGATTTCTTTCAGCGCATTCTTTGCTTCCTCAGGGGTTTTCAAATGCTGCTCGCGAATGACTTTACGCAATCTGTCGGTTGCTTTTGTAGCCGTTTCCACGCCCAAATCCGCAAGAATCAAACTTTCTTCCAGTTCATCGTAAAAATCTTCATCTAACTGACTGAATCCCGAGAATACATTGCCAAGGGTGTCGCCTAAGGCTTCTCTGGTTTTGGTTAAGCCACTTTTAATCTTATCAAAAAATCCCATGAAAACTCCTTTATTCGCCGATACCCAGATATTCCTCCATCTGGTTTAAGTCCAGCCGCAGCAGCTTACTGATGCCCTGCTCCTGCATGGTCACGCCATAAAGCACATCGGAAGCTTCCATAGTGCCGCGGCGGTGAGTAATGATAATAAACTGGGTCTTTGCGCTTAAATTCCGCAAATAATTTGCAAAACGCTCTACATTTCGGTCATCCAAAGCCGCGTCAATTTCGTCCAGCATGCAGAACGGTGTCGGACGCACTTTCAAAATTGCAAAATACAGCGCAATGGCCACAAATGCCTTCTCACCACCGGAGAGCAAGGTAATGGTTTTCAGCTGCTTTCCGGGAGGCTGTACGCGAATTTCAATGCCGCAGGTCAAAGGATTCTCCGGATCTTCCAGCACAAGCTGGCCCTTACCGCCACCGAACATTTCTTCAAAGACCGTGCCGAAATAATGGTCAATCTTTGCAAATTCCGTGACGAAAATCTCAGTCATTTCCTTGGTGATATCCCGAATGATACCTTCCAGCTCACGCTTAGAGGTGAGAACATCCTCCCGCTGACCGGACAAGTAGGCATACCGCTCGTTGACACGGGCATACTCCTCGATCGCGCCTAGATTGGGCGTACCAAGTAAAGAAATCTTGCGTTTCAGCTCTGCAATTTTACGATTGCCTGCGGTAACGGATTCAATTTCGCCACGATGCTCCACTGCCGTTCCGGGTGTTAAGCCATAGGAATCCCACAGCTTGTCGATAATCTGCTTTTCTTCCATGGAAGAGGTCATCTTCTTCTGCTCCAAGAGCATGCAGGCCCGTTCCATGTTCAAAATATCCTTATTCTTTTCCTGGGCATCCCGTTCGCCCCGGGTCTTCGCAGCTTCCAGCTCAGCGCGGCGAGCAATGACCTGCTTCATTTCCTGTTGATGCTTGGCAGTATCGTCGTCATTACCTTGCTGCTGGGTAAGAAGCGCCTGAATTTGCTGCTGCAAACGGATATTTTCGCTGCGGAAGGTTTCCATAAGGGATACCTTTTTCTCTTGATCGCCCTGAATTGCGCCGCGCAGATTCTTCAAATCCTCAATGTGGGACAAAGCCGTAGCCCGCTCTGCGTCCATAGCAGCGGCTTCGGTTTTCAGCGCAGTCATATTTTCCATGAGCTGTGCCGTTTCTTCTGCGATTTGAGATTGTGTTCCCTCCAAAGATTGAAGGGACAGCCGCACCTGTTCCAATTCGCGGGTATAGACCAGAATCTTGGTCTGGCATGCAGTGAGCCGCTGGGCATCGTCCTTATCCCGCAGCTGCAAATTTTTCAGTTCCTGTGCCGATGCATTCTGAGCATCCAAAATGGCACCCAGTAAAATTTCATGCTGCTTTTCCTCGCCCTGCATGCGAAGCACCTGATCTTCTGCCTCACGCAGCTGCTCGGATGCGGTTGTCAGCTGATATTCCACCTCGTCCACCTGACGCTGGGCTTCCTGCAAATCCGCCTCAGCAACCAGCAGCTTATCTTGCAGCTGCTTTTCTTCCTTGGTGAGCTTTTCCAGCTCATTGGCACGGGAAAGAATACCCGCTTCCTTATTCACGCTGCCACCGGTCATAGAACCGCCGGGGTTCATAACCTGACCATCCAGCGTAACAATCTTAAATTTATTATGGTATTGGTTGGCCATGGCGATGGCGCTGTCTAAATCCTCAGTAACCACCACTCTGCCCAGTAAATTTTCCACGATTTCACGGTAAGCCTTATCGCAGCTGACAAGCTCCGATGCAATACCCACAAACCCGCGGCATTTCTCTGTGCCAGTTTCTTCCAGCTTCTTCCCCCGAATGGTATTCATAGGCAGGAAGGTAGCGCGTCCGCTGCCGGTACGTTTCAAATAGCCGATTGCCGCTTTGCCGTCTGCCTCAGTTCCCACCACAATCTGCTGCATGGCAGCGCCAAGGGCGATTTCAATGGCAACAGCCGTTTCATCCTCGGTGCGAATCAAGCGGGAAACCGGACCATGCACACCGCGAAGATTTCCTCTCTGGGACTCCTGCATGATCAGCTTGACAGACTTATTGTAGCTGTCAAAATCCCGCTCCATAGCGCGAAACACCTTTGCCTTGGCAGAGACAGAATCCAGCCTTGCGGTCAGCTCCCGCACCTGCTGCGCAGCCTCGTCACGGCGCTTTGCGCGGGTGTCCTTACGCAAGGAATAACCGGAAATGGTGTTGTTTGCCGCGGTGACATCCTCCCGCGCCTTGTTAAGCACCTTGCGGCACTTTTCTAAATTCTCCCGCGCCTCTGCTTCCCGCACTTTGCCGGCAGACAAATCCTCTTCCAGCTGGCTGACACGCTCACGGGTTTGCTCTGCGCCGCCCTGCAAGCCGCGAATATCTGCTTCCCAACCGGCAATGTCCGCAGAAATTTCCGCTTCCTTGCTGCGAAGCTCCAAATATTGCTTGGTCAAGCCTTGGGCATTGGCAGTCATCACCACCAGTTTTTCCTGCAAGGAATCCACAGCGGCCTTCTTCTCCGTCAAAGCGCTTTCCAGCTGAGAAATACGCAAATGCGCCTGCTCAATTTGAGAAACAATGCCGCCGCTGCGATCTTCGCTACCCTTTAATTCTTCTTCAATTCTTAAAATGTTATCCTCATTGTTGGAAATATTTCCCTGCAAAACAGCAATTTGTCCGTCAATCTGCTGATGATTTGCTTCCAGCATATTCACTTTCAGCCGCAGGGTTTCCAGCTCACCGTCCTGATTGCGCAGAGCTTCCCCAAACTGCTCCGCCTGGGCGTACATGCGCTCCAATTCCTCATGAGCCTGTTGCAGCACAAAGGAAGCAGAAGCATAATCCTCTTCCGCCTTTTTCGCTGCCGCAGAGAGCTTGTCCAGAGAATCCAGCCACACGGCAACCTCAACGCCCTGCAACTCATCTCGCAGCTCCAAATATTTCATTGCCTTTTCCGACTGTTGCTTCAAAGGCTCAAGCTGCAATTCCAGCTCGGAAACCTTATCGCCAATTCGCAGCAGGTTATCCTCGGTGTGCGCCAGCTTGCGCTCGGTTTCTTCCTTGCGGTGGCGATACTTGGAAATACCTGCCGCCTCTTCAAAGATTTCCCGTCTGTCCGCACTTTTTAAGGACAAAATTTCATCAATTCTGCCCTGACCGATATTTGAATAGCCCTCTCTGCCCAAGCCGGTATCCATGAACATCTCATGAATATCACGCAGGCGGGCAGACTGGCGGTTGATATAGTATTCACTGTCACCGCTGCGATAATACCGACGGGTAACCATCACTTCGTCGGCATCGTAAGCCAATGCCCTGTCGGAATTGTCCAGCGTCAGCGTTGCTTCCGCAAAACCCACAGAGGCACGCTTCTGTGTGCCGCCAAAAATGACATCCTCCATTTTGGCGCCGCGGAGGGTCTTTGTGCTTTGCTCACCCATAACCCACAAAATCGCGTCGGAGATATTCGATTTACCGGAGCCGTTAGGTCCGACAATGGCGGTGATGTCATCGCCAAATCGGATAAGGGTCTTATCCGGAAAGGACTTAAAGCCCTGCACTTCCAAACTTTTCAGATACACAGCAAAAACCTCGTAAATATGTAAAATGAATCAGCTTATTATACCCGAAATATCCTCAAAATGCAAGGATTTCTTTCCATTTTTCCTCATTCATTGCATTTCTTTTTTCATAAGTACACCCCCAACCGTTTTTGCGGTTGGGGGCAGCAATTCTATACTAAGCAAATCAATTAGAAAACGCCTATACTTGCAGTAAATATTCCTCTGCAAAATGGGCAGCCACCGCGCCGTCAGCAGCGGCAGTAATGATTTGCCGCAGGGCTTTTGTGCGCACATCTCCCACGGCGAACACACCGGGAAGATTCGTCTTTGTGGATTCATCCGCCACAATATATCCATTGCCGTCCAGCTCCAACTGACCGTCAAACAATTCCGTTACCGGTGAGCGTCCCACGCTGACAAATAACCCGTCCAATTTCAGCAGGCTAATCTCTCCGGAATGGTCATCTCGCAGCTCCACACCCGTCAAACGTTCCTCCCCCAGCAGGCGATTGACTGTGCTGTTCCAACGGATTTCCACATTCTGCGCTTTTTGCAGTTGGTCGTGGTAAATTTTCGTTGCCCGCAGGCTATCGCGGCGGTGAATCAGTATCACCTTCTGAGCAATTCTCGACAGCACCAACGCATCGGCTACCGCAGAATTTCCGCCGCCAACCACCGCCACGGTTTTTCCCTTATAGAACATTCCGTCGCAAGCAGCGCAATAAGCAACACCCTTTCCTGTCAATTCCTCTTCCCTATCAATACCCAAATGCTTGTGCCCTGCTCCTGTGGACACGATCACTGCCCGGCTCAAAAACGTTCCCTCACTGGTAATGACCTTTTTTAAATCACCGGAAAGCTCTGCCGATAACACCTCCGCCATTACTGTCTTAGCTCCAAAGCGCTCTGCGCCGGCGCACATTTTTGAGCCCAGCACGAAGCCATCTACTCCCTCCTCAAAACCGGGATAATTGTCAATCTGGGTAGTTTCGGTCATCTGCCCGCCCGCATACAATTTTTCCAGTACCAAAGTATCTAAGCCTGCGCGGGTGGCATACAAAGCTGCGGTGTATCCGCCCGGACCTCCGCCGATCACAATCACATCGTAAACATGTTCCATAGGAATACCTCCTTTTTTTCTTAGTGTAACCAAGGAAATAAATATCTTCTGTGATGTTATCACAAAAAGACCTTATTTCCCGAAATATCCACTTGCATTTTCCCCATTCAGCCATTAAAATAAGTGCAGAAATAAGGAGGTATTTTCCATGAAAAAACGGATATTTGCCGCATTGCTTGCGGTATTGATTTTAGCCGGCTGCGCCCAAACTCCTGCCAATTCCGACGATAATAGCTCTATCGACAACAACACCAGTCAGACCCCTGACAATCAAACCCCTACCCCTGATCCGGAACCCGACCCCGAGCCGGAACCTGAGCCGGAGCCCGAGCCGGAACCTGAGCCGGAGCCTGAGCCGGAACCCGAGCCCGAACCGGAAATTCCCGACGTTCCCTCTGTGGATGTGGAAAATGCCAACGAAATGATTGGCTCGCTCTACACCAGAGGTCAGCTTATGGCATTGGCCGGTGAAGGCCGTCCCTATGGCCCCGGCAAGTCCACCAACGGCAGCCGCGCTCCTTATGCCGTGGGTGAGCAGACCAACTACGGCAAGTACGCCGGCAATTTTATCGGACCTGACGACAACCGCGTTTACTTAACCTTTGACTGCGGCTATGAATATACCACTCCCGACGGAGTGCGAGTCACCGAGTGGATTCTTGATGTGCTGAAAGAAAAAGAAACGAAGGCCGTATTTTTCGTCACTATGCCCTACTGCAAGTCCAATCCGGATTTGGTGCGCAGAATGATTGACGAGGGTCACGCTGTAGGCAACCACACCAACAATCACCCCGTCATGCCCAGCGAAACCATTGATTCCATGGTGTATGAAATTACCAGCCTGCACGATTATGTGGAGCAGAACTTCAATTATACCATGACCCTATTCCGCTTCCCCACCGGTGAATTTTCTGCCCGCTCCTTGGCCGTTGTGCAAAGCCTTGGCTATAAGTCTGTGCATTGGAGCTTTGCCTATGCCGACTGGACTCCCACCGCTACGCCCCAAAACACCGAAAGCGCCAAGGCAAACATCCTCGACAGCGCGCACAATGGTGCAATTTACCTGCTTCACGCAGTTTCCACCACCAACGCTTATGTTCTGTCTGATGTCATTGACGGTCTGATCGCAAAAGGTTATGTGCCCACATTGTTCCAATAACACTTCAAACTGATTAAGAGAGAAATTCACAATGAAAGCTTTGATTGCCCTTTTGCTGGCAGGTTTTATGGCGCTGTGGGGCTCTTGGTTATCTGTACAATCCTTTACCACAGCTTCCTCTGATGCCAGCGACAATCTTTCTATGGAGCAAATTGAGGACTCAGAAAATGTTGGGGACAAATTGCCGGAAACTCCGGTTGACCCGCAACCCGAGCCTGAGCCTGAGCCGGAACCCGAGGCGCCTGGCACGTCTCAACCACAGACGCCATCCGCTGATCCCATGATCGGCAATTTATACACAAAGTCGCAAATTCTAGCCTTGAATAACACCCAGATTGCCACCGGCGGCGGAGGTCAAAAGGACGAGAAAAATCGCCCCATTTATTCCTTGAACACCCAGACGCGCTTTGAAAAATACGACGCGCATTTCATCGGAAAAGACGATAATCATATCTATCTTACCTATGACTGCGGATATGAGCATCAAAAGCTAACTGCAAAAACGCTGGATATTCTCAAAGAAAAAAATGTAAAGGCCATTTTCTTCGTAGACCAGCATTTCGCCAAGGCCAATCCCGGCTTAATCCGCCGAATCATTGACGAAGGGCACATCTTAGGCAATCACGGCGCTCGTCACGAAAACATGGTGCAATCAACACCTGAAAGTGCGCAAAGCAATATTATGGATTTGCACAACTATATTCTGCAAAATTTCGGCTACACCATGACCTATTTCCGGCCGCCTTACGGCTATTATTCCGAAAGAGTTTTGGCAATTACCCAAAGCCTTGGGTACATTACAGTCAATTACGATTTTGCTTATAAGGATTGGGTAACCGATGCGCAGCCCAGCGACGATTACGCCCTACAAACCATTACCGCCAGCGCCCACAGCGGTGCCATTTATATGCTCCACGCCGTGTCCTCCGCCAATGCCAATATACTGAGCACCGCCATCGACCAAATTCGGCAAAGCGGTTATGAATTTTTCCTGTTTCAACCGTAACTCCCACAAAAGAGGTTCATATTATGAAAATCCGCAATGCAATTAAAGAATTTCTTGTCATTACCATGGGCACTGTCATAGTCGCCGCGGCGGTATTCTTCTTTATGCTGCCCAGCCATGTGTCTGTGGGCAGCGGTGCGGCTTTGGCAATGGTTTTAAGCAACTTTATTCCCCTGTCGGTTTCCACCATTACATTGATTATGAATGTGGGTCTTTTGGTCATTGGCTTTATTCTGGTAGGATCGGAATTTGGCGCAAAAACCATTTACTGCTCCATACTGATGCCCTTAATCATGGGCGTGTTCGAAGCCATATTTCCCAACTTCCAGTCTATCACCCAAGATCCCCTCTTAGATGTCATTTGCTATATTCTGGTGGTGGGTGTGGGCCTTTCTATTTTGTTCTCCCGAAACGCGTCCTCCGGCGGCTTGGACATCGTGGCAAAAATCATGAATAAATACCTGCGGCTGGATCTGGGGAAAGCCATGTCCTACGCAGGCATTGCCGTAGCCCTTTCCTCTGCACTTTGCTATGACAGCAAAACGGTGGTGCTTAGCTTGCTTGGCACTTACTTTGGCGGAATTCTGGTAGACAATTTCATTTTTGGCATCAACATTAAGCGTCGCGTCTGTGTCATTTCTAAGGATTTAGATGCCATCGTGAATTTTGTCCTTCATGAGCTGCACAGCGGCGCAACATTAGATGAAATCATCGGTGCATATGACAAAACACCTAAAATGGAAATGGTCACCATCGTGGACAAACATGAATACCGACGGTTAATGGACTTTATTCGTCAAGTTGACCCCAAAGCATTTGTGACGGTATATTCCGTCAGCGATATGCGTTATCAGCCAAAAATCAAAAAATAAAACAAGAAGGCGTGTTTGAAAACACGCCTTCTTTTAATTGATAACCGTTTGATGGCAGGTTGGGCTGCTGGGAGAAAGGGGTAAAAAGCGGTAGCCGTTTTCAAGTCCCCAGCAAATGATTTTTTCCACCGCATCCACGCTGTACTCAAACAAATCGTGCTGCAAAACAACAGCGCAGCTATGCTCCTTGACGCCGCAAATCACCCGCTGAAATATCTGCTGAGATGTTTGTACTTTTATTGCGTCCATGCTGTCCACATTCCAGTCAAAATATTGCAGACCATAATTCGTGACCATTTTTGTCAGTCGGGACATAATTCCGGGATTAAAGGCGCTGATGCTATTGGAGCTTCCCCCCGGGAATCGCATCAGCGTCGTTCTGACTCCGGTTAATTCATAAATGCGGTCATATATTGTCTTGAAATCTTGAAAAAACGCGCCCTCGCTGGCATAAATATTCCGATACACATGGCTTCCCGTATGCACACCGATGGAATGTCCTTCCGCTGCCATCTGCGGCAGCAAATGCACATAGTCCGTATCTACCACGAAGAAAGTCGCCTTCACATCATACTTACGAAGAATCTGCAACAGTTTTTCCGTATATTTACCAGGCCCGTCATCAAAGGTAAGATAAATCACCTTGCCCTCCGGCACAATGGTTTCCGGCTGAGGCGCGGGGGTAAAGATATGAGAAAAGTCCCCGCTTTCATTAGCGCCAAACTCCACGGCAAAACACTGCGTTGACGGCAAGACCAGAAAAAGCGCCAAAGCCGCTACAAAAACAAACCATCTGATTCTTCTTCGTTTTGCGAACATTCTACATCCCTTATTTCAACATCTCAATCAACGCGCCCAAAGCCGTCTCGAATTTCACCCCATACCAATGAGCGGGGTCGTCGTAGGTGTTCTGAATACAGAGTGCTGTATAGTCCGCTGCAATTTTCGCAGCATCGTGCAGGGTCTTGCCCGCCATGTAGCATCCTACCAATGCAGATGCAAAAATATCTCCTGTGCCATGATAGCTTTGGGGAATTTTCTTATGGAAATAATAGCTGACTTCTCCGCCTTGGCAGATTGCCACACCGGTTTCCCCGGGCTCAAAACCCACACCAGTCAGCACCACCGCGCCATCGTTTAACTGCGCCAAGTCGCGCGCCAATTCTTCCACTTCTTCACGGGAAAAGGATTCCTTATAAGATTTCCCTGTTATCATACACGCTTCCGTTATATTAGGAAGCATCAAATCAGACTCTGCGCACAAGGTTTTCATGGCCTTCACATATTCGCCGTCGAATCCGCAATACAGTTTTCCGTGGTCTGCCATGGCAGGATCTACAATGAAAAGTCCGTCAGACTTCTTCAAAACACCCATCATAGTTTGCACGGTTTCCATATGAGAAATACGCCCTAAATATCCGGTATAAATGGCATCAAAGGTAATCTTTTCTTCCACCCAGCGGCGCATAATCGGCTCCATGCTATGAGATAAATCCTGAATTTCCACCTCGCCAAAGCCGCCTGTATGCGTAGACAACACGGCCGACGGCAATATACAGGTCTCCTGCCCGCATGCAGACAAAATAGGCAGAGCCACCGTCATGGAACATTGCCCTACGCAGGAAATATCCTGTATGGTTAAAATTCGATGGTATGACATATCTTTACTCCTGTGAATCATTTCAAAAATCTTCGTGTTTTTATTTTCGTTATTATACCACAGTTATGCCAATTTGCAACAAAAACAGCAGTGCCTTTTCCTTCCTTCGCATAAATTCTACAAAATTATATTTTGTGAAAACCAACTATTGCAATCCAAAATAACTTGTTTTATAATATTTTCATTCAATAATACTTTTGATTTGGGGGACCACATTTATGGAAAACAATTTGCGTCCGGAATCCATGCAGCGCATTACCAACTTTGAGCTGGCAAATGCATTTATCGACGAGCAGGTTGCCGCCGTTCGTAAACAGGTAGGCGACAAAAAGGTACTGCTGGCTCTGTCCGGCGGTGTCGATTCCAGCGTCGTTGCCGCACTGCTTATTAAGGCCATTGGCAAGCAGCTAGTATGTATTCATGTCAACCACGGCTTAATGCGCAAGGGCGAAAGCGAAGATGTTATCAAGATTTTTGGCGAAGCTATGGATGCCAATCTGATTTATATTGACGCCACCGACCGCTACCTTAACCTGCTGGCAGGCGTCGCCGAGCCGGAGCGCAAGCGCAAGATTATCGGTGAGGAATTCATCAAGATTTTTGACGAAGAATCCGCCAAGCTCGACGGTATTTCCTTCCTTGCTCAGGGTACGATCTACCCCGATATTCTGGAATCCAAGGGAGTCAAGGCTCACCACAATGTGGGCGGTCTGCCTGAGGGCATGGAAATGGAGCTTGTTGAGCCTGTAAAGCTTTTGTATAAGGACGAGGTTCGCGTTGTGGGCGAAGCTCTGGGTCTGCCCCACCACATGGTGTACCGTCAGCCCTTCCCCGGCCCCGGTCTGGGCGTGCGCTGCTTAGGCGCGATTACCCGCGACCGCCTGCATGCACTCAGAGAAGCCGATGCCATTCTGCGGGAAGAATTTGACAACAACGGCTTGAATCATGTTTGGCAATATTTTGTTGCCGTGCCTGATTTCAAGAGCGTTGGTGTAAAAGATGGCAAGCGTTACGAAGGTTGGCCTGCCATTATCCGCGCTGTCAATACTGTGGATGCTATGACCGCCACCATCGAGGAAATCCCCTACGGAGTATTGCACAAGATCACCGACCGCATCACCCACGAAGTAGAAGGCATCAACCGCGTCTGCCTCGACTTAACCCCCAAGCCCATCAGCACTATTGAGTGGGAATAATCCTACTGTTTTTGGGAAATCTCGGCATCCTGTAATCCCGTCAAAAGGGCAAACCTGGACATTCTGAGAAAGCCCAAGAAAAAATAAGAATTAAAGACCTTGTGTAGCACACAATTTCCGTGCTACATAAGGTCTTTTTTATTCTTA
>JAZQWI010000027.1:0-2778 GCA_045632245.1 Faecousia sp. | reverse complement strand
ACCCACGAGACCCGTTTACGGGTAGCAAGTAATAATTGCATGGCTGGCAGGCCAATAAAAAGCGCACTTGTGCGCCGCCAGTTTTATTAGGGCTATGCCCGAAAATGAAATACCACCCGCTATGCGGGTGGATATTTATTTGCTTGTCGCTTCCGGTTGAAACTTGGGAAAATCTATGATATAATAATCATCTACCATAAAGGAACTTGGCATCAAATGCCTTCTGTAAAGGAGTGCCTATGAAAAAATATCTGTTGTGTTTGCTGTGCCTGACGGTGCTGCTGACCCTGTGTGCCTGCGGCGGCGAAGCGCCTGCCGGCCCGACTGTCAGCGTTCGCGTAGAGGGCATCAGTGAAAACTTAGCGTATGATACCGCTGCGCCGCTTACCGAAGGGGCTTCGGCGCTGGATTTGGTGTGTGCGCTGCTGGATCGACTCGACGTGCCCTATGATATCGACTCCGGATATCTGACCGCTGTAGGTCATGATAAGGCTGGCGCGTTTGACGGTTGGGACGGCTTCGTTTTTTATTTGAACGGTGAAGAATCCCTTTCCGCACCCGGCAGCATTCAGCCGAAAGAAGGCGATGTACTGTTGTTCTGCTATGCAGACTTGAGCGGCGAGCCGCCGACCCTGCTGCCCAAGGTGGAGGCGGTGCGCGGCAGTGACGGTCTGGTGACCCTGACGGTGCTGGGCGGCAAACTGACGTTTGAGGGCGATACGCCGGTGATGGAATATGCGCCGGTGGCAGAAGCTGAGGTAACGGTGAACGAGGTGTTGTACTACACCGATGCCAACGGTCAGCTGGTGCTGGACCGACAGGTCAGTGAAAAGAGCCGGATCAGCATGCAGGTAGAACATTATACAGAAGACGGACGGCCGTTGTTGATTCGTCTGGAACCGGGCTTTGAGATGGATCTGCCCAAATAAAACAGCATTGTAATAAACAGGCGTGGTCATAAGACCAATGTCATTAAGTTAAGAAATCGTGGTTCCTCAGAATGAGGGGCCACGATTTTTTTGTAATAATTAGAAGAAACCACTTGACAAACAAGAAAAAATGTGCGGCCGCTTTCGCAGGGTTTACAAGCGAAAGCGGCCCTTGTAATGAAAGCATTCTCGCTACACATTACAAGGAGGCAGCATATGTTAAAAGCAATTCATACAACAAAGGCAAAACTTCACGCAGCGATTGAGCAACTGAGCGACACTTATTGGCTTTTTACTAAAAAACCGGGACAGGATTTTACCAGAAACAGAAAGCTGTCATTCCAACAGGTGATTTCTTGTCTGCTGGCTATGGAGGGAGGCACTTTAACAACAGAACTGCTGAAGTATTTCGGCTGTTCTTCCAACACTGCATCTGCATCCGCTCTTGTTCAGCAAAGAGCCAAGATTAATAGCAATGCCTTTCCCACATTGTTTGATTTGTTTGTACGAAAGGCTGACACGCCCAAACATTACAAAGGGCTTCGCCTGATTGCCGCAGATGGCTCGGATATCCAAATCCCCACCAATCCTAACGACCCGGACTCATATTTTCCTGGAGTCAATGGACAGGCTTCATATAATTTATTGCATTTGGATGCAATGTACGATTTGCTGCAAGGCACATATGTGGATGCCTCTGTATCAGGTCGGCTAAAATGCAATGAACAAGGTGCACTTTGCGCTATGGTTGACCGATCCATGTTGGAAAATGTTCTTATTATTGCCGACAGAGGCTTTGAAGGCTACAATCTTCTGGCACACATCCAAGAGAAGGGATGGAAGTTCTTGATTCGAGTAAAAGATTCCAGCTCGCTCGGCGGTATTGCCTCTGCTTTGACTCTGCCAAATACAGAGTCTTTTGATATTTCTTTGAATCTATCGTTGACCACTAAGCAGTCTAAAGACTTGAAAGAATTGTTCAAAGATAAAAATCAGTATAAACGCATTCCTTCTACTTGCCGATTTGATTTCCTGCCCCAAAAGAATAAAAAACACGATCCGGTTTCTTTTTATCAGTTACCTTTCCGCGTTGTTCGTTTTCAAATTGCAGATGGTCTTTTTGAAACCGTGTTTACCAACTTGGATCCCAAACTTTTTCCTCCCGATGAGCTCAAAAGCCTTTATAACATGCGTTGGGGTATTGAAACCTCTTTTCGCGAATTAAAATACACCATTGGCCTCCTCCATTTTCATGCAAAAAAAGTGGAGTACATTTACCAAGAAATTTTTGCACGGCTCATTATGTACAACTTTACGGAATTGATTACCTCGCACGTAGTCATTTCCAATGCCAGTAAAAAGTATGACTATAGGGCCAACTTCACTGTTGCCGTACATGTTTGCCGACAGTTCTTTCTCAGCAATGTATCTCCACCTGATGTTGAAGCTTTGATTTGCAGACATGTTTCTCCGATTCGACCCAACAGAAGCAGGCCTCGCAATTCATCCGTCAAACGTCCGGTAAGCTTCATCTATAGAGTAGCATAATTCTTTGCTTTTGAATACCCTTTTAGCGGATTTCATCTCCGCTTTTTTCTCATGCCTGCATATTGAAAACGGCATCTGCTCGCTTGGCTTACGCCATTCGTTCAGATGCCGTTTTTCTTATTGCTTATCTCTTATGCCATTAACTTAATGACATTGGGCACAAGCCTCGGGCGGTTTGGTTTGATTGTTGGATTTAGCCAAGCTGAACTTCAGCCGCTTCCTCGGGGAGGAAGTAGCCCTTCATATCATACTTGTTATAGCCGGAGAAATCGGACAGGGCACGCTCACCCAAGAAATAAGT
>JAZQWI010000026.1:0-23051 GCA_045632245.1 Faecousia sp. | reverse complement strand
AAAAGCCGAGTGCTTTTGCACTCGGCTTTTTTGGCAGGGGCACTAGGACTTGAACCCAGAGCCTACGGTTTTGGAGGCGGAAAATGGCAAGGGAAAAGTCCTTGATTTGCAAGGGTTTTTCGTTTTTCCTCCACTTTTGCAACAAATTCTGCCACAATATCAAAATACATAATAGGAGAGAATCGGAATAGCGGTGGCGCAGAAATGCGTCTCCGCCACTACATAACTACAGAATCCGATAATCGATTAGATTAATGGCAACTGCTAATAGCCCAGCTTGGAGTTCTCTTGTTTCATCATCAAAACCTACGATATATTTAGCACACAACAAATCATCAGAGCGAACTTTGTGTATATGAATAATGGGTTTACTTGCATATGTGCCATCAAAAATCTGAAAATCTGTTTCATTTGAATTTGCACGTATCTTTAAGGGCGAATTAACAAAACCGTACTCAATATTTCTCTTTAGGCTGTACGGATTTTCTCTTCTACTGTTTGCTTCGATTTCGAGTTTTTTCTCATTGTTGATTTGAATTGTACAACGCTTTACTAGTTCGATATAGGATTCCTTGAAGTTTAGTTTATCAAAAATACCTCGATAAGGTACATAGTCTGGATGTCGCTCAACATGTCCTACTATCTCTTTGGCATTATTCTTAACGCTAAAAGGCATAGAAATTTTAAGAACAGGTTCAATGTCTTCATATTTGAAAAAGAGCTTGTCAAAACTCAATTCCTTAAGCCTGTATTTTACATTGTCGCAAGAATCACAAATTGCATAATTCCTTCTATCGAGTTTATCGCTTATCATTGATTGTGAGGTAGCCAGCTCCCTTACAATTAATTTATATTTGTAAGGGATATTCAAAGAAGAAAACCGCTTTTCTTCTTTCCTTTTTTCCTCCTTACGTGCTTCTTTTTCGGCCCACTTAGGATTGTGTCTTTTCTCGTATTCTATGATATCAGATGCTGTTTTTGCTATAGATTTTACTGTTTTAAAAATACTCATGGCAATCGTCCTGTTTTTCCAAAATTAATGGTCTTAAAAACAAATAAAGGTTGTAAATAATCTTACCACAGAACTTTGTCGGTTGCAATACAAAAAGGTTATTTATAAAAGAATAACTTGCCACAAAATCTGCCACAAATTTAGTGAAATCGTGCTGACGCACGGTGAAATCAAAGGCATACGCCTTTGGTGAAATATTTTGCCTTATGGCAAAATGTGAAATTTCATCCACCCAAATGGGTGGATGAAGCTGAAAAAGTCCGACAGCAAATGCTGTCGAACTTTTTCTGGCAGGGGCACAAGGACTTGAACCCTGAGCCTACGGTTTTGGAGACCGCCGCTCTACCAATTGAGCTATACCCCTATATGTAAAAGGCTTGCGCCTATAATGTATGGTGGGCCCTCAGGGATTCGAACCCGGGACTATCCGGTTATGAGCCGGAGGCTCTAACCAACTGAGCTAAGGGCCCATAAAATCACAGATGCCAGCGCACCGTACGCATTGCATTGTACCACCGCAGGCCCTTTCTGTCAAGCAATTTTTTGAAAAACGGGCAACATTCTGTTGCCCGTTTTCTTATTGTCCCTTTGATTTTTCTGCTGTGCGGGAGCTTCTGCGACGTCTTCTGCGGCGATGGAGTAAATTTTCCTCAGGGTCTGCCTTTTGCGCCCGATTTTCATAGGCTTTCGCCGCCTCTGAGGTAGCCTCATAAACCAAACGACTGACGCGAATCATTCCGTTGGCCTGTTCTGATAATCGAATCCGAATCAAGAACTTCCCATGGTCTGCACACTCTGCTAAATCCATATATCTCCGTCCGGGTTGAGAAAACCAACGAGTAGATTTCATCTGCCCGCCGCAAACAGGGCAAACATTTTCCGGCCCTGTCATGGCAGTCAGAGCGGCATTCTTATCTTGAAAATCGTAATGGACACTTCTCCCAATGCAACCGGGCAATACCGCGCCGTGAAAGCCGTTTTCATGCTCTTTCAATGCCTGACCATATTCTGCCATGCCCTTATTTAAATCCAGCTTGGCGCAAATCAATGCCGTATGGTAGGCATCGCCCAGCGCATCATGGGCGGGCCGTGTCGCTTCAATTTCAAACTGCTCCATGGCCGTTTTCAGCGCCTTTTGAGAATTAGAACCATCGGTCTGTGCATTAAACATCATTTGCGCGTTATACCAACGCTCTGTCCATTTCTCGTCAATACCAAACAGGCGAAGATTTTCCCGCAAGATACCAATATCGTCAAATCCCCAAGTGAGGAAAACAACATCGTCACCACACCACGCGCGAAACGCCTCCACAGCCTTGGAAAAGGGTACGCCTTCGTCATATAAACGCGCTTCCTTAATGCCTGTCAGCTTACTGACACGACGGTTCAAATGGCGGTAATATTTTGGCTTTATTAAAACTTGGAATTCATCCGCCACTTTCCCTTTATGGGTCATTCGCACCGCGCCAATCTGAATGATTTCGCCGCGAATGGCCACAGGCAGCACCTTTTTCGCCGAGGGCGAACCGGGCCATGGCTGATTCCATTCCATATCCAAAACAACATAATTCATGCCAAACAACCTCTGTCTATCATCATATCCTATATACTATCATAAAACATAGGCCTGTGTAAACAAGAAGTTGTGTTTTAGCCCTTATTTCTCCATCAAATTTCGCTTATCCAGCTAGCCGTCCTGCCAGTACTTGCTCTTATTGCAAACCGGACAAGGATCACACGCATCGGTGCTTTCATAAGTGTAGCCACAGTTTAAGCAGCGCCACAAAATCGGCTGGGGCTTTTTCGTCAATGTGCCACCATCAAGCTGCGTTTTCATTTCCCGAAACACATTGTGGTGAACTCCTTCAATTTTAGCAATGAGCGTCCAAAGCTTTGCTGCCTCTGCATAGCCCTCACGACGCGCCATTTCCGCAAATGCGGGATACGCTTCATCATGCTCGTGCAATTCACCGCCGGCGGCATAGCCAAGGTTTTCGGAAGTGTTGCCCAGCGGATAAGGATAACCGGCTGTAATTTCGATATTTTCACTGCCGCCGCCTAAGTCCCGCAGCATTTCCAAAAATTCCTCTGCGTGAATTTTTTCGTTGGCCGCAGTTTCCTCAAATACTTGGGCAATCCATTCCTGCCCTTCCTTTCGGGCAATGGCGGCATAAATATCATACCGCGTTCTCGCCTGAGACTCTCCAGCAAAGGAACGAGCAAGATTTAAACAGGTTTCCGATTGATTAAATTCCATATTTTGTAACCTCCTTTACAAGAGAGGATGTCCAAAATATGGAACATTATACAAAAAGTATTACCCACAATATCCTTAAATCAAAGCGTACTTTGCTTTGGGGTTATAAAACCCCGACTGAACCATGGACACGAAATCTCCGTCAGCTACCACAATATGGTCTGCCAATTCAATTTCCACTGCCCCCAGCGCAACTGCCAGCCGCTTTGTTGTCTGCACATCATCTCCCGAAGGCACAGCAAAACCACTGGGGTGATTGTGAGCAATAATCACAGAAGATGCATTGGCGCCCAACGCCATTTCTACCACGCGGCGAATGGGAATGGCAGCGGAGTTGACGCTGCCCTCACCTACCTCATAGCAGGCAAGCACTTTGCACTTAGCATCTAAACATAGTAAAAATACAGTTTCGTTTCTTCTTCCGGAAAACAGCGGTTGTAAGTATTCGCCGCATTTTTCTATATTAGGCAAAATTACTGCATTGGACACGCGATTTACCTGATAATATCGAGCAAAAGAGTTTAAAAGAGACAAGAATACCGCTGTCCCTTCCCCAACGCCTACAACCTTTTTCAACTCCGACACCGGTGCTTCCACCACCTGTGCCAGAGAGCCAAAGCGTTTCAGCAGATTATGCGCAATTTCATTGGTATCTCTTCGGGGAATACAGAAGAACAGCATCAGCTCCAAAACCTGATATTCTTCAAAGTTATCAAGCCCCTCTTTTAAAAAACGTTCCCGCAAGCGCTGACGATGTCCGTCATGAATTGACATATTTTCACCTCATTTAAGGATTTTCCTTGCTATTTTCTGTTTTTTTCGCTAGAATATGAAAGAGGAGAATTTTGTCGAAACTTTCCGACGGAAATTTCCCCAAAAAATGCACATGATAAACCACAGGGGGGATCATCATGGAACAAACAAATAATGCCATTGCCATGCTGGATCTGATGACCCGCGCCGGTTTCTGCGTAAAAGACGGCACGGTACTTGGCGCTAACAAAGCAGCTCAGCAATATGGTATTGCAAGCGGTAAAAAGGTATCTGATTTTCTTTTAACCGGCATGCAAGAATATTCTGATTTTACCGACGGCTGCCTGTATCTTACCCTGTTGCTGAATGACCTTCCGTTCGGCGCATCCGTAACCAAAATGGACGGTTTTGATGTATTTCTGCTGGAAGAGGACGAGGACCGCAACCAACTGCAAGGTATGGCGCTGGCTGCGCAGGAATTACGCCAGCCGCTGGGCAATGTCATGACCATTGCCGACCATCTGTTCCCTATGACAAAGGAGCAGGTTGATCCGCAGTTGGAGGATCAACTAGCCAGAATCAACCGCGGACTGTTTCAAATGCTGAGAATTGTCAGCAACATGTCCGATGCCTATCGGTACAGCCAAGACAATGCCAACCGTCAGGAGACCAGAGATGTGTCCAGCATCATAAATGAGCTGTTTTTAAATGCGCAGCCGTTGGTTGCACACACAGGAATGACGCTGAATTATACCGCCCTTAACGAATCCATTTACTGTTTGGTAGATTCCGAAAAAATAGAACGCGCCATCAGCAATCTTCTTTCCAATGCCTTAAAATTTTCCGCCAAGGGCAGCACCATTGATGCCAAGCTCTCCCGCAAGGGAAACATGCTGTATATTACCATACAGGATGCCGGCTCCGGTATGGAAGGTGCCATCCGTTCCAATGTGTATAATCGCTATCGCAGACAGCCGGGTATCGAGGACGGACGCTACGGCATCGGCCTTGGCATGGTGCTGATTCGCTCTGCCGCTGCCGCCCACGGAGGCACGGTGCTCATCGAGCAAAGTCCCGACCGCGGCACACGACTGACCATGACCCTTTCCATTCGGCAAAGCTCCGACGCCATGGTGCGCAACTCCTTGCTTTGGGTGGATTATGCCGGTGAACGGGATCATAGGCTTCTGGAATTATCGGAAAGTCTGCCTGCTGAGCTTTACAAAAAAGAGAATTTCTAAGTATTACCTGACCTGCTTGCCGCAGGTCAGGTTATTTTATAAATAGCGTTTTAAATACTGTCCGGTATAGCTTTCAGAACATTGCGCCACCTGCTCCGGTGTGCCGCTGGCAACCACATAACCGCCGCCATCGCCACCCTCAGGACCAAGGTCAATGATATAATCCGCTGTTTTAATTACATCCAGATTATGCTCAATCACCAGTACAGTATTACCCGCATCCACCAGCCGCTGCAACACATCAATGAGCTTATGCACATCTGCCGCATGCAAACCGGTGGTAGGCTCGTCTAAAATATAAATGGTGCGCCCAGTAGAAACTCTGGCAAGCTCCGTTGCCAGCTTCACCCGCTGCGCTTCACCACCGGACAAGGTGGTGCTGGACTGACCCAGCTTTACATATCCAAGACCCACTTCCACCAAAGTCTGGGCTTTTCTATGAATTTTCGGCAAGTTCTCGAAAAATGTTACCGCTTCCTCCGCAGTCATATCCAAAACTTCGGAAATGTTCTTGCCCTTATACTGCACCTCCAAGGTTTCCCGATTATACCGCGCGCCGTGGCATACTTCACAGGGCACATATACATCCGCAAGGAAATGCATTTCAATTTTCGCAAGTCCATCACCGCAGCAAGCTTCGCACCGACCGCCCTTGACATTAAAGCTGAAACGACCCGGTCCGTAACCGCGAATTTTTGCATCGTTGGTTGAAGCGAACAAATCCCGAATGTCGTTAAACAAACCTGTATAAGTGGCAGGATTGGAGCGGGGTGTGCGGCCAATAGGGCTTTGGTCGATGTCAATGACCTTATCCAAATGTTCCAAGCCCTTCACGCATCGGCAGGCACCGGGGCGGGTGCGGGCGTGATTCAGCTTGCCCAGCAATGTTTTATTCAGCACTTCCCCCACCAAACTGGATTTGCCCGAACCGGATACACCTGTCACACAACTCAATGTGCCAAGAGGAATGGATACATCCATATCTTTCAGATTATTTTCGGTCGCCCCCTCAATTTGCAGGCATGCGCCATTGCCTGCGCGCCGTTTTGTGGGCACGGGGATTTTCTTCACACCGGACAGATACTGTCCCGTCACGGATTCCTTGCAGTTCAGCACATCGTCCAGCGTTCCGCTGACTACAATTTCACCACCGTGACTGCCGGCTCCGGGTCCAACATCCACAATATAGTCCGCGGCGCGCATGGTATCTTCGTCATGTTCTACCACAATAAGCGTATTGCCAATGTCGCGCAAATGCTTCAAGGTGGCGAGCAATTTATCATTATCCCTTTGGTGCAAGCCGATGGACGGCTCGTCCAAGATATACAGTACGCCCATTAGCGACGAACCAATCTGGGTGGCCAATCGAATCCGCTGACTTTCGCCACCGGAAAGTGTACCGGCTGAGCGGGTGAGCGTCAAATAAGACAGACCCACATCCATCAAAAATCGCAACCGGTACTTAATTTCTCTGACAATTTGTTCCGCCACAACCGCCATATTGCCATCTAAGCGAAGATTGTCCATAAATTCCAGCTCTTTTTCCACACTCATGGCGCAGAATTCCATAATGCCGATTCCGCCAACCGTAACAGCTCTGGCAATGTCCGACAGACGCTCGCCATGGCAGTGAGGGCAAGGCGCGGTGCTCATGCACTCTTCCAGCTCTTTTCTGGCAGCGTCGGATTGCGTTTCACGGAAGCGACGGCTGATGTTGTTCATAATGCCCTCAAAGGGTTGTTCCAGTACACCCATTCCGTTGCCGCGATTATAAGTCATGCGCAGTTTTTCTCCCTTAGTGCCGTAGAGAATGACATCCACCGCCTCGGGAGAAAGCTCTGCGAAAGGCACATTTAAGGAAAAATGATATTTTTGCGCCAGTGCTTCAAAGTACATGCGGAACACGCTGTCCGTTCTGGCGCTGTTCCAGCCGGAGGCTTCAATGGCGCCATCCAATATAGACTTTGATTTATCTGGAATCACCAAATCAGGATCCGCTACCAGCTGAAATCCTAAGCCTGAGCAGTGAGGACAAGCGCCGGAAGGATTGTTGAAGGAAAACATCCGCGGTTCCAGCTCTGTCAGGCTAATGCCGCAATCCTCACAAGCGTAATTCTGAGAAAAGCTTAGTTCTTCCTTCGTATCGGGCAGGGAGATAATCACCAAGCCACCGGAATGACTGCACGCAGTTTCCACAGAATCTGTCAGCCGGCGACGCAGGCCTTCTTTGAGCACCAAACGGTCGACCACCAGCTCGATGGAATGCTTTTTGTTCTTTTCCGGTTGGATATCTTCCGTCAAATCATAAAGCACACCATCTACCCGCACACGGGCAAAGCCGGACTTTCTGGCATCTTCAAACACTTTCTGATGCTCACCCTTTTTGCCGCGAATCACAGGAGACAGTACCACAAACCGAGTTCCCTGCTCCATAGCTTCGATTCTATCCACAATTTGATCAATGGTCTGGCGGTGAATCTCCTTGCCGCACTGGGGGCAATGAGGAGTCCCCACTCTCGCCCACAACAGGCGCAGATAATCGTAAATCTCCGTCACTGTACCCACAGTAGAACGGGGATTTTTCGATGTGGTCTTCTGGTCAATGGAAATGGCAGGCGACAGGCCGTCAATACTGTCCACATCCGGTTTGTCCATCTGACCTAAAAACTGCCGTGCATAGGAACTAAGGCTTTCCACATAACGCCGCTGACCCTCTGCGTAAATGGTGTCAAAGGCCAGGCTGGACTTACCCGAGCCGGAAAGCCCCGTGAACACAATCAGCTTATCACGGGGAATCGTTAAATTCACGTTTTTTAAGTTGTTTTCCCGGGCCCCTCGGATTACAATCTGTTCGTTCATAGCATGCTCCTGCCGTAAAAATCTCCATATAGTATACCACAAAGCCTTACAAGGTACAAGCAAGATTTCACGCAAAATTTCAAAAAAACGCCTATCCCCTCCTCCAAGCCCAAAATAACGGCACTTTGCCCGAAGAAAGGTGGAAAATTTTCCTTTTTTTCGTGGTAATTTTTCCACCTTGGGTGTTGCTTTTTTCCACGATTGAATGATATAATATCCATGGAATAAAATCACACCAATGCGGAAATATAGATAAAGTGAGGTATCTTCTGATGATTGCATACGGAGAGAATATCAAGGTATTCTGCGGTAACTCCAATCCCGAATTTGCCAAGACAGTTTGCAAGGAACTGGGTATCCCTCTGGGTAACAGTGAGGTAAAAACCTTTGCCGACGGTGAAGTGTCTGTTTCCCTCAATGAAACCGTTCGTGGCGCTGATGTATTTTTAATTCAGTCCACCTGCAAGCCTGTCAACAACCACCTGATGGAACTGCTGGTTATGATCGATGCTTGCCGCCGCGCTTCTGCCGGTCGCATCACTGCGGTTATCCCCTATTTCGGTTATGCCCGTCAGGACCGCAAAGCCAAGAGCCGCGATCCCATCTCTGCTAAGCTGGTAGCCAATATGCTCACTGCTGCCGGTGCAGACCGTGTGCTGACCATGGACCTGCATGCCTCTCAGATTCAAGGCTTCTTTGATATCCCCGTGGATCATCTCTTAGGTAACCCCACTTTTGTGAAATATTATCTGGACAAATTCCCCGAAGACAAGTTCAACCACGATGATTTTGTGGTGGTCTCCCCCGATGTAGGCTCTGTTGCCCGTGCTCGTGCCTTTGCCGCGAAGGTTCACATGGGTCTTGCTATTGTGGATAAGCGCCGTCAAAAGGCCAATGTCTGCGAGGTTATGAATGTCATCGGTGATGTAAAAGACAAGACCTGCATCCTCTTCGACGATATGATCGACACTGCCGGCTCTCTGTGCAATGCCGCACGGGCTCTGGTGGAAGTTGGCGGTGCGAAGGAAGTTTACGCCTGTGCAACCCACGGTGTTCTGTCCGGCCCCGCTTTCGAGCGTATCGAAGATAGCCCCATTAAGGAAGTTGTGGTACACAATACCATTCCCGTTGTGGATCAGACTCCCAGCGGAAAGGTAAAGTCTCTGGATGTCGCCCCCATCTTTGCCAGAGCCATTGCTCACATTCATGGCGGCACTTCCATCGCCGATCTGTTCTAAGCCGTGTTTGGTAAAAAATCCGAATCTTGGCTGATTGTCGGTTTGGGCAATCCGGGAAAGGAATACGAAAAGACCCGTCACAACTGCGGCTGGCGCGCTTTGGATATTCTTTCCGAAAAGTTAAACTGCAAAATTAACAAGTCCAAATTCCAAGGTCTATACGGGCAAGTCAATTATCATGGCCGAAAACTGTTTCTATTAAAACCCATGACTTATATGAATCTGTCCGGAAAATCCATTTTGCAGCTAAGTGCGTACTATCAAATCCCGCCTCAAAGAATTATCGTGCTGTTTGACGATATTTCCTTAGAACCGGGCAGACTGCGAATTCGCGCAGACGGCTCTGCCGGTGGGCATAACGGCATTAAATCCATTATCGCGGAGTTGGGAAGTCAAGAATTTCCCCGCGTGAAAATCGGTGTAGGTGCCAAAGCAAATCCCCAGCAGGATTTAGCGGATTTTGTGCTATCCGGTATGTCTGCCAATGAAGAAAAGGCCTTGGCTTCTGCACTGGATCGGGCAGCCGATGCCGCCCTTTGCATTGTAGATCATGGCATTTACGAAAGTGCCAACCGCTATAACGGAAGCAAACCGTAACATATTGTAAAAACACCACGGAAAGGGGGGTATTTTCCCCCTTTCCGCATTTGCGCGTGGAGGGAAAATCCATGGAAAGTTTGATATCTATCCTGCATACGCTGCCGGAATACAATGCCTTATCCGAGGCTGTATCCCGGGGTGAAAGTGCGGCCATTACGGGCTTAGGCCAAATTAACCGCAGCCACATTTTCTCGGGACTTCACTGCGACTCCAAGCAGCCAATGGTAATTCTGTGTCAGGACGATTTGCAGGCTAAGCGCTTGGAAGAAGAACTTCACGCTTTCTTAGGTAAGCACTTTCCCATTCTTCCCTCCCGGGAGCTGACCTTATATGATTCCGCCGCTGTTTCCCGTGGTTGGGAGCAAAAACGGCTGCGTCAGCTTTATGACTTAGTAAACGGCAAAACGAAGTTGCAGATTCTTTCTTGGGAATCCCTGAGCCAGCGCACCATGCCCCCCGAAATATTGCAAGCTGCCGCCTTTTCTCTGGAAGTTGGTCAGGAATACGACATTGCCGAGCTTACCCAGCGGCTATCCGACTGCGGTTACAGTCGATGCGCCATGGTAGAAGGTCCGGGGCAATTTGCGGTGCGGGGTGGAATTTTGGACATTTTCTCCCCCGCTGCCGACAGACCTTTCCGCGCTGAATTCTTCGGTGAAGAATTGGATACTATGGGTTATTTTGACCCCGACACCCAGCGCCGTACCGAAAATGTAGATTCTGTTGTGATTCTCCCCGTAGGTGAGACGCAGCCGAAGCTGCACCCCAAGGGAATAGAAGGCTTATGCCAGGATTTAGAGCAGTTGATTGCCAAACAATCCCGCCGGAAAAACCCCAACGAAACGCTTATTAAAACCTTACAGCGAGACCTGGACAAATACCGAAACAATCTGCAAAATCCCGCCTCTGACCGCTATATGGCGCTGATTTATACCCAAGCTACCACCGCCATGGACTATATCCCCAAAGATGCGCTTTTCATACTCTGCGACCACAGCAGCTTAAAACGAGCAGCCAGAACCCGAACAGAGGCCATGGGCATGCAACTGGATAGCCTGCTGCAAGGAGGACTTGTAGCCGGTGAATTATGTGATTTTGTATGCCAATGGGAAGATTTTCTTGTCCACCTGCAAGAACACACCGCCCTATACTTCGATGCCTTTGGCGGTGCATCTTATCCGGAAGAAAATCGCCCGAAGCATCTGCTGCCCATGCAAGCCAAACAGTTGCCCGGTTATGGCGGCAGCTTAGAAACCGCCGCAGGAGATTTAACTCATTATCAAAAGCAAGAATTTGCCTCTTTGGTACTGTGCGGCACTCGCCGTCGGGCGGAGCTATTACAGGAAATGTTAAGCAGCAAGGGACTTTCCTCCTTTATTTCCATTCCCCTGACTGCCATGCCGGCTCCGGGTCAAATTTTGCTCACCGAAGGCACCTTGCCCTTCGGCATGGAATACCCTCAAAACAAGCTAGCTATCTTAACGGAAGGTCAGCTTCTCAGTCGCGGCCAGCAGAAGAAGAAAACGAAAAAATCCGCTACCAACCGCCAAAAGCTTAACTCTTTTACGGATTTAACTCCCGGTGATTTGGTCGTCCATGAAAATTACGGCATCGGCCGCTATGTTGCCATGGAGCAAATCAAAATCGACAATGCCATAAAAGATTATATCAAAATCGCATATCAGGGCAGCGACACACTCTTTGTACCTGCCACGCAATTAGATTTGGTCAGCAAGTATATCGGCGGCGGTGAAGATGCCAATGTCCGCCTGAACAAAATTGGCACGGATGCCTGGCAGAAGACCAAAACCAAGGCTCGGAAAGCCGCCAAAGATATGGCAGGCGAGCTGATACAGCTGTATGCCGCCCGCAAACGGCAGGAGGGCTTTGCCTTTGCCGCTGATTCACCGTGGCAGCAGGAGTTTGAGGACAATTTCCCCTACCCCGAAACCGAAGACCAACTGCGGTGCATTGCCGAAGTCAAGAGTGATATGGAATCCCCCATTCCCATGGACAGACTTCTCTGCGGTGATGTGGGATTTGGCAAAACCGAAGTTGCCATGCGGGCCGTCATGAAAGCCATTATGGATGGCAAACAAGTGGCAATTTTAGTGCCCACCACTGTTTTGGCCCAACAACACTATCAAACCGCCGTGGCAAGATTTCGGGGATTCCCTGTGAATATTGATGTTCTCAGCCGATTCCGCTCCCCCGCTGAGCAAAAGCGCACGATCCAAAACTTGCGCAGCGGTGGCGTTGACCTAATCATCGGCACCCACAAGCTTCTGCAAAAAACCATTGAATTTAAGGATTTGGGTCTGCTGATTGTAGACGAAGAGCAGCGCTTTGGTGTCAGCCACAAGGAGCGATTGAAAGAAATCTCCAAGGGTGTGGATGTGCTGACCCTGTCCGCCACTCCCATTCCCAGAACCTTGAATATGGCCCTGTCCGGTATTCGGGATATGTCCACTATCGAAGAGCCGCCGGCAGACCGTTATCCTGTGCAGACCTTTGTGATAGAGCATAACAACGCCATCATAGACGATGCCATTCGTCGAGAAATCGAGCGTGGCGGTCAGGTTTACTACCTGCACAACCGCGTGGACACCATCGACCAATGCGCAGGGGCGCTGCGCCGTCGGATTCCCAATTTATCCATAGCCGTTGCCCACGGTCAAATGGGCGAAGATGGATTGAGTGATGTGATGACCGCTATGGCGCAAGGCGAGATACAAGTGCTGGTTTGTACCACCATTATTGAAACCGGCTTGGATATTCCCAATGCCAACACATTAATTATCGAAAATGCTGACCGTTTTGGTCTGTCACAGCTTCATCAGCTTCGCGGGCGCGTAGGACGCTCTACCCGTCATGCCTATGCGTACTTTACCTATCGGCCAGACAAAAATCTGACCGAAGTAGCTGAAAAGCGTCTGTCCGCCATTCGGGATTTTGCGGAATTTGGCTCCGGATTTAAAATCGCCATGCGAGACTTGGAAATCCGCGGCGCAGGTAATCTATTAGGCGCAGAACAGTCCGGTCACATGATGAGCGTCGGCTACGATATGTATTTAAAACTTCTGGACGAAGCTGTTCTGGAACAGCGGGGCGAAGCGCCGAAGATGCCGGAATGTACCGCAGACCTCAATGTTACCGCCAATGTGGATCAGGACTATGTTTCCCGCGGAGAGGAACGCATGGATTTGTATCGCCGCATGGCCGCCATTCGCTCCCAAGAGGATGCCGACGATTTGCTGGACGAAATCATCGACCGCTACGGTGATCCCCCTAAGGGCGTCTTGAATCTAATTGACATTGCCCTGCTTCGTGCGCAGGCACAGGCTGTTGGTATTCAAGACATTCGCCAAAAAACCTCCGATGTGCTGTTTACCATGTCCAATTTCAACATAGATGCCGTAAGTCAGCTTTGCATGGATCCGGATTATAAAAATCGGGTCATGTTTGTCGCCACTGCAAAACTGCCCACACTGCGACTGAAATTAACCTCAGGGGTCGACAGCTTACGGCAAAGTAGGGTGTTCCTGCAAAAATACCGGCATTTCTGCGAAAGTTAGCATCTGCGCCCCTCTGTTTACAGTCTTTTCACGGAATGGTTACGAAATGTCATTGCAATTAACGGAAAATGTGGTACAATACCACTATAAAATTGATAAATTTGCGCGCGATACCCATCGCATGACAGATAGGAGAGATTACCATCAACAACGGAAATAACGAGGGCAGCCGCCGAAATTACGAAAACCCGAACGTGGTTGGCAATCCCCTCAATTCAAAACCCACAGGCGCCATGCCTCCCTTAAAAACATCCGCCAACGAGGCAACGCAACGGCTCAACATGGAAGATGCCGCCCTGCCCCGTCAGCGCCGCACCGCACCTGTCGGTCAAACACCGGTGCATACATCCTCCGGAAATCCCCGCCGGAGAAAATCCAAGAAAAATAGTATTCTCAACCAGAAATCCACTATCATTGCTTTCTCCGCCGTAGCGGCAGTTTTACTGGTCGCTATTGTCATTACCTGTATATTTCTGTTTGCAGAACCGGCTGACGACGGATTGATTTTAAACAATGTTTATGCCGCTGGCATAAACATTGGGGGCAAAACACCGGAACAAGCAAAAGAAGCCTTGCAAGCAGCTACCAAAGATACCTATTCCAGACTGGATATGGTGGTCAGTGTGGATAATTCTGATTTGGTGCTTACCCCTTCCCGTACCGGTGTGTCCATCAATATCGATGCCATCGTGACGGCTGCCTATAACTACGGCAGAACCGGTAGCCGTACAGAACGGCAAAATGCCCAGAAGCAATCTCTTACGAAATCCCATGTGATTTCCATTTTGCCTTACTTAAATTTAAACACAACTTACATTCAAAACGAAGTGGATGCCATCGGCAGTCAATATAGCAGCACCCTTTCACAAATGTCCTACCGTGTAGAGGGCACTGCTCCGGATTTTAATATGCCGCAAAACAGCATTAACCCCGAAACCGTCTACCAGACCTTGGTAATCAACACAGGCACGGCAGAATACGGCCTGAACACCAATCACCTTTATGAGCAGATCATGGAAGCTTATAACACCAACATCTTCCAAGTCGTAGGTGAAATTGACAAGGTCGCTCCGGATGCTTTGGATTTGCAAGCACTGTTTGACGAACTATGTCAAGCTCCTGTCAATGCCACGCTAAACGAAACCAACTACACTGTCACCTCCGGTAAATACGGCTACGGTTTTAAGATTGAAGATGTGCAGGCACAAATTAACGAAGCAGGTTACGGTAAGGAAATTCGAATTCCCATGACATTTATCCGTCCTGACTTGACGGCAGAGGATTTAACTGACGGCCTTTTTGAAAAAGAGCTAGCCTCTTTCAGCACCCCCGCCACCGTAGACGAAGCACTCCTTGCCAATCTTCGACTGGTCTGCAAAGCCATACACAACAAGATCATTCACGCAGATGAAAGCTTCTCCTTCAATGCTTTGGTGGGCGCACCCACAGAGGCAGCCGGTTACCAAAAAGTTATGGCTTATGTAGGAAAAACCGCCAAAGAAGTCGTAGGCGGCGGCATTTCCCAAGTTTCCAGCGCCCTATACTACTGCGCGCTCAATGCTGACCTGCAAATTCTGGAACGCCACGCTCACACCTACGCAACCACCTTTATCGAACCGGGCCTAGATGCCGATGTGCTATTTGGTCAGAAGGATTTGTCCTTCCAGAACACCACCGGCAGACCCATTCGGATTCAAGCAATCATTTCCGATGCCGGCTCACTGAAAATCACCATTCTAGGCACCGAGCAGGCAGACTACACCGTCAGCGTGCTGTATGAGGAAATTCGCAAGTTTGAACCTCAAATTCTTTCTCATGTTATGACCTCCGACAATCCCGGTGGCTACGAAGAAGGCGATGTGCTTGTCAAGCCTATTACCGGCTACGATATTGGCACCTACCGCGTCTACACCTACGCAGACGGAAGCAAGTCCCCTGTCAAAAAACTCATCGGCTACTCTCACTATGACAAACTAGATAAGGTTGTGGTCATTATTCAAGATCCCGTTTCTGAGAGTCCAGACGATTCTGAAAACACAGAAATGCCGGAAGAAGATACCAATCTGCCGGAATCCGAATAATCTTCTCCCCCTGTTGCAAATTGCATCAGGGGGAAATTCTTAAGAATATTGACTTCCTTTTAGAAATAAGATATACTAATCCACACTATACACTATGAAATATAAGGGAATTTAACATTACTATGGGATTTTTTGAGTTGTTCGCCCTAGGCATTGGGCTAAGCATGGACGCCTTTGCAGTGTCTGTTTGTAAGGGTCTTGGAATGAAGAAAGCTGATATAAAAGGAATGGCCGCCTGCGGTATTTGGTTTGGTGGTTTTCAGGCCTTAATGCCCCTGATTGGCTATTTGCTGGGCAGCCTGTTCGCTAACGCCATTGAAGCAGTAGACCATTGGATTGCCTTTGGCCTTTTGGCTCTCATCGGCATCAATATGTTAAAGGAAGCCTTTTCCTCAGAATGTGACTGCTGCAACGAGAATAATGCAGACCTGTCTTTTAAAACCATGCTAACCATGGCAATCGCTACCTCTATTGACGCCTTAGCCGTAGGCATATCCCTTGCTATGGCAGGAAATGTAAATATTTTGGTAGCTGTTGCCCTTATTGGCATTACCACCTTTATCCTTTCCGGCGCGGGGGTAAAAATCGGCAGTGTTTTCGGCAACAAGTTTGAAAAGAAAGCGCAAATTGCCGGCGGAGCGATCCTCATTATTCTGGGTGTGAAAATATTATTAGAACACATTTCCATTCTGTAACACATAAAAGCAGAGGTTTTAAACCCTCTGCTTTTTCCAATATCTTTTTCCATAGGCAATCCACTCTGCTATGAAACACAGCGGAAGCGCTGCAAATATATCCAACGCAGAATGCTGTTTTACAAACACCACAGACAAGCAAATCAAAACCACCAGCAGCACAATCAAACATCGAGCTACCCACGATGCCTCCCGTTCCTTTAACCATGCCGATGCAATCCCCAAAGAACAAGCCACATGCAGCGACGGGCAGACACCGGTATTTGTATCAATACGATACAAATATGCCGTCATCTCCGTCAGAATATTTTCTCGCGGAAAGATCTCAGGGCGCAAGTCCTGCCTCGTAGGTAGGAAAATATAAATTAATGTCGCCAACACTTGCACAATTATAAAATAAATTTGTAAACCCTTAAAATTCTCCACATTATAGAAAAGAAAATACAAAAGTGACACCACAATCAATCCATACCATGCCACATAAGGAATCAAAAACCATTCGCAAAAAGGAATTATATCATCAAGCCAGCAATGCACCAAATAGCACCGCTCTGCTGGAATCATAGTTTCTGTTAGATAATACATAATCAAATAACCAACCCAGCCCAAAAGCAGCAGCAAATGCCGATACTGCGGACTGACCAAATTGTTAAGCCGCAAGTTTCGACCATGCTTTTGAAATTTTCTCATTTTCCCACCTCCTGACCATTATCATACCCCCTATAAAGCAAATATTTTGCCGATAGATGGGAGAGGTTGAAAAAAGTACATATACTATTTGTTGTATTTTGTCATAATGTATGGTATCATCTTCACGAGGTGATATATTTTGGAAAGTAGAAACAAGCGCGAAGAGCTCATGCGTTCTCTTAAATTTACTCTGTTTTCCATTAGCGCAGGAGTCATTCAAATTGGAAGCTACACTCTGCTGTATGAACTGTTTCATTTAAATGAATGGATTTGCAATTTAATTTCTCTCGTTTTATCTGTGGTGTGGAACTTTACGCTGAATCGGAAGTACACCTTCAAATCTGCCAACAATGTTCCCATTGCCATGCTGAAAGTGGCCGCTTTCTATATCGTGTTCGCGCCTGCCTCCACTTGGTGGACAGCCCTGCTCACGGAGCCTGCCTACGGCATCATGTGGAACGCATACATAGTGGAGCTTTTAACCATGCTCACCAACTTTGTCACAGAATATCTCTACGACCGCTTCTTTGTGTTCAAAGACAGCATCAATACCGCAACATAAAAAATGTGCATTGCAAATCGCAATGCACATTTTCTTATATGGGTTGAATCAACAGATGATAGTCAATCTCGCCCGCTTCTGTTTTTTCGATTTCAATGGAATACACCAAATCGATAATCCCGCCATTTTCTGAAATATCGCAGAACATATTGGTAGCGCACACAGTAATCATAAATGCGCCAAACTCCATTTGATACAGCGAATCATGAGGCTCATTCAGGGAAAATACCATTTGAGACCGCAGAGCACCGGTTCGGGTAAGGGTAATCCGCTTCGGTTCTACAAAAAAGGTGGTGATAACACCGGCAAGTCCTGTAAGCTCACTTTCCTGATAGCATACTTCCCAACCGCCGTCGCGATATTCCAGCGTTCCCTCTGTCACCAATTCAATGGTATCCGGCTCCTGACCGGAATAGCATTGACGTCCTTGAATGGACAGCATAACCTTTTGCTTCATTCTTTGGTCTCCATAGCCAGTTGCAGGAGCTGATCAATCAGCTGACCAAAGGGAATTCCGCTGGCGCCAAACAATTTAGGATACATAGAAATAGAGGTAAAGCCGGGTAAGGTGTTAATTTCGTTGAACACAACTTCATTGCCCTCATGTGTAACAAAAAAGTCCACCCGGCTCATGCCCTGACAGCCGATGGCTGTATAAACACGCACAGCCGCATCCCGAACAATTTCAGCAATCTCATCAGAAATTCTAGCAGGTATATGTGCCACAGAAGTGTCATTAATATACTTTGCGTCATAATCGTAAAATTCGGCACCGGAATCAATTTCACCGCAAACAGAGGCCACAGGGCTTTGATTTCCCATCACCGCAACCTCCACTTCCTTGCCGGAAATGAATTCCTCCACCAAAATCTTCTCATCATAAGAACCCGCGCAAAGCAGCGCATGTTTCAGCGCGTCCCGATCCACCGCCTTGGAAACACCAACAGAAGATCCCGTACCCGCGGGCTTGATAAATACAGGGTAATCAAATTTCTCCTCAACTTGGCTCATGACGGCATCCATTCGCTGCTCCAATTCAGAGCTGCGTACCAGCATCCATTTTGCCTGCCGAATTCCTGCCTGACCCGCAACCAGCTTCGTCAGCGTCTTGTCCATCGCCACAGCCGATGCAGAAACATGAGGTCCTACATAAGGAATTCCGGCTAATTGCAGCAGGCCCTGCATAGCGCCATCCTCGCCGTTTTCACCGTGAAGCACAGGAAATACCACATCGATCCATTCCCGCACAACGCAGTCACCCTCAAAGCTCAAAAGTCCCTGACCACGAACCGGAGAAATCGCAGCTCTGCGATTAGCGGGATTGTTCAGCCACTCACCGCTGGGAAGCTCGGAATAGTCTGTGCCGCCAAATAAAACCCAATCTCCGTTTTTGGTAATGCCCACAGGAAAAATATTATACTTTTCCGAATCCATGTGATTCAGCACCGCTTCTGCCGAGCGCAAGGACACCTCATGCTCAGGGCTAACGCCGCCAAATAACACACATACGCTTAATTTTTTCAAATCAATCGCCTCATTTCAGCAGAGCTTCCCCTGCCCGATAAATATCTCCGGCACCCACCGTCAAAATAATATCCCCAGGCTGCGCCAATTCCTTCAACTTTTCTGTAACATCAGGCAAAGTCGCGCAATAATAGCCGTTAGGGATTTGCGCCAGCAAATCCTTAGAAGAAATTCCAATGGTATTTCGCTCCCGCGCAGCATAAATTTCTGCCAGCAGTAACACATCCGGCTTTTTCAGTTGCTCCACAAAATCATCAAACAGTGCCTTAGTTCTGGTGTAGGTATGAGGCTGGAATGCCACAATCACACGGGAATAACCCATAGCCCGTACGGCATCCATCGTTGCCGACAGCTCACCGGGATGATGGGCATAATCGTCGTAAATTTTTGCACCGTTATATTCGCCCTTAAATTCCATTCGACGACCCGCGCCGCTGAATGTGGCCAATCCATTTTCCACGGCCTTAGCATCAATTCCCATATCCCACGCCACGGCCGCAACCGCCAACGCATTGAGCATATTGTGATGACCGTACACAGCCAACTGCACATGGCAATACGGGATGCCGTCGCACTCCACATCGAAACTGCGCCAGTCCTCGGAAATATTCAGCGCGCGTACGCGATTATGTTCGCCCTCGCCAAAGGAAATGTAATCCATACCCTTTAAGGTGTCCACCGTATTGGCATCATCACCATTAGCAATAACCCGCTTGGTAGCAAGCTCGGCAAAATGACGGAAGGATTTTTGCACATCTGCCAAATCCTTAAAATAATCCAAATGGTCAGCTTCCACATTTAAGATCACAGCAATGCCGGGGAAGAAATTCAGGAAAGAGTCGCAGTATTCACAGCTTTCCAGCAAAATCGTGTTCCCCTTGCCCACGCGGTGACCAGCGCCTAAGAGAGGCAAATAACCACCAATCATCACAGTGGGATCCAGCTCTGCCGCCATTAAAATGTGCGCCATCATGGAAGTAGTGGTGGTCTTTCCGTGAGTGCCGGAAATGCAAATAGCATTTTCGTACGCACGCATAATGATACCCCAAGCCTGCGCCCGTTCAAACACGGGGATACCCGCAGCTCTTGCACCGGCAATTTCCGGATTGTCATTATGTACAGCGGCGGTGCGAATAATGCACTCCGCGCCCTGAATATTCTCCGCTCTGTGTCCAATGTCCACGCGAATGCCCTTGGCAATCAATTCATCAGTGGAAACAGAAGAATTCATGTCCGAGCCGGACACAATTAAACCCATTCCTTTCAGCACCAAACCAAGAGGGCGCATGGATACGCCACCAATGCCAACCAAATGCACGCGCTTACCGGCCTTTATATATTGTTCCAGAGAAAGTGTATCCATCTCCATAATCACTGCAACTCCATAATGTAAAGAATTTAACTAATTTATTATATACCATTCTGCAGAAATTTACAACTGCAAATATTGAACGCCCCAACCTTACCTTATTTCGCGGCTAGGGCAATGTATCGTCATGCCGTCCGCAAGTGTCTGGGGGACACTTGCAGGCATAAAAAGGCTCCTGCGTTAGCAGGAGGCTTCCATTGTGGTGGCATTCCCTATTTTCACGGGGAGCGACACGACCGCTGCCGGTGGCGGGTAAAGGGAGTGGAGCGAGTGGCAGCGGTATGTGTGCAACGCAGGCGTTCACGCCAAGGCGCACACAGGGCACCGCAACAGGGTCGTCACCCGGCAACTATCGTCGGCGCAAATGTGCTTAACTTCTGTGTTCGGGATGGCCGCGAGCCCGAGCGCTGCCTGCGGCAGATACAGCAAGGGCGCAGCGTGTGCCGCGGTCGACAGATGTCAAGGTGCTTCGTCACCGCAGACAGATGTCGGGAACAGCAAACGGAAACAGGTGGACGTCCGCCCCTGTTCCCATAATATAAAAAAGCTCCAGCCTTACGGTTGGAGCTTTCCTTGTATTCGTTAGCTATCACGACTTACGGATAATAGGGATTCGGTTTAAACAGCAGCACAATCAAATCGATAACTACCCCAACACCAAACAACCCGCCTGTAAATATATACAGCAGCCCCAATAGCACTCTGCCTTCATAAAACTTATGTATCCCAAGGATCCCAAAGAACAAACACAAGAAGAAGGAAACCCATTTTCTTTTTGCCATTATACTATGCCTCCCGCGCTTTCCATGTGATAGTATACTCCTGTCCAATGCGTTCGCTCATCTGCTTAATATAATTTTCGATTAGCGCTTTTGCCCGCCTTTCTGCACGTTCAAAAAGCCCTTTGTTGTTTTGTACTGCCGATGTCATTTCTTCCTGACCTTTCGTAATCGCCATTTTCTGATCATCGACAGTAATAGGATTTTTGATAAGCCAACCATCCGCCGAGCATACGTAAGAATCTTCTGTTAACTTTTTTTCATTGGGTTTTATTGACAAAATTTTGGCTTTCGGCATTGTCATTGTAATGGTATTCCCGACAACGGAAATCGTCATCTCGCTCATATCAACACCAATTCTTGCAATGCCCTCGTATTCGATCCACACCTTGCGATCTTTCTGAAACCAGTTCGAGGCCTTCTTTTCAATCTTTGCAACATTATTATAATAACATTCCAATGTCGACAACTCGCAAACTGCACGAATATCTTCTTCCTTTAAAACCGGAACTGTCTCTTCTTTTGCGCAGGCACACAATGTAAGAATCGAAACAGCCAACATCATGGTTGCTAATAATTTCTTCATTTCAAATTCCTCCTATTATTCCTGTTCATCCGCAAACGCCACGATGAAGCTCTTTCCTTCTGCAAGTTGCGATTCTAACGGCCTGAGAAGTCCGGTAACAACATCAACAGCAGATTCTCTTGCGATATCCATTAAGCTTTTATTGCTTCGTGCTTTTTGGGTTAAGTCGTCAATGCATTTATTATACGCTTCGGCGTAAATCGTTTCAGTATTATATTTGTCTTTTGTAAAAATCAAGTCAATATCCGTATATACCTCGACACTCTGTATCTTTAAAGAAGGTATCACAATCTTAATTTCCTTATCTGTCTCAACAAACTGAATATTCTCAAAATCCACGCCAACCTTTACATTTCCCTTATATGCTGCATGATATTTTGTTTCCCCATTATCATTTTTAACCTCAGCAATGGAATTATAAGTATATTCTGCGGTTGACAAATCAGAAATCGCCAACACTTCCTTCAAGGAACTTTCAACACTAACTGTTGTCTCTCCTTTTGGCAAAAAAATCACCAATGCAAGAATTGCAACCAGAACAATGGCGGCAACTGCAACAATAATGTATCTTGTAATTGCTCCCATATTCTTAAATGCTTTGATTAAATCGAGTTTTTTCATATTTCTCCTCCTATGTTTGTTCGAGCCTTCGCTTCATTATGTAGTCTGTAATTTTCGCGAAAATTACAAAGGCTATTTTAGGGCAATAAAAAGTGCGCCCCAATAGAGGCGCACTAAAAAATGTCGCCCCCTAGTTGTTGCTACACAATCTCTCCCGGCCAAGGGTATGAGAAAAAGGGGAAAACACTTTTTACAAAGTTTTCCCTTGACCAGAATATATATTCAGATTGTGTAGCAATAACAGCATAACACATTACGACATTTTTTGCAACTAATTTGACAAGACTTGTCCATCACAATAAATGAAAAAGCTCCAGCCTTACGGTTGGAGCTTCTCTTGTGTTGGCATTACCTATTTTCACGGCCAGTCACCCGGCAACTATCGTCGGCGCAAATGTGCTTAACTTCTGTGTTCGGGATGGGAACAGGTGGACCCACATTGCAATCAATACCAACTATTTAATTTGGTGGTGACCCGTGGGAGAATCGAACTCCCGTTACCGGCGTGAGAGGCCGGTGTCTTAACCGCTTGACCAACGGGCCGTTTGGTACACCTTCAGGGACTCGAACCCAGGACCCACTGATTAAGAGTCAGTTGCTCTACCAACT
>JAZQWI010000025.1:0-54278 GCA_045632245.1 Faecousia sp. | reverse complement strand
GAGCCAGGATCAAACTCTCAAAATGTTGTATCTTAAAGCTTAAAGCTCTAAAATCTTGTTTTGATCAATTTGTCTAGCAAATTTTACTCAAGAATTTTCGTTGGCTGTTATTCGTTCTTAAACGCTTAAACAATCCATTTTATAATTGTCCAAGGTGTTATAGTTTGTCTCACATTATTCAATTTACAAGGTACACGCTCCCCCGCCAAAGCGGTGAGCTTGCTTATTCTAACATAGCACTTTTCCATTGTCAAGAACTTTTTTCATGTTTTTTCAATTTTCTTTTTATTTTATCAAAATCCGTTTTTCGTTCGATCATACTATATTAATATATAGCAAACCGGAGGGGTTTCCCCCTCCGGCCATATCGCAATTTAAGTTAGTTTAAATCATCAATTAAGCCATAATCGCCATCATTTCTGCGATACACAACCGCGAAGCTCCCGCCATTATCCTGATCGCGGAATGCAAAGAAATTATGTTCCAGCAAATTCATTTGCAGAACTGCTTCTTCCCGTGTCATCGGCTTAAAATAAAACTGCTTGATTCTGGAAATGGTAAACTCCTCTTCCTTCTCCTCCGGCGCGAAGGAAGTTTCCTCAACTGTACGGGCAAAGGCATCTTGGCGCAGGCGGCGAGCCAAACGGGTTTTATTCTTGCGAATCTGCCCTTCAATGGTGCCAATGGCGGCATCAATAGATGCAAACATATCCGATGTGCTCTCGCTTGCCCGAAACCATGTGCCTGCACCGTGTACAGTCAACTCCACATTGTTCCGATTCTTCTCAACAGAAAATACAATCAGTGCTTCCGCATCCTCCTCAAAATACCGGGCCAGCTTCATTACCTTTTTTTCAGCATAAGCATGGACATTTTCGGGTAATTTGACTTTCTTTTCACTAAACTGAAACTTCATACGCGGTAGCTCCTTTCGTATTTGACCGAAATCTTCGGTTACTTACACTATACCTTGATTTTCCGTTTTCGACAAGGGGCAAACTATATGATTAATCCTCTTCAAAAGCCTCGTTCAAAAGCTCCATCATAGCCAAATTATATACATTTTCCGCTTTCTTCTCAAACAGCTTTCTCAGCCGCACAGCCTGCTTTTCATCCGGTGCGAACAATTCCATAGTCATTAAATTTCCCACTTCATCATCCAATGACATAATAACGGAATAATCGCCCTTTTCACGGGGAACTACCTGCGTTTTCACAAAGCTGCTGCGACGAATATTGCGATTAAAGCGATTTACGGCATTTTCTGCCGCCTGTTTTACTGTAAACGCCAGAGAATCTTCAATCAACTTACCGGCATCGCGGCCCTTTTGCGTAATTTCAAACTTCTCGCCTTCCACTTCCTTTAAATGGCCTGTCGTCACCATCTCAGGAATTGCGGTGCATACATCAAAATAGCTCAGGCAATCGTCTTGATAACAAAGCTCATAAATTTCCTGCAAGGTTGCGGGATACTGACATCTGGCTGTGACGAACAAAATCAGCACCTTCACATCCATCATATCGTGAATATAACCTAATCGCTGCATACACTCACCTCTTACTTTTATTATACGCAATGTTGCAGAAAAATCAAGCACCATCCCATATCGCAAAACATATTATGGGGTGAAAGGGGGATGTGACATGAAAGACATCACATTCTGTCTGGTCGGCTCGACTCGCGCACTGAAATACGCCGGCGAACACTTAAAAGCAAAAGGCATCCGCCTTGCAGATACCCCATCAGAGGAGGTTACGCACCTGCTGCTGCCTGTTCCCAGTCTAACTCCCCAAGGAAACATTAAGGAAAATATCGACCCAAGTCCTATTCTTTCTCACGTGCAGAAAGATGTTACCATACTGGGCGGGAATTTAAACAATCCAATATTTGACGGCTACCACTGCATTGATTTTTTGCAAGACCCTTTCTATCTTTCCGAAAATGCCGCAATTACCGCTGACTGCACTGTGAGCCTCCTTGGCCAAAAGCTTCCGGTGACTCTTGCAGACTGCCCCGTTTTGCTCATCGGTTGGGGGCGAATCGGAAAATGTCTGGCTGAAAAGCTTCGAGCCATTGGCGCAAAGGTAACCGTTGCCGCCAGAAAAGAATCTGACCGCGCAGCCTTAGCGAGCCTGGGTTATTATGCAGTTCCCCCCCATGCTTGGTGTGATTTGCTGCCTCACTTCCGCGCTGTAATCAATACTGCCCCCACCCCCGTATTCACCCGCGTCGATGCAGCACTCTGCCCCAAGGATTGTGTCTTTTTGGATTTAGCTTCCACATTAGGCATAGACGCAGAAACCGTTTACTGGGAACGAGGTCTTCCCAATCGGAATGCTCCGGAATCCTCCGGAAAACTCATCGCCTCCACCGCAATGCGCATTTTGCAGGAAGGAATCTGACACTATGAATATTGGATTTGCTATGTGCGGCTCTTTCTGCACTTTTTCCAAAGTATTTCCCATTATGGAGCTTTTGGCTCAGGAACACACTGTAACCCCCATCTTCTCCCCTGCCACTTATTATACCGACACCCGTTTCGGCACAGCCCAAAGCCACATTCGCAGAGCTTCCGCTATCTGCGGCTCAGACCCCCTATTTTCCATCGCCCAAGTAGAGCCTATCGGCCCTAAAAAATTGTTAGATGCTTTGGTCATCGCCCCCTGCACAGGAAACACATTGGCAAAGCTGGCTCATTCCATTGCCGACACCTCTGTGACCATGGCCGCAAAGAGCCATCTGCGCAACGGTCGACCGGTGATTGTGGCAATCTCCACCAACGATGCTCTGGCAGGCGCAGCGGAAAATATCGGCAAGCTTTTGGCGCGAAAGCATTACTATTTCGTTCCCTTTGGGCAGGACGATGCCTTTGAGAAACCCACCAGCTTAGTGGCAGATTTTCAGCAAATTCCCCAAACGCTAGCCGCAGCTTTGGAGGGCAAGCAAATTCAGCCCATTCTTTTTTCATAACAAACAGCCGGCGCTGCCAAAAGCAGCACCGGCTATCTTATTACAATTCCTTTTCAAATTGAGCCAAATCAATGGTTTCACCGGTTAATCTGGATTTTTCCGCAGCAAATGCAATGAGATGACTTAAGCAGGATGTGCGGATATCGCAAATCGTTTTTAAGGAATCATCTCCGTTGATATGCGCAATCATATCCCGCACAATGCCGCTATCTCCGCCACCGTGACCGGATGCAATGGTATCGCCGATTTTTTCCGTGTCATATTGTGTCCATTCTCTGGTCGCAAAAGAATAAATGCGGACACAGCATGCCTTCATATCCCCCTCCAAAGTACCCTTCGTACCGTACATGCGGATATGTCTGCCTTCGCGGTTAAACGGACACATGGAGAAATTAGCAGTGGCCCCATCCTCAAAAAGCAAATTCACCACTTGACTGTCCACCACATTATTATCGCAGTTAAACACACATCTGCCATAAGGGCCATGGGTGATGGCTTCCAGCACCTGCTCGTCAGTAGGCTCATCAACGGTATTCGCCACCACCGGGCGACCGGGGGCATAGCTCTTGGGCTCTTCATAGTACATTTTCTTTGCATTATAGTAACAGGTATCTCCCACAGGGCAGCCATGTACGCAATAATCCGGTGCGCCTTCGGGGCGATTGGCATGAATAAAATAATCCAGTGAGCCAAAAGATTGCACCTTCGTACACTTTTTGCCCAACAGCCATTGCAGAAGATCCATATCGTGACAGGATTTCTGCAAAATCATAGGTGTGGACAAGTCAGAATTGCGCCAATTTCCTCTCACAAAACTATGACTGTAATGGAGATTGCCTACATTTTCCATATGCACCACAGAACGAACATCACCAATGGCATCATGATCCAACAAATTTTTCACAGTAAACCAGAAATCCGTAAACCGCAGCACATGGCAAACTACGATTTTTACCCCTTTGCGTTCTGCCGCCTCTGTGATTTGCTTGCACTCCGCGGCAGTAGGCGCAATAGGTTTTTCCAAAAGCAAATGGTAGCCTTTTTCAATCATAGCAAGGGCAGGCTCGGTGTGCATTTTATCCATGGTGGCAATGATAGCAAAGTCAGCCATTTTCTGTTGTGCAGCCAATTCCTCCCAAGAAGCAAATACCTTTTCCTCAGGAATATGATGCCGCGCCATCGCCGTTTGCCGCTTATTCTCCACCGGTTCAGCTACTGCCACAATTTCCAGTTCATCAGGGAACTTCACCGCATACTCCGCGTAGGCTGCGCCGCGATGCCCGTAGCCGATTACCACCGCCGTTGTCTTTTTCATTATGTTCTCCTCCCATATAGTTGACAGTTGTTTCATTCCTTGATACAATTCTAATGCAAACTTTTACAAACATCTATATGTTTTCGTATGTAAAATCTATAAATTTGTATAGGAATCAAAATATGTATCAATTATGTGCCGACACAAAGGATGCTTTTTGCATTCACGCCATCATCACTGCCTTTCAGCAGCAACTGGATAGCAACTTTTCCTTTCAGGGAGAAGCGCACGATTTTTGGGAGCTGGTGCTGGTCACCGAGGGTCAAATCGGTGTAACCGCAGGGCAAAATGTATTTTCCCTAAAAAAAGGCGAGGCAGTATTGCACGAGCCGATGGAATTTCACCGTCTTTGGAGCGAAGGCGACAAAGAAGCAGGCATTATCATATTTACTTTTCGGGCAAACAATCTCCCTCTCCCCCAAACACAGTTATTTCAAAAAATCGACATTGCATCTGCCACGCAAACCTTACTGCAATTGCGTCAAAGCTATGAAACCCACGCCAATCGCCTTGGTGCTGTGCGTGAGAATTGCCAAATAAAAGCGCAAATCGCCTTAAAACAATTAGAAGGATTTATTTTAGAGATTTTATCCCAAACAAATACGGACCACGGCCACAAGTCCATATCTGCCCAAAACTACGCAAATATTGTATCGGTGTTAGAAAACAACCTTAGCAAAAACCTATCTGTTTCTGAAATCGCATTCCTATGCAACATGAGTGAGATAAATGTAAAGCAAACCTTCTCCCGTTATGCAGGCATAGGTGTCATTCAATATTTCAACCGTTTAAAAATCACTGCCGCCATTTCTCTTCTCAGGCAAGGTCTTGCTGTGCAAGAGGTTTCTAACCGACTGGGCTTTGCCAACCAAAACTATTTCAGCACCGTATGTAAACGAATCACCGGCAATCCCCCAAGCTACTATAAATAAATAGCACCGCGCTGCCAAAGCAGCGCGGTGTTTTCTCGTTACAACTGTTCAATTTCCTGCAACCAAATATGAGAGCAGGCGTCACTGGGCATTTTCAAATCCCCACGGGGGCTAAGGCCCACAGAGCCGACCTTCACGCCATCGGGCATGCAGCTTCGCTTAAACTGCTGAGCAAAGAATCTGCGGTAGAAGGTTTTCAGCCATTTTTTCACCGTTTCCTTGGAATACTCTCCCTCAAAGGCGCGGCAAGCCATGGCATAAATCTTCGTTGGTGTAAACCCAAACCGCAGCATGTGGTAAAGGAAGAAATCATGCAGCGCATAAGGACCAACCAAGTCCTCTGTCTGCTGAGAAATATTCCCCTTCTCATCCGGCGGCAGCAGCTCAGGGCTGATGGGCGTTGCCAAGATATCCTTCAAAACCTCGCGGCTGGCTTCAAACTCAGGTCTCTGCGCCACCGCATCAATCACATAGGGAATCAAGGTCTTAGGCACATCGGCATTGACACCGTACATGCTCATCTGGTCACCGTTATAAGTGCACCAGCCCAAAGCCAGCTCAGACAAATCGCCTGTGCCTACCACAATTGCGCCCACTGTGCCGGCATAATCCATCAAAACCTGGGTGCGTTCCCGCGCCTGAGCGTTTTCGTAGGTGGTATTATGGTTGGAACTGTCGTGTCCGATGTCCTTAAAATGCTGATTCACTGCATCACGAATGCTGACTTCCTTTGCGCTGACGCCCAAAGTGCGCATCAGTTCCCATGCATTTTGATAGGTGCGGTCAGAAGTGCCAAAGCAAGGCATGGTAATGCAGTGTACATCCGTGGCAGGTCTGCCCAGCTGCCGCATGGCTTCCACCGCCACCAGCATCGCCAAAGTAGAATCCAAGCCACCGGAAATCCCTACAACCGCATTGGCACCGATAACAGAAAGCCGCTGTTTCAGTCCCGCCACCTGCAAGGCAAACACTTCCTCACAGCGCTGCTGACGCTGCTTTTCATCCTCCGGCACAAACACCAACTTGCGCAAAGGATATAGCGCGCCGTCACCGCGCAGGTCTCCTTCTCTCTCGGAAGCCATTTCCAAAAGGTCAGGATTTCCGTACTGCGCAGAAGCATCGCGGAAGGTGGTGTTTCTCATTCGATCGGCCTGAATCCGGCCCAAATCGCAATCTGCCACCAATATATAATCTGTGGCCGGCAGCCGGTCGTTTTTCGCAAGGCACTTTCCGTTTTCGCAAATCAAGCTGCTGCCGGAAAATACCAAATCAGAAGTGGATTCCGTGCATCCGGCAGAGCAGTAAGCGTATACACACTTGCAGCGACCGGACTGCTGCGCAACCATCTGATTCATCCATTCGCGTTTGCCTACAACTTCATAAGAAGCAGACAAGTTCACAATTACATTCGCGCCGCTCATCGCCAAATACGCTGACGGGGGGATGGGACTCAGCAAATCCTCGCAAATCTCCACACCCAGCACCGCACCATCACCCAAAGAAAATACACAATCAGCGCCAACAGGAATGGTTTCCGCGCCAAAAAGCGTTGCCTGTGTGCCCACGCCCAAATCATTGGCTGAGGCAAACCAGCTTTTCTCCTGATGGGGGTTATAGTTCGGGATGTATGTTTTCGGTACCAAGCCCAGCACTGCGCCGTTTCGCACCACCGCGGCGCAATTAAAAAGTTTATCCTGCAAACGCACCGGCAAGCCAAACACCGTTGTCAGTTGGGGGCAATCTTCCGACGCATCAAGAATTTTCTTGACGCCTGCTTTTACTGCTTCCCATAAGGTTTCCTGGAAAAACAAATCGCCGCAGCTAAACCCTGTCAGCGCCAGCTCCGGAAACAGCAGTACATCTGCCGACTTCCCGTCTGCCTGTTCCATAAACAGGCAAATATCATTTGCATTTTGCGCAACATTTCCCACCTTAACCGCAGGCACAGCGCAAGCAATTCGAATGTAATTTTGCATAAGGTTCCCCTCCGCATCTATAACTTGTATTTATCATAGCACATTCTTTCCAAAAAGCAAAGAAAATATCTTTGGCCATGCTGCCGCAACAGCAAATCCCCGTTTTCATATTTACAGATCGCTATTTCTATGGTATCATCATCCAAAAAGGAGGTTCACCACCTATGAAAAAATACATACCCTTACTCCTCGCCATTGCTTCCGTACTTATGCTCGCAGCCTGTATTATTTCCTGCTTTTCAGGCGCATCCGCCCTTCTGCACATAGGCGAAACAGAAGATTTAGCGGTGGAGGATCTCTACGCTTTATATATTTACCCCTTCATTCTCTTTGCTTGCTCCTCTATTGGCTTTATTTGCAGCTACTGCCTTACGCACTGGGAAATTTCAAAAGTGACTTATACGATTTTTAGATTTCTGATGTATTTGTTTCTGGTAATCTGCGCCCTTTCCTTCCTGCTTGGCTTTTTTGCTGCATAATTTTAGGAAAGTACCAAAAGCAACCTCTATTACACCGCCCACCAAGCTACAACTCTTCTAATATAACCAAAATAAAAACAGCACCTCTTAGACAGAGGTGCTGTTTGTTATTTATTACAAACCGTGATTAGGTTCTCTGACGGGAAGACCGAATTTTTTAGAGGTATATTCATCAAACAGGAACAAATCAAAGTAAGGGGCAATTTCCATTTCATGCATAGAAAGCCAATCCAGCAGTTTCAGATAAATCTCACCGCCTGCTTCCTTATCGCCCTTCGCGCCCTCTAAATATGCCTTGGACAGTTCGGTGATGATATACGCATGATAATTCAAGATTTCCCAAGACTTGACGCGACAAAGCTCTGAGCCCTTGCGGTTTTTATCAATAATAGGCTTAAACGCTTCCACCACAGCAGGAACCTTTGCTAAGTTCTCTGCCATCTTCGGATTGTTAAACCAACCGTCCTCATACTCCGTCTTGTCCGCCAAGCCTGCTGCATCGTGGTTCACAGCCACATTAATATCCTTACGCAGCAAAATAGGATTGAACAGCTCGGTAATGGTTTCTAAGTAATCGCGGCAAGCCTCGGCATCTTCGCCAAAGGCAGCGGCAAAATAATCCTTAGTATATGCTTCAAAATCCAGATTTTCGTCGAACAGTGTCTCACCCATGATGCTAAGGGGCAGGCCCGTAGGCATAAAGGCGCGCACAGTCAAATCGCTCATACAGCCGTCATACGTCAAATCGTGCAGAGCTTTCATATCACGATGGGTTTCTCTTGCAACACGCATATAACCGGGGTCAGCAAAATGGTCCACCCAGAAGCGGTATTCGTACATACACGACAGCTTCGCACCGCTGAAATCCTTCCAATCAGCCAGCCACTTGGCAGCCAAACCTTGATTATTACCGGGACGAACCGCTTCCTTAGGATCATAGGGCGGCTCTTCCCCTTCAAAGGGTACAACCTTGTAACCTTCGCCATAATCAATGGCACTGGCGTACAAAAGCAAGAAGCGGTCGGGGTTTTTAATCTTAATTTCACGGGGAGGTCTGACAGTGTAGCAATACAAAATCAGCACAAAGCGAGCGGTGATGCCCTCAGCTGTCAATGCTTCATCAATCTCGTTGAGCAGCATGACATACCAATCGGAGAATTCCTTCTTGCTGCACTCATCGCAAATACAGCCGGACCAAGGGCTGTCGCCCAACCAAACATGAAAATAATCGACATAAGGCTTTTCCTTCGCATACTTTACCCAGAAATTCACCAGCTTTTTGCGAGTTTCCGGATTGGAATAGCACAGATTGGTATACAGCAAGGAATTATGGGCAATTCCCCGCTTTCCGGTCCAAGAGAACAAAGCAAAGTGCTGCAAATCCTCTTCTGTGAATTCCACAGAGGTGGTATGGCTGTAACCGTTCTCCACGCCAAATTCTTCAAATAACCAACCGTGTCCCATATTGTGGTACTGGACACCGGTTTTCTGTAAATCCAGCTCACAGCGGTCAATGTACTGAGCCATAGACTGATAGTCTGCCACATAACCCGGCTCACGCAGCATGGTATTACTGATATGGGCATACCATTTGTGCATATAAAGATACGGAACGCGACCCTCGTTCATGAGCATATTCATGCCAACCTTAGGCAGCCAGTAAACCATATCCCGCAGGCTTTCATAGCTGATTGCACCTTCCGTACATTCACCGCGGAAAGGATAATCCGCCAGCTTGCGATAAATATAAGTATGGTGGGAAATATCCTTTTTAGGAATATACTCACCCTCTATACCGGGGCGCACCCACATGCAGCCTGCGGATTTTAAGTACTGATACACACCCATCAAAATACTGCGAGGATTGCTGCCGGCAATATAACCTTTGCCATCCTCCACGCGAATATCAATCAAGTCCTCAATTACGGCATCTTTCACTTCGGATTGATCCAAAGAAAAATCACTGAGAAGCCCCAATACAATTGTCTCTTCCTGATCCACAACTGCGTTTGCATCATACTCAACAACAGGAAGCGAGCCACCCATCATCAAATATACATATCTAGCCAATTCTTCTGCCGCAAAACGGGCAGGGGCGCTGCTTTGTTTTACAATTATTTTCATTATATATTGCCGCTTCCTTTCTTCCTTTGGAATCTACCAAAACCATACCATAGGCGCTATTTTTTGTCAAGGAAAACAAATGATATACAATATTAATATTTGCTCCCCTCTTTCCTGCCTGTCTAACAAAAAAGTGCTTAACCGCACCTTCTCCATCTATTTCAAAAGCGCAAGTTTTTTATTTAATTCAAACTTGACAGCACCGCAATCAAGCGTTATCTTTAACATGGAGTCTGATGAATATGAACATTTCAAACATTGACAGAAATTTTGCAGTAGAAACATCCCTGAAAATTAAAAATCTCAAATTCTATAACCCGCAGGAAGCACCTTAAAACCCATTTTAAAACAAACACCCTAAGGGGGGGCGCATTTTGCAATCCGATAAACATTCCCTTGTCAACGGCCCCATTTGGAAGGTCATGTTGCTTTTTGCCCTACCGGTATTCTTAGGCAACGTATTTCAGCAGCTATATAACGCCTTTGACGCATGGTGCGTTGGCAACTACATAGGTGACGAGGCTTTGGCCGCTGTCAGCTCCTCCGGAAGTCTGATTTTTATGATGGTCAGCTTTTTTAACGGGCTTGCTATGGGTGCCGGTGTCATCATCGCCCGCGCATTCGGTGCAAAGCAGTACGATACCATGCGCAAGGCGATTGATACCGCCATTGCCTTCGGTCTTATCACCGGTGTCATACTATCCGTAGCCGGTGTGGTTTTAACACCTATTATCCTAAGCTGGATGGGAACACCTGCCGATGTCATGCCCCAATCTGTAACGTATTTCCGTTACTACTTCTGCGGCGGCATCTTTATTGTCCTGTATAATATATTTGTGGGCATTCTTCATGCTGTGGGCGACAGCAAGCACCCCCTTTACTATCTGATTTTCTCTACCATCTTAAATATCATTCTTGACATGCTGTTTGTGGCTGTATTAGGTCTTGGTGTGGGCGCAGCCGCCATTGCCACCACCATTTCACAGGGTATCAGCGCGTTACTGTGTTTCATCCACATGATGCGGGTAAACGCCCCTTATCGCATTCACATTCGAGAAATTCGCTTTCACAAGGAAAGTCTTTTAGACATCCTGCGCTATGGCATCCCCTCAGGTATTCAAAACAGTGTCATTGCCCTTGCCAATGTGGTCGTGCAAAGCAATATCAACAGTTTCGGCAAATCTGCTATGGCCGGCTGCGGCTCTTACTCCAAGCTAGAAGGCTTTGCCTTCTTACCGGTTACCTGCTTTACCCAATCCCTATCTACTTTTGTAGGCCAAAACCTTGGCGCAAGAAAGCACGACCGCGTAAAAAAGGGCGTTGCCTTCGGTGTCATTTGCAGCTGTCTGCTGGCAGAAACCATTGGTTCGCTCTCCTACGCCTTTGCTCCGCAGCTTATCGGTCTGTTCAGTGATTCCGCGGAAGCCATCGGCTTTGGCGCACAGCATATGCGCACCATCAGCCCGTTTTATTTCCTGCTTGCTTTTTCTCACTGCATTGCCGGTGTCATGCGGGGCGCAGGCAAACCCATCGTGCCGATGTTTACCATGCTGGCCTGCTGGTGCGTAATTCGCGTGACTTATATCACCATCGCCATTAAACTTGTCAATGAGCTGACCACCGTTTCTTGGGCATACCCTCTTACATGGTGTTTAAGCAGTATCATTTTCATTATTTATTTCTTCAAGGCAGATTGGATTCATACCTTTGACAGGCAGCAACAAAAGGCTTGACCATTTCGGTCAAGCCTTTTTGTTAGAACAATGTTGTTATCCAATAAATGAGGCCATAGACTACGCTTGCGCTTACACCGTATACGATGACTGGTCCTGCAATTGTGAACATTTTTGCACCAACCCCAAGTATGAATCCCTCTGCTGGTGTCAACTTAGGACTCATAAATACATATTCCATTATAATCAGGTAACTTTATAAAGACAAAACCTCCGACCAAAGCCAGAGGTTTTGTCTTTATGATTTCTTTATCTCTTTTTCTTTTGTTATGGACAGCCAGATACGCATCCGGTGCCATAAGTATGGGGATGCCATTCCCAGCGACGCAGTTCTTTGAACCAGGACATCTTCACGTCATAGCATCTGTAATAACCGTCGGTACAGACCACGATAGAGCCTTCCTTCAGACCGCCAGCCCAATCGTCGCCGTAATCGTGGACACTTGCATTTACAACCGCATCCCAATCGGCCTTTGTACCGGCATAATGGATGGTAAGCACCTTTTTATCGCTGCTGATGTTCCGGGAGAAGGTATTTTTACCCATAGACTTCAAGGTGCTGGGCAGATATACCGTCTTCAGCGCCGTGGTATAGGACAACGAGTTGTGTTCCAAAATCTCGGTGCCCTCACCTACATGTATCTCTTTGATGACATCGTTAAAGTTATTCCAGTCGCCGGATCCGGCCTCGTTGGTCACGCGCTCGATTTCCTTGACCGGGATGGCGCCGATCATACCGGGAATATAGACTTTACCGTCTTTGACATTGGTGGAAGTCAGATTATCCACCGGGTCAACCCGGTAATAGTCCACAATACCGTCGTTGACACCGTTTACCGTTTCATAAACCGGTACCAGCTTAAGGATACCACTGTAGGTATACTCGGCTCGAACAATGATGTCACCGGCGGAGCCAAATTTGTAGCTGCTCCACTGAACGGTAACATCCTGCTGATTCACATTCTCCTGGAGCTGCGTCAGTGCCGCATTCACCGCAGCCTGGCCCGCAGCGGACAGAGCCGTTGTATTCTTGGTGATATGCTCCTGATAGAGCACATTGCCCTTAGCGTCTACAAAGACGATAGAATACACACTGTCCCACTTGGCAGACAGGGTGTAATTATTTTTGTTGCTCGCCGGGACAGACTTAATCACCACACCGGCGGCGTTCATCCAGCCGGTAAATGATACATTGTTACCCGGAGCTTGGGGTTTATCGCTTCTTACGGTATAAGTTGTATTGTTGTTGACAATGCAATCTTCAGCGTAGACCTGGTTATTGTCCATATACGTGACAAAATAAACCACCGGCAAAAAATGGTACTTCACCGAAACATCCCTGGCAGAAGCATTGTCCGTCAGGGTATATGTGGCGTAAAACGTAAAAGTCTCACCAGGACCAATGGCGGTGCCCGATACGTAATTCATGCCCACGGCGTCAGGAATCTTTACCTTGCCGGATGAATCCGACGAAGAAACAACCGTCACACCGTTGCCTAAGTCTATGGTAGCGCTGCTGAAAACGTAGGTGGTAGTTTTGGAGAAATTCACTGCAGTGATCTCATATACCACGTTTTGGCCGGCATTGCCTGTTAACGCGGTCTGCACCACGGTGGCATCGGTACAGGAATTGGACTCCAAACTGACAGTTTTAGAAACCACCGACACCTTGGTAATGGCAATGTCATAGTAAAAACCGCCGACATTTACCTGCAATTTCTCCAACAGGGGCTCCGGTGTCACGAAATAGATCCACACCGCAAACACACCGGAAACCGCAAGGCATAAAACCAGCAAAAACGCGATCACCGGCAAGAGCACAGAATGTGGATGTTTCATCACTGCACCTCCACTAACTCTTTCTCCGGCTCTTCCGTTTCAATGTAACCGATTTTCTTCAGTCGTTCCACCTTGGCGATCCAGAACCTCTTTTCCACAATGGGCGTGGCAATGACCGCGAAAACCACCAGCAGGATACACAAATAGCCTGCCGGAGACTGCATAAAGGCAAAGAAGCTGCCCACATAGGGGATTCTCTCACCCAGATAGATGGCCTGCATCTGCTCGTAGGTCACAGGAAAATCGTCGGAGTACCAATTGGCGTCGCCCTGAAGCAGGAACTGACGATGGTCAGGGTGCTTCTCGTTGGGTTCTTCTATACCGATGATCCGGTGGATAATCAGATTGCCATGGTAATCATAGACCACAATGTCATAAAGCTCCAGTTCGAACTCCCCGGGAAGTTCCCGGGTAAGGATCAAATCGAAACGTTCAAACTGGTCATCCAGACCGTTTTGGGCCAAGTAGGTGTTTTTCTCGTTTTTAAAGGCCATAGACGAAGACAGCACCACCTTGGGCACCGGCAAATCGCCCTTCACCCGGTCGTCGGCAAACTGAACGCATACCGACAGAAAAAAGGCCACAAAAACCGCAACCAAAACCACCGTGCAGAAGCACTTGCAAATCACATCTGCTACCGGATTTCCCCGCATCTGCTTCTCATATTCTTTTATAATTCTTTCATCTTCCAGGCCGTGTCGGATGGTCTTGAGGGTCGTTTTTACGATGTAGTACAGCATCGCAGAGAACAGGCCAGTCAAAAGCGTAAAAACTACAAGGCAGAGGAAGAAGACATAAATCTCATATCCGGACATATATGTCTCCTTAAAGCATTATCCCATGCAGAACATGGGATAATGTGGGTATATATCAGGTAGTATATTATTCTTCGTTGATAGAAATACCGATCTTTGCAGTTGTGGTGTTCAGGACCGTCTCCATTGCCTTGTAATCATCATATGTAGGCAGGGAAATATCTGTAGTGATCATGGAATTGATGTCGGTAGCCTCAATGCAGTAGTAGAAAGAACCGATATAAGTAGACAGGTCAGAACCGTGAGCACTCAGAGTCCTGTAGTTGTCGGCTGTGATCAGAACGCCCTTGCCCAGGTCGCCGGTACCACCGGTAATGGTGAAAACATTGGTAGCAACGCCATCTACCTCATACTGGATTGCAGGGTTAGTCTGCTCCAGAGTATAGTTCAAATTGATACCATTATTGCGAACATCGTCAGTAGCATTGGCCTTGGGTGCAAACACAAACTCAATATAGCCGTGAACGAAAGCTTCGGCCACATAGTCCTTGTTCGCATCGTCAAGACGGATGTTCAGCGCGTTGGTAACTGTCTTCAGAATACCCTTGGCCTCATCGTTGTCAACCTGACCCATATAAACATTAAAGTGATGATGCAGAGGGGAAACTTCGCCGCCCTGATAGGTCCAGGTAGCATACACGCCGCCAATGGTTACACAGAGAATCAGCGCCACAAGCATAGTAAACTTTTTCATTTTTAAACTCTCCTTAATCAAATATTTGATTGCTATGTATCCGCTCACAGAGAACAATCAGACTCTCTGAAAAATATTATAGCACCTTTGTTTCTTTTTTTCAATACCCTTGTGCAAAAATTTGCGAGAGGGTCGCGGTTGCAGCCCTCTAAAACAATGTCGTTATCCAATAAACCAAGCCATACACTACGCTTGCGCTTACACCGTATACGATGACTGGTCCTGCAATTGTGAACATCTTCGCCGCCGTGCCGAGAATCATTCCCTCGGTTTTAAATTCTACCGCGGGAGCTGCCACAGAATTAGCAAAACCTGTAATCGGCACCAATGTCCCCGCGCCGGCAAATTTGGCAATGTCATCATACAAACTCAGCCCCGTGAGCAAGGCAGAAAGCGTCACCAAACTCATGGCAGTTGCCGTACCCGCATTCTCTTGGTTAAGCCCCAGCGCCATATAACCATTCATAGCAATTTGACCCAGCAGGCAAATCAACCCGCCTACCCAAAATGCGTTCAGGCAATCCCGCCACATAGGCGATTTTGGCGACATATCCTTTACAAGACGACCGTATTCCTTTTCTGTCATGGTAATCCCTCCCTACACAGAATGCCCAATTTTTTGAAAGATATAAAGTCTTGTCATTTTCAAATTTCAGGATATAATATATACATTCCCATAAAGGAGAAAACCTATGCTTTTTTATTACGGTTTCGACTGGACTTATCTTGTGCTGGTACTGCCCTGTGTGATTTTAGCCATGTGGGCAAGCGCAAATGTCAATTCCACCTTTAAAAAATACAGTGCTCTGTGCTCTATGCGAAATCTCACCGGCGCACAGGCCGCGGAAAAAGTGCTTTCTGCCAACGGCATCAGTAATGTGCGCATTGAGCGAGTTTCCGGTAATTTAACTGACCACTTTGACCCCCGCACCAATGTGATTCGCCTATCAGACAGTGTGTATCACAGCACCTCTGTTGCCGCCATCGGCGTCGCCTGTCATGAAGCCGGTCACGCAGTGCAATATGCCAAGCACTACGCACCCATCAAGCTCCGCGCTGCCATTATTCCTATTACCAACATTGGAAGCAAACTAGCCATGCCGCTGATCCTGCTGGGTCTGATTTTTGGTGTTGGCGGTCAGTATTCCTACACCTTTGTGTATCTTGGCATTGCCTGCTTTGCCCTGTCTTTGGTGTTTCAGCTGGTGACCCTGCCGGTGGAATTCAACGCCAGCCGCCGCGCCATGCAAGCCATTGACGATACCGGACTTCTCACCGCCGAAGAACAACGGGGCGCTCGCAAAACCCTCACCGCTGCCGCGCTGACCTATGTGGCCGCCACCGCTGTTGCGCTGGCGCAATTGCTGCGGCTGCTGCTCTTATTTGGTGGCCGTCGGAGAGACGATTAAATCCCAAAAAATACCGCCTTGGTCTTGACAGCCGAGGCGGTTTTCGTTATAATTTCAAAGTGTGAAAAGTATGAAAAATGTGAAAGGAGTCCATCCATGGCCGGAGGAAAACACATTCTGGGCAAACAAAACCCCCAACGGGTTTTCGGCACTGCCAAGGTCGGAGACCGCGGGCAAATTGTCATTCCCAAGGAAGCACGGGATTTTTATGGCATTAGCCCCGGAGACACCTTGCTTTTATTGGGAGATGACGAAACGGGCTTGATTGTCACCCGCCCCGAGGTTCTCAACTCCCTTGCCGACCAGATTCTGAACACTGTGAAAAAAGAGGAAAACTAAAATGGATGCACTGTTAGAACTATATCAAACCATGGGGGTCTCCCCTGCCGTCTATCATTACGGCGAAAACACCATTAAAAAATTGGCAGAGCGCTTTGCCGCCATCGACCAAATCGCGGAATACAACCAAGCCAAGGTCGTTGCCGCCATGCAGAAAAACCGCGTATCCGCTGCCTGCTTTGTGGCTTCTTCCGGCTACGGCTACGACGATTTTGGCCGCGATAACTTAGAACGGGTGTATGCCGATGTGTTCCACACCGAGGCCGCCTTGGTCAGACCTCAGATCACCTGCGGCACCCATGCCCTGACCGTTGCCCTCAGCGCAAACCTGCTGCCAGGCGACGAGCTTTTATCTCCTGTCGGTCTTCCTTATGACACCCTGCAAGAAGTCATCGGCATTCGGGAAAGTCCCTGTTCTCTGGCAGAATACGGTGTAAGCTACAAGCAGGTGGATTTGCTCCCCGACGGCAGCTTTGACTACGAGAATATCGCCAAGGCCATCACCTCGAAAACCAAAATGATCACCATTCAGCGCTCCAAGGGCTATGCCACCCGCCCCACCTTCTCCGTCAAGCAAATCGGTGAGCTGATTGCCTTCTGTAAAAATATCAAACCCGACCTCATCGCTATGGTGGACAACTGCTACGGTGAATTTGTGGAAATCATAGAGCCTTCCGATGTAGGCGCAGATATGACCGTGGGCAGTCTGATTAAAAACCCCGGTGGCGGACTTGCTCCCATTGGCGGCTACATTGCAGGCACAAAAGCCTGCGTTGACCGCTGTGCCTATCGCCTTTCTGCCCCCGGCTTAGGACAGGAAGTAGGCGCAAATCTCGGCCTTATGACCGCGCTGTATCAAGGCTTCTTCCTTGCTCCCACTGTGGTGGCCGGCGCAGAAAAAGGCGCGATTTTTGCCGCAAATCTCTATGAACCCTTAGGCTTTAAGTGCATACCCAATGCGCAGGAAAGCCGCCATGACATCATTCAAGCGGTGGAGCTTGGCAGTGAAGCGGGTATGATTGCCTTCTGTAAGGGTATTCAGGCCGCTGCACCGGTAGACAGCTTTGCCACTCCCTGGCCCAGCGATATGCCCGGCTACAACGACAAGGTGATTATGGCCGCCGGCGCATTTGTGCAAGGCAGCTCCATTGAGCTTTCTGCCGATGGACCCATTCGCGAGCCTTATGCCGTTTACTTCCAAGGCGGCTTGACTTGGGATCATGCAAAATTAGGTATTTTATTAAGTCTGCAAAAAATGATCGATGCAGGTCTTATCGCACTATCATAGAAAGAGGTAACGATTATGTCTTGGTTATTCTTTTCCATCGCAACTGCGCTTTTGTGGGGTGCTGCGGAGCTTTTTTATAAAAAACGCGCCCAACCCAACGAGAAATACTCCCACTTAAAGATTTGCGTCTGGGTAGGCGTTGTTATGGGGCTTCATGCCATCTTCACGCTGCTGACGCAGAATATTCACTACAATCCCATTAACATCCTGATCTATTTGCCCGTTTCTCTATTTTACATTATCTCCATGGCATTTTCCTATTTTGGAATGCGTTTCATTGAAGAATCCATCTCTGACCCCATCGAGAACACCGCAGGTGTCATTTGTGTCCTGTTATTCGCCTTGTTTATGGGCGACGAATTCTCTTGGCTTACCTGGGTTGCCGTTGCTGTCATCGCCGTTGGCGTTGTGGGTGTCAGCTATTTGGAAAACCGCGGTGAAACCCCAAGAAAAAAGAACTACGGCAAAAAGCTGGCATTTGTGGCGTTCTGCATGCCCTTTGTGTATGCCCTGTTGGATGCCTTTGGCACATTCTTTGATGACGCTTTCTTCCTTGTGGAAGACATCGCAAATGCGCCTTTTGTGGATGTGACCGAGGAGACCATCGAAGCCGTGGCCAATACCAGCTATGAGCTGACCTTTGCCCTGTTCGCTCTGGGCCTGTTTATCTTCATGAAGGCCAAGAAAGTCAAGTTCGGCCCTGTGCCTCAGCACAAAGACAAGATTCTGGCTGCTGTATTTGAAACTGCCGGTCAGTTTACTTATGTTTATGCCCTCGGCGGAGTTGACGCTGTGGCTGCCCCCATTCTTTCCTCTGTTTGCGTTGTTTCCCTGCTGCTTTCCCGTATTTTCCTGAAAGAAAAGCTTTCTTGGAAAACCTACGCCTTTATTGCCGTTGTCATCGTCGGTATTCTCTTGCTGGCGGTGAGCGAAGAGCTATAACTGCGTACATTTTTCGCCCACAGCTGCGGCTGTGGGCGTTTTTTGCCCTATTTTTGGAAATAATGCTTGCATTTTTCCCCTTGGTGTGCTAGAATGTGTCCGATACTGAGAAAAGCGATGAATGGGTCGTCTTGTGCTATGAAACACAGCTTCAGCGAATGTGGGACGGTGGGAGCCACATGGGTGCAGTACAAGGCCTTCGCCCAGGAGCTGCGGTCTGAACTTTTTAGTAGGACTCGCCGGGTAATTCCGTTACAAATTGCGAGCGTATTTGCGCTTTTAAGCTGCGCTGAATCATCAGCGAATTGCGGGTGGTACCGCGGAAGGAAGTCCTTTCGTCCCGATTGTGGGATGGAAGGATTATTTTTATGCCCAAAACCTTTTAGGAGGATTTAACATGAAAGAACAATTACAACTGATTCGTCAGCAGGCGCTTGCCGAGCTGAATGATGCCCAAACTCCCGCCGCGCTGGAAGAACTCCGCGTGAAATGGCTGGGCAAAAAGGGTGAACTCACTGCCGTGCTGAAAATGATGGGCAAGCTTTCCCCCGAGGAGCGGCCTGTTATGGGTCAGCTGGCAAACGCTGTACGCGCAGAGCTGGAAGAAACTCTGGAAAATCGCAAATCTGCTCTGAACGCATCTGTTTTGGAGGCAAAACTAGCAGCCGAGGCCATTGACGTCACCATTCCCGGTGAGACGGTGGCTTTGGGTCATCAGCATCCTATGAATCAAGTGTTGCAGCAGATTAAGGAAATTTTCGTAGGTCTGGGCTATCAGGTAGTAGACGGCCCCGAAGTAGAGCTGGCAAGCTACAACTTCACACGACTGAACATCGAAGAAGGTCACCCCAGCCGCGACCGCAGCGACACCTTCTATTTTAACGATGACGACAGCATTTTGCTTCGCACGCAAACCAGCCCCATGCAGATTCGGTTTATGGAAAACAACAAGCCGCCTCTTTGCATGCTGGCACCCGGCCGCGTGTTCCGTAAGGACGAGGCGGATGCCACCCACTCCCCCATGTTCCACCAGATTGAAGGTCTTGTGGTAGATGAAAACATCACCATGGGCGACTTAAAGGGCGCGCTGGTTGCCATTATGAAGAAGATTTACGGCGAGGATTCCGTGATGCGGTTCCGTCCCCACCACTTCCCCTTTACCGAGCCTTCCTGCGAAATGGATATGCAGTGCCACAAGTGCCACGGTACCGGCGAGGTAGACGGCAATGTCTGCTCCACCTGCCACGGTGAGGGTTGGATTGAGCTGCTGGGCGCAGGCATGGTGCACCCCGATGTGCTTTCTAACTGCGGAATTGACCCCGAAAAGTACAGCGGCTTTGCCTTTGGCATGGGCTTGGAGCGTATGGCCATGGGCCGCATGCGCATCAATGACCTGCGGCTGATTTTCGACAACGACATTCGGTTCTTAAATCAATTCTAAGGAGGGATAAACAATGAAACTCAACAGAAAATGGCTTCATGAGGAGTTCGTGGATTTATCCCACATCTCCGATAAAGAATATGTAGAAAAGCTCACTGTGTTCGGCCAAAAAGTGGAAACCTGGGAACGCATGGACGCAGAAATCAAAAATGTCAAGGTTGGCAAGGTTCTATCCATCGTCCGCCACGAAAACTCCGACCATATGTGGGTCTGTCAAGTGGATGTGGGCGAAAGCGAGCCTGTGCAGATTGTCACCGGCGCGCAGAATGTCCGTGAAGGCGACTTAGTGCCTGCCGCCCTGCACAACTCCTATCTCCCCGGTGGTGTGCATATCACCAAGGGCAAGCTCCGCGGTGAGGTTTCCTGCGGCATGCTCTGCTCCTTTGCAGAGCTGGGTCTGACGGAGCATGATTTACCTGACGCTTATGCCGACGGCATTTGGATCCTGAATGACGAAAACTGCAAACCCGGTGACGATATCAACGATGTCATCGGCAACGACGATACCATCGTAGATTTTGAAATTACCAACAACCGCCCCGACTGCTACTCCATCATCGGTCTGGCCAGAGAATCCGCTGCCGCTTTTGGTCTGCCTATGCGCCACCACGAGCCTGTGGTCAAAGGCAGCGATGCCGGCTCTATTTTCGAGAAACTGGATGTAGAAGTTCCCGCGGAGGCGCTTTGCAACCGCTACACCTCCCGCATGGTTGCCAATGTGAAAATTGCTCCCTCTCCCAAGTGGCTACGGCAGCGACTGCGCGCCAACGGTGTGCGCCCCATTAACAACATCGTAGACATTACCAACTATGTCATGCTGGAATACGGTCAGCCTATGCATGCTTTTGACTACCGCTATGTATCCTCCGGCAAAATCGTAGTCCGGGAAGCCGAGGAAGGCGAAGCTCTTACCACTCTCGACGGTAATGTGCGGAATTTGAAGGCCGGCATGCTGGTCATCGCTGACGACAACAAGCCTATTGGCTTAGCCGGTATCATGGGCGGCGAAAACTCTGAAATTGTGGATGACACCACTACCGTAGTCTTTGAATCTGCCAACTTTAACGGCACTTCCATTCGTCAGACCGCTTTGGCGCTGGGCATGCGTACCGACGCTTCCGGCAAATTTGAGAAAAATCTTGACCCCATGATGACCGTTCCCGCTGTGGAGCGCGCCTGCGAGCTGGTAGAAATGCTGGGCTGCGGTGATGTTTTAGACGGCATGATTGACATTATCAACTATGTCCCCGCCCCCAAAACTCTGCCTCTGGAAGTAGAAAAAATCAACCGCCTGCTGGGCACGAACATTTCCAAGGAAGATATGGTCATGTACCTCAACCGCTTGGAAATCGAAGTAGATGGCGACGAAATTAAAGTCCCCTCCTTCCGCCCCGACTTAAACCTCATGGCGGACATTGCAGAAGAAGTGGGTCGTTCTTACGGCTACAACGATATTCCCACCACCGCCTTCAAAACCTCTACCCAAGGCGGCTACACTCCCTATATGCTGGCGGAAAATCAGGCAGGCAGCCTGTGCCGCAGCTTAGGTTACAGTGAAATTATCACCTATTCCTTCGTTTCTCCTGCAATTTTTGATCAAATCCGACTGCCCGAGGATTCTCCTCTGCGCAATGCTATGCGAATTCAAAATCCCTTGGGCGAGGACACTTCCATCATGCGCACCATCGCCCTGCCCTCCATGCTGGATATTTTGAGCCGCAACAATGCCTACCACAACAAAGCCGCCAAGCTGTACGAGCTGGCTAAAATCTATCTGCCCACAGAAGATAAGCTCCCCGAAGAGCCGAAAATGCTGGTGCTGGGCACCTACGGTGCTAATGAAACCTTCTTCACCCTGAAAGGTGAGCTGGATGCGATTTTGAAAGCAATGCGTATGCCCAAGGCAAGCTACACCGCTGTGCAGAATAATCCCTCTTATCACCCCGGCCGCTGCGCCATGGTAAGCATCAATGGCGTCGAGCTTGGCTATATGGGTCAAGTGCATCCCTTGGTTGCGAAAAACTATGGCTTAGACTGCGAGGTTTACTGCGCAGAACTGGATTTCACCAAGCTGTTTACCCTGCGTCTGCCCGATGCCACCTACACCCCCCTGCCCAAGTATCCTGCGGTCAGCCGCGACTTGGCTCTGGTTTGTGATGAGGCCATTACCGTTGCTCAGGCTGAGGAAGTCATTTTCGCTGCCGCAGGCAAGCTGCTTCGCAGTATTAAGCTCTTTGACATCTACCGCGGCACCGGCGTGCCCGAAGGCAAAAAGAGCATGGCATTCTCTCTGGAACTGCGGGCAGATGACCGCACCTTGACCGACGCAGACTCCGAAGCCGTTGTCACGAAGGTACTTGCAGCTCTGGAAGAAAGGCTGGGCGCAACCCTGCGCTAAACATCTGTTTGTAAATTTTTTCCGGTGAGGACTTTACAGATTCTAAATTTTGGGCTATAATACCAATATTGTTACAAGGAGGTCGATACTATGACGGATAACAGCACTCTGAAATTTACCATCCCCAGCGATGACAAAGAGAATATGCGCAACACCCTCCGCACTGTGTTCGATTCTCTGCAAGAAAAGGGCTATAACCCTGTCAATCAGATTGTGGGCTATCTTCTCACCGAAGACCCCACCTATATCACCAACTACAATAACGCCCGCAGTTTAATCTGCAAGCTGGACAGGGACGAGCTTCTTCAAGAATTGGTCCGCAGCTATCTGGCCTAATCCACGCCAAGAGGCTTTTGCCACGGCAAAAGCCTCTTTCCTTATCCTTACAACTTCATACCCCCTCCGTCTTACAAAATCCAAATATAACATCTGTCAAGGGTTAGCCGCTTTCCTTGCCAAGTTCTGGTAAATGCCCAACTGCGGTTGACACAAGGGTTACAAGATGTTACAATTCGATTACAAGGAGGTAACCGAAATGGCTGACAAAAACGCAGTACTCATGTACAAAGGCCATCCGCTGATGCGGAAGGACAATCTGATTTATTACGGTTCTATGGCAGATACCCACATCGTCATGCTCCAAATTCTCGAAACCAAAAAGGTTGGCGAATTGGACGTGGCTACAAAAGTATCTGTTCAGCTTCAGCTCACCGACCCCGCCGCGAAAAGCCGCGACCGCGTGGTAAAAAAGAGCGAAAAAGACGGTCTGTATACAGCTTTGGATTTTGGCTGTGTCTGGCTGGAACGTGCTTTGGCAGGAAAATGATTCATTCACAGTAAGACGGAGGGCATCGTATGAAAAAACTTTCACGTATTGTCAGCCTTGTGCTGACAATTTTTTTATTTTTGGGCAGCGCAGCGGTTTCCGCCAGCGCCGCCACAAGACAACAAAAGCTGGGCATAGGCTTTGTCAATGCTTCATCCTTGCGATTGCGCAGCGCGCCCAACACCGCTTCGGCGACCTTGGACTTCGCCTATCGGGGAGAGGTTGCCGTTATCTTAGAAAAGACAGGCGCATGGTACAAGGTCAATTTTAATTTGCAAACAGGCTATATGCACAGCGACTATCTTCCCCTTTTAACCAGAGAAAATGCAGAGCTGGGCTACGGCAAGGTCAATGTCAGCTCAGTCAATGTCCGCAGCGGACCCAGCACAAGCCATTCTGTTGTCGCTTGGGCGAAAAGCGGAAATGCCGCCTACATCATCGGCATCAACAACGGTTGGTTTAAGGTGATTTTCGGAAATACCATCGGCTACATTCGCAGCGATTATTTAGATTTAACGGAAATCCCCTATGAAAATCGGGATTCCTTTAAAAAGCCGCTGTTCTTTGTTGGCGGTAAGTCCACCGGTGTGGCGCCCAGCGCCTCTGCGCTGAATAAACCCGCGGCAGTCACCGGCAGTCAAATTGTCGCCACCGCAAAAGCATACTTAGGCGTCCCTTATCAGTGGGGCGGAAGCACACCCAACGGCTTTGACTGCTCCGGACTTGTGCAGTATGTTTTTGCCAAGCATGGCATCACCCTGCCCCGCACCAGCAAAGAGCAATGGACAGTGGGCACTTCCGTTGCCAGAGCAAACCTGCAAATCGGTGATCTTGTATTCTTCTCCAACACCTACACCACAGGAATTTCCCATTTAGGCATTTACGTTGGCGACGGACAATTTATTCATTCCTCGTCCAGCAAGGGTGTCATTATTTCTTCTCTGAGTAATTCCTATTGGTCATCTCATTATACCGGCGCAAAAAGGGTTTTATAATCTTTCCCACCGGCATCTCATGATGCCGGTGGGAATTTGCATTTCTTAGTTGATATTCCGACAAATATCGTATATAATGTTAGAAAGATTTATTAAATCATTCATGCGAGGTAATCACTATGGCAAAAGAAAATCGCAAATATATGGGACTTCCCAAGGCTCTTTATGTTCTCCTGATTGCGGTATGTGTGTTATTGGTGGCTTCTATCATCTTTGTCATCGTGGCAAAGCAGATCGGTGACTCCTTAAATGCGCCCACCCCCGACACGCCCCCCAGCATTGAAGTGAACCCCACGCCCGACACCAATCCCGATGACGATGAGAAAGACCCTGAACCTGTTGTTATTCCTCAGGAAGTGCTGGATCTCGTTGCAGAGGCCGATTTCATTGCTGCCGGCTATGACTACGACAAGGCCATCGCCATGCTGGAAGCAAGTCCCCAGTTCTCCCAATACGATATTCTTGCAGAAAAAATCGCCTCCTATCAGGAAGAAAAGGGTAAGCTTGTAGAGTATCCCACCCCCCAAGACATCCCTCACATTTTCTTCCATTCCCTCATCGCAGATGTCGACCGCGCCTTTGACGGAGATTCCGATTCCTACGGCTACAATATGTATATGGCCACCATCGATGAATTCAAGGCCATTATGGAGCAGATGTATGAAAAAGGCTATGTGCTGGTGTCCCCCTACGACATGGCCCACGAAGTGACCGACGAAACCGGCACCCACTTTACCTACGGCAAAATCATGCTCCCCGAAGGTAAAAAGCCTTTCATCATGAGCCAAGACGATGTGAACTATTACAGCTACATGATTGCCTCCGGTGACGGCAAAAATGAAACTCCCATTTTCGCTGATACCACCGGCGACGGCTTTGCCCACAAAATCATCATCGGTGAGGACGGCTTCCCAACCTGCGAATACATGGATGCTGACGGCAATATTTTAGTAGGCGACTATGATTTGGTTCCCGTGCTGGAACGCTTCATTCAGGAGCATCCGGACTTCTCCTACCGCGGTGCCCGCGCTATGCTGGGTGTCACCGGTTTTGAGGGTGTGCTGGGTTACCGCACCAAGCCCTCCTACGAAGCAGCCTTAGGCAGCGAAGCTTATGCTAAGGAAGTTGCCGATGCCAAGGCAGTTGTGCAGTGTCTGAAAGACCATGGCTGGTTAATCGTCAGCCACTCCTACGGTCATCCTCCCTATGGCGAAATCGACTATGTGGACTACGACTCCAACAAGTGGGAGACAACCGTTCAGCCCATTGTCGGCGATACGGACATCATCCTCTACCCCCACGGCTCTGATATTAATGACTGGCACAACTACACATTTTCCAACTATAAATTCTCCATCCTGTATGAAGACGGCTACCGCTACTTCTACGGTGTGGACGCCAGAGTTTGGAATCAACTAGGTGAAAATTACTTCCGCGGCGGCCGCCAGAACATTGACGGCATCCGGATGTACCGCAACCCCGAATTGCTCGAACCCCTGTTTGATGTAGAAACTGTCATTGACGAAGCACGTCCTCCTTTGGATTAACCCAAAAAACCACACCCTCCGATGCATTTTGCATCGGAGGGTTCTTTTTTACATGAAGCCGTCAAAAACGAGCATACTATAAAAAACATCAGGACGGTGGACACAATGCCTAACAACAAACGAGGGAAACAAAGCTTCATCCTGCCGGAAATGCCGGTGATTACAACATGGGCAAGCGTCGCAGGCAAAAAAGAGTCCGAAGGGCCCTTGGCAACCTATTTTGATATTACTTCTCAGGATACCTATTTCGGTCAGAAAACATGGGAGCAGGCTGAAAAACAAATGCAAAAGGCCGCGCTGGAAACCCTGCTGAAAAAGGCGGGGTTGCAGAAAAACCAATTAGGTCTTGTCTGCTCCGGCGACCTTTTGAATCAATGCATCGGCTCTTCTTTCCCCCTGCGAAATACCGGCGTGCCCCATTTGGGATTATATGGCGCTTGCTCTACCATGGCGGAAAGTCTGCTGGTTGCTTCCATGGCAGTCAGCGGCGGTTTTTCTGACAAAGTGGTGGCCATGACCTCCTCCCACTTTGCCTCATCGGAGCGGCAATACCGCTTCCCCTTAGGCTATGGCGGGCAGCGCACACCTACCGCCCAATGGACGGTAACCGGTTCCGGTGCGGCGCTAGTTTGCTCCGCGGGCAAAGGGCCAAGAATCGAAAGTGCCACCTTTGGCACAGTTACAGATTTAGGCATTAAGGATGCCAACAACATGGGCGCTGCCATGGCTCCTGCGGCATACGAAACCATTCGCGCCCACATGGAAGACCTGCACACCGCGCCGGAGGACTTTGACCTCATTGTCACCGGCGATTTGGGGCAGCTGGGAAAAGATGTGCTGCTGGAACTCTCCCGCCGCGACGGAATGTCCTTAGGCGGCAAGCTGACAGACTGCGGAACCATGGTGTTTGACCAAACCGAACAGGATGTCCATTCCGGTGGCTCCGGCTGCGGTTGCAGCGCCATCACCCTGTGCGGCTATCTTTTGGAAAAGCTCAGCAAAGGAAAACTGAAACGAATCTTATTCTGCGGCACGGGCGCATTACTCTCCCCCACTTCCACCCAGCAAGGTCTGCCGATTCCGGGGGTATGCCATGCGCTATCTATCATAGGAGATAACTGATATGGATTATATAAAAGCCTTTTTCATCGGTGGTATTTTCTGCGTTATTGCACAAGTTCTCATTGACAAAACAAAACTGACCCCCGCCAGAATTTTAGTAAGCTATGTGGTCATCGGTGTGATTTTAGGCGCCATCAATCTATATAAACCATTGGCAGAGTTTGCAGGTGCAGGCGCTACCGTTCCCCTTACCGGCTTCGGCTATAACTTAGCCAAGGGCGTGAAGGAAGCTGTGGACACCGACGGATTTTTAGGAATTTTTACCGGCGGCTTAAAAGCTGCTGCCGGCGGCATCTCAGCGGCCGTCGTCGCAGGTCTGCTTGCCAGCATTTTGTTCAAAGCAAAGGATAAATCCTAAGGAACTGGGCAACCTATTTTCGCAGCAATCTGCAAGTAAAAACTCGGAGGTAAGAAGTATGAACAACCAGAACAAGAATCAAAAGCAGAATCAGAACCAGAACAACCAGAACCAAAATCAGAACCAGAACAACCAGAACCAAAATCAGAACCAGAATCAGAACCAGAATCAGAACAAAAACAGCCGCTAACGGCAAAAGGGCGTGTTGCTTATCGCAACACGCCCAATCATTATCATAGTTCCACGGAAACAAACTTCCCAAGACGGAAGAAGTACAGCTCCGCCTCTTTTACAGGCTTTTCATAAATCCGCGACAATGCTTGCGCATAAGCGCGAATTTGACTGCTGTATACCTCGCAGCGATCTCCCACAGTTTCTTCCGTTACATAATCCGTTTTAAAATCCACTACGGTGATGCCGTCATCCTCCACCAAAGCGCAGTCTACCACGCCTTGCAGAAGAATCTGCTCGCCGGCCAAGGCTTCTTCATAGTTCACCCCATCCTCTAAAATAGAGAACTTAAATTCCCGCAGCACCTCGCTGCCGCTTTGCAGTTTTTTTCCTAAGACAGTTTGGAAAAATGCGGCTATTTGAGAAACGGGAATGATTTCCCCTTGCTCCTTCGACAAAATTCCTGCCATAACCAGCCGCTCTACCTCAAATTTCACGGCCGCCTCATCTATGCAGGCACCATAATCGATATGCTGCATGCAGCTATGCACCGCTGTGCCGTAGGCCGTCGCCTCCATGCCAGCCTTAACAAAGCTCGGCTTGCGCCAATGGAGCGTTTCCCGCTTCGGTGCATTTTCCGCTGTCTCTGCATCCTTATGACGTCCCTTTCTCTGGGTGGCAGTCTGCTTAGAAGGCGCAGTGGTGGCATGCATATACGGATAGGAGAATTCCAGCCCCGCCTTTATACGCTTCACCAAATTCTCGGAAATCTGCTCCTGCTGCTCACTACTCTGCGCAACCACTGAGGAATTCTCCGCCTGCGCCGTCACAGAAATTCGCCAAGGCGATTGACTCACCTTGCCAATCTGCGGGTTTCCGCCCAGTTGGAACAGCTCACCGGCCTCTGTCCGATGCAATGCTGCAATTAACACCCACTCGCCGGGGCAAACCACATCGCGGCACATTAGTTCCCGTTTGCCCACGCCTATGCGCTGCACCAAAGATGCGATGTCACTTTCCAAATTTCCCGCAGCGTAGGTCATAATCAACCTGTCACGGGCGCGGGTCAATGCAACATACAGCACCCGCATTTCCTCAGACAAGCTATCGGCCGCAGTTTTTACCATGATGGCCCGCTTGGCAATGGTAGGATACCGCACACGCATTCCTTCATCCACCGCTGACAGCCCCAAGCCCAGTTCCTGATCGCACAGCACTTGCGCGCGCAAGCTCTCTTGATTAAAGCTGCGGGAAAGTCCGCTGACAAATACCACAGGAAATTCTAAGCCCTTGGACTTGTGAATGCTCATCAATGTCACTGCGCCAATGCTGCCTTCCTGTCCCGCAGCAATCAGGCCCTTTTTCTCCATATTGTCTAAAAACGCAAGGAATCGGCCCAAGTCTCCCTGACCTGCCGCTTCATGCTCGACCGCCATGGTATAGAAGCTTTGCAAATGCTCCTTGCGAAGCTGACCTTCCTCCATTGCGCCATAAAGGCTATCCAAATGCGTCAAGGAAAACACTGTTTCCAGCAGTTTTGTTAAAGGTTCTACCATGGCTGCCTTCCGCAATTTCTCCAAAACAGAAAGGAAATGCTGCACCTTCGGCGCCTTGGATTGCAGCAGCAGATCGTAAATGCAGCTGCGATGGTCATGCTGCCGCAAAGCGGCCAAATCATCCGCTGTAAGGCAAAATACCGCGCTGCTCAGCACCGCCAAAAGAGGAATGTCCTGCCGAGGATTGCCGATAATTTGCAGCAGTGCGCGCAAAAATCCAATTTCTTCCGTCTGGAACAAATCCTCTCCGCCACCGCTGACGCAGCGAATTCCCCGCTGCTCCAAAGCGCGGATGTAGTAACTTCCCACACTTCCGGGAGAGCGAAGCAAAATGGCGATATCCTCCGGTTTAATAGCCCGAAGTCCGTCCTTGCCCCGCACAAAATGCGTGCCATCCAGCAGCTCCGCCACCCGATTGGCCACCAACGCGGCCTCCTCAGGATAGGTGCTTTCCTGCACCTGCAAAGCAAGCAATTCTACTTCCGCCTCGCCTAATGCTTCATGAGGAATTCCCTCTTTCAAGGCTTCCTCGTCTGTGTAGTATAAGCCGCCCACAGCCGGAGACATACAGTGGGTAAACACATCATTTGCTCCTTGCAGCACACCGCCGCCACTGCGGAAGTTATGAGAAAGCAGCACCTTTCTCCCCTGTCCGCCTCGCGCCTTTTCCGCAGGAACATAGTCATGATACTTTTGTAAGAATATGTTGGGGTCAGCCAAGCGGAACTGATAAATAGACTGCTTCACGTCGCCCACCATAAAAAGATTCTGCTTTTGCTGAGTCAGCGCAGAGAAAATGGCATCCTGCACCGCGTTGGAGTCCTGATACTCGTCCACCATAATCTCACGAAAACGGCTGCCGATTTCCGTAGCCGCGGCAGTAACCTGCGTTCTGGAAACGCCTGTAAGCAAGTCCAGCATCCGCTGCTCCAAATCGCCAAAATCCAACACGCGGCGCAGCTTTTTCCGTCGCTGATACTCTACTTCAAACTGCCGCACCAACTGCACCATGCCGGAAACAGAATCGCCGCAGCGCTGCATATCAGAAAGCACTTCTTCGCTCATGCCGGAAAAGCTTTTCAGCTTTTTAGCAAGACCCTTCTTGCAGGCATCCCGCACTGCCTTAATGCGGTCTATCAAAACAAGATCCGTGCAGGTTTTTGGGAATGTCAATCTGCCGTAATCAATATCGGATTTTTCATAAATCTCGTCCCATGTCGCAGCCTTTCGCAAGGCGCGAAGCTGCTCCAAGGTTGCCGAAAGAAGCTCCGCCGGCTTAGACATGCCGTCAGACGCAAACGCTTGGGTTACGCATTGGGAAAAGGCATCGATCTGCAAATCCAAATAAGCAAACAAATCCTCCACAAGATATTTGCCCCAAACAGTTTGAGCCGCATCCTCTGTTTTTTCCACCCTGGCATTTTCCACGCAAGCATCCAGCCATTGATCGGGACTGATGTGACAGCGGGAGCTATCGTACACCCGCATGAGGATATCCGGCACCAGACGGTCATCCCGTCCTAGGCCTTGGGTATCCAAAAATACGCGGAAATTTGGATTCTCCTCTAAATTATCGTATGCCCGTTCCAATACCTGCGCCATAGCCGCTTCCCGCAGCTCTCGGCACTCATTTTCATCCGCCACGCGAAAATCTGCCGGCAAATTCAGCCGATACGCATATTCCCGTAAAATATCAGAGCAGAAAGAGTGGACTGTGGAAATTTTCGCTAAGTACAGTCTTTGCATCTGCTGCTGCAAATGACGGCTTTCGGGATATTCCGCCATCTTTTCCGTAAGCTTGGCAGCGATTTTACCCCGCAGCTCCGCAGCGGCAGCTTTGGTATAGGTAATCATAAGAAAATCATCCAAATTGGCAGGGTTTTCCCTGTCCAGCAGGTAGCTCATCAGCCGATCCACCAGCACCTTGGTTTTTCCGGAGCCGGCTGCCGCAGAAACCAGCAGCTTGCCGCCACGGTCATACACCGCTTGCCGCTGTTGATTGGTTAAGGTTTCAGCCATGATGCTCCTCCTTCCCAAGCTCTTCCCAAAATCTCAGGGCATTCATCGCCTTATAATTGCGACGATCCTTTACAGATTGCTTATGGCAAATTGCGCCATACGGGCAATATCCGCAAGCATCGTGGGCTGTTCCGCGAGTATAAGGGTTGGGTGTCACATCGCCCGAGGCGATCTCATCCACCATCTCCCCCAGCACCCGAAATACATGATGCCGAAGCTGCTTCATCTGGGCGCGGTCTGCAATATCGCCGGACAGAACACCCTTTTTCATACTGCAAGACAATCTGCCGGTTTCCTCAGGATCCATCGCCTGCAACACTTCCTCATCGCTAAGCAAAAGGCCTCTACGCTTCCATTCCTTTCGACGGGCAGCGGCTGCTTCTTCCTCCGTCAGCTTGCCATCAGCGGTGACCATAGGCGCGCGGGCAGGAAAATACTGCACACCCGCGCCTTGGGCCCCCTCACCAAACAATCCGCTTTGCTCCAAAGCAAACAAATAAAGCAGCATTTGCAGTCCCACTCCATGAAACACATCGCAGTAGTCAAAATCCTTTTTGCCTGTTTTATAATCCACGATGCGGAAATAATTTTTCCCTTCTTCCTGCCACAAATCCACGCGGTCCACAAAACCGCGAAGCACTGCGCACATAGTTTTTGCAGGAATGTCAATGGCAGAAAGCTCACCATCCTTGCCGAAGGACAATTCAAATGCCTGCGGCATGAATTTAGAGGCTTTTAACTCCTGCCACAATTCTTCTACCACCATTTCCAGTTCCCGTCGATTGCGACGGAACAAATAGGATAACCGCTGAGATTCCAGCTGCCCAAAATGCTCCGCCTCATACTGCGCAGCATACTGCATGGCAAGAACCATGGTATCTTCCAAGCTTACCTGATGGAATCCGCCTTTTTCCATAACCTCCGCGGCAGTTTTCTCCAAAACCCAGTGAACATAGGTGCCAAATTCCGCAGGGTCTACGGTTACCTCTTTGCGTTCCTTAGCGCGCATACCGTATTTCATGAAATAAGACATACGGCATTCCGCCTGTCTATCCACCTGAGAAGCAGAAAGCTGCAAGGTCGCTCCGTAAAGTCCCTCAACATGTTCTTTCGCAATGCTGCCGTGGGTATAAGAAAGCTGCTTTTTTGCTGCTTCATATTCCTTTTCCAAACCCAATTCTTGGGCAAGGGCATCTTCTTTCCATCGGTTTAAGAAAATGGCCGCCTCCGCAGGGTCTATGGTTTCCGGACCGGATACCTGCTCTGCCTGCAAAATTCCACCTGCCATTTTCCCCAAACGGCTGCACACATACGACGGCTGCGCACCACTGTAAAGCACCGTAATGCTCTGTCTGGCGCCGCAGAAAACGCCGTAAATTTCCGCAAATTCTGCCTGCAAGCCCTCTAACGCGCCGCCGGTCAGCGGTACACCCAAATTCCGAAGCGCCACTCTCTCCTGATCCGTCAGCAAGCCTGTGCTGCCGCCATAACCTGGGAGCTTTCCTTCCTGAGCGCCTAACACAATCAAGTGCTTTGCCTCTTGACAGCGCATAGCGCTGACATTGCCCACCATCACCGCATCCAAAACCGGTGGAATGGTGCCAACTGTGTACTGGCTAAGCAGCAAGGTTATCAGCCGCAGGAAAGAATCCCCGTCCCACAGGGTATTGCCCAGCACATCGTGAAGCTGCTCCAATGCGCTCAGCAGAATTTCCCAAAGCTGATTGAGAATCTGCGCATTGCGGTTATCTCCGCTTTCATCCAGCTCCTTCGCCATACGGCTCAGGCGATCCGCCAAGGAAATTTCCTCTAAAAAAGCATAAATTGCCTGCACCTGCTCAGATACATTTGCCGCAGCCTGAAAACTCTCCTGCAAATGTTTCAAGGGCGCAATGGCAAGCTCGCGGGCTTCATTTAAGTCCGCAAGTGCCTTGTCCGTTTCCTCTGTCCATTTTTCTCCCAAGCCGGCAGGATGTTTTGTCCAGTTCTCCAACCATCGCTTGCCGCTAATGCCCCAAATTACCCCGTAATTTTCCAGCTTATCGCATTGTTCTAAGGTTATGGGTGTCAAACCGGAGCGCAAATACCGCAAAACCTCCTGCCTTTCAAAGCCGCCCAAAGCCGCCTCCAATGCAGAAAGCACGGTGGTGATTCCCAATTTGTTTAAAATGCTCTCCGTGCCGGACTCATAAAACGGGATTCCGCAGCGGTGAAACCACAAGCTGATCATGCCGGCATAAGCCGCCATATCTGTGCAAACCACACTAATATCCCGATAGCGGCAGCCTTGGCGCACCAAATCCATAATGGTATTTGCCGCCACCTGCACCTCATGAAAGGCAGACTCCGCCTGCATAACGCAAAGGCAATTTTCTCCTTGCGCCAGCTGCCCTTGAAACATGGCATTTCGCACCTGCTCCAAAGGAATTTGCTGGGCTGGAATCACCTGAATTTCTACCTCCACACCGGCGCGTTTTGCCATTTGCACCAGCTGCGACGCAGTATCGCCGGCTTTTTCAAATGCCAAATGGGAGGATCCCACGCAGTCACAATTCACGCCCACGGTCACCATGGGACTAACCCGAATCAAATGCTCCAAAATCGCAAGATTCTGGCGGGTGAAATCCGGAAATCCATCCACATAAAACACATGGTTTTCTCCAAAATCGCACGCTTGCAACTGTTGCAGCAATATATTCATCAATTCCCGTGGGTCCTTTTTCCCTTGCTCACAAAGGACATCATAAGCCCCAAGCAGCAGCGCCAGCTCCTCCAGCTTTTGAGAAAAACTGCCCTCAAACTGCGTCGCGGCAATCTCCAAGTCCTTAGGCGAAATGCAGCAGCGCTTAAATTCATCCACTGCGTCCACCATGTCAGATAAGAATTCCGGCTTGGTTTCCACAGAAGCATAGGCTTTCAGTTTGCTGTGAAGCTGACGAGCAGCGGCAGCCATGGCAACAATCCGTCCGCCATCATCCATGCAATTATAAGCTGCACCGCCCAAAGTGTCTGCAACACGACGGGCAAGGCGGGTAAAGGACAACACCTCTGCATAACGGCTGGCCGTATCGCCGGCACTCATGCAAAGCCGACGCTCAGTATCATGACTAATGAGCTCCGGCACCAGCAAAATTCGGCCTGGTTGCCGTTTCTGCACATCCGAAGCCAAACGTCTTTGTATTTCTTGTCTGATTGTTACCCAGTCTGTACCCAACAAAAGCTGTAACACGACGACACCGCCCTTTCTTTTTGTCATTATATCACAGCTTCTGTCCAAAAAACAGGGTATATTCTAAACTTTTACAAAAAAATTACGGCACGATCGTGCCGTAATTTATAAGCCGTAAAAGAAATTTTGTAGCCAGCCAAGACAGTCTAAAAAGAAAAACCGCACCTCATATTGGGGTTCTTTCTGCAAGGTATCTGTTAAGGTGTCGGAAAAACCTGCACCGGCGGCGGTATCCTCGAATTCCTCAGAAGCAGCCGGAATACAAAGGCTGGGAAACACCACGCACCACCAATTTTTCCCCTGCCCCTGACCAATGGTCACACGCAAGGAGCGATACACCCCCGCAGGCAGAGAAAAGGTGTCATAATCCCGCGCGGGGAATGCCTCTTTTTGCAAACTCACTGTCGCCCGCTGAGAAAAACGCATACTCTCCAAGGTCTCATTAGCAACTGTTTCCAGCTGAGGAAGCATATTCTGCAAAACTGCTTCTGCATCATTAGCATTTTCTGCTGCTGCCATGTTTTCTTCCACGCAGGCAATCACCGCATCCCGCACCTGTAATTTCACCTGCTGATCCTCCTTCGAATCCGATGCGCCCACCACATGCAGGCGAATCAACTCCTCGCTAAGGATTTGCCTGTCGGCAAAAATACCATAACCAAACAAAAATGCCGCAATCAACACAAGCGCTATAAGTACCATTGCTATTTTCTTCATAAAAAACACCGTCCATACGAGAATACTCCCAGTATGGACGGAATTTTCCAGAATTATACAGGCTTTGCAATATACACCAGAGGATAGTTTTCTTTCAGCATGCTGCAAATCACCGCGGCATGTTCAAACTCCGCCACGATGCCAAATACCGCAGATCCGGAACCGGTCATTTGCTGACCCGCAGAGCCGTAGGAATTAAAAATAGATTTAATGTAGTTCAGTTCCAAATGCTCCGCTGTCACCACAGGGTCGAAGACATTGCCCAAGTTTTGGGCAACCGCGCCCAAATCACCGGCCAAAATTGCGCTTTCCATTGCCACATTATCCGGCCGCTTGGCAATCTCTTTCTCGTCTAGCTTCTGATACAGTTCCGGTGTGGAAACAGAAAAATCAGGCTTGCACACCACAAAAATGCAGTCCGGCATATCCGGTAATTTGCGCAGCTTTTCTCCACGCCCTTCTACCATTGCCGTACCGCAAATGGTGCAAAAAGGCACATCACTGCCCACACTTGCTCCCAGCTCCGCCAAAGCGCCAATGGAAAACGGATTGCCGTAATGGCGGTTCAGCGCCCGCAGTACCGCTGCGGCATCTGCGCTGCCTCCACCCAGACCTGCGCCGCTGGGGATTCGCTTGGTAATTCGGATTTCCAAGCCGTCAGGGTCTTTTTTTGCTGCGGCCAAAAATACCTCTGCTGCTTTCCATGCCAAATTACGGCTGTCAGTAGGAATATCCTCTTGGTCACAAATCAGCTTCCAAGGCTTACCTGTACCAATGTCAATTTCAATATCATCTCGCAAAGAGATGGTTTGCATCACACTTTTCAAATCGTGATAGCCGTCAGGCCGTTTGCCCAGCACATCCAAAGTTAAATTCACTTTGGCAAATGCGCCCTCATACAAAGTGGTCATACTTTCTCCTCCGAAGTTTTTTCTTATTATAGCGAAAAAACAAGATTTTTGCAATGGTATAATTTCCGGCCAATTGGGGATTCTATCAATAGCCAAAATAAGGATAGGAGGTACTTCTGCATGGATACGATTGCATTGATTTTGTCCATTATTGGCTCTTTGAACTGGGGTCTGGTAGGCATTTTCCAATTCGACCTGGTGGCATGGCTCTTTGGCGGGCAGGGCGCACTTCTGAGCCGCATTGTCTACACGCTGGTAGGTCTGGCAGGTCTGTGGTGCATCACCTTGCTGTTTCGCAAGGGTCAGCACGCCATGGGCGACTAAAAAGCAAAGCGGCAGCACTTTCTGTGCTGCCGCTGTTGTTTAATTTTTCTTTTGGGTTTCTTCAATTCTTACCTTGCAGGAATAAGTATAATCCTCAACCGTAGCCGAAACAATCACATACTTATTTTTCAAGTCCGAAGTGGATTTCAGCGCCACAATGTTGCCATCCAGCAATTGATCTGCATCTACATAGCCCTCTTCGTTCACTGTCCAGACAACATTCTGCACCTTGGCGCCTTCCTCAGTCTTCAAGGAAAGACGGAAAGACTTACTGCCGTCTAAGTATAAAGTCACATCCTCGTGGCTGATAATATAAGCGGGTTCTACAATCGTTGCAGGATCAAAGGAAACATATACCACGCAGGACACCTTCTGGCCGCCGATTTCGCCATGCACCTTTGTGCTTCCTTTACCCACGGCAGAAACCAGACCCTTTTCGTCAATGGTGACCACTTCTTCATTATCGGAAGTCCAGGTAATGTCCGTCGCCTTCACTTCGTCATGCTTTTTATACACAGACACAGGATCCGGATACTTTTCCGTCAAGCTAAATTCCTTATATTTCAGCTCCAACACAAAATCCTCAGGAAGCGTTACAGACGGTTCCGGAGTTTCCTCGTCACCCACAGGAGGAGTAGGTTCGCCCAAATCACACACCACTTCAAAGGTTCTTGTGATTGTGCCGCAAGTGACCGTAATGGTAGCCGTGCCGGTTGCCACAGGAACAATCCTTCCAGTAGCATCAATGGTTGCCACCAAATCATTCGAGGATTGGTAGGTCACCACATCCGTTGTATCTATGGGGTCTTTGTCCACGCCCAACATATACGGTGTCGTATCCATAAACACAGTAGTGGGCACATGAACCAACAAATCCGTACACGGAATATTCGCAGGCTTGTTCTCATCGCCAGGATTCTGCGTTTGAGAAGAGCCGAGGGAATTGTTGTTATTGTCCCCTGCGGGGAATAAGAAGCGGAAGCCTATATAACAAAGAACCGCCACAATGGCCAGCAGCAGTAACAGCACCGCGATTACCAAGCCCTTGTTGACGCCTTCGGCAGCCGCACTTTGCGTTACAGCAATGGTGGCCGGCTTGTTTTTCTTGTTGCGCTTGCGCACATTACTTTTAGAAAAGCGGCCGCCTTTTACATAGTTGTAAGAGGTTTCTTCCTGTGTTCCGCCTTCTGCCGCGGTTTGCTCCGTAGCATTTTTAGCGCAGCCGCAAATGGGACATGCGCCGGCAGTTTCAGGATAGGTTGTGCCGCAAACATCACAAATCACTTTACTCATGTATGACCTCCACTCCAACACCCCTGCGAGTGTCTGTGATTCTCAGTATCTAATGACAATTTTCACGCAAGACTTAGCGGGAAATTGCCGATTCTACGCTATCTGCACCGAGTTGCTGATATTATATCACACCCACTCGATTTATGCAAGAGCACAAAGTACATTCCGACCTGATCTCCCATTCTCTCCCTATTGTCGACAAAAACAATGTGAAATCCCCAAAGGAATGTTTGAGAAATAGTGTTGCTTTTTCCCCCATTTTCCTTTATGATATAATAGATATGTTATGAGGAGGCGATGGATGTGTCTGAGCCGAAATTGATTTCTCCCCTTCTGGACGGTTTTTTGATGGGCGACCCCATCAGTGACCACGGCGGAGTCCGCAGTTGTCCCGCTATGCGAGCCAATACAGAAGAAAAATACATTGTTAAGATCATCTCCGTACCCGCATCTCAAACCAAGCTGGACGCTCTGTTGCTGGCCGGTGCTTTTCAGGACTCGGAGTCTGCGCTTGGCTATTTCAAAGATTTGGCAACGGGTGTTGTGAAAGAGGCTGAAATTTTGCAGCAGCTTTCCCGTTTAGAGGGTTTTGAAAGTTTTGAGGGTTGGCAAATCGTCCCTATGGACGAGGGCGAAGTGGGTTACGATGTCTATCTCACCGGTACATACCGCACCACCCTAGACCGCATTTTCCGCCACGAATCCATTACCCATTTGGCTGCCGTCAATTTAGGTCTTGACCTCTGCGCTGCGTTAGCAGCGTGCCGCCGCAGCGGATATTTATATGTAGCGCTAAAACCGGACAATGTTTATGTTGGACAAGACAATGTTTATCGCATTGGCGATTTAGGTTTCTTGTCTCTGTCCTCCTTAGCCTATGCGTCTATGCCGGAGCGCTATCTAAGCAGCTACACCGCACCGGAAATCTGTGACGCGTACTCTGCAATTAACGAGACTTTGGACGTTTACGCTGCGGGTTTGATTCTTTATCAGGCCTACAATGGCGGCGTTCTCCCCTTTGAAGGGCGGGCAACCGACGAGCCCCTCTCCGCCCCCCAATATGCCGACGCGGAGATAGCGCAAATCATTTTGCGCGCCTGCGACCCCAATCCCGAAGTCCGCTGGCAAGACCCACAGCAAATGGGTCAGGCTTTGGCGGCCTATCTGCAAAGCAATGTTGTAAACGACACCCCCATTGCCGTTGCCCCGCAATCTATCATTCCAGAGGAATTGCAGGGTGATCCGGCAGAGCAGCAGGAAGATCTCGGCCCCTCCACAGATGAAATTTTAGCCGAAGTGGACGATGCCTTAGCCGCCGCCGGTGTAACCGAAGAAGATCTGGCCATTTCCAAAGAAGAGCCTTCCGAAGAAGAACCTTCCGAAGAAGAATTTGCCGAGGGAGAAACTTCTGAGGAAGCGCCTACGCAAGAGAAATCTGCGGAAGAAACTCCGGAAGCATCCGAAGAGGAAACGGAAGAACCCCCTGTTGAAGCAGAAAATTTGAGTCAGGCAGAAGAAGCCCCCTGCGAACAGGCTGTCAATGAGGACGATTCTCACCCCGCAGAGGAGCTGGGTGTTACCGAGGAAGTCTCTGAAATTTTAGCGCAAGCAGAAACCATCATTGCCCATGAATTGCCGGAGCCTGTGGTCGTGCCTGAGCATATTGACCTCCCCGAACCCGCAAGTGCCGACGGCAATGAAGAAGAAACAACCGAAACGCCAGAAGAAGCAGAGCCCCTGCCGGAAGACGACTGTGTCCAAGAAGAGTCTTTTGAGGAAGAAACGCAGCCGCCTGTCAGGAAAAAGCGCGGACTGTTGATTGCTGTTATTTCCGCTTTGCTGGTGGCCGCACTGGCCTTAGGCGGCTATCTGTTCTACCAAAACATTTACTTACAGCCTATCTCCCAAATCACTGCCAACGGTGAAAAAGACAAGCTTACCGTCACTGTATTTTCGGACATTCCTGACGATTTACTGACGGTTTCCTGCATCAGCACCTACGGCACTCGATTAGAAGCCAGTGTCTTAAACGGCAAAGCATATTTCAGCGGTTTAAGTCCGGATACCAGCTATAAAATTCAAGTTGAAATCAATGGATTCCACCAGCTAACTGGAAAAACCACCATCAACTATACCACTCCCCAACAAACCTCCGTCATCGGTCTGACCGCCAATACCGGCACAGAACACGGCTCTGTCATTTTAAGCTTTACCGTGCAAGGGCCCGATGGCAACTGGGTCGTGCATTACAGTGCTGACGGAGAAGATGAACAGTCTTTGGCCTTTTCCGGCCACATGGTCACCGTTACCGGCTTGACCATCGGCAAAGAATACACCTTCCGCCTAGAACCGGAAAAAGCGGTGTACCTAGTGGGCGCTGACCCCATTGCCTACACTGTGCAAAGGCCTGTATATGCTGAGAATCTGAAAATTTTAGGCTTCCGTGACGGCGCGCTGCACATTGCGTGGAATAAACCTGAAGATGCCGACGACATTTTGTGGACTGTCCGCTGCTATAATAGCGACGGCTGCGATAAAACCCTTACCACGGAAAACTTAGAATGTTCCTTTGCAGATTTGGACATCACCAAAGCATATACCATCGAGGTTACTGCCACCGGCATGACGCAAGGCGTAAGAGCTTTTCTGTCTGAAAACTCTGTGACCGTCAACGATTTGTCTGTCACCGCCGACCGCAATGAGCTCACTGTCACATGGAGCAGCGAGGGCGAAACCCCCGAGGGCGGCTGGGTGCTGATATATACCCTCAATGATGACAAACAGGAATACACCGTCACCTGTGGAGATGCCACCACCGCAGTTGTTCCGAAGCTGCCCGGCTACACATACCATTTCAGTGTGGAGCCCGCCAACGGCAATACCGCCATTGGTGGCACCCTTATTTGCAGAGTAGAAGCAGCAGAGCCTTTCTCCGGTTATTGGGTGAGCAATACAGACATGGAATTTAAAATGTGCAAAACCCCCGCAAAAGAGCAGTGGACCCAATACGATGTCCCCGCCTCGGATTACAAAACCACCTTCGCAGCAGGAGAAAAAGCTTCCTTTGCTGTCCGTCTCATGCGGGAGTACACCACCTCCAACGACCAGATTACCACTTTGTTTGTCATTCGTGATGCAGACGGAAAACTCGTCAGCACCGATTCCTATACCAAAACTTGGACTTCCATGTGGTATCGCGGCTTCGGTCGGGTGAATATTCCCGTCATGCCGGAAACTGCCGGTGAATACACAGTAGATATTTATTTCAGCGGCGCATTTGTCACCACCCAAAATTTCAGCATTACCTAATCTTTTACGGCAGCAGTTATATAACTGCTGCCGTTTCCTTTTGTGCCAAGCATTTCCATTGCAAACAAAGCCGATGCATGGTATGATTCTTGCGCAAACTACAAAAGGAGAAAAACCATGCGCGCTGCAAGTCATCGCCAGCTGGGAATTTTTCTGGCTGACCGCTATTTCCCAAATATTTCTTCACGCAATTTGCGTGTGTTTCTTTTTGGCTGCACCCAACCGGACAAAAACCCCACAACCTATTTAAAAGGCTCCATCCGGCACAGCTTTTTGCACGGTCACAGCTATCAAAATGCAAAAAATCATATCCTTCGCCTTGTCCGCCGTCTGCAAAACCGCAGTCACTGGATATGGCTGGATTACTACAATTTTGGCAAATTGATACACTATCTTTCTGATACCTTTACCCATGCCCACAACGAGCATTTTCATGGCAGTCTGCTGGCCCACAGGCGTTATGAAAAGCTGCTTCAAAAGCACTTTTTCAAGCGTTTAATGCAGCACCCCTCACCCAGCCCGGAGCTTGGGCGCAGTTTGACGGAGACCATAGAGGCTTATTACCGATTGTACCGGTTAAGTCCCCCCAGCATTCCCACGGACACCGACTACATTATCGGCATCTGCTGCCTCGCAGCAAAAACACTGATTTTCAGAGAAAAAAGTGACTTTTCCTCATTTAAGCCTTGCAATCTTCCACGCAGCATGGTATAATGTCCGCAACACAAGGATTTGGAGGCATATTATGCTGAATCTTGCTGCACAGTTTTATTTCGGCTACTATTACTTTTTTACCGAGAAAAAGTAATAGCGATTTGTGCTGCACGAAATCTTTGGAGCTTAAAACGTATTTTCAAGCGCTGCACAGTTCGCACCTGTGCGGCGCCTTTTTGTTAGGAGTTTTGTTATGATTGCTGTATTAAAACAAGGAACTACCCCCGCCCAAACGGAACATTTGGTTCAGTGGCTGAAAAACATGAACTTGGATGTTCATGTATCCGAAGGTCAGGAAGTGACCATTCTAGGTCTCATTGGCGATACCAGCCGCGTTGACATGGAACTGCTGGGCAGCTTGGAGATTGTATCTTCTGTCAAACGAGTATCCGAGCCCTTTAAGCAGGCCAACCGCAAGTTCCACCCCATGGATAGTGTCATTGAAATCGGCAACGTAAAAATCGGCGGCGGACATTTCGCTATGATTGCCGGTCCTTGCAGCGTAGAATCTGAGGAGCAGATTATCGAAGTGGCTGCGGCAGTAAAGAAAGCCGGCGCCCATATTCTTCGGGGCGGTGCATTCAAACCCCGCACTTCCCCTTACGCGTTCCAAGGCATGAAGGACGAGGGAATTCGTCTGCTTTTGCAGGCAAAAGCCGCCACAGGTCTGCCTATTATCACCGAAATCATGAACATCAGCACTCTTGACTTATTCGAGAATGTGGACATCATTCAGGTGGGCGCCCGAAATATGCAAAACTTTGATTTGCTGAAAGAATTGGGGAAAACACAAAAGCCCATTTTGTTAAAACGCGGCCTTGCCAACACCTTGCAGGAGCTTCTAATGAGCGCAGAATACATCATGAGCGAAGGCAATGAAAATGTCATTCTTTGCGAGCGAGGTATCCGCACCTTTGAGACCTACACCAGAAACACACTGGATTTGTCTGCCATTTCCGTGCTTCATGAGCTGACTCACCTGCCTGTGGTCATCGACCCCAGCCATGCCACCGGCAAAGCAAAGCTTGTTCCTCCCATGGCGGCCGCTGCCGCCGCTGCCGGCGCCGACGGCATTATGGTAGAAGTGCATAACGACCCCACATGCGCCCTATGCGACGGTGCGCAATCCCTCACTCCCGAACAATTTGCCCAACTGAACCGGAAAATCACAAAGGTTCGGGAGGTCATTTTATGAATGTAGGAATTTTGGGTCTGGGCTTGATTGGCGGCTCCGTTGCCAGAGCCTATACAAAGGCCGGCCACGCTGTTTATGCCTGCGAAAAGGACGAATCTATGCTGTCCTTTGCCCAGCTTTGCGGCGCAGTTTCTGCCCCTCTGACGGAAGAAAACATCGGTCTATGCGACTTGATTTTTCTGGCAATTTTCCCCAACGATTCTGCCGCATATCTGGAAGCACACGCCCATTTGATTTCCAAGCATGCCATCGTCATGGATTTGTGCGGTATCAAGCAAGAAATTTGCCGTCGATGCTTCCCCTTAGCAGAAAAATACGGTTTTTTGTTTGTGGGCGGCCACCCCATGGCCGGCTCTCATCATTCCGGCTTTAAATATAGCCGATCCAACATGTTTCAAGGTGCGCCCATGGTGCTGGTGCCCCCAAGATTTGACGATATGGCGCTGCTTGATCGCATACAGCAGCTGCTTGCGCCCTGTAATTTTGGCTCTTTTTCTGTTTGCACTGCCGAGGAGCATGACGCGCTTATTGCTTTCACCTCGCAAATGCCCCATATTTTGAGCAATGCTTTTATCAAATCCCCCACTGCCTTGGCGCACAAGGGTTTTTCTGCCGGCAGCTACAAGGATTTGACCCGCGTGGCGTGGCTGAATCCTAAAATGTGGGCCGAGCTTTGCATGGACAATCGGGAAAATATGCTCAAAGAGCTAGACACCTATTTAGAAAATTTAAGTGCCTACCGCAATGCGCTGAACAACCAAGATACAGAAGCCTTAATGGCCCTATTTGCCGAAGGCCGCAGATGCAAGGAGGTGGTAGACGGATGATTTCCATTGACATTGAAACTTCCAAAGCCTACAAAGTAAACATCGGTGCAGGTCTGCTTAGCGAACTCGGAGAGCAAACCGCCAAGGTTTGCGAGCCGGGTACAGCTGTGATCATCAGCGACAGCACCGTGTGGCCACTTTACGGTAAAATTGTCGAAACATCTTTGCAAAGCGCGGGCTTTTCTACCTCGCATTTTGTATTTCCCGCCGGCGAATCCAGCAAAAATGGGAATGTTTACTTAGAAATTCTCAACTTTTTAGCCGAAAATAAGGTTACTCGCTCCGACTGTCTGATCGCCTTAGGCGGCGGTGTGGTTGGCGATATGACCGGCTTTGTGGCTGCCACCTATTTGCGGGGGATTGCCTACGTTCAAGTCCCCACCACCCTGCTGGCTGCTGTGGATTCCTCCGTTGGAGGGAAAACCGCCATTGACTTGCCCGCAGGCAAGAACCTAGTGGGCGCTTTTTATCAGCCGAAATTGGTGCTGTGCGATACCGACACCTTAGATTCCCTGCCTGAGGACATTTTCCGCGACGGATGCGCAGAGGTCATCAAATACGGCATTCTTTATGACAAAACCCTATTTTCTCATTTGATGGACACAGGCCTTGCCTTTCATCGCGAACAGGTCATTGCCCGCTGCGTGGAATTAAAGCGAGATGTGGTCATTGCCGACGAATTTGACACCGGCGAGCGTATGAAGCTGAATCTCGGTCACACCATCGGTCACGGCATAGAGGCCTGCCACGGTTTTTCCCTCTCCCACGGCAAAGGCGTTGCCGTCGGCATGGCCATAGTTGCCCGTGCCTGTGCAAAACGGAACATCTGCCCCCAAGAGGTGGCAGAGCAAATCTTAGCTGTGCTGAATCGCTTTTCTTTACCTGTCAGCGCAGATTGCAAACCCGAAGGCATTTATACCTGCGCCCTGTCCGACAAAAAACGCGCAGGTGGCACAGTGAATCTCATTGTGCCTCATGCTATCGGCAAATGCAGCATCCGCCCCACCCCCATAGAAGATTTACTATCCTTTATCGAAGCAGGAATGTAATATGGACATGACCATTACCCCTCAGCGCCTATGCGGTGAGGTTGCCGCAATCCCCTCTAAATCCCAAGCCCATCGGCTATTGATATGCGCCGCTTTTGCAGATCGCAAAACTTCATTCATTTGTCCCGATATCAATCGGGATATCGAAGCCACGGCAGACTGTCTGCGCGCCTTAGGCGCAGAAATTGCCCGCACAAAAGAGGGCTTTACTGTAACGCCTATTGCCCAGCTTCCCAAAAAAGCAACACTGAACTGCTGGGAAAGTGGGTCAACCTTGCGCTTTCTACTGCCCATTGCCGGTGCTTTGGGAGTAGAAACCACCTTTCTCATGGCAGGCAGACTGCCTCAGCGCCCTCTGTCCCCTTTATGGGAAGAAATGGAGCGCATGGGCTGCAAATTAAGCCGCCCTACGGAAACCACCATCCTATGCCAAGGAAAGCTGGCATCCGGTGCATATTCCATTGACGGCAGCGTTTCCAGCCAATTTATCACAGGTCTGCTGTTTGCCCTTTCCTTGCTAAATGAAAAAAGCGCACTGGAAATCATCGGTAATCTGGAATCCAAACCCTATGTGGAAATGACGAAAGATACCATGGCGCTTTTCGGTGTAAACACCGAAACCTTAGGCGGACAAGCCTTCCGTTCCCCCGGGGAAATCACCGTAGAGGGCGATTGGAGTAACGGTGCATTCTTCCTTGCCGCCAATTTCTTAGGCAGCAAGCTCTCCGTTACCAACTTATCCTTAGAATCCAAGCAGGGCGATAAAGCAGTAGTAGAGCTGCTTTCTCAGCTAGAAAACGGCTGCCCTACCATTTCTGCCGCAGATATTCCCGATTTGGTTCCCATTTTGGCGGTGGTTGCTGGTGCAAAACATGGCGCAGTCTTCGAAAACATCCGCCGACTGCGGCTGAAAGAAACCGACCGGGTCGCCACTGTCTGCGCTATGCTGAAAGCCTTAGGCTCAACTGCCATCGCCTCAGAAAATTCCCTTAAAGTCTACCCTGCTACCTATCACGGCTGCACCATAGATGCATGCAACGACCATCGCATTGCCATGGCTGCTGCCATTGCCGCCACTGTGGCGGATGGCTGCGTGACAATTTTAGGCGCAGAAGCCGTCAATAAATCCTATCCCAAATTCTGGGATGAATACAAGCGTTTAGGAGGTCTCCTATGAGCAGCACTTACGGTGAAAAGCTAAAACTTACCATATTCGGTCAGTCCCATGGCGCTGCCATTGGCATGACCTTAAACGGAATCCCCGCAGGTCTGCCTGTGGATTTTGATGCCCTGCAAGACTTTCTTAACCGCCGCGCTCCGGGACACGGCGACATTTCCACCCCCAGAAAAGAGGCGGATATTCCTGAGTTTTTATCCGGCATTATGGACGGCTTCACCTGCGGCGCGCCCATTTCCGCCATCATTCCCAACACCAATACCCGTTCCGGTGATTATTCCGAATTAAAAGATTGCCCCCGCCCCGGTCACGCTGACTACACCGCACAAGTCAAATACGGCCAGCATCATGACATCGCAGGCGGCGGTCACTTCTCCGGTCGGCTCACCGCCCCTTACTGCATCGCCGGTGGGCTGTGCAAGCAATGGCTGGAAAGCAAGGGCATTCGCATTGCCGCGCGGCTTTACAGCATCGCAGGCATTTTAGACGCTCCCATGGATGATTGCAACCCCGACTTAGACGCTATTGGCAAAGCATTTCCCGTTGTCAGCGAGAAAGCGGGCAGACTTATGCGCCAAGCTATCTTTGCAGCCAAGGCTGATGGAGACAGCGTTGGCGGCATTATTGAGTGTTTTGTCACCGGCCTGCCTGCGGGGCTTGGTGGTCCGCTGTTTGAGGGATTGGAAGGAAAAATCGCCCAAGCCGTGTATGCCATTCCTGCCGTCAAGGGTGTGGAATTTGGCGCAGGCTTTGGTTGCAGCAAATTAAAAGGAAGCGAAAATAACGATGCCTACACCGTAGAAAATGGCGTTGTGCGCACCAAAACCAACCATTGCGGCGGCATTTTAGGCGGCATCACCAACGGCATGCCCTTGGTATTCCGCGTGGCAGTCAAGCCCACCCCCTCTATTTTCAAGGAGCAGGAAAGCGTTTCCCTTTCCCGCATGGAAAACACCACCTTACAAGTAAAAGGTCGCCATGATCCCTGTATCGCTCCTCGGGCAGTTCCCGTTGTGGAAGCGGCGGCAGCCATTGCCCTTTACGATCTGCTTGCTTAACAGTTAGGAGAATTACCATGGACATTCAAGAATTACGAAATCAAATTGACGCCATCGACGACCAATTGGTTACACTGTTCGCCCAACGCATGGCCGTTTCTGCCAAGATTGCCGATTACAAAAAGGAAAACAATCTACCCATTTTTGTTCCTGCGCGGGAACGGGAAAAACTGCAAGATGTGGCAGAAAAAGCGGGCGACGAAATGGCGAATTACACCCGTGTGCTGTACTCCATGCTTTTTGAGCTGAGCCGCAGCTATCAAAGCAAACGAAACAGCACTGTTTCTCCCCTTTATACCAAAATTACCGATGCAATCGCCACAACACCCAAACTGTTCCCTCAGCAGGCCATGGTGGCCTGTCAAGGCGTAGAGGGGGCTTTTTCCCAAATCGCCTGCGAAAAGATTTTCAAATCCCCTATGATTATGTATTTCAAAAATTTTGACGGTGTATTTTCCGCTATTGAAAAGGGGCTGTGCCAATACGGCATTCTGCCCATTGAAAATTCCACCGCAGGCAGCGTCAAAAAGGTCTACGACCTGATGATTCAGCATAATTTCTCCATTGTCCGCAGCTTTCGGCTGAAAATCGACCACAACCTGCTGGCAAATGCCGGTGCGACCATGGATGGAATTAAAGAAATCTACTCCCATGAGCAAGCCATCAATCAATGCGGTGATTTTCTGGCGACCCTTACAGGCGTTAAAATTACACCGGTGGAAAACACCGCCACTGCCGCAGAATTGGTGGCAAAGTCCGGCCGCACCGATGTAGCCGCCCTATCCAGCCGAAATTGCGCTGAACTTTACGGTTTAAAATGTCTGGCCGGTTCCATTCAGGACAAGGATAACAACCACACACGCTTCATTTGCATCAGCAAGAACTTAGAAATCTATCCCGGTGCAGACAAAACCAGCATTATGATGATCCTTAACCACCGCCCCGGCGCGCTCTACAAGGTACTGGCGCGGCTGTATGTGCTGGGTATCAATGTCACCAAACTGGAATCCCGTCCCCTGCCGGACAGAGATTTTGAATTTATGTTCTATTTTGATTTGGATACCTCTATCTACTCCGAGGAATTTGTGCAGCTCATGTGCGAACTGGACGAATTCTGCGAGGAATTCAAATACTTAGGCAGTTTTAGCGAGGTAGTATGATGAAATTCGGCCTGTTAGGCGAAAAACTGGGACACAGCTACTCCCCTCAAATTCACGCTTTCTTAGGAGATTACCCTTACCCCTTATTTGAAAAGCCCTTAGAGGCTGTGGGTGATTTCTTAAATAACGGAGATTTTGACGGTCTGAATGTGACCATTCCCTATAAAAAAACCGCCATGCCTTATTGTGCAGAGCTGTCAGACAGGGCAGAAGCATTAGGCTGCGTGAACACCATTGTGCGAAGGCCCGATGGCAGCCTTTACGGGCATAACACCGACTTTTTTGGATTTGAAAGCATGGTGCATCATTCCGGATTGGATGTGGCAGGCAAAAAAGCACTGGTATTAGGCAGCGGCGGCTCATCCAATACCGCAGTTGCCGTGCTGAAACATTTAGGCGCGCAGGTGGTGATGATATCCCGCAGCGGAGAGAACAACTATCAGAATCTTCACTTGCATGCTGATGCCCGCATAATCGTCAACACCACCCCTGTGGGAATGTATCCGAATACCGGTGTTTCCCCCATCAATCTTGACCTTTTTCCCCAATTAGAGGGTGTTTTGGACTTGATTTATAACCCCAGCCGCACCCGCCTGTTACTGGACGCAGAAGAAAAAGGACTGATCAACAGCAACGGTCTTTATATGCTGGTGGCGCAGGCATGGGAAAGCGCCCAGTATTTCACCGGCAAACCTTTGAATCCCCAGCTTATTGACCAAATTCATAAAAAACTACGAACTCAGATGGAAAATATCGTTCTCATCGGCATGCCCGGCAGCGGAAAAACCACCATCGGCAAGCTTCTTGCTGAGAAAACGGGCAAACACTTTATAGATGCCGATGAGGAAATCATGAAAGCAGCAGGAAAATCCATTCCGCAGATTTTCAAAGAAGATGGCGAAGAAGCTTTCCGCGCCTTAGAAACCGATGTTTTAAAAGAGTTGGGAAAACAGTCGGGGCTGGTCATCGCCACCGGCGGCGGCTGCGTGACCAAAGAGGAAAACTACCCCTCTTTGCACCAAAACGGCAAAATTTTCTGTATGAAACGAAGCTTGGAGGCCTTAGCAACCGATGGCCGCCCCCTGTCGCAAATGGCAAGTCTGCAAGCCATGTACGATCTTCGTAAGCCAATGTATGACCGCTTTGCTGACTACCGCATTGAAAATAATGTCTCTGCTGAGGAGGCTGCCGCAGAAATCCTGCGCATTTGGGAGGAATTACCATGAAGATTCTTGTATTAAACGGCCCAAATATCAATATGCTGGGCATTCGCGAGCCGGACATTTACGGCAAGCAGACCTTTTCTGACCTGCTGAATCTATTAAAGCAGGTTGCCAAGGAAGAAAATCTGGAAATCGAGCAATTTCAGTCCAACCACGAAGGCGCATTGGTAGATGAAATTCAAGCTGCTTACGGGCGCATTGACGGCATTATCATCAATCCTGCCGCCTATACCCATACCTCAGTGGCTATTTTGGACGCCTTGAAGGCTGTGGGCATCCCAGCGGTGGAGGTGCACATTTCCGATGTAGCCGCCAGAGAATCTTTCCGGCAGATTTCCTATGCCGGAATGTACTGCGAAAAGACCATAAAAGGGCAAGGCCTTGACGGCTACCGGCAAGCCATTTTATACCTGAAAAAAACATACGGATAATAAAAACTCCCGACTTCCATAAGTCGGGAGTTTTCTTATTATAATGCAGGTTTTCCCAAGAATTTTTCCAGTGCCGCAATTCGCAGGCAGGTGCAAAATACATGCATGGCCTTTTCCAGCTCCTCAATAGGAGGCAGACTGGGGGCAATACGAATCATGGAATCCAAGGGGTCTACGCCATAAGGGTAGGTTGCGCCGGCCTCTGTCAACACCACTCCGGCTCGCTTGCACAATTCCAGCGTTCTGCGGGCCGTGCCGGGCATTGCCGCCACGCACACAAAATAACCGCCGTTGGGGTGATGCCAATGAGCAATGCCCTTATTGGTCAGTTGGGCGCGAAGCATTTTCAGCACCATCTCAAATTTCGGTGCCATAATTTCGCCATGCTTTTTCATCAGCTCCAAGGTATGCTGTCTGTCCTTTAAATACAGCACATGGCGCAGCTGATTGACCTTATCGTAAGAAATGGTCTGCACAGAAATCAGCTTGGTATGATAGGCAATGTTTTCTTCCGAAGTCGCCATAACAGAAATACCCCCACCGGGGAAGGTAATCTTGGAAGTAGAAGCAAATTCATAGACCATATTGGGTCTACCCGCCTGGGCGCACAGAGAAATGATATCGCGGAAAGGCTCAAATTCACCGGTAAACTCATGAACGCAGTAGGCATTATCCCACATAATGGTAAAGTCCGGTGCCGCGGGTTTTAAATTGGCGAAGCGGTCAATGGTTTCCTCGGAATAGATATAGCCCTGAGGATTGGAATACTTCGGCACACACCAAATACCCTTTACCTCAGCGTCCTGCACTAGCTCTTCCACCAAATCCATGTCCGGTCCATCGGGGGTCATGGGAACGGCAATCAGCTCAAAGCCAAAGCTTTCGGTGATGCGGAAATGCCGGTCATAACCGGGGGCGGGGCAAAGGAACTTTACCCGTTCTTCCTTGCACCAAGGGCGGGGGCTGTCTTTTAAACCGTGGGTATAGGCTCTGGAAATCAAATCGTGCATCAGGCTCAGGCTGGCATTGCCGCCTACAAAGGTCTGAGAAGGCTTACAGCCCAGCATATCTGCCCAATATTCTCTGGCGCAGGCAAGACCCGCCAAATCGCCATAGTTACGGCTATCCACGCCGTCCACCGCGCACTGGGCAGGATCTGTCAGTACATTTAAAATATCGCTGACCAAATCAAGCTGCCGCTTGCTGGGTTTTCCGCGAGACATATCCAAATGCAAGTTTTCCGCTTTTAATTCCTGATAACGCGCCAGCAATTTCTTCTGTTCTGCAAGAAGCTCATCTCTGGTTCTGCAAGAATATGTTGCCATCTCTATCATCCTTTCCCTTAAAAAGGCACCATAATGGGCTTATTATATGATATTCCTTCAAAAAACGCAAGAGTGATATGACAAAAATTTCATTTTTCGTTATTTTTTGCAATTTTTAGCCTATTGTACAAATCTCCTGCGGCAAAACGACGAAATTCATGAAATTTCACACTTGCATTTTCCTGTGGTTTGGCATAAAATTTATAATGTATAAATATTACTTAGGGAACTTATCCGTTCCCATATCCATCATATTCCCACCGGAAAGGATGCGACAATATGAGCGAAATTATCAATGTGCCGGAAATTTTCGGAACTGACGTATTCAACGACGCCACCATGAAAGAGCGTCTGAATCACGAAACCTATAACGCTTGGAAACAGTGCATCATTACTGGCACTCCCCTGCCTCTGGATGTGGCAAACCATATTGCCGAGGCTATGAAGAATTGGGCCATCGAAAAAGGCGCAACCCACTATACCCATTGGTTTCAGCCTATGACCGGCATCACTGCTGAAAAGCACGATTCCTTTATCACCCCCACCGGTGACGGCAGAGTCATTATGGAATTTTCCGGTAAGGAGTTGGTTCGTGGCGAACCCGATGCCAGCTCATTCCCCAACGGCGGTCTGCGCACCACCTTTGAAGCCCGCGGCTACACCGCATGGGACCCTACCTCCTTCGCCTTTGTGCGGGACGGAAGTCTTTACATTCCCACCTGTTTCTTCTCCTACAACGGGGAATCCTTAGACCAAAAAACGCCTCTGCTCCGCTCCTTGGAAGAAGTTTCCAAGGAAGCTGTGCGGATTTTGCGCTTGTTCGGCGATGCCGAGACACAACGCGTTATTTCCTCTGTTGGCGCGGAGCAGGAGTATTTTATCATTCCCAAAACCATGTACGCCCAGCGGGAAGACCTGCGGCTCACCGGCCGCACCCTGTTTGGTGCCCGTCCTCCCAAGGGGCAGGAAATGGAAGACCACTACTTTGGCACCATCCGCACCCGCATTTCCGGCTTTATGAAGGATTTGGACGAACAGCTATGGCGGCTGGGTATTCTCTCTAAAACCAAGCACAACGAGGCTGCCCCCTGCCAACACGAAATGGCACCCATTTATTCTGACGCCACCAACGCCTGCGATGCCAACCAGCTGGTCATGTCCATTATGAAAAAGTGCGCCGCAAAGCACGATTTGGTGTGCCTGCTTCACGAAAAACCCTTTGAAGGTGTCAACGGCTCCGGCAAGCACAACAACTGGAGTTTAAGTACCGACACCGGCAAGAATCTGTTTAAGCCCGGTCAGACACCCCGTCAGAACGCTCAGTTCCTAGTGTTCTTAGCCGCCTTTATTCAGGGTGTAGACGAATATCAGGATTTCCTGCGCTGCTCCGTGGCTTCTGCCGGCAACGACCACCGCTTAGGTGCAAACGAAGCACCCCCTGCCATTGTATCCATTTTCTTGGGGGATGAATTAAACGGAGTTGTCCGTTCTATCATTGACGGCACCAACTACGAAGATCCCAAAAAGAGCATTATGCGCGTAGGCGTAGACGTAATGCCCGCCATTCCCAAGGACACCACCGACCGCAACCGCACCAGTCCTTTGGCCTTTACAGGTAACAAATTTGAGTTCCGTATGCTGGGCTCTTCCCAATCCGTAGCAGAACCCAACATTGCCTTGAATACCATCATGGCAGAGGAGCTGCGGAAATTTGCCGATGCGCTGGAAAATGCCGAAGACTTTGAGCAGGCGCTTCACGATTTGGTCTGCAAAGCCTTCACTGACCATCAAAGAATTATCTTTGACGGCAACGGCTATTCCGAGGCATGGGCAGAGGAAGCCAAGCGGCGCGGCCTGAGCAATCTGCGCTCTACCGCTGATGCGCTACCTGCCTACATTTCCGAAAAGAACATCCGGCTGGTTACTCAGCACGGCATTTTCACCGAGGCAGAATTTAAGGCGCGGCACGATATTCACTTAGAAACCTACTGCAAACTGATTAACATCGAAGCCCGCACCAGCGTGGACATGGTCATGCAGCAGATTCTCCCTGCAGCTTTGCGATACAGCTCTGATTTAGCCAAGGCTATTCAGCGCAAAAAAGAGGTGCGGGTCAATGCCAAGGCCGAAAAGCAGCTTTTAAGCCGCCTTTCCCAGCATACCGACGCGCTTTACGAAACCTGCGAAACACTTCGCGAAGATTTAGGCCGCGTTCCCAGCTGCGATAATCAATGCGCCGCGAATTATTTCCACGATGTGATTGTCAAAGATATGGCAGCTGTCCGCAGCCACGCCGATGCCTTGGAGCAGCTGACTGACAAATCTTACTGGCCCTACCCCACCTATTCCGACATTTTATTCTATTGATATTTTCCGGGACCGCAAGTCGGTCCCGGACTTTTCATATACATTCAAAACACGCAACAATTCCGGCATCAACACAAATATTGCAATCAAATTCGGGATTGACATCAGCCCGTTTACAATTTCCGAAAGAAGCCAAACCGTCTCTGTTTTTAGAACAACGCCAACAATAACAACAGCCGCCTGGACAAAAACAAATACATTCCAAATACGGCTCCCAAACAAAAACTGTGCACAGCGCAAACCATATAGACTCCAACCTAAAATCGTTGCAAATGCAAAACTGCTTAATGCCAGTGCGATAGGAATGTTGATCCATTTTCCTTACACAGCTGCAAAAGCGTGAGAGGTCAATCGCACTCCCACATCCGTTCCGTAAGGGACTGCGACGCCACTGCACAAGATTACCATAGCTGTCATTGTACAAATAACGATTGTATCAATAAATACCTCGATAATCCCCATCAAGCCTTGTAGAATCGGTTGATTACCATTTGCAGAAGCGTGTGCGATAGATGCCGTTCCCATACCGGCTTCATTCGTAAAGACACCCCTTGCTGCACCTATACGAAGCGCAGTGAAGCTTGAAGCAACCATGCCTCCGGTTACCGCTTTCGGAGTAAATGCGCCTTTTAAAATCATACAAAACGCACCCGGAAGCGCATCATGCGCGAAAACAAGCA
>JAZQWI010000024.1:0-59019 GCA_045632245.1 Faecousia sp. | reverse complement strand
TTGGTGACCCGTACGGGAATCGAACCCATGTTACCGCCGTGAAAGGGCGGTGTCTTAACCGCTTGACCAACGGGCCTGGTAGCGGCAATCTGACTTGAACAGATGACATACCGGGTATGAACCGGCTACTCTACCAACTGAGTTATGCCGCCATTTGGTCTTCGCAATTCGGATTGCCGAAATCAGCTTTGTCATTATATATGACCCGCACTCATTTGTCAAGTAAAAAATAAAGTTTTTTTGGGCATCCTTATTCTTGGAGGGATTTTTTATGAAAATTTGGAAGCACAGCGTTTTATTTTACCTAGGCGGAATGACTTATCAGTTTTTAGAATACCTTTGGCGAGGCAGAAGTCACGGTAGCATGTTTCTTTTAGGCGGATTATGCTTTACCCTCATTGGGCAGATCACAAGAAGGCTGCGCCTTCCCCTATGGCTGCAACTGCTGATGTCATCTTCCGTCATCACCTTGTTGGAGCTTTTGACAGGCTTGCTGGTTAACCGCGATCACAGCGTTTGGGATTACCGCGGCATGCCCTACCATTATCTTGGACAAATCTGCTTAAATTATTCCCTGCTATGGATTCCCGTCAGCTTAGGCGCCATTACGCTTTATCGCTGGCTGGAACCCCGATTGAACCCATAAAAAAGGCGGCGCATAAGCGCCGCCTATTGTTTATTCTGTTTGGCAGCCTTTGCACTTGCTGCAATTTCCGCAGCAACCGCCATTTTTCTTGCTTTTCCATAAGGATCGAATGCTCAGGCTCACCACTGCCGCCAAAATCAGAAGAATTAAAATATCTCCCATAACCACACCTCTTACAATCTGACGGGGACTTTTGCGCCATAGCCCTTCCGCGTCAGCAGATGCACAAATCCACCCAGCACCAAAGCCGCCAGTACCGTTCCTATGCCCAATACTGCCTCACCTGTAAACAATCCGCCAATTTGATACACAAGGAAAGACACCGCATAGGCAAAGCCGCACATATAGCCAACCGTAATCCACGTCCACTTCGCATTGCCCATTTCCCGTTTAATCGCGCCAATGGCCGCAAAACAGGGAGCGCACAAAAGATTAAAAATCATAAAGCTATATGCTCGCACAGGCCCAAAATCTGCCGCCACCATGGCCCAGATTTCGTCACCGGCCTCACTTAATTCGCCGGCGTAATTATACAGCGTACCGAAGGTCATAACCACCTCTTCCTTGGCAATCAGACCGGTTACCGAAGCAACTGCCGCTTTCCAAGCCATATCGCCAGCCCAGCCAAGAGGATAGAAAACCCAAGCCATAGCTTTGCCTGCCACCGCAAGCAAGGATTGATTGTTGTCCTCCACCGCCTGCAACGCGCCCTCCACTACGCCATAGCTCTGCAAGAACCACAGCGCAATAGAGCTAAGCAGCACAATGGTAAACGCCCGCTTCACAAAATCCCAGCCGCGTTCCCATGTAGCGCGCGCCACATTACGCAAAGACGGCATGTGATACGCAGGAAGCTCCATCACAAAAGGCGCAGGCTTACCTGCAAAGGCCTTGAATTTCTTCAAAATCACACCGGACAGCACCACCGCCAACGCGCCAATGATAAAGGCCGATACTGCCACCATGGGAGAATTGCCAAACACCGCACCGGCAAACAGACCGATAATCGGCATTTTTGCGCCGCAGGGAATGAACCCCGTGGTCATAACCGTGATTTTCCGGTCGTTTTCCTGCTCAATGGTACGGGACGCCAAGATGCCCGGCACACCGCAGCCGGTGGCCACCAGCATAGGAATAATGGACTTTCCCGACAGACCGAACTTTCTCAGAATTCTGTCCATAATGAATGCAACGCGGGACATATAACCCACATCTTCCAAAATAGACAGCAGCAAGCTCAGCACCAAAATCTGAGGCACAAAGCCCAAAACCGCGCCCACACCTGCCAAAATGCCGTCCATAATCAAGCTATACAGCCAACCGCTGACACGCAACGCAGACAACGCGGAATCCAGCAAGCTCGGTATCCACTGGCCAAACAGCACATCGTTCGTCCAATCCGTTCCCATGGTGCCAATAGAAAAAGGGAAACTGCCCATAGCAATGGCATACATCAAGAACATCATTCCCGCAAAAATTGGCAGCGCCAGAACGCGGTGTGTCAGCACCGCATCAATGCGGTCGGACAAGGTCATGCTGTATTTCGGTGCTTTTTTCTGCACCGCCTTTGCCACCACCTGACCGATATAATTATACCGCTGGTCTGCAATAATGCTCTCAGCATCGTCGTCCATTTCTTTTTCGCAATCGACAATGTGCTTTTCTAAATGAGAAAACACCGTTTCATCCAAAGACACTTCCTGCCGCACGCGCTCATCCCGCTCAAAAAGCTTAATGGCATACCAGCGCAGATAATTTTCCGCCACCTTGCCCTCAATGGATTCTTCAATGTGCGCCAGCGCGTGTTCCACACCGCCGCCAAACACATGGGGCATATCCGTATGGGTATGATTTCTCGCCAGCTCCGTAGCCAGCGCAGCCGCCTCCAAGCAGCCTTCGCCTTTCAGCGCGCTGATTTCCACCACCGCGCAGCCCAAAGCCTTGCCCAATTTCTGCAAATCTACTATATCGCCATTTTTCCGCACCAAATCAATCATATTCACTGCCACCACCACAGGGTGTCCCAGCTCCATAAGCTGCGTGGTCAAATACAAATTTCGCTCAATATTGGTGCCGTCAATGATGTTCAAAATCGCATCAGGATGCTCATTCACAAGATATGTACGGGTTACCACTTCCTCAGGAGAATAGGGCGACAAGGAATAAATCCCCGGCAAGTCCTGAATGATCACATCGTCGAATCCTTTCAGCAAACCCTCCTTTTTCTCCACCGTCACACCGGGCCAGTTGCCTACATACTGATTCGAGCCGGTGAGAATGTTAAACAGCGTGGTTTTTCCGCAGTTAGGGTTTCCCGCCAAAGCGATTTTTACAGCTTTGCTCATACAATCTCCACCATTTCCCCATCTGCTTTCCGCAAAGAAAGCTCATACCCGCGGACATTGACCTCAATAGGGTCTCCCAGGGGCGCCACTTTTCGAATATAGATTTCTACCCCCTTGGTAATGCCCATGTCCATAATTCTGCGGCGCACCGCGCCCTCGCCATGAAGCTTTACCACCGTAACGGTCTGCCCTACTTTTACATCCTTTAATGTCCGCATGGAATCCTCCTGTCTTTGATTAGCATATGCTAACTGCCGAAGAAAAAATACAATTAGCCTCGGCTAACTTCCCACCTATCATAGCCTTTGCACGCCTTTTTGTCAAGTGTTTTTTGGAAATTTTTCTCAAACACACCCTCTACTTGAAATGCACAGCAATTTGTGTTATTCTATTATCAAACATGCCATTGGAGGATATGCTATGCAATTACAGGAATCCGGCGAAATGTACTTAGAAACCATTTTCGTCCTCTCCCAAACCAATCCTCATATCCGCAGTATCGATGTTGCCGAGCACATGGGCTATTCCAAGCCCAGCGTCAGCCGCGCCATGGGATTATTAAAAGAAGGCGGCTATGTCATCTCCGACCAAAACGGCTTCCTGACCCTTACCGAAACCGGCCGCGCCCTTGCGAACCGTATTTTTGAGCGGCATTTGGTGCTGAGTAAATTCTTGATTTCTCTGGGTGTCAGTGAGCAAATCGCCGCAGAGGATGCATGCAAAATCGAGCATGTCATCAGCCAAGAATCCTTCGAGGCTTTGAAAACTAAATATTTAGAATAAAAAAGCGGTTGCTATGCAACCGCTTTCATTATGTCTTTTTAATAAATTTCTCACCGCACTTGGGGCATTTGATAGAGATTTTCCCCTTACCTCTGGGCACACGCACCAGCTGGCGGCACTTGGGGCAGTGATATTGCCTGTGCTTGCGATCCTTAATTCGCTCCAAAAACAGCAAAAACTTTCGGTTTTCCTGATACCGCTTATAGGTATTTCTGGAAAATGTTCGGCTGATTGCCCAAATCATCAAGCCGTAGGAGAGAGCCGTCAAGCTCAAATCCAGCCACCAAATCGACAAAATCATAGTCAACACGCATGCTGCCACGCCCGCGCCTAGAATAAACATATTCAGTTTATCTGTGCCGTAGCGACCGGCCATAAAATGCCGAAACCAGTTGCCGATTCTTCTCATCATCAATCACCTTTTTGTTTAGATACTAACATTATATTGAAAATACCAAGGATTTCAACCGCTGCCGAACATTGTTTACGGATTGTTTAATTTTGCGGAAAAAAGGTTGCATACCATGACGCATTATGCTATAATTCACCTGTAAAATCATGGGCAAGTGCCCGATAATTGGAGGAATGATTCATGTTTCAGGCAATGATCGAAACCTTAAAAGCCAATCCCAGAAAGATTGTGTTCACTGAGGGCCACGATGCCCGTATTCTGGAAGCCACCGCTCGCTTGGTCGAAGGCGGTTTTCTGACCCCCATTCTGGTGGGTAATGCAGAGGAAGTCAAGGCCAATGCCGCAAAGGGCGGCTTCAACATCGACGGTGTCGAAATCCTCGACCCCGCCACCTACGAAGGCATGGATGCCATGGTAGAAAAAATGGTAGAACTGCGCAAGGGCAAAATGTCCGCAGAGGAATGCCATGCAGCTCTCAGCAAAGGTAACTACTTCGGCACTATGCTGGTGAAGATGGGCTACGCCGACGCTCTGCTGGGCGGCGCTACATATTCCACCGCCGACACTGTCCGTCCCGCTTTGCAGCTGGTGAAAACCAAGAAGGGTGCAAACTTAGTTTCCTCCTGCTTCATCATGGTTCGTGGCGAAGAAAAGCTGGCCATGGGCGACTGCGCCATCAATTTAAGCTACGAAGACAGCGTTGATAAAGACGGCAACGTCACCGTTTCCGCTGCCCGCAAGCTGGCAGAAGTCGCCATCGAAACCGCCAACACCGCTAAGGTATTCGGCATTGATCCCAAAGTTGCCATGCTGAGCTTCTCCACCAACGGCTCCGGCAAGGGCGGCACCGTCAAGCTCAGCAACGAAGCTACCAAGGTTGCCAAGGAGCTGGCTCCTGAACTTGCGATTGACGGCGAAATGCAGTTCGACGCAGCCGTTGCTCCCGAGGTCGGCCAATTGAAGTTCCCCGGCTCTCCCGTAGCAGGCTATGCCAACACCTTCATCTTCCCCACCATCGAAGCCGGCAACATTGGCTATAAGATCGCTCAGCGTCTGGGCGGCTTTGAAGCCTACGGCCCCATTCTGCAAGGTCTGGCTGCACCCATCAACGATCTTTCCCGCGGCTGCAATGCCGACGAGGTCTACAAGATGGCCATCATCACCTGCGCAATGGTATAATCAAAAAAACTCCGCCGGAGAAAGTTTCTCCGGCGGTTTTTTATTTTGCATTTACCGCATCCACAAAAGCAAGGAACTGTTTTCTGCCCAATTCACTGCACTTGTAAACACCGGCATCTTCCAAAACTTGGGAAAATACCTTTCCCGTTTCCTGCAACAGGATTTCCAATGCGTTTTCCTTCGTGAAGGTATACTGCTGTTTCAGCTCCTCTACCCACGCCGCATGCTTGCCAAGAATCTCGTCAGAAGCAATATCCTTTCCCTCTGCAACCGCATCCGCCAAATCCATCAGCTCTTTTTTCAAACGGCTGGGCAGTACCGCCAGCCCCATTACTTCAATCAAGCCAATGTTTTCTTTTTTGATGTGGTGCTTATCTGCATGGGGGTGAAATACACCCAGCGGATGTTCTTCGGTGGTAATATTGCACCGCAAAACCAAATCCAGCTCGTAAAGCTCGCCCTTGCGACGCGCAATGGGCGTGATGGTATTGTGCGGCTCGCCCTCGGAAAAAGCCACAACACCGGCATCGGCATCGGAATAACCCCGCCAGCAAACGAGAATTTTCTCGCCCAGCTCCGCCAGTCGCTTGGGATCCTTGCTGTTTAGACGAATCACGCTCATGGGCCATTTCACAATGCCTGCGGTCACATCTTCAAAGCCCACAAAAGAAATCTCCCGCTCCACAGGCGCGGTTTCCATGGCAAAGGTATAATGTCCGCCCTGAAAATGCTCATGGCTTAAAATCGAGCCGCCCACAATGGGCAAATCTGCATTCGAACCCACAAAGTAATGAGGAAATACCGTGACGAAATCCAAAAGCTTTTCAAATGCCCCACGGTCAATTTTCATGGGGATATGCTCTGCGTTAAAGACAATGCAATGCTCGTTATAGTACACATAAGGACTATACTGCAAGCACCATGCCCTGCCGCCGACCGTAATGGGAATCACCCGATGATTCTGCCGCGCCGGATGATTCATGCGGCCTGCATACCCCTCATTTTCCTGACACAGCTGACATTTAGGATAGCCGGATTGGGGTGCATTCTTTGCCGCCGCAATGGCTTTGGGGTCTTTTTCCGGCTTGGACAGATTAATGGTAATGTCCATTTTGCCGTATTCGCTGTCGTATGTCCAGCGCATATCCTTAGCAATGCGGTAACGGCGGATATAATCCGTATCGCAGCTCAGCCGATAATACCAATCTGTTGCCGCCACAGGATTTTCCGCATATTTTTCTTCAAAGATACGAAGCACCTCTCGGGGCATGGGTGTCAAAAGTCCCATAATCTTCGTATCAAACAAATCCCGGGCAGTGATATTATCGTCGCACAGGCCGCGTTCACAAGCATAGTCAAGAATGCCCGCCAAAATTTCTTCCAAGTCCTCGGTTTGCACCTCGTCGCTGGGAGTATATTCGTCCATGCGCAGCGCTTCCAGCAGCTTGTTAATGAGAACCTGATGGTCGCAAGGCTCTGCCAAGCCGCAGTTCATGGCATAAGACACCAAAGAATCAATATAGGTTTCGATTTTCATATCAAATCTCCATTTCCACGCCGCCCTGAGGCCGAATGGTCAATACATGACAAGCTCCCTGTCCCAAGGCGCTGTCAATACCCGCCCGAAATTCCTCTAACAAATCTACCGGCACAAATGCCTGCACCGTTCCGGCAAAGCCGCCGCCATGAACGCGGTAAGCGCCCCGGCCCTTTAAGTAATGCTCACACAGACCCAGCGCAACTGCCATGTCCTGATGCTGCACATAGCCTGCGGGAATGACATTTTGCATATACATATAAGAAGAATAGCCGCTTTGCGTTACAAGGCGCAAAAACTCCTGGAAGTTTCCTTCCTCCAAAGCCTTAACCTGCAAGCTCACCCGCTTATTTTCCGCATATTCGTGAATGCCCCGCATCACCGCGCGGTCGCCACACTTTTCCCGCAGTACCGGAATGGCCTTATAAAAATCCTCTTCGGGGATTTCTGTCATCACTTCCTTGCCGAAATGGGCGCACATAGCTTTCAATTCCCGGGTAACCGCCGCATATTCATCGGTCAAATCCGCATGGTCCGCACCGCTGTCCACAATGCACAGAGCGTGTCCGCAAGCGGAAAAATCAAATGCCACGGAACGAATGTCCGGCGCATCCTTTTTGGCAAAATCAATGGTCACCAAGCCGCCTACGGCAGAGGCTGTCTGATCCATCAAGCCACAAGGCTTACCAAAGAACACATTTTCCGCATACTGCCCGATTTTTGCAATTTCCGGCTGAGATAACCGGTTTTCAAAAAACAAGCCGTTCAGAATCGTGCCTACCAGCACCTCAAAGGCCGCAGAGGAGCTAAGTCCCGAGCCGGGCAGCACCGTAGATTCCACATAAGCATCAAAGCCGGACAGCTTGCAGCCCCGCTGAGCAAATGCAGCTGCCACGCCACGAATCAACGCAGGTGTGGTATTCGCTTCTTTCTCCACGGGATTCAGCTCCCAGAGAGAAACCTCGCACATAGGATATCCCTTGGATAAAATTCGGATTTTATCGCCGCCGTTTTCCCGCACTGCCGCCACGGTATCTAAATTCACCGCCGCCGCCAGAACGCGACCGCGCTGATGGTCTGTATGATTGCCGCCAATTTCTGTGCGGCCGGGGGCAGAAAAATATCGCTGGGGCATGCAACCGAATGCGGATTCAAAGCCGGCATCCAGCGCAGCCTTTCGCGCTGCATCCAAATGAAGTTTTTGTGTATCCATACTAACACCTCTTTCTGTTTTCAGTATATCAGTTTTTCTCCGAAAAAGAAAGTCCTAATTTCCAAAAAGCTTGACATTGCAAAGGGTTTTCATTATAATATCCCTAATCATATAGGACAGTTCGTGACCATCCTGTCGGTAAACAAAACTAGGGAAATGATGGGCGCAGTATGCGCTCTTTTGTTTTGTGGGCGCGAATTGCGCCCATTTTTTATACAAGGAGAATCCCATGAGGAAAAACACCCGCCAATTTGCTCATGCCGCCATGATCGCTGCGCTTTACATTGTATTAACCCACTTGCAAAACGCCCTTTGGCCCAGCGGCACCACCATGGCCATTCAATTTCGCGCCTCGGAAGCGCTGTGCGTACTTGCTTTTTTTACACCGGCTGCCATTCCGGGATTAAGCATAGGCTGTATGCTGTTTAATATTACTTCCGGTGCTGCCCTGCCTTGGGATTTTCTCATCGGCAGTCTCGCCACCGCGCTGGCAACCAGCAGCATGTACCTGACCAGAACCATTACCATAAAAAAGCTTCCTGTCTTAGGTCTTATCATGCCGGCGCTTTTTAACGGCTTGCTGGTTGGCTGGGAATTAGCCGCCGTCATTGGCGGAGGATTCTGGTTCAATGCCATCTGCGTTGCCGTCGGAGAGCTTGCCGTGCTGGCAACCTTAGGCAGCGCCGTATACATTACCATTCGCTGCCGCAAATTGGATACCAAACTCTTTTCCTAACTCGCAACACAAAATGGGGCCCCGTCCCCCGGGCTCCATTTTTGTTAACGAACATATTCAATGACAATTCTGCGGTTGGGCTCTGTGCCGGTGGAATGGGTGGTAATGTTCCCCATATCCTGTAATGCCGCATGAATCACATGACGCTCGTAGGCGTTCATAGGTTCTAATGTGGTGCGGCGGCGAGCCTTCAATACCTGCTGTGCCTTTTTCTGAGCATAGCGGCGCAGAGATTCTTCCCGCTTTTCCCGATAAGCCTCAGCATCCACACTGATACGAATGTGGCCTTCCACACCGCGGTTGATGCTGTAATTGGCCAGATGCTGCAAAGCATCCAAAGTATCGCCCCGACGGCCGATGAGGTAACCCAGATCGTCGCCTTCCAGTTCTACCTTGTAGGTGTTATCAGCCTCTTTCCATGCATGGGGAATTGCGTCAGAGCCCATGTGAGAGATGAGACCTTTCAAGAACACTTCAATCTTTTCTTCCACACTGCCTTCGGCAGCGGGAGCATAGACCTTAGGCTCCTTGGGAGCTTTTTGCGGCTCTGCCTTGGGCTCTTCTTTGCGCTCGACCTTTGCCTGAGGCTTAGGCTGGGGCTTGGGGGCCTCGGCCTTCTTTACTTCGGGGGCGGGCGCTTCCACCTTTGCAGGCTGAGCCTTGGGCTTACTGCGGGATGCAGAGCCCAGCGCGCTTCTGGGGGCGGGATCGGGTGCTTCGTAGGTGACTTCAACCTTAGCCAGCTGAGAGCCAATGCCTAAGAAACCGGCCTTTTCGCGGGTTACAATCTGAACGGAAACGCTGTCTCTGTCCAGACCCAGCTGGGCCAGAGCGGATTCCACGGCCAAATCAACGGTTTTGCCCGTTGCAATCAGGGTTTTTTCCATTTTTATTCCTCCGTATTATCTTGGCTGTAACGGTTGGGATCATAAGCCCGGCCCTTACAGTAGGGGCGATCGGCGATGCCGGACAGAGTCTTTTTCTCCTCCTCGGCTTCTTCCACAACACCCTTTTGTGCGGCATATTCCTTAGCGGCAGCGGCCTTGGCGGCTTCTTCTGCCTGCTGCTGCTTTTTTTGCAGCTTTTTCTTGCTGGTGTTTTCCGTAATGCCCTCGGGGTTTTCTTCCCGACGCTTGGCTCTCTGACGCTCTTTCTCTTCTTCCAGCGCCTGTTCCGCCATATACTTTTCCAAACGCACAGCATCTTCTGCGTCATAGACCTTACGATAACGCTTGGTCAGAATCACATCTTCAATCATCCTGGCAATACCGCCCACCAGCCAGTAAAGGCTCAGTGCGGCGGGCATAGAGAAGCCAATCCAAAGGGACATAATAGGCATCATCCATGTCATCATGCCGGCGGTCTGATTTGCTTGGGACTTCTTTGCGGTTTCCTTGTCCTCCATACCGTTCTTGTCGGTAACAACGGAGTTATTGTTGCGCTGAGAAATTTTCATTGCCAGCACCTGCTGTGCAGCAGACAACAAAGGAATCAGCGCAGCGCCAATAAATGCCCACTCCCATTTCCAGCCTTCGCTGATAAAGGGAATGCTGGGAACAAGGCCTAAGTCAATTCCAAAAAACAGGAAGTTTTCGCTGCCTACATTCTGAGAAATTCTCTGACGAACAACAGAATACAGAGGAATCATAATCAGCATGGGCACTAAGCTCCACAGGCAGCCGCCGCAGCCCATAGTTGCGCCTTCTTCCTGTTGAAGCTTCTGAATGGCTTCATTCTGTTTTTGCTTATCATTGGCATATTTTTGCTGAATTTCTGCAATGCGAGGTTGCAGACGGGACATTTTCATCATGCTCTTTTTGCTCTTGGCAGAAACGGGCATCATCACCAGCTGCACAATCACAGCAAAGATAATCAAAGCGATGCCGTAGTTGCCGGTGAATTGGCACAGCCAATCCAAAAGAGCGCCAAAGGGTACGGTAATGATTTTATCCATAGGTACACTCCTTGTGAATGTTAAGGTACGGGGTCATAAAAGCTGCCTTTATAAAAGGGATTGCACCGCAGCAGACGGCGAAGCGCCAGCCAGCTGCCTTTTATGGCGCCGTATTTGTTGATGGCTTCGTAAGCGTAAGCGGAACAGGTGGGTCGAAACCGACAGCAGGGGGGCGTGTTGGGAGAAATGCCGCGCTGATACAGTAAAATCAGCTTCAAAATGAACTGTTTCATACTTCGTTTTCCTTCAAAATGCCCGCTTTTGCCGCAGCGGATAAATAGGCGCGGGTAAGCGCATCAAAGCGGCAATCGACGGCGCGGGTTCTGGCAACAACCACAATATCCCAACCGGGCAAAAATTTTTCTTCATTCAGCCGATAGATTTCTCTTAAACGGCGGCGCACCCGATTGCGAACCACAGCATGACCCAGCTTTTTGCTGACGGTAATGCCCACCCGATTGGTGTCGGCTCGATTTTTCCGCGCATACAGCACCAAAAAACTGTTGGCCTGCCCTGCACCTTGGTACAGGCGGCGAAAAATGTGATTCAGTTTCAAAGAACAGGAAAATTTCATACTATCTCCCACGTATCAAACAACACTATGCGATACCAAGGCAAGCTTGCAGAATGAGATTGTCAGGCAGGCAGCGAGGGATTTTTCACAAGGGAAGGTTTTTGGGCGCAGGCATACTTTGTGTATGGCAAGGGCGAAAACCACACCATTGGGGAAAAAGCGCCGCTGAATGACGACAAGATGATTCAAAAGTTTGCCAAACTAAAAGGGAAGCGGGGCGAATGATTCTTCGCCCCGCTTATAGCTCCCATTTCGCAAAGAGCGATTCTGCTGTGGCAACAACCACTGCCTAAATTAGGCGGACAGGACCTTGCGGCCTCTTGCACGACGGCGGGCCAAAACCTTACGGCCGTTGGCAGTAGCCATTCTCTGACGGAAACCGTGAACCTTGGAACGATGACGATTGCTGGGCTGATAGGTACGCTTCATAGGTGATACACCTCCTCGAAATCATGATGCTCGACAGCCGAAGTCGGCCGCAGCGAAACAAAATAAGTGACCATACTTGGTCATGCTAGGGTATTATAACCGAAAAACGCAAGAAGGTCAACTGTTTTTTCACAAAAAGCAGGGATTTTCTGCCTCTTTTCCTTAGTTTTCGGTAGTTGTCTTGGGTGCGTAGGACACATTTAAGTTCCTTCCGTCGTAGCTGCCCTCTAATTTTTGCAGCACGCGGTCATAAGCGGGATCATCCTTTTCATAGGGCGTGGGGCGGAAATCGTTCCAGTTTGTCATGGAACTGACCCGACAGGGAACGATGTTCAAATCTCCCAGCGCCACCGTGCCGTCCTCGTAAAGAAGTACCTGCTGACGGATAATCGCGGAATCCTTGTCGCTGGGGTTGCTGTTGCCGCCAAAGGAAAAGTTGCCCAGACTATAATAAATCACGCTTCCGTTATAGTATTCGATGGGCTGCAAGGTATGGCTATGATGCCCGAATACAATGTCTGCTCCGGCATCCACGGCAATATGTCCCAGCTGACGTTGCAAATCGTTGGGGTAATAAGTGCCTTCATCGCCCCAGTGGACGGATACCACAATAAGCTGCGCGCCTTGGTCTCGCAGCGCCTTGATTTGATTGGTGATTTGATTTTCGCTAAACCAGAATGACGGGGAAATGACACCGATTTTCAATCCGCTGGCAGTGGTCACCAACGCATCCTTAGCAAAGCTGGCATAGGCGACATTTTCCGCTTCCAGCGCATCCCATGTATCCAAAAGACCTTGCTTGCCGTAGTCCTTGGAATGGTTGTTGGCGCAGGAAGCAAATTCCACGCTGCCCATAGTTAAGATTTTTGCATAATCCTTCGGTCCGCGGAAACGGAAGAGCTTGTCTTTCAAGGTTTCCATCTCTTCCTCTGTGGGGTCAGATTCCGTCAGCGCACATTCTAAGTTCACAAAAGTATAGTCGTCGTTTTCAAAGTAAGTCTTTACATTGGCAAACGGATAGCTATAATTCTTTCCCACTACGCCCAAGAAACCCGCAGACGGACTGGCAGTGACATTGTTGCCAAAGGTGCAGTCGCCGGCAAAAGAGAGGGTAAACACCTTTGCGCTTGGCGGTGTAATCACGGGATTGGGAGAGTCCAAAACTTCTTCGGGCTTTGGCGGGGTTTCTGTATTGGTTTCCCCGTTGGCAGGAGGAAGTGGCTCTGCCGGCTGAGGCTGGGCAGGGGCGCAGGCGCACAGGCACAGAGAAAGCACCGCGGCAAGCCATAAAAGGGAACTATTTCGTTTCACAGGCTCACCGCCCTTTCTGAATTATTTTTCGTTTTGCGCCCGCTTTTTCATTAAGTTTCGCATGCGGATGGAGTGATCCAGCTCCCGCTTGCGAATTCGCAGGCTCTTGGGTGTGCATTCCAAAAGCTCGTCGTCTGCCAAAAATTCCAAGCACTGCTCCAAGGAGAAAATTTTTGGAGACGTCAGGCGCAGAGCATCATCCGAGCCGGAGGCGCGCATATTGGTCAGCTGCTTTTTCTTGCAGACATTAACGGTCATATCCTCGTTGCGGCTGCAAATGCCCACCACCATGCCGGCATACACCGGTGTGCCGGCGCCAATAAACAAAGCGCCTCGCTCTTGGGCTGCGGCCAAACCGTAAGTCACTGCTTCGCCGGTTTCAAAAGCAACCAAGCTACCGGTTAAACGACGCTCAATTTCACCTTTCATGGGGGCGTAGCTGTCCAAAACGCTGGACATGATACCCTCGCCTCGGGTATCTGTCAAAAACTCGTTACGATAACCGAACAAGCCTCTGGACGGCACTAAAAATTCCAAGCGGTAGCGGTTGCCCATGGGGGTCATGGACAGCAGATCGCCCTTGCGGCGACCGATTTTTTCAATCACTGCACCCATACATTCTTCCGGCACATCCGCTACCATGCGTTCGATGGGCTCGCAGGTCTTTCCGTCGATTTCCCGAGTCAGCACTCTGGGGGTGGAAACGGAAAACTCAAAGCCCTCGCGGCGCATGGTTTCCATTAAAATGGACAAATGCATTTCCCCACGGCCGGCCACATTGAAGGCATCGGTGCCCTGCTCGGAAACTCGCAGGGAAACGTCCTTCATCAGCTCCTTGTCCAGCCGATCGCGAAGATTTCGGGAAGTGACGAATTTGCCTTCCTTTCCTGCGAAGGGGGAATCGTTAACGGCAAAGGTCATTTCAATGGTAGGCTCGGAGATCTTCACAAAAGGCAGCGGCTGGGCGCAATCGGGAGCGCAAAGGGTGCGGCCAATGGTAATATCCGCCATGCCGGAAAGCGCCACAATTTCACCAGCAGAAGCTTCCTGAATGGGCGCTTTGCCCAAACCGTCGTAGGCGTACAAAGCAACAACCTTGCCTTTTTGCTTGATTTCGGGGTCGTGATAGTCGCAAATAACGACCTCCTGATTCACCTTAATCGTACCGCGTTCCACCCGACCAATGGCAATTCTGCCCACATATTCATTATAGTCAATGGAAGAAACCAGCAGCTGTAAGGGAGCAGCCGCATCGCCTTGGGGCGCGGGAATATAATTGACAATGGTTTCAAACAAGGGAATTAAGTCCTTGCCCGTTTCGTCGGGTCCGTATGCCGCCGTTCCCTGTCTGCCGGAGCAGAACACGGTGGGAGAATTGAATTGCTCGTCGGTGGCGTTCAAATCCAAAAGCAGCTCCAAAACCTCGTCCATAACCTCATGCACGCGGGCGTCGGGCTTGTCCACCTTGTTCACCGCGACGATGACCTTATGACCCAATTCCAGTGCCTTTTGCAGCACGAAACGGGTTTGGGGCATGGGCCCCTCTGCTGCATCGACCAACAGAATGACACCGTTGACCATTTTTAAGATGCGCTCCACCTCACCGCCGAAGTCAGCGTGACCGGGGGTGTCCACGATGTTGATTTTCGTATCCTTATAATAAATGGAAGTGTTCTTCGCCAGAATGGTGATACCGCGCTCCCGCTCCAAATCGCCGGAGTCCATCACCCGTTCTGTGGTGGCTTGATTTTCCCGATAAATACCGCCCTGCTTTAACATGCCGTCAACCAAGGTGGTTTTGCCGTGGTCAACGTGGGCGATGATGGCAATATTCCGGATGTTTTCCTGTGCTGCCATAATAAGCTCCTTTTGCTTCCTTAAAGATATATCTTAACTTTAAAAATATATCACACCCAACGGACAATTGCAACCTTTTTAGAAACACACCCAAAAAGGCAAATTGACCATAAAATAATGATAATTTCCATAAAAAACTTACATGCGTTGCCCTTGACCCGTAGAAAAAGCTGTGGTATATTATGGGGTAACAGATTTCTATTACTTGCTTTTCACAGGAGGATTGTTTATGGCCCATTACATGTCTGAGCCCAGCCGCACATTTAGCGAATACCTGCTGATTCCCGGTTACACTTCCGAGGAATGTGTCCCCGATCGCGTCAGCTTAAAAACACCCTTGGTAAAATACCGCAAGGGTGTGGAAGAACCCGCTATTTCTTTGAATATTCCCATGACCTCTGCGGTCATGCAGTCCGTTTCTAACGATACCTTGGCCATTGCCTTGGCAAAGGAAGGCGGCATCAGCTTCATTTTCGGCTCTCAATCCATTGAATCTCAGGCGGCTATGGTCGCCAAGGTTAAGGGTCATAAGGCCGGCTTTGTTACTTCCGCATCCAACCTGACTCCCGACCATACCTTGGCAGATGTTTTGGCTCTGAAAGCAGAAAACGGTTTTTCCACCGTGGCCATCACCCACGACGGCACTGCCACCGGTAAGCTTTTGGGCATTGTCACCGGCCGTGATTACCGCGTGAGCAGAATGGACCCTTCTGAAAAGGTATCCACCTTCATGACCCCCATTGAGAAGATGATTACCGCTCCTGCGGATACCACTTTGAAAGAAGCCAATGACATCATTTGGGACAATAAGCTCAACAGCTTGCCCATTATCGACAAAGACGGCAACATGATGTATTTTGTGTTCCGCAAGGACTACGCTTCCCATAAAGCAAATCCTCAGGAATTGCTGGACAGCAAGAAGCGCTATCTGGTAGGCGCAGGCATTAACACCCGCGACTATGCCACCCGCATTCCCGCTCTGCTGGAAGCCGGCGTGGACGTGCTGGTCATCGACTCCTCTGAGGGCTACACCTGCTGGCAGAAAAACACCATCGCTTGGGTGCGTGAAAACTACGGTGACACTGTAAAAATCGGCGCGGGCAACGTAGTCGACAGAGACGGCTTCCGTTTCTTGGCCGAGGCAGGCGCAGACTTTGTAAAAGTGGGCATCGGCGGCGGCTCTATCTGCATTACCCGTGAAACCAAGGGTATCGGCCGCGGACAGGCTACGGCACTGATTGAAGTGGCAGCCGCCCGTGACGAATACTTCAAGGGAACCGGCATTTATGTTCCCATCTGCTCCGATGGCGGTATCGTTCACGATTACCACATGACCTTGGCTCTGGCCATGGGCGCGGATTTCTTGATGCTGGGTCGTTATTTCGCCCGCTTTGACGAATCCCCCACCCAAAAGGTAATGGTCAACGGCGCTTATATGAAGGAATATTGGGGCGAAGGCTCTAACCGCGCCCGTAACTGGCAGCGCTATGACTTAGGCGGCAGCACCAAGCTGAGCTTTGAAGAGGGCGTAGACTCCTATGTTACCTACGCAGGCTCTCTGCATGATAATGTGGAAGCTTCTCTTTACAAGGTGCGCTCCACCATGTGCAATGTAGGTGTGGTTACCATTCCCGACTTACAGCGGGACGCCAAGCTGACCTTAGTTTCCGCTACTTCCATTGTGGAAGGCGGCGCCCACGACGTCACCCTGCGCTCCACCACCGCTGCAAAATAAAATTCCGCCATAAAATCACCTCGCTTATATTATAGGTCAGTTTCACCCTATTTTCAATAGGGAAATTTGCCATAATATTTGTGGGTGATGATATGAGCCGCGTGAAAGAATTAAGAAAAGAAAAAGGGTTTACGCAAATTAAAATGCAGATGCTTACAGGCATTGACCAAAGTGACTATTCCAAAATTGAAAATGGGAAGCGTTATATGACCTTTGAACAATGCCGAAAGTTAGCCCTTGCCTTGGATACCAGCATGGATTATCTGGCTGGGTTGACTGATGAGAAACGGGCATATCCCAAAAAATAACGGAAAAGACGGGCGCGTTTGCGCCCGTCTTTTTTAGCTTTCCAGTTGTTTTCCCAAAAAGGAAGCGGCTGTTTGCACCAATTTTTGATCCGGCTCGGTCAGGGGTGCGTCGCCATCAGCTAAGAGCATCATCACGCAGCCCATTAAATCCCCTTGGCTGAGGATGGGCGCCGCCACACCTAAATGGTATTTCTCCGCGCCCTCCGCGGCGGGGATTTTTTCTTTTCCCGCTTCGTAGCGGTAGTATTTGCGCTGCTCCATCAGCTCACCCAAGTCCTCGGAATTGGGCTTGTCCATCAGCTCCCGCTTAGGCGCGCCGGACAGAGCAATGATGGCATCGCGGTCAGAAACTGCAGCGATTTTTCCGGTGCTTGCGCCGATGGCTTCGCACATCTGGGCGGCAAAATCCTGCAAATCTCCCATGGGAGAATACTTGCGGAAAATAACCCCGCCATCCTTCTCGGTATAAATTTCCAGCGGGTCGCCCTCACGGATGCGGAGGGTTCTTCTAATTTCTTTGGGAATCACAATACGACCTAAATCATCCACCCGACGGACGATACCAGTTGCTTTCATATATATCTATCTCCTTATTTTACAAATTACGATGCTATTATTTGTAAAAGGGGAAGATTTATACTGCAAAAAAACATTTTAGCACTTGTGAATAAAGAATGAACATTTTATTGACACGAACCTATTTTATTTGTATTATGTAAGTGTCCCCAAGCGAAATACATATTGGAGGTATCTTTATGGAAGTTCAAACCGAAAAATCCTATTTTGATGGCGGTCTGCTGCAACTGATTGGCTGGCAAATTCTCGGTGGTTTGGTTACCGCCATAACCTTTGGCATTTGCTTTCCCTGGGCTATTTGTATGATTTATCGCTGGGAAGCAAAGCACACTGTTATCAACGGTCGTAGACTGAAATTCAACGGCACTGCAATGCAATTGTTTGGTAACTGGATTAAGTGGCTTTTGCTGACAATTATTACCTTCGGTATTTACTCCTTCTGGCTGAACATCAAGCTGATTCAATGGAAAACCAAGCACACCGAATTCGCTGACTAAATATTCTCTAACGACCGCTACAAGTTGTAGCGGTCGTTTTTATTTGCATAATTCTTTGCATTAGACTATGTATCGCCCAGCAGAAGAGGTCGATTGGTGTCAATGTTGTCTGTGAGGGGTCACCCTCGCGGTTGCGCAAAGTTCTACGAATTTCTTTGGGAATTACAATACGACCTAAATCGTCCACCCGACGGACGATACCTGTTGCTTTCATATATCTTTCTCCTTTTTACAAACATTTTTGTAAGGGGTGGGTTGCCCTGTTGCGGTGCCCGATAAAATCTTCGGGCTTACGCTATTCCTCGATTTTATCGACCGCGGCCACTCGCTCAGGTCGCTCCTCCCGCCACCGGCGGCGCTCCCCTCGTTCCCCTTATTTTACAAATTACGCTGTTAGTATCTGTAAAGGAACGCAGATTATACCGCAAGATTTACTTTTTGATATATGTATGTTATCAAAACTTATTAACTGGCGTTAGAGAGGATTGCCCTCATCCGGCCGCGCTTGCGCTCGGTCACCTTCCCCAAAGGGGAAGGCTTTTGCCCTGCAATCATTTTACCGCAATTCTTTACTTTTTAAAACATTGTTGATATAATGCGGGTATCAAACTTATATGAGGGGCGAGAAAGATGTTAGAAAAATGTTCCCTTGAACGATTTCGTGTATTAAGTGGAAGCGTATTAAAACTCATTGCCGTGATTACCATGTTTATTGACCACTCCGCGTACGTTTTCTGTTATGAATTTCCTGAAATGACAGAACTTCTGGGGAAGTTTATGGGTCAAAACATTACCCTTTACTATATTATGCGCAGAATCGGACGGCTGGCCTTTCCCATTTATTGCTTCCTCATCGGAGAAGGCCTCAGACACACGAAAAACCAAAAGCTTTATCTTCTACGGCTGTTAGTCTTTGCCCTTATTTCCGAAATTCCCTTTAATCTCATGGTTAGCGATGACTTCTTCACCAGAGCAAACCAAAATGTCTTTTTTACGCTGTTTCTTGGCGCACTGTCCATATATGTCTACGAGAACATAAAAAACAATCTGATAAAAGGCGGATTGATGTTGGCGATTCTCATTGTTACGGTTCATTTAAAAGCAGATTACGGCGCGGCGGGCGTGGTCGTGATTTTGCTGATCTACCGTCTGAAAAATTACCCTATTGTACAGGCGTTGGCGGGCTATCCTCTGTTTTCCGGCGGTTTTTCCGCTATGGCAGCGTTTATCCCCATCAATCTTTACAACGGGCAGCGCGGCTTTATCAAAAACCGCATTTGGCAATATGCTTTTTATCTCTTTTATCCCCTGCACATGCTGTTGCTGGTGACCGCCAAGCAGCTGCTGCGGTAAGGAAGGTATATTATGGAATATAGGCCTGCAACAGAGGGTGACCTTGCTTTTATCAGCAATGTCTATGAGCAAAACATCCAAAGTCTCCACGGAAATCACAGAGATCTGGCAGCGTGGAAACGAATTATGGCAGACGAAAATACGAGATATTATATTGTCTGCCAAAAAGAAGCCGTTGCGTGGTTTCGGATTGATTTTGAAGATGGCGGCATCTGGCTGGGCATGCTGGAAGTCGCGCCTGACTATCAGCGAAAAGGCGTGGGGAAATATGTTCTTTCCGTAGCAGAGAACATGGCCAGAGAAACCGGCTTTTCAAAAATCGGTGTGCATACTACGGAAGATAATCTCCCCGCCAGAGCATTGTACACCTCCGCCGGTTACAGCGTTACAGAAATCGGGCCTTGCACCACAGGAGATGGCGCAAGCCGAGTGGGTTATACCTTCGAAAAAGAATTATAAGGAGCAACGACATGATGTTTCGTAAACAAGGAAAATTAAAGGCCGTTACATTCAGCTATGACGATGGTGTAACACAAGATATTCGCATGATTGAGCTGCTGAATAAATACGGCTTAAAGGGCACATTCAATCTCAACTCCGACCGGCTGGCGCAGCGGGGCATGTTGTTGCAAAACGGTCTGCGTCTTTCCCATTACAGGGTGCATCCCGAAGATGTAAAGAACATCTATGAAGGTCACGAGGTCGCCGTTCATACCTTAACACACCCCAACCTCACCCAATGCGATGACGCAGAAGTGATTCGTCAGGTAGAAGACGACCGACTTAGACTGTCAGAGCTGGCAGGCTACGAGGTTGTGGGCATGGCATATCCCTGCGGCGGTGTCAACAACGATGCGCGTGTTGCCGAGCTGATCAGAAAACATACCGGTGTCAAGTACAGCCGTACCATCACCTCCACAGGCAGCTTTGATATGCAGGATAATCTTTTACAGTTTAACCCCACCATTCACGAAATGGATTTCGAAGGCATGATGAATTTAGGGCAGCAGTTTGTGGAATTGCAAACCGACACCCCGAAAATCTTCTATATCTGGGGTCATTCCTATGAAATGGATTACGATTCGGAGTATTGGGTAAAACTGGAAGCGTTTTTCAAGCTCATCAGTAATAAAGATGACATTTTCTACGGAACAAACAAAGAGGTTCTTCTATAACGGAAAAAGCAGCGCAGCCATACGGCTGCGCTGCTTACTATTTGCAAAACAATCGGGGCGGAATTTCCGCCCCGATAAACGTTTCCTTTTACTTTACCAAAAGCTCGGCAATCTGAATGGCATTCAAGGCCGCACCCTTGCGCACCTGATCACCGCAGCACCACAAGCTAATGCCGCAATCGTCGGTCAGGTCGGGGCGAATCCGTCCTACAAACACCAAGTCCTGATCAGATGTGTCCAGAGGCATGGGGTACTGCTTGTTGGCCAAGTCGTCCACCAGCTTACAGCCGGGGGCCTTGGCAATGGCAGCTCTTACCTGCTCTACTGTCACCGGCACATCAAAATGGCAGCTGACGGAAATGGAGTGGCTGCGCACCACAGGCACACGGACACAAGTGCAGGTAACCTTCAACTCAGGCAGGTGCATAATCTTTCTGCCCTCGTTTTGCATCTTCATTTCCTCGCTGGTGTAGCCTTCGAAGGCTTCCCCGCCAATCTGAGGAATGAGGTTGTAGGCAATCTGATGAGAGAAAATTTTCGGCTCATAGGTTTTTCCTTCCCGAATGGCTTCCACCTCGTTCATCAGCTCCACCGGGCCGCCTGCGCCTGCGCCGGACACCGCCTGATAAGTAGATGCGGTCATGGTGCGAATGGGGCTAATGGCGTTAAGGGCATTCACTGCGGTGATGGTGATAATGGTAGAGCAGTTGGGGTTGGAGATAATACCGTTGTGCCATGCAACATCCTCGGGATTTACCTCAGGAACAATCAGCGGCACCTTGGGATCCATGCGGAACGCGGAAGAGTTATCCACGAACACCGCACCGGCCTTGACAATGGCAGGTGCAAACTTCTTGGCAATGTCGTTTTCCGCTGCGCCCAGTACAATATCCACGCCCTCAAAGGCCTCATCGCAAGCTTCCTGAATCACCACATCCTCGCCCTTAAACTGCAAGGTCTTGCCTGCGCTGCGGGCGCTGGCAAGGGGGATGAGCTTTTTCACAGGAAAGTTGCGCTGCTGCAAAATATTGATCATTTCCTGCCCCACAGCGCCGGTGGCGCCTAAGACAGCAACTGTATAGAGTTTCATGCAATCATCCTCCAAGCTTACTTAACGAAGCTGTTATACAGCACACGAATGGCTGCTTTAAAATCCTTATTGTCCACGCCGAAAATGATGTTCAATTCGTCGGGGCCTTGGTTAATCATGCGAATATTGATGCCCGCTTCACCCAGAGCTGCGAAAATCTTACCGGAAATACCGGGGCGGAATGCCATCTTCCGACCGACGGCGGCAACCACGGCAATTTTCTCATGGATGTCCAAGCTATCCGGCTCGACTTCCTTTTGGATTTCCGCCATGATGGTATAAAGGTGAGGCGCAATGGCCTCAGAGGGAATGACCACGGACACATTATCGATGCCGTTGGGAACATAGTCCACAGAAATACCATGACGCACCAAAACGGTCAGCACCTTATGCAAAACGCCAACCTGATTGCTCATGCCGCGCTTGGACAGGCTGATAATGGTAAAATCCTTCTTACCGGTGATGCCGGTGATAAAACGCATGGGGTCGGAGTCAGCATCAAAGCTCTCCTTAATCATGGTGCCCACATCCTCGGGGGCATTGGTATTGCGGATATTCACAGGAATGTTTTTCTCGCGCACGGGGAAAATCGTACCCTCATGCAGCACCTGCGCACCGGAGTAGCTCAGCTCCCGCAGCTCGTCATAGGTCACCTCGGGAATGGCCTGAGGATTATCCACAATGCGGGGGTCTGCCATCAGAATACCGGACACATCCGTCCAGTTTTCATACACATCCGCACCCAACGCAGCAGCTGCCAGCGCACCGGTGATATCGCTGCCGCCACGGGTAAAGGTGCGGACATGGCCATCAGGCATGACACCGTAAAAACCGGGAATGACCACGCCCTGACCCCGCAGCACCAGCTTGCGCAGGGCTTCATAAGAGCGCTCTCTGTCCACAGTTCCGTCAAATTGGAACTGAATCCAGTCTGCTGCATCCACAAAACGGAAGCCCAAATAGGCTGCCATGAGCTTGGCGGAGAAATATTCTCCGCGGCTGACCAGCTCATCCTGATCAATGGCCTTGGCATCCAAACGCTTTTTCAGCTGAGCAAACTCTGCTTCCAAATCCAGCTTGACACCCAGCTCATCCCGAATTTCCAGATAACGGGAGGTGATCATTTCAAACACCGCGGTGCAGTCCACACCATACTGGGTATGGGCATGGCACAGGTACAGCAAATCCGTGATTTTATGGTCGTTCTTATCCCGCTTGCCGGCGGCCGAAACCACCACCACCTTACGGGCGTTATCGCTCAGGAGAATGTCCCGAACCTTTTGATATTGACCGGCATCCGCCATGGAAGAGCCGCCAAATTTTGCAACCTTCAACATCTTTCTTTCGTCCTTTCCTTAACCCTCGTCACGCAATGCCGCAATAAAGGCATCGGGGTTGTTCTTTTTCCACGCATGCATTGCGCTGACGCTCACAGGCTCTGTCACAATGGCTTTGCCCCATTTTTCTGCGGCCTTTGCCGGCAGGTTCTCACCACCGCGGACATAGAAGCGGAGCTTTTCATCGTTCACTGCGGAAACCACTTCACCGCAGGGGCTATAAAACCGCTTGCCCTGCAACACATCCACACAGTCCTGAATCACATTATATGCAGTGGGATACCGCCCTGCGCCCTGACCGTAAAAGCTCATGCGGCCGGAGGTTTCACCCACAAAGGTAATCAAATTAAAGTTGGCAGGCACAGCCGCTTCCGGTGCGCCCTGAGGACACAAGGTAGGATGCACATAGATCTGATAGCCGCTGTCGGTACGCTTGCCGGTAGAAATCAGCTTGCACACATATCCATGCTGCGCAAACTGCTTAACATCCTCAGCAGTAATACGGGAAATGCCGGAAACCGGAACGCTGTCCCGATTCACCTGCACGCCAAAGGCAACATTGGATGACAAAATCACCTTATGCCAAGTGTCGATACCCTCCACATCCGTGGTGGGATTGGCTTCTGCATAGCCCAGCGCCTGCGCCTGAGAAAGCGCATCACCATAGCCATGACCGAAGCGGGTCATGGAATCGAGAATGTAGTTGCAAGTGCCGTTCATGATGCCGCCCACCTGCTCCAAGCTTTGGGCGCGACGGGCGCGCTCCAACTCAGACAGCCAGCCGATGCCGCCGCCCACTGCCGCAGTGCTGCGGAAAGCAATGCCCTTGCGCTCTGCCAGAGGAATCAGCTCCTCATAAAAGCTGGCAACCAGCGCCTTATTGGAAGTCACAATATTTTTGCCCGCTTCCATAGCGGCACGGACAAATTCATAAGCAGGATGCAGGCCGCCCATGGCCTCCACCACTGTATCAATACTGTCGTCAGCGAGAATATCCTCAAAGCTGCGGGTCACCTGGGCATCGTCTAAGGAAACATCTTCCAGACACAGCACCTTTGCGACCTTCATATCCTCTCGGGTTTTGGTAATTTCATAAACGCCTCGGCCTACAACGCCAAAGCCAAGCAATCCGATTCTCATAAATCCTCTTACCTTTCCGTTATGCTGGAAAAACACGTGTTCTTGCTGAAAACACTTGCTTTTTCACCAAAAACAGTATATCATATACCCAATCAAAATCCAAGCATTTTTCATAAAAAGGTTATCTTTTGTGCAGGTGGCAAAGAAAAGTGCTTTTTTCGCAGGAGGAAGTTATGCAATATCATTCCACCCGTAGTCAAAAACCTCTCATTGACAGTGCGCAGGCCGTGCTGCAAGGACTGGCTTCTGACGGCGGTTTGTTCCTTCCGGATACCCTTCCGGAAATAGATTGGAAGCTATGCATGCAGCTTAGCACCCAGAAAATTGCAGAAACCATTTTAAGCGCTTTTCTTCCGGATATTCCCGATATGGGGGATTTAGTCCGAAAAGCCTATGGCAGAAAGTTTGAAACGGAAGATCTGACTCCCACCGTATCTGTGGGCAGCTTTGCCGTGTTGGAACTGTTTCGCGGCCCTACCAGCGCCTTTAAGGATGTGGCGCTTTCTATGCTGCCCCAGCTGATGACTGCCGCAAAATCCGCCAAAGGCGAAAAAGAAGACATTTTCATTCTCACCGCCACCTCCGGTGACACCGGCAAGGCCGCGCTGGTAGGTTTTCAGGATGTAGAGGGCATTCGCATCTGCGTATTTTACCCCGACGGCGGTGTTTCTCAGGTGCAGCGCCGGCAGATGGTCAGCCAGGAAGGCAACAATGTCACCGTCTGCGCTGTCCGCGGCAATTTTGACGATGCCCAAACCGGTGTCAAGCAAATTTTCTCCACCTGCCAGGGAAAGGACCTGCCCTTCCGCCTGTCCTCCGCCAATTCCATTAACATCGGCCGTCTTGTGCCGCAGATTACTTACTACTTCAAAGCCTATCAGGATTTGCTGAAAAACGGCAGTATCGCCTTGGGCGATGAAGTAAACTTCTCCGTTCCCACCGGCAATTTCGGTGACATTCTGGCAGGCTACCTTGCCAAAAAACTGGGTCTGCCTGTGGGCAAGCTGATTTGCGCGTCCAATGCCAACAATGTGCTCACCGATTTCATCCGCACCGGCACCTACGACAAACGCAGGCCTCTGCACAAAACCGATTCTCCGTCCATGGATATTCTGGTGTCGTCTAATTTAGAGCGACTTCTGTATCTCATGAGTGGCGACACGAAGCTGGTTGCCCACCTCATGAAGCAGCTGGATACAGAGGGGCATTATGCTGTGCCTGCGCATCTGCTTGCCGAAATTCAGCAGGAATTTTGGGCCGGCTTCTGCGATGACACCGCCGCTGCTGCCACCATCGGCAAGGTTTTCAACGAAAACCATTACCTCTGCGACCCCCATACCGCTACCGGCTGGGCCGTGGCAGAAGATTATGTCAACCAAACCGGCGACACCCGCCCCATGGTGGTGCTGTCCACCGCTTCTCCCTATAAATTCCCTGCCGCAGTGCTTTCTGCCATTGGCGGCGACTTATCCGGCGACGAATTTGCCCAGATGGAGCGCCTTTCCCAGCTCACCGGCGTTGCCATTCCGAAAAATCTTGCCGGCTTACAAGAAAAGCCGGAGCTTCATACCGCTGTGATTGCCAAGGAAGACATGCTTTCCTTTGTTCTAAACTCATAAAGAGAGGATGAATCCCATGAAACGAGTGACCATTCGTGTCCCCGCCACCACCGCCAATTTAGGCCCCGGCTTTGACGCTTTCGGCTGCGCTTTGAGCCTGTATACCGATGTCACCTTTGAAGAAACCGAATCCGGCTTGGAAATCACCGGCTGCGACGAGGCCTTTGCCGGCCCTGATAACATGGCCTACACCTCTTACTGCGCGGTTTTGGCCTCTTTAAGCGAAGAGGTGCGAGGTGTAAAAATTCACATTCGCTCCGACATTCCCGTTTGCCGCGGTCTCGGCTCTTCTGCCGCGCTGCTGGTCGCCGGCGCTATGGGCGCCAACGTGCTGCGGGGCAATAAATTGTCCACTCAGGGTCTTTTAAACATCACCAATGCCATGGAAGGCCACCCCGACAACCTTGCTCCTGCCTTTTTTGGCGGTTTGACTGCATCTATGGTAGACAACGGCCTGCCGGTTACGGTAGACTTCCCCCTGCACCCCGATTGGGAGTTCTTGGCCTTAGTTCCGGACTTTGACCTGCCCACCACCGTGGCAAGACAGGCATTGCCCACACAATACAGCCGCGCTGACGCGGTTTACAACATCTCCCACGGCGCTATGGTGCTGAAAGCCTTGGAGCTGGGCGACGAAAAGCTGCTGCGCAACGCTATGCAGGACAGAATCCACCAACCCTACCGCAAGAGCATGATTGCCGATTACGACAGAATCGAAGGTCTGATTCGCACCACCGGTGCCGCCTTCTGCCTCAGCGGTGCTGGCCCCACCCTGCTTTGCATCACCCGCAACCCGGGCTTGGAGGAAAAGCTGGCCAAAAAGCTGGGTGCCATCACCGAAGCAACTTGGCAAATGATTCCTCTGCATGTGGAATTCCAAGGCGCACACATCTTATCCACAGAATAACCCATCAGGCGCGTTGCTCCCGGCAACGCGCCCTTCTTTTGTAGATTCTGATAAAAAAAGCGTAAAATAAGGGTGTTTTCCTATTGCTTTTTGTGCGTTATTCCTTTATAATGAAGTTAATCTGTGAAAAGGGGGCGTGTTTTTATGGGCGAATTGATTGCCGTTCTGTCCGGCAAGGGCGGCACGGGAAAAACCTCTCTTTGCGCTGCCATCGCCACCGCGTTGGCGCAGCAGGGCAACCAAGTGCTTTGTATCGATTGCGACATCGGACTGAGAAACCTTGATATCGCCTTAGGTCTGGCGCAGACTGCTCCCATCTCATTTTTAGATGTTTGCCGCGGGCATTACACCCTGTCTGACGCCCTAACGCATCCCAAATTCCCCAGCCTGTCCTTTTTAACCGCGCCGGTCAACTGCACCAGCGCCCAAATCGACCGCGCTGCTTTCAGCCGTCTGCTGCGCAACGCGCGGGAAGCTTACCAATATGTCTTTTTAGATGCGCCTGCCGGTATTGAACTGGGCTTCTCTCTTTGCGCCGCCTATGCCGACCGCGTTATTTTGGTTACGAACCCCGAACCCGCTGCGGTGCGGGATGCCTCCCACGCCGGACAAGCCTTGGAAAAACTAGGCAAGCCGGATGTGCGCCTTGTGGTAAACCGCGTAAACAAAAAGCTGTTTAAAACCATGAAAATCACCATCGACGATGTCATGGATGAAGCCGGCCTGCCGCTTCTCGGCATCGTTCCCGACGACCCCAACGTCACCCTGTCCGCCGCCTTTGAGTCCCCTCTGCTAAAATATACCCGCAGAGGCGCAACCGCTGCATGCCGACGCATCGCCAAGCGAATTCAAGGGCAAAAAGTCCCCGTCCCCACCCGCTAACGGGATAAAGGAGTGTATAGAGAGTGAATATTGCATTTTTAGCTCACGACAAAAAGAAAGAACTGATGGTGCAGTTCTGCACTGCATATAAAAGCGTACTGTCCAAGCACAGTTTATTTGCCACCGCCACCACCGGCCGGCTGATTGCCGACAACACCGGTCTGCCGCTGACACTGCTGCTTTCTCACCAGCAGGGCGGCCACCAGCAAATCAACGCCCGCATCGCATACAACGAAATCGACTTGGTACTGCTGTTCAGCGACCCCAACTCCACCGATCCTTGGGATGACAGCCAGACCATTGAAACCATTCGCTTCTGCGACAAGCACAATGTGCCTATCGCCACCAATTTGGCCGCGGCAGAAATGTTTATTATGGGTCTGCAACGGGGCGATTTGGATTGGCGCGAAATGCTTCGTCAAAAACCGAAATATTGAGAATTTTATGAGGATACGGGGTGCATCCCCGTATTCTTTTATGGAGGAACCATTATGAGTATCGTAAAACCCCGGACACTATCCGGTTTTATGGAGCTGCTGCCGGAAAAGCAGCAGCGTTTTGAACGCATGGCAGAAATCCTGCGCACCACCTACGCATCCTACGGCTTTGCCCCGCTGGACACCCCTGCTATTGAGGATGCCCAAATCCTTTTGGCAAAGGGCGGCGGCGAAACCGAAAAACAAATCTACCGCTTCCAGAAAGGCGACAGCGATTTGGCGCTGCGCTTTGACCTTACTGTACCGCTGGCAAAGTATGTGGCGCTGCACTGCAACGAATTGGCCTTTCCTTTCCGCCGCTACCAAATCAGCAAGGTTTACCGCGGTGAACGGGCGCAGCGCGGCCGCTTCCGCGAATTCTACCAAGCCGACATCGACATCATTGGCGACGGCAAGCTGGATATTCTCAACGAAGCGGAAATCCCCGCCATTATCTACAAAGTATTCCGCGGCTTTGGCCTGACCCGATTCCAGATTCGGGTAAACAACCGGAAAATTCTCAACGGCTTCTACGCCATGCTGGAATTGACCGAAAAAAGCGGTGACATTATGCGCACCGTGGACAAGCTGGACAAAATCGGCGCCGACAAGGTGCGCACCCTGCTGATTGACGATTGCGGCATTGCCGCCAATCAAGCTGAGGAAATTCTGAAATTCATCGCCATCACCGGCTCTAACGCCGAAGTTTTGACCGCTTTGGAAGGCTATGCCGGCAAAAACGAACTGTTTGACACCGGTGTTGCGGAGTTAAAGGCCGTGACGGACAATCTTTCTGCTTTTGGTGTGCCGGAAGAAAACTTTGCCGTGGATCTGACCATCGCCAGAGGTCTTGACTACTATACCGGCACGGTGTACGAAACCACTCTGCTGGACCATCCGGAAATCGGCTCTGTCTGCTCCGGCGGCCGCTACGACAATCTGGCTGGCTACTATATCGACAAGGCGCTGCCCGGCGTAGGCATTTCCATCGGCTTAACCCGCCTTTTCTATGTACTGGACGAGCAGGGGCTTCTGAATCCCGACCTTCCCAGCGCCCCCTGCGATGCCTTGGTGCTTCCCATGACCGACTCCGCCGCCCCCGCCATTTCCTTGGCAGAAACCCTACGGAAAGGCGGCCTGCGGATACAGCTTTACGGCGAGCAGAAAAAGTTCAAGCAAAAAATGGCCTATGCCGACAAGCTGGGCGTACCCTTTGCGGTGCTGCTGGGCGAAGATGAAATTGCCGAAGGCAAATGCTCCGTAAAGAACATGATCACCGGCGAGCAGGAAAAGCTTGCTCCCGAGGACGCTGCAAGCTTCATCCGCACCGCTTTGTCAGAAAGCTGCGGCCCCATCATTTTAGAAAAATAACACAAAATAACATCGGCGGACTGCTTAGCAGTCCGCCGAATCTTTTTGCTTTATACCTTAATTTTCTGGGCGCTGTCTGCCTTGCAAAACAACACAAAGCCCACAACAAACAGTACAATCAATGTGCTCACCGCCAGATTTTCATTTTGCAGCGTGAGACCGAAAATTTCCACACTCCAACCAATGGCCGCCTCGCTGACAGCGCCTACCAGCAGCATGCCTAAGAAGGATGCTCCCTTGCCGCAAATGTCCATCAGACCGTAATATGCGCCGCTTTGCTCCGCAGGAATGATTTTGCCCAGATAAGAGCGGCTCAGCGCCTGAATCGCGCCTTGGAACATTCCCACCAGCACGGCCAGCAGCCAGAACTGCCACTGCGCCACCAGAAATACCGCAAACACAGTAATGCCCGTATAGCACAAGATGCAAAGCTTAATCAGCTTACCGGAATCCACCTTAGAGGCCAACCGGCCGAACAAAATAGCAAAGGGGAAAGCTACAATCTGCGTCACCAGCAAAGCCAGCAGCAATCCCGTGGTATCTAAGCCCAAGGCCGTACCATAGGCGGTTGCCATGTCAATAATGGTGTAAACACCGTTGATAAAGAAGAAGAACGCAATCAGATAAAGGCCGATTTCTTTATGCTTTATGGCGTGCTGAACCGTTTCTTTCAGCTGACGGAATGCATCTAACAGCGGTGTGCCAACCTGCTGCACATAAGATGTCTGCCGATACTTTTTCAGCAGCGGCAAAGAACATACAAGCCACCATGCACCGGTAATTCCCAGCGCCAAAAGCATGGCCACGGGGAAAGAAATACCCAACATTTCATAGCACAATACCAGCGCCAAGCATACCACAAAGGGGATCACCGAGCCGATATAGCCATAGGCATAGCCGGCGGTGGACACCTTGTCCATTCGTTCTTCTGTGGTGATTTCCGGAAGCATGGAATCATAAAACACCAAGCTGGAGGAGAAGCCGACCTTTGCCAACACAAACAGCACCAGAAATACCAGCCAATGATTGGTCAAGCCTAGGCTAACGCAGCCGATAATGCCCACCAATATGCAGATCAAAAACACCGGCTTCTTAAAGCCCTTTCGATCGGTGAGCGCGCCGCAAAGCGGTCCGATGATTGCCACCAGCAATGTACAAACGGAACCTGCGTAGGCCCAGTAAGACAAATACAAGTCCTCATTGATGCTTGCCTGCTTGGCCAGCTGATTAAAGAAGATCGGTAAAAGCGTGGCAACCAAGAGTACAAATGCGGAATTGCCCACATCGTACAGCACCCAGCTTTTTTCGAGGGGAGTCAGTTTCATTCTCTCTTTCATATTCTACCTCTCTTATCCGAAGATCTGATCAAATTCCTGCCCCAACGGCCCATTATAGGTCATGTGGGCTTGCAGCTGAGAAAGCAGCTCCGGAAATGTTTCAAACACTTTTTCATAGCAGGCATACAGCGCCTCATTGGTCTGCGCGCAGTTTTCGTTGGCTTGCGCAGACATTACCATGCCTCTTAATTCCGGTGCGATTTTGGAAAGCCCTTTTTCCATGGTAGACCGCAGCCGACCCTCGGGTGTGGCAAGCAGTTTCAAGGTTTTTGCCATATTGCTTATGCAGCTGCGCACCACAGACGCTTTTGTGGGAGAATAGAATTTCGCCACCATTTCACATTCGCCCGGCGTCAGGCGCAAGTGCAAGCTCAAATCTTGATTGCAGGCGGGGATTTTCCCGTCTTTTTCCAGCAAAAAGCGGTCAAACTCCGTTTCCATTTCTGCATGAGTCGCCTGACATTCCTGCCGGGCAATCAACTCATGGCAAGCCTTATCCAACGCATAATGGCAGAGCAACCCATATAAATACGCCTGCGCCCCCTCGGATTTGTCCAGCCGTACCATGCGGCAAACCCGCTGGAAAAATTCCCGCCCAGTCTGCTCATGATATTTGATCCCCAAAAAACTATTTTTCGTTTTTAACAGGGCTGGGTAATAGTAAAAAATATCCGGGCCATGCAGGCCTGCGTCATAAAGACTGCGAAACCGCTGAATGGTGCGGCGAGCATCTGCCGGCAATGTGGGCAAAATACCGGCGCCAAATCGGTAATGAGCGTAAACCGTAGGCATATGTCACCTCCTTGCGCACTTCATGTAGATTATTTTACACGATAAACACTGCCTTGCATAGTGTTTTTTGTATCTTTTTTTGAAAGAATATGCTATAATAACAAAAAATGTTCCGGAGGCGCGTTATGCCAACACAAAAGCTCTTTTATGAGGATTGTCACCTGCGCGAATTTGCAGCAAACGTTACCGACTGCCGTCCGGCAGAGGGTGGCTATGCCGTCATTTTAGATCATACCGCCTTCTATCCTGAAGGTGGTGGTCAAGCCTGCGATTTGGGCACATTGAACGGCATTGCCGTACTGGATGTGCGTGAGCATGGCGAAGAAATTGTCCACCTTTGCGAAAGCCCCTTGGATGTGGGCGCAAAGGTAAAGGGTGTCATTGATTGGACCCGTCGGTTTGATCTCATGCAGCAGCACACCGGCGAGCATATTCTTTCCGGCCTGATCCACCAAGCCTTCGGCTATCACAACTCCGGTTTCCACGTAGGCAAGGATGTCATGGAAGTGGACTTCGACGGCCCGATTTCATACGAAGCTATACAGGATTTAGAACGCAAGGCCAACGAAATCATTTGGCAAAACCTACCTGTCCTCTGCTCCGTTCCCGACCCCGAAACGCTGTCCGCCCTCTTTTACCGCACCAAGCGGGAGCTGCCTTGGCCGGTACGGATTGTGGAAATTCCCGGCTGCGACAGCTGCGCCTGCTGCGGCGTCCATGTGGCATATACCGGCGAAGTGGGCCTCATCAAAATTCTCTCCTGCGTGAAGCTGCGCCAAGGCGTACGGCTGGAAATGGTCTGCGGTGGCCGCGCCTACGACTATATGCGCAGGATTTTTGAAGAAAACCGTCAGGTTTCTCAATGTTTTTCTGCCAATATACTGGAAACCGGCAGCGCCGCCGCAAAAATGAACGAAGCACTTGCTCAGGAAAAATATAGAAGCGCCGGGCTGCAAACGCAAATCTTTGAATATATTGTCAAGGACAATGCCGGCAAGGAAAATGTGCTTCTTTTTAAAGACAATCTCACTTCCGCACAGCTCAGGCAACTGGCAGAGCTGTTGTGTGCCCAGCGCGGCGGTTTTGTGGCGGTCTTTTCCGGTGAGGATGGCGCTTACAGCTACTGCCTCGCCTCTCAAAATCAAGATGTCAGCACCTTAGGGCGCGCCATGACCCAAGCCCTCAACGGCCGCGGCGGCGGAAAGCCGCAATTCCAGCAAGGCAGTCTCCGCGCCACACAGAGGGAAATTGCGGCATTTTTCGAGGGTTTATAGATCTGCTGTGCGCTTTACATTCTTAGAAAAACTTGGTAAAATATCAAAAACACTTTTGGGAGACTCTCCATGCTTGATAAATTAACTGCGGTTGCCAACCGATATGAAGAGCTTTGCGCCAAATCTGAGCAGCCGGACTTCTATTCTGACCCCAAAAAAGCCGCGGCCTTGCTGCGGGAAAAGAACGATTTAGAGCGCATTGTGGAAGCCTTTCACAGCTACAACCGTGCCTTGCAGGAAATGGCGGATGCGCAAGAGCTGATGTCCGACCCTGACATGAAAGAATTCTGTCAGGAAACCTTTCGAGAAGCCAAAGGGCGCAGCGAGGAATTATACCGCGAGCTGCAAATTTTACTCCTGCCCAAGGATCCTAACGACGAGAAAAGCGTCATTGTGGAAATCCGTGGCGGTGTGGGCGGCGAGGAAAGCGCCCTGTTCGCCCACAGCCTGTTTCGGATGTACTCTATGTATGCCGCTCAAAAAGGTTGGAGTATTGAACTTCTGAACTACAACGAAACCGAGCTTGGCGGTATCAAGGAAGCGGATTTTCTCATTAACGGACGGGGCGCATACTCCCGCATGAAGTACGAATCCGGAGTTCACCGCGTTCAGCGCGTACCGGAAACCGAATCCGGCGGACGGGTGCATACCTCTACCGCAACCGTGGCGGTTTTGCCGGAAATGGAAGAGGCAGATGTGCAAATTAACCCCGCAGATATTGAAATGCAAGTCTATCGCGCCTCCGGCGCAGGCGGTCAGCACGTCAACAAAACCTCTTCTGCGGTTCGGCTAATTCACAAACCCTCGGGCATTGTGGTCGCCTGCCAAGAGGAGCGCTCCCAGCAGCAAAATCGGGAAAAATGTATGCGTATGCTGGCAAGTAAGCTCTATGAAATCGAGCAGGAGCGCATTTCTTCGGAAGTGACAGGCATGCGCCGCAGTCAAGTGGGTACGGGCATGCGCAACGAGCGAATCCGCACCTACAACTTCCCCCAGGGACGGGTCACAGAGCATCGTGTTGGTTTGACCCTTTATAAAATCGATGCCGTCATGGACGGCGCTTTGGACGAAATTATCGATGCCCTCGCCACCGCTGACCAGGCAGAAAAGCTAAAAAACGCACAATAAGAGGAAATAACATGGAATTTATCACCCGCACTCCGGAGGAAACAGAAAAAATCGGTGAGCAATTAGGCGCCATTCTCTCCCCCAACACTATTATAGCTTTTCAGGGCGATTTGGGCGCGGGCAAAACCGCCTTCACCCGGGGTCTTGCCAAAGGCTTGGGCGCATCGGAGCCGGTTACCAGTCCTACCTACACCATTGTGAACGAATACCTTTCCGGGAGAATCCCTCTGTTTCACTTCGACATGTACCGTCTGACCTGTTCCGACGACCTTTGGGACATCGGCTGGGAGGATTATTTAGACCGCAGGGGCATTTACGCTGTGGAATGGAGCGAAAACATAAAGGATGCACTGGAAAATCCCACCCATGTGATCATTGAAAAACTAGACGATACCACCCGCCGCATTACCATAAAAGGAGGCGACACGCTTGCTGACATTAGCCTTTGAAACCTCTGCCAAGGCCGCATCCGTAGCTCTGTTCGAGGAAAACACCCTGCTGGGCGAACAGTATCAAAACACCGGCCTAACTCACAGCCAAACCCTCATGGTTATGGCACAGTCCCTGCTCAGTCAGTGCGGAAAAGCACCCGCAGAGGTCGACGCGGTTGCCGTGGCAGCCGGCCCCGGCTCGTTCACCGGTGTGCGCATCGGCATGGCCGCCGCCAAAGGCTTTGCTTGGGGCAAGGAACTCCCTTTATACGGTGTGTCCACCTTAGAGGCCATGGCCGTGGGCTTGGGGGTTTTTGACGGATATGTCTGCCCCGTAATGGACGCAAGGCGCAGTCAAGTCTATAACGCTCTGTTTTATGTACGCCAAGGGGGTCTGGAACGGATCACCCCCGACCGCGCCATTTCCCTGAAAGATTTGGAAAAAGAATTAAAAAATCTTAAAAAACCCATTTTTCTGGTTGGCGACGGCAGTATTTTGTGCTATAATGCTTTATTGAAGGAAGTTCCTGAATTGGTGCTTCCGTCGGAACACAATCTTCACCAACGGGCCGTTGGCGTGGGCTTGTGTGCGCTGGCGCAGATGCGCCAAGGAGAAGTCGGCAATGCCGAAATTTTAACCCCCAATTATTTAAGATTGTCCCAAGCTGAGCGGGAAAAGCTGGCACGGGAAGAAAAAGAATAAGGAGAGAGAAAATTATGGCAACTGTTCATGTTTTAGACCACCCCCTGATTCAGCATAAGCTGGCAATTTTGCGCAATGAGAAAACCGGTGTTAAGGAATTTCGCGAATTGGTAAGCGAAATCGCCGGACTGATGTGCTATGAAGCAACCCGCAATCTTCCCACCGAAGAAGTAGAAGTGCAGACTCCCGTTGCCGTGGCAAAATGCCAAATGCTGGCTGGCAAGAAGCTGGCAATCGTGCCTGTCCTGCGCGCCGGTTTGGGCATGGTGGACTCCATGGTTGACCTGATTCCCTCCGCAAAAATCGGCCACATCGGTTTGTACCGCGACCCCGAAACCCACATGCCTGTGGAATACTACTGCAAGCTGCCCGATGACATCGGCAACCGCGTGGTATTTGTGGTCGACCCCATGTTGGCTACCGGTGGCAGCGCCATTGCCGCCATTGATTTCCTGAAAAACCGCGGCTGCCGCAACATCATTATGATGAACATCATCGGCTGCCCCGAGGGTGTGAAGGCTGTGCAGGACGCTCACCCCGATGTAGAGCTGTATCTGGCCGCTGTGGACGAGATGCTGAATTCTCATGCCTACATTGTTCCCGGTCTGGGCGATGCCGGCGACCGTATCTTCGGCACAAAATAAGCATAAAAATATAACGGGCGTTGTCAAAGGACAACGCCCGTTTTCTTTATTTAAAGTATTCCACAGCGGACTTAAACAGTTTCATGTCATATTCGCCAGGAACATTCTTGTAAAGACCGTTGTTCCAGCGTTCGCTGTGACCCATCTTGCCAAGCACTCGGCCGTCGGGAGAAGTAATGCCCTCAATGGCGAAAATGGAGCCATTGGGATTGAAATGCACATCTGCCGAAGCGTTGCCGTCCAGATCCACATACTGTGTCGCCACCTGTCCGTTGGCAATGAGCTGCCGCGCCAGTTCCTCGGAAGCGAAGAAGCGACCCTCGCCATGGGAAATCGGCACATTATAAATCTCGCCAACCTGGGTATTCGCCAGCCACGGAGACAGATTGGATGCCACGCGGGTGCGCACAATACGAGATTGGTGGCGGACAATGGTGTTATGCGTCAAGGTGGGACAGTTTTCATCGGTGTCGATAATCTTTCCGTAAGGCACAAGTCCCAGCTTCACCAAGGCTTGGAAGCCGTTGCAGATACCCAGCATCAAGCCGTCCCGCTTTTCAAGTAAATTGGTAACTTCTTCCTTAATCGCACCGTTGCGGAAGAATGCGGTAATAAACTTACCGGAGCCGTCAGGCTCATCGCCGCCGGAGAAGCCGCCGGGAATGAAAATCACCTGAGATGTGCGAATCTTCTCTGCAAATTGCTCTACGCTGCGGGAAATGGCATCTGCCGTCAGATTCTTCACCACGAAGATTTCCGCCTCTGCGCCGGCAGCTTCCACCGCCTTAGCAGAATCGTACTCGCAGTTGGTACCGGGGAACACGGGAATCAGCACCTTGGGCTTTGCCACCTTAATAGCAGGGGCAACCCGAGATTCCGCGCAGAAGGAAACCGTCTCGATAGGTGTTTTTACATCGGGAATGTTGCAGGAATACACGCTTTCCAGCTTATCCTCGTATGCCTTTTGCAGGGCAGCGGCAGACAGCTTTTCGCTGCCGTAGGTAAAGTCTCCGTCGTCGGTCACCTTGCCCAGCACCACGCCCACAGGGGCATCGTCAGACAGTTCCAGCACAAAGCTGCCGTAGCCGTAGCCAAAGAGCTTCTCCACAGAAACTTCTTCGTTAAAGCAGAAGCCAAAGCCATTACCAAAGGCCATTTTCATAACCGCCTCTGCCGCGCCGCCCAAGCCTAAGGTGTAGGCGGCAACCGCCTTACCGTTGCGCAGCATAGCTGTCACAGTGTTGAAAAGCTTTAATAACGACGCAGTCACAGGCAGACCGTTTTCATCATATTCCGGCTCGACCAAGCAAACGGTGTGGCCCGCCTGCTTAAACTCGTTGGAAACAATGTTTTGCACCTTGTCCGTGGTAATGGCAAAGGAAACCAGCGTAGGCGGCACATCCAAATCTTCAAAGGTGCCGGACATAGAATCCTTGCCGCCAATGGCCGCAATTTTCAGCTCTTTCTGCGCCTTAAATGCGCCAAGCAACGCTGCGGTAGGCTGACCCCAGCGCTTGGCATCCTTGCCAACCCGCAGGAAATATTCCTGGAAGGTCAAATAAACATCTTCATAACTCGCGCCGGCAGCAATGAGCTTTGCCGCAGATTCCACCACCGCCAAATATGCACCGTGGTAGGGGCTCTTTTCGGTGATAAAGGGGTTGTAGCCCCAGCTCATAACCGAGCAATCATCGGTCTGGCCGCTCTCTAAGCTGATTTTATGCACCATAGCCTGAATGGGAGTCTGCTGGTGCTTGCCGCCAAAGGGCATCAGCACAGTGCCTGCGCCAATGGAAGCGTCAAAACGCTCGGAAAGACCGCGCTTGGAGCAGGTATTCAAGTCGGTGGCCATGCGGTTCATGTTTTCGGTAAAGCCGCCGGTAATATTGGTTGCGTAACCTTCTGCCGCGGCAACCTCCACATTGATATGCTTTTCCGCGCCGTTGGAATTTAAGAATTCACGGGAAACATCGCAAATGGTCTGCCCGTTCCAGCTCAGGCGCAGTCTGGGCTCTTCGGTGACGGTCGCCACCACAGTGGCTTCCAGATTTTCCTCTGCCGCCAGCTCCAAGAAGCGCGCCACATTGTTTTCTTCCACCACAACCGCCATGCGCTCCTGAGATTCGGAGATGGCCAGCTCCGTGCCGTCCAAGCCATCGTACTTCTTGGGAACTTTATTCAAATCAATCGTCAAGCCGTCTGCCAATTCGCCAATGGCAACGGAAACACCGCCTGCGCCGAAGTCGTTACAGCGCTTAATCATCACCGCGGCTTCGCCGTTGCGGAACAGTCTTTGCAGCTTGCGCTCCTCGGGGGCGTTGCCCTTTTGCACCTCAGCGCCGCAAGTGCCCAGTGATTCTACGGTATGGCTCTTGGAAGAACCGGTGGCACCGCCACAGCCGTCACGGCCGGTACGGCCACCCAGCAAAATCACCTTATCGCCGGGGGCGGGGAAGTCGGGTTTCGAATGGTCTTCATGCACTGCGCCCACCACCGCGCCAATTTCCATGCGCTTAGCAGCGTAGCCGGGGTGATAAATTTCGTCCACCATGCCGGTGGCAAGACCAATCTGGTTGCCATAGGAGGAGTAGCCGGCAGCAGCGGTAGTCACAATCTTGCGCTGAGGCAGCTTGCCGTGCATGGTCTCATCCACAGGCTTTAAGGGGTCGGCCGCGCCGGTAACGCGCATAGCCGCATATACATAAGCGCGGCTGGCCAGCGGGTCACGGATTGCGCCGCCGATGCAGGTAGCCGCGCCGCCAAAGGGCTCAATTTCCGTGGGATGGTTATGGGTTTCATTCTTGAAAAGCAGCAGCCAAGGTTGTTCCTCGCCATCCACCGTCACAGTCATGCGTACCGTGCAGGCGTTGATTTCCTCAGACTCGTACAGCTTGTCCAAAAAGCCGTTTTTGCGCAAATATTTGCCCGCCAGCGTACCAATATCCATGAGGTTGATGGGCTTGGTGCGACCCAATTCCTCACGGGTTGCCACATACTCATCAAACGCGCTTTGCAGAAGCTCATCTTCAAACTTCACGCTGTCGATGGTGGTCAGGAAGGTGGTATGGCGGCAATGGTCAGACCAATAAGTGTCAATCATGCGGATTTCGGTGATGGTGGGGTTTCTGCCCTCGGTCTTAAAATAGGCCTGACAGAAGGTAATATCATCCAAATCCATAGCAAGGCCCAGCTCCTTGACCATTGCGGAAAGGGCGGCAGCATCCATGCCCAAAAATCCGTCCACGGTGGCAACAGACTCAGGGATATTTACTTCCAGCTCCAAGGTTTCCGGCAGAGTCAAAGAGGCTTCCCGACATTCCACGGGGTTAATCACATGCTTTTGAATCGCGGCAATTTCCTTGTCGGACAGCGCGCCCTCCAAAACATACACCTTAGCGGTGCGCACCAAGGGACGCTCCCCTTGGGACAAAATCTGAATACACTGCGCCGCAGAATCCGCCCGCTGATCAAACTGACCGGGCAGCGGCTCCACCGCAAACACAATGCCGCCCTTAGGCGCATCAAAGCTCACATTATCCACCTGCGGCTCGGAAAATACCGTGCCCACAGCATAGTCAAACAAGCTTTTTTCAATTTTTTCCACATCATAGCGGTTCAGCACCCGCACAGATTTCAAAGAAGAAATCCGCAAAAATTCCCGCGCTTCCCGCAGCAAGCCGTCAGCCTCATGGGTCTGGCCTGCCTTTTTTTCTACATATACACGATAAACCATGGGAGTACTCTCCTTATTTATAAGCGTCCAAGGCTTTTTGTCCGATATCACTGCGGCTGTATGCATTGCGGAATTTTACACCCGCGCTGAGCCGATAGGCGGCCTCAACGGCATCTTTTAAGGTGCTGCGCACTGCCGTTGTACCGGTGACGCGGCCACCGGAAGTAACCAAAACACCGTCTTGCAGCTTTGCGCCAGCCACAAAGGTTGCCTTTGCGGCGCGGTCAGACATCGTCAGCTTGTAACCCTTTTTATAGCTTTCCGGGTAGCCAGAAGATACCTTAATCACACAGCAGGCATGCTTTTTCGCAAAGCGAACAGGGGTTTTGGACAATGTACCATTGGTACAGGCCATCATGACGGTGAGCAAGTCACTTTTTAACAAAGGCAGGACAACCTGCGTTTCCGGATCGCCGAAGCGGCAGTTATATTCAATCACCTTCGGCCCCTTGGGGGTGAGCATCAAGCCAAAGTACAGACAGCCCTTAAAGGTGCGCTTTTCTTTTTTCATTGCCCGAATGGTAGGCAGAAAAATTTCCTTCATGCACTGCTTGGCGATTTCGTCGGTATAATAGGGGTTGGGTGCAACCGTACCCATGCCGCCTGTGTTCAGGCCGGTATCGTTGTCGCCTGCGCGCTTGTGGTCCATGGAGGACACCATGGGACGCACCACCCTGCCATCGGTAAAGGCTAAAACAGACACCTCAGGGCCGGTCAAAAATTCCTCGATGACCACCGTAGAGCCACTTTTGCCAAACTTGGCATTGGCCATCATGTCGGTCACCGCCTGCTTGGCTTCTTCCCGGGTCTGGGCGATGATGACACCCTTGCCCAAGGCCAGGCCGTCGGCCTTAACCACCGTGGGAATAGGCGCAGTGTCCAAATAGGCAAGCGCCTTGTCCAGATCCGTAAAAATCTCATACTGCGCAGTGGGGATTCCGTATTTCTTCATAAGATTCTTGGAAAACGCCTTGCTGCCCTCAATGATTGCCGCATTCGCCCGAGGGCCGAAGCAGGGAATCCCCTTCTCTTCCAGCGCATCCACGCAGCCAAGCACCAGCGGATCGTCCGGTGCAACCACGGCATAATCAATGTTGTTCTCCACAGCAAAGGCCACGATTTTCTCGATTTCCGTCGCGCCAATAGGCACGCACACCGCATCATTGGCCATGCCGCCATTGCCGGGTAGCGCGTAAATGGTCTGCACATCTGGGTTCTTTTTCAAAGAGCGGATAATGGCATGCTCGCGACCGCCGCCGCCCACAACAAGTAATTTCATCATAAAACTCCTAAATTCGGTCGCCCGAAGGTTTTTAGTGGTGGAACAAACGCATGCCGGTGAAGGCCATGACAATGCCCTTCTTGTCGCACTCCTCAATGACCAAATCATCGCGAATAGAGCCACCGGGCTCTGCGATGTATTTCACACCGGAGGCATAGGCGCGCTTAATATTATCGCTGAACGGGAAGAACGCATCGCTGCCCAGCGCCACATTCTGGCGGGAATCCAGCCATGCCCGCTTTTCGTCGTTGGTCAGCGGCTCAGGCTTCACGGTGAAATAGTTCTGCCAAATACCCTCTGCGCAGACATCTTCTTCATTGCCGTTGATATAGCCGTCAATGACATTGTCGCGATTGGCGCGACCCAAATCCTCACGGAATTGCAGCGCCAATGTCTTGGGGTGCTGACGCAGGAACCAAGTATCAGCCTTCGTACCGGCAAGGCGTGTGCAGTGAATACGGGACTGCTGACCCGCGCCTACACCGATGGCCTGTCCGTCCACCGCATAGCAAACGGAGTTAGACTGGGTGTATTTCAGGGTAATCAGCGCCACAATCAAGTCGACCTTTGCGCTCTCGGGCAGGTCCTTGTTGGCAGTCACAATATTTTCCAGCAAATGATTGCCGATTTTAAAGTTGTTCCGACCCTGCTCAAAGGTGATGCCGAAGACCTGCTTGGTCTCCTTCTCGGCAGGCACATAGTCGGGGTCAATTTTTACTACATTATAGCTGCCCTTGCGCTTCGCTTTCAAAATCGCCAGCGCCTCGTCGGTATAGCCGGGGGCAATCACGCCATCGGACACTTCGGGAGCAATCAAACTGGCAGTCATGGCATCGCACACATCGGAAAGGGCCACCCAGTCGCCAAAAGAGCACATGCGGTCAGTGCCACGGGCGCGGACATAGGCGCAGGCCAGAGGATTCTCGTCCAGACCCGCCACATCCTCTACGAAGCAGGCCCTTTTCAGCTCCGCGCTGAGGGGCTTGCCCACAGCCGCAGAAGTGGGGGAAACGTGCTTAAAGGAGGTAGCGCAGCTCATGCCGGTGGCTTCTTTCAGCTCCTTAACCAGCTGCCAGGAATTCAGCGCATCCATAAAATTGATGTAACCGGGGCGGCCGTTCAAAATTTCAAACGGCAGCTCACCGCCGTCAAACATATACAAAGAAGCAGGCTTTTGATTGGGGTTACAGCCGTATTTCAATTCAAACTCTTTCATGGGTATGTCCTCCTTACATGTGCTTATTCAAAATTCGCTGCTTGACCGTGCCGGTTTCCATATCGGTATAACGCACAAACAGGGAAATTTTATTGTCCTCATTCAAATTTTCCCACAGCTGGGCGGTAAACGCATCGATGTCCGCCGGAATCGAAACACGCTCAGGCTCGCCTTGGAAGGTGGGAATCACGGGGTTTCCATCGCACACATAGGTATGCAGGAAATGACCCAATCCCGCCTTGGCGGGATATTCATAGAAATAACGGGCACAATCGCTGCCCTCAGGATCGTTAGATTTGAGAATGGACATTTTATAGCTGCCGTCTTTTGCCTGCAAGCCGGAGATGCGGGGTGTCCAGTTCGGGCCGTCGTCTTCAAAACAGCGGGTGCGCAGGGCAGCTTCCCAGCTTTCGCCGCGGGAAAGGTATTCCCAAATGGTATCGGTCTGGTCGCCGTTGGTGACAATCAGTCCGCAGCCGGCTTCTCTTACGGGATGATAAATAATCAAGTGGGGGTCTTTCATTAAGCTGGGGTCATGCGCCTCGGTTCGAATTCCGTCGTGTTCCTGAACGAACACACGATTGCGGGAATTTACGCTGCGGCCCATAATAAAATACGCTGCCACTGCCTGCTTGCCGTCGGGCGTTACGCCCAGCACAATGCCGCGGCCGGGATAGGTATTGTCTTTCAGCTTTTCTGCCATGGTGGCTGTTTCATATACGTTCATCCTATTTACCTCCTAAATTTGCACAAACCGTTTCCGCTGCCTGAGGCAGTAACATCCACTCAGCCTGCTCCATAACCCGCTTTTGCAGGCTTTCCGGCGTATCATCCGGCTGAATTTCCACCGCTTTTTGGGCGATGATTTCCCCACCGTCGGGGATCTCGTTTACAAAATGCACCGTTGCACCGGTAACCTTCACGCCATATCGCAGGGCCTCTTCATGCACCCGCAGACCGTAATATCCTTCCCCGCAAAAGCTGGGAATCAAGCTGGGATGCACATTCAAAATCCGCTTGGGATAGTGAGAAGTAAAACGCTCCGTCAAAATGGTCATAAAGCCAGCCAAAATAATCAGGTCAATACCGTGGCTGTCCAGAATTTCCATGAGTTTCGTTTCAAAGCCTTCCTGTCCGCCACAGTCCTTTTTCAGCACCACCGCTGTTTCGATGCCGGCCTTCTTTGCTCTTTCCAAAGCATAGGCCTCCCGATTGTTGGCAATTACCAAGGTGATTTCTCCGCTTAGCAAGGTTTTCCCCTGCGCGTCAATCAGCGCCTGCAAATTGGTGCCGCCACCGGAAACCAACACAGCAATCTTCTTTTTGCTTGCCATACGCATCCCCTTTCATGGGTTTTTGTAGCACGAACCGCCTGTACCCATTTGGGCACAGGCAGTCGTATTAACGAATCACAATCTTTTCTTCGCCGGCAACAATCTTGCCGATGACATAGGCATCCTCGCCATGAGCGCGGAGAATTTCCAGCGCGGTATCCACCTGCTCGGCAGGCACCACAATGCTCATGCCAACGCCCATGTTGTAAGTGTTGAACATATCCCGCTCAGGAATGTTGCCAAAAGAAGCAATCAAATCGAAGATGGGCAGAACCTTTACCGCAGACTTTTCAATCTCGGCGCACAGTCCATCGGGAATGGAACGGGGAATATTTTCATAAAAGCCGCCACCGGTGATGTGGGAAATGCCCTTCACATCCACCTTTTCCAACAGCGCCAACACAGATTTTACATAGATACGGGTCGGCACCAGCAGAGCCTGCGCAATGGTCTTGCCGCCCAAATCCTCCCGCTGTACATAAAGCTGGGGATTGTTGTTATCAATGTCAAACACCTTGCGGCACAGAGAAAAACCGTTGGAATGAATACCGGTAGACGCCAGCGCGATGACCACATCGCCCTCGCTCATACGATTTTTGTCCAACACTTTTTTCTTATCCACTACGCCCACGGCAAAGCCTGCCAAATCGTAATCCTCCGCAGGCATCAGGCCGGGATGCTCCGCAGTTTCACCGCCGATGAGGGCGCAGCCGGACTGCACGCAGCCTTCTGCCACACCGCCCACAATTTCCGCAATCTTTTCAGGGACATTCTTACCGCAGGCAATGTAGTCTAAGAAAAACAAAGGCTTTGCGCCCACGCAAATAATATCATTGACGCACATTGCCACCGCGTCAATGCCAATGGTATCGTGCTTATCCATCAAAATCGCCAGCTTGACCTTAGTGCCGCAGCCGTCGGTGCCAGAAACCAGAACAGGCTCTTCCATTCCTGCCAAATTCAGACCGAAACAGCCGCCAAAGCCGCCAACATCATCCAAGCAGCCTTCATTCTTGGTGCGGGCTACATGCTTTTTCATCAGCTCCACGGCCTTATAGCCGGCCGTAATGTCCACGCCGGCAGCGGCATAACTGGCAGATTGAGAATTCTTATGTTCCATTTTCTTATTCCTTTCCGTTCCAGCAATAGGTGCACAGCTTACAGGGCTCAATGCCAATGGCCTTCACCACGCCGTCCACCGTCTGGAAGCCCAGAGATGCGAACTTAAATTTCTTGCAAATTGCCTCGCGCATGGCCTTGCCCCGGGGGGTATTGCCGTCGGCATATTCATCAATATGTTGCAAGCCCTCTTCTCCTTCCAGCTCCACAATCACCCGACGGGAAATCAAATCCATGTCGGAAGTGGAACGGGAGAAGTTCAAATATTTACAGCCGTACATAATCGGCGGGCAGGCAGAACGCATATGCACATTTTTCGCGCCGCTTTCATAGAGAAATTCTACCGTTTCCTGCAACTGCGTACCGCGGACAATGGAATCGTCCACAAACAGCAAATTCTTGTCCTTAATCAAATCGTGGACGGGAATCTGCTTCATTTTCGCCACTTTTTTCCGATCAGACTGCTTTGCAGGAGTAAAAGAGCGGGACCAAGTGGGGGTATACTTAATAAAGGCTCTGGCAAAGGGTTTTCCGGTGCGGTTGGCATAACCGATGGCGTGGGGTGTGCCGGAATCGGGCACGCCGCCCACATAGTCAATATCCATTGCGCGACCCTTTTCCATGTCACGCTCAGCAATGGCCGCGCCGTTGCGGTAACGCATTGCCTCCACATTCACCCCTTCATAAGTAGAGGTGGGGTAGCCAAAATAGCTCCACAAAAAGGCGCACATACGCATTTTTTCACCGGGCGCCGCCAGTTGTGTCATCGAATTAGGGGTCAGCTCCACAATTTCGCCGGGGCCCAGCTCGCAGACCTTTTCAAATCCCAGCTTAGTAAAGGCAAACTCCTCAAAGGAAGCGCAGTAGCCGTTTTCATCCTTGCCAATTTGCACAGGGATGCGACCCAGCCGATCCCGGGCAACAATCAAGCTGCCGGTATCCGTCAGAAGTAAAATGTTGGCCGTTCCTTCGATGACAGATTGCGCAAATTGAATGCCCTCCACAAAATTTTCCTTGCGGTTAATCAGCGCCGCCACCAATTCCGTGGAATTGACGCGACCACCGGTCATGGCGTCAAAATAGCCGCCATGATCTGCCATTACCTTTTCAATCAGCTCATTGGCATTGTTGATAATGCCCACCGTAGTAATGGCATACGTTCCCAAATGGGAACGTATCAGCATAGGCTGCGGATCCGAATCGCTGATACAGCCAATGACAGAAGTGCCCTGCATCTCATCGAAAATATGCTCAAATTTGGTACGGAACGGAGAATTCTCAATGCTGTGAATTTTCCGCTGCAAGCCGATTTGTGCATCCCACGCGGCCATACCGCCCCGACGAGTGCCTAAGTGAGAATGATAGTCCACGCCAAAGAACACATCCATCATGCAATCCTGCTTGGATGTAATTCCGAAAAATCCTCCCATGGATAAGCTCCTTTGAATAAATTAAGCAAAGAACAGGCCGTTTAAGGTCATGGGGTCAATATACTTTCCGTCCTTGTAAACGCGCATATTGCCGGAAGCAATTTCGTCAATGAGCATGACATTGCCCTCAGCATCATAGCCGAATTCAAACTTAATGTCATACAGGTCAAGACCCTTTGCCTTCAAGTCATCGGCAACAATCTTGGTGATTTTCTGGGTCATATCCTTCAAATCGTCATACTGCTGAGCAGTCATGACACCCAAATCCACAAGGCCGTCCTTGGTAACCAGCGGGTCGCCCTTTTCGTCGTTTTTGAAGGTGGTTTCCACATAGGCGGGCAAATCCTGACCCTCTACGCAGTAGTCGGAATAGCGACGGTAGAAAGAACCCACCGCCTTATAACGGCAAATCACTTCCAAGCCCTTGCCAAACACCTTGGCAGCCTTTACCTCCATGGTAGTGTTTGCCAAATCAGCAGACACATAGTGAGTATTGATGCCGGCAGCGTTGATTTTCTCAAAAAAGTAAATGCTCATACGGAGATTGACATCGCCCACGCCCTCAATGGTCAGGCCGACGGAGTTTTCACCGGGATCAAACACACCGTCCTTACCGGTGCAATCATCCTTAAACAGCAACAGACAGTTGCCATTGGGCAGCTCGTAAACATTCTTGGTTTTTCCGGTGTAAAGCAGCTTCAAGTTCTTCATATTGTTACCTCTTTCTTAAAACAAATCAATTTGTATGTTTCCTTTATTGCAGCGCAGCGTCTTTTGCCAGCACTTTTTCGGCATCAGCGGCGCGCTTATGGTCCAGCTTCTGTGCCAGCGCTTCATCCGTAACCGCCAAAATCTCAATAGCCAGCAGCGCAGCATTCACCGCGCCATCCACCGCCACTGTGGCCACAGGAATGCCGGAAGGCATTTGCACAGTAGAAAGCAGCGCGTCAATACCGTTTGTAAAGGCAGAAGATTTCATAGGGATTCCAATCACCGGCAAAGTGGTGTTGGCTGCCAGCGCGCCAGCCAAATGCGCCGCCATACCTGCCGCGGCAATGATTGCGCCGAAGCCGTTTTTGCGGGCGTTCAAAGAGAAATCCCGCGCCTGCTCCGGTGTGCGGTGAGCAGAATACACATGCATTTCGTAGGGGACACCAAAGGTTTTTAAAGTGTCTGCGGCTTTTTGCACCACAGGCAAATCACTGTCGCTTCCCATAATAATGGCAATCTTTTTCATAACAAACCTCCAAAATACAAATGGGCGCACTTTGCCCCAACTGATGCAAAGTACGCCCAGACGGTCGGCAAACGCATATCCCCTACTCCCATGTGGTGCTCCACGATTCCGTCAGTCATAGGGGCCGCTTTCATTCTATCGTCATTATAGCAGATTCGGCTTCAACCGTCAATTCATAGATAAGACAGATTCTGCCCGTTTTCCGGCTTTTTGCCTGTGTATCTTGCCAAATTTTCAATCAAATGCCAATGCGAAATAGGTTGGCATGCGCCCGCCATTCATTAAGCGGCACATGGCAAAGATGTCCTTTCCGCGCACTCTGAACTCCCCGCGGACGCACCCCAATGCCTTAACGATTTCTTCTGCCTTTTCGGTGCAGCCTAAAAGCTCTGCGCCATATACGCAGCCGTCACGCAAATCGGCCGTCAACAGGAAATCCGCCCCCTCATAAAAGCGGGAAAAGCCAGACAGGAAAGTCAAATTTTTACCCTCTTGGCGCACATCGCCATCTTGCAAATAGTCTCTTCGCAGTGTCGCATAGCGCTGCGCATCAATTTCCTTGATGCCCGCTGCCATTTCCGCCGCGCTGCACCGAAGCATTTCCGTTCCCGAAAAGGCTTCGTAGCCCATGGCCGCATACATTTTCTGCAAACCTGCATCTGCCGGCACTAAAATTGCACCGTGATAACCCATTTTTTCCATATCCTCATGTGTTTGCGCCATAAGCTTGCGGCACAAGCCTCGCCCACGATAGCGTTTTGCCGTAGCCACGGCATACACATAAGCATACGGCTTGCCGTACGCCTCACAATCAAACCAATAAAGGGCGGCCGCCACCTCGCCATGCAGCTTTACGCATCGGCAACGCTCAGGGGAATATGCCGCTTCATAAAAATGCGCCAGAAAAGCGTCGGTATCCCCAAACGCTTCCTGCCATAGCCGCTTTAATCCGTCAATATCTAAATCGGCAGGATTATTCATCTTCGTCCTCGTCCTCCATGAGCCTCGCCCAATATTTTTCCGCCAAATGACAGGGGTGATAGGACAGTTTTGCCTGCCGCAAACCGGCAATGCCCATATCTTCCTCCCGATTCAGGTACAAAAGCTGGGGATATTTTTCCTTTAAATAAGAGGCAAACGCTTGATTGATGGCCGCATACGCCCCGTCAATCCCGTCCAGCGCCTTTTCAAAATGAATGTCAAAGGTATCGTGGCGCAAGGGACTTCCCATGGTCATAGCCAGCGCCTTTCCGTCCTCCACAAGCAAAAGCCCCTCTAAGCTCAACCTCTCCCGCGCGCAAAAAGCTCTGTCCAGCGCCCGTTTTTCCAGTAAAAAGTCTGCTGCGGGATCCAGTTGTTCCCGCTGTGCAAACCAGATTTTCAACATTTCCTTTGCTTTCTGCTCTGTGTTTTCATCCAGCGGCAGAACCTGACACCGGGGATGCTGATTCCAGAAACGGTTGGCAAAATTGCGCTTGCTTTGATAGCGCTTGCCCGATAAAGTGGCTAATTTTTCAATTTCGTACACATAGTCCGCCCCGTCGCGGTCGCCGTGAAATTGAAATCTTTTGGGATACAGTTCTTCCAAAACCTTACAATCTTCCGCCGTTAAGGAAGTCAGGCGAAAGAGGATTCCTCGCTGCCGCGCATCCTCCATGAGCTTATCCAGCACGGACTTTAAATCCCCTTCGCCCAGAGGAAACGGGTAAATGCTTTTTCGCTCAAATTGAGAAAACAGCGTCAAAAAACCGTCCACAAAGGCAATTTTCTGCCGCCCCCAAATGGACAGATTCACAAAGGAATATTCGCAGGTTTGCGGCTCGTAGGTTTGCAAATGCTTCCGCAATGCCTCTGCATTTTGGTCGCAAATTTTTTGAAAATCGATCATTTTTTCACGTCCTTTGCTTCTAGTATACCACATTTGCGCCACAATGCAACAAAGCCGCCCGCAAGAATTTGCGGGCGGCTTTTTCTTAGCCAAGGGTATAAGAAACACTGTCGTCTTGATATAAATTCACGAGCTTTACGCCCTCTTCCGTGGCAATCACGGTTCTGTTCACGCAATAAATGCTCTCCATACCATCAAGCTCTGCTGCCGCCTGGGCGTCCCACTCCGCTGAAACATAAAGCGGCTGCATTTGCATGAGCATCTGCGCACAGCCTAAGGTCTTGGAATAGCCCAGCCAGTCATTCACCGCTGTCTTGTTCAAGCCGTCGGCAAGGTCAATGTGGCAGGAGGTATAATGTCCGTCGCCCCAAAGATAATACTGCTGCACCGCCAATGTGCTTGTGGGGTAGCTGCGCAGTGAAGCAAAGGCCATAGCGCCGGAATATTCCAGTGCGCCCACGGGATACACTTCATCTCCCACAAAATCAAACACATTCAGCCGATAGCTCTCTCCGGAATCGTCCAAATTGCGGATAAAACCATCGAAGCTGACAATGCTGCCTCTTGTAAACCCGGCAGAAATCATCTCCTGCGCCAGATAATCCACAATAAATGCATTTTTTAGCCAATAGAAATCAAGGAAGTTTTCAATACCGCTGTCTTGGGCGTACTGCAAATACGCAGCGGACACAAACAGCTCCACCTGATTATCGCCCAGCAGTTTCAACGAGATGTTCTCGCCATCATTCACAAAAGCAAGCACTTCTTCGAAATACGCTGCCTGCTCCGGATTCTGCGCAGGGTCATAACTCCGAGCCTCGCTGTCGCTGTCAGACAGGCAAAGGCCCACATACTCGCGATAAATCGGCGCCAAATACAAGCTGCGGTTGCCGTACTGTTCTAACAAATTAAAGGCATCGTACAGCACCTTCGGCACCTGCACCTGTGTGTTGGGATGCTGATTCAGGTAGGCAACATTGTTTACCCCGTCAAACAGCTTGCTTTCATGGAAAATTTCAAATGCATCTTTGGTGGCCTGCGTATATAGTTGCGTCAGCTCCTGCTGCTCCAAATTTGCGGCTTTTTCTCCCGCGCCCACAAGATACTGGAACTTAAAATCTCCACCGCAGCTTTCCGTTGTGGCAGCATTGGCTTGAATGGACACCCAGCCGGGCTCCGTCTTTAAAAGCCCCACCAAGCTCGTCACAATCAACGTCACGCCAATGGCCAGCAATGCCACAATCAGCACAATTTTCAGCGTGCGGTGCTGATCATTCAGCTCCACCTTTTTTACAGGGGGCACTGCGGGGTCAAACATTCTTCTGGTGTTCTTTTTCATAATCGCTCCAAAAAAGCAGTAACCTCTAAAAGCCTTTCGGTTTTTAGAGGTACTGTGTTACATTCGTTACAGCACTGCAGACAGCAATGCCAGACCAAACAGCGCAAGCACTGCGCCAAGGGTAATCAAACCGCCCAAAGCGCCCTTCTTGCAAGCCTTATAGTTACGGATATAGTTCTTCTTCTTGAAAATCGCCCCCGCAATCAGACCGGGAATGGGCAGCAGGAAAGAAAGGAACTTATACCAGCCGCTGCCGGTATCGTGAATCGGCGCGTCCAAAATGAACTCACCGGACACATTTTCGTCTTCCTTCGCCAGCTCTGCCTCGTCGGCATCGCGAATGGTGATAGATTTTAAGGGAACATTCTTTTCGCGAATAGCCTTATACTCCTCAATTTCCTTCTTGTTACCGAACACGTAGTGATCATGTCCGATGCAAACCAACTCCGGCTTGTCCTCGCTGTAATCATGCACAGAGGGGTCGTAAGTGAACAACACCTTGTTCTTTTCCAGCTGAGGGTCGGGAATGGGAATCGCGGAAATCAGAGAATGGGTATAGGGGTGCAGAGGGAAGTCAAACAACTCCTCTGCCGTTGCGATTTCCACAATATCGCCCTTGTAAATAACGGCAATCCGATCGGAAATGAACCGCACGATGGACAGGTCGTGAGCGATAAACAGGTAGGTAGTACCGCGCTCTTCCTGGAACTTTTTCAACAGATTCAGCACCTGCGCACGAATAGAAACGTCCAACGCAGAGATGGGTTCGTCTGCCACTACCAGCTCAGGATTCATAACCATCGCTCTGGCAAGGCCGATACGCTGACGCTGACCGCCGGAGAATTCGTGGGGATAGCGAGTCAAATGCTCAGGCAGCAGACCTACTTCCTCAATCATATTCTCGACCTTCGCAACACGGTCGGCTTCATCTTCATACAGGTGGAAGTTGTAAAGACCTTCGGAGATAATATAGTCTACCGTTGCGCGCTCGTTTAGCGAAGCCGCAGGGTCCTGGAACACCATCTGAATGTTGCGGATAACTTCTCTATCCAGACTGCGGGGAATTTTGCCGGTAATGGGCACGCCCTTATACTGAATTTCGCCGTTGGCCAAGGGATTTACCCGAATGACCGCGCGGCCAATGGTGGTCTTGCCGGAACCGGACTCGCCAACCAAAGAGAAGGTTTCACCCTTGTAAATATCAAAGGATGCGTTCTTAACGGCACGGACGGCAGTATCGCCCTTGCCGAAGGTAATGTCTACATTTTTCAGAGACAGCAGAACCTCTCTGCCATTTTCATCCAAGGGGCCATGCTCCGGCAAACGAGACTGCTTTTTAGTTTTCAGCTCTTTTTTACTCACAGTCATTGCCTCCTTAAATGTTAAATGCGCGCATGAGCTTGCCATGGATGTCCTGAATGATTTCAGGCTTTTCCATCTTCGGCGCTCTGGGATCCAACAGCCATGTCTTAGCGAAGTGCGTATCGCTGACCTGGAACATGGGGGCATCCATCAGAGTATCGATTTTCAGGCAGTAGGGGTTTCTGGGCGCGAAGGGATCTCCCACAATGGCATTATACAAAGAGGGGGGTGTGCCGGTAATGGAATAGAGCTTGGTGTTTCTCTGCGCCAGCTGAGGCAAAGAGGACAGCAGCGCCCAAGTATAGGGATGGCGAGGATCGTAGAACACATCCTCCACAGTGCCCAGTTCCACAATCTGACCTGCATACATAACAGCCACGCGGTCAGCGATGTTAGCAACCACGCCCAAGTCGTGGGTAATAAATACGATAGTGAAGTTAAATTCCTTCTGCAAGTCCTTTAACAGCCGCAAAATCTGTGCCTGAATGGTCACGTCCAAAGCCGTGGTAGGCTCGTCACAAATCAGAATCTTAGGCTGGCAGGACAGTGCGATGGCAATAACGATTCTCTGGCGCATGCCGCCGGAATACTGGAAGGGGTAATCGTCAAAACGGTTCTCTGCGTTGGGAATACCAACCTTCTTCATCAGAGTCAGCGCACGCTGGCGGGCCTCCAGCTCAGAGCAGTTTTGGTGCTTCAAGATAACGGAGGTGATCTGCTTGCCAATGGTAATAATGGGGTTCAAGGAAGTCATGGGGTCTTGGAACACGGTAGCGATTTTGCCGCCGCGGATCTGAGTCCAGTCCTTGGAATATTGAATCTTAGCCAGATTCAAAATGCAGGTGCCATGCAGCTTATTTTCGGTTTCGTCCAGATAACGAACGCGGAACACCACGGTATCAAACACGCCGTTGCGCTCATTTTCATCATTCAGATCAATACCCAAAGTCATAGCCTTCTTAAAGGCAGCCAGCAGCTTCTTTAAGTTGCGGATTCTGGCGCGGTAGCCAAAACGACCAACAGAAAGATAAATTTCCTTCGCCAAAATATCGTTGCGGGCAACGGTTTCTTCGGAGATTTCGCCCTCAATAGCCTCGGCATATTTAGCCTTCAACTCTGCCTTTTTCGCAGCGTATGCGCTTAAATACTCCGTATCTCCGGCAGCTTCCTGCCGATGCGCCTTAATGCGGGCAGCCTTTTGCGCTTCAAGTGCTTTAATTTCCTTTTCCAGCTGAGCAATCTGCGCACTGATTTCCTTAATGCGATCCTTTTCCTTAGGATCAACAGTCAGTTTCAGGTTGCCGGCCTCGACCTTCTGGAAGGTCTTGTCTGCAATGGCCTTTTCAATGGTCTCCTGCTCCTCAGCGCTCAAACCGGCGCGAGCTTCCTTCTCCGCCTTCAATTCCAGCAGCTGACGGTAAATGTCAGCGCCCAGTTCCAGCTTGGAGTAGTGGTTCAGCTCCTTGTGGCAGAAGCGCACCCAATTCCACGCGGACTTGTTCATCCACACAGAGGTGTCTGCCAAATCATCGTCGCTAAATACGATACTGCCCTGATTGATAAAGCCGTTAGAATCCAACATGCCTGCAAAAGTCTTGGTAAAGACGGATTTGCCGGAGCCGGACTCGCCTACGATGGCGATGGATTCATTTTCATAAATGTCAAGATTCACACCGCGAATGGCGGTCAAAATTCTACCACGGACACGGAATTTCACTTCCAAATCATGGATAGAAAGCAATACTTTTTTATCTGCCATGATGCTACCCCCTTACATATGGGTTCTGGGGTCGGATGCGTCGCCCAGGTTCTGGCCGACGACATACAGCACCACAGCAATAATGGAAGCAACGGCGATGGGGCTCCAGAATTCATAACCCCAGCCGGGAGTAACCATCGCGCTCTTTGCCGCTTCAATAAGTTTGCCCAAGGACATATCGGAAAGACCCATGCCGATATAGCTCAGGAACACTTCGTAGGAAATGTAGCTGGGAATTTCGGTAGCAATCAGCGTCACGATGACGGAGGTCATGAAGGGCAGGATGTTCTTGGTGGCAATCCGAGCCAAGGGGGTACCTAAACAGCGAGATGCGAGATTGTACTCGCGGTCGCGAATGATGATAACCTGCGTACGGATAAAATAAGCAATGCCAATCCAGCCGGTAATGGTCAAAGCAAAAACCATGGACCAGAAGGAAGCGGACATAATCAGCACGATAACGGCAATCAGCAAAACATACGGCACGTTGGCAACGACGTTATACACTTCCGTCATAAACACGTCGAACTTGCGGCTGAAACCCCAAATTGCGCCAATAATCACGCCAAGGAGCATATTGATTGCCGCGCAAACAAATGCCAGAGAGATAGAAATGCTGGAACCGTACCAAATCGCATCAAAGGTAGACTGACCGGAACTGCCGGAGCCCAAAATCCATTTCAGTTCGAAACCGAACTTTTCAATGGCCGCCTCGGGCTTTAAGTGGGTTGCGCTGCCGTCCATGACATTAATATAGGGATCTACCTCTGCATCATAGCCAATGGCAACAGGGTAAACATAGGAGAACAAAATCAACACAGCCAGCAATGCCAGCACGATGATGTTGATCTTCTTGCGGAAGAATACGCGGAACACACTGCGCCAGTAAGAATATCTGGGCGCGGTAATGCGCTCAGACTCACGCTCGTCGTGGTCCAGAGGCATGAACAATTCTTCCTCAGAAAGATTGAATTGGTCCAGATTGATTGTCTTTTCTGCCATAGTGTGTCACCTCGCTTTCGCCGTAAAGGAAATTCTGGGATCCATAGCGGCCATCAAAACATCACCCAGGATAAAGGATGTGACAGACAGCAGAGCATAGAACAGGGCAACGCCTACGATAACGCCATTATCGTACTTGTTAATCGCTTCGGTCAAAACATTACCGATACCGGGAACAAGGTACACACGCTCAGTAATAATTGCGCCGGTCAATGCGCCCAGCACACTGCCGGGAATGCCATGAACCACAGGAATAATTGCATTTTTCAAAATATGCTTGCGGAAAATTTCTCCCTCGGACAAGCCGCCGCTGCGGGCGAACTTGACATAGTCGGAGTTCATCTGGTCGATCATATACCGACGCAACCACTTCATCAGGTTAGCAACAGAAGGAAGTGCCAGAGAAATAATCGGCAGCACGTACATCAACCACGTGGGATCCTGCACGTTAAAGGTGGTGGGCAGCTTCATGGAGCTGCCGATAGCGCGGAAGATGAAGATATAGCCCAGAGACGGCACAGCCATAATGAAAATAATATAGAATGTGCCCAGCTTGTCTAAGAACTTATCCTTATTCAGAGCCATCAAAACGCCCAGCGGCACAGCCAGCAAATAGGCCAGAACCACGGAAATAATACCGATCACAAAGGAATAGCCCATCTGAGACATACCGGACTTTGCAGTGGTAACGCCGGTATAATCGTCAATATAGTACTTTTGATTCAGAGCGCTTGCCTCTTTGGTGTCGGGAATGTGTATGAGCGAATGAACGTTATCCGCGGTGTTTTCCACAACACCGGAAGGATACGTGATGGTGCTGTACTTCTGAGGGCCCTGTGCGGCAGTCATGGTTTGGAACACATCCACGCCCTTGTTCACAGAGAAGGAAAGGCCCAGATTCACCTTCACCAGATTCTGGTGGATATAGGGGAAGGTATCATCAAAGTACAGCAGGTACTTATGGTTGGTACCGTTACCGATAATGGCAGGGGAGAACTTCTCTCCGCCATAAGCAGGATCATACCATGTAAAGGTCAGACCGCGCTCACCTTCGACATTTTCCACATTGTAAATGTTGTCGATCTTAATCAGTCCGGCAAAGTAGCTAAACAGGCGCTGAATCAGCGGGACATCGCGGTAAGCATACAAGAACGGCTGACCGCCGTCCTTGTACTGAACAGAACCGGCGCGCAAAGAACCGGGAAGGCGCACTACCTTGTAGCCGTCCTTTCCGTCGTACTTTTCATAAAATTCTTTTACCCATTTTGCCGTTTGAGAGCTGTCTTTTGCGGCAGTTGCGCCAATTTTGGCCACACTGTCTGCCTCTTCTTGGGTCAGAACACCCGCCTTTACCTCTTCTTTCAAGTAATCGGCAAAGGGGATATAATCCACATATCCAAAACGCTCCCACTGCTGCATCATATAGGTCTCTTTTTTGTTTAGCAGCATCTTAGGATAGTTTGGATCGCTGGAGAAAATTGCCTCTCTGTCCAACAGAGCGTAGACCATGATCATGATCACCGCAATCACTAAGACAACAGACAATAACGCCCGCAGGATTCGCTTCACTAAATATTTAAACATAATCCGTCTCCTTTGGTTTGTCTCTTAGGATATACAAAGCGCTTGGAAAATATCCAAGCCAGTAGAGAACACTGCCCTTAGCATTCCTGGCAGAATCAATTCTAACCGCAAGGAACACTGAGGGCAGCATTTCCTACAATTAAATTTCGTAAAACAGCCAGTCGGGAGGGTAGGCAAAATTGCCCACCCTCCTTCGTGTTTCATGTTAATTTGCTTTCTTCTTGAATTAGAAGATACCCAGAGACTTGGTCATGTAACCTGCGTAGTCAGGCAGCATGGTGCCCAGGTAGGTGGAGGGATCACCGTAGTCAGGACCCCAACCAGAACCGTCGTTCAGGTCGTAGTTAGCGTCGGAACCAACATTAAAGCGGTAGGTAGCAGCCAGGTACTGATCGCGAGTTGCGTACTCAATCAGGTTGACCTTGATGCAGCCAGCAGAAGCTTCTTCGATGGACTGCTTCATAACAGCCTTCTGGTTCTTGGAAACAGTGCTGTCAGCACGTACGGGGATATCGATGTAGATGGGGTTCTCAGGAGTAATGACAACGCCTGCAGCCATCAGCTCGACGATAGCCTTAGCCAGCTCGTTAGCGGCATTTTCCTTGCTGTACCAGCCGTCGAAACCGGTGGAAGCAGTGCCGTTCCAAACAGTCAGAGCGATGCCGTCAGCATCCAGCTGATCCTGCACGATCTGGCCATACATGGTACCGGCATTGTAGGTCTTAGCAACGCCGTTGATCTCAACAGTAACAGCGGAAGGCAGGTTGACGTAGTTACCGGGGGTGTAGGAGTTAACCAGGGAGTTGAGCTTCAGATCTTCACCAACGGACTGAGCGTTGTAGGTGCCGCGGTCCATGGACATAGCCAGAGCCAGACGGAAGTGCTTGTTCAGCATAGCAGCGCCGGTACGGACGATATCCTCCTCGGACTTGGGGGAAACAGCGACGGAAGCGTCGTTGTAGTTAGCGAAAGCAGCACGGCGGACGTTGAAGAAGCCGCAGTAGGTGGTAGCGTCGTTCTCAGCAACGTAAGCGAACTTGTCGTAGGTGCCCTTTTCCTTAGCGATCTCGATACGCTCAGCGGTCATACCCTGGTTGTCGACAACGCCGTTGAAGAAGTCATCGTAGGGCTTCAGGGGGTCGGAACCGTCGGTGTACAGGAAGTTCATGGTCTTCAGGTTGTTGTCAGCCAGGTTCCAGTAAGACTCATTGGTCTTGAATGCGATGGTGTTGTTGGAGGTGAAGTTGGTAATCAGGAAGGGACCGTTGTAAGCGATGGAGTCGGGGCCCTTGCCGTACTTGTAGGTGTCAGCGGTAGCGTCGTAGTTCTCACCGAACTGGCCGCCCATGGACTCGTAGTACTCACGGCTCATGGGAGCGAAGACGCCGTAGCCCAGCATGGTCATGAAGTAGGAGGTGGGCTGAGTCAGAGTGTACTCAACAGTGTAGTCGTCGATAGCCTTGACACCGACAGTAGCGAAGTCGGTGGTATCGCCGTTGACGTACTCGTCAGCGCCAACGATGTTAGCACAGCCAGCGCAGACCAGGTACTCCAGGCCGCCCATGGTGTCCATCATGTGCTGCATACCAGCAACGAAGTCGTCAGCCTTGACATCAGCGACCTTACGGCCCTGGTTGTCAACCCAGACCTGACCCTGACGGATGTGGAAGGTGTAGGTCAGACCGTCCTCGGAAACTTCCCAGGACTCAGCCAGTGCGGGCTGCAGCTGGTTCTCCATGTCGTACTCGACCAGGCCGTCGTAGGTGTTGACCAGGATCTCGGAGTCAGCAGCGTTGGAGGTAGCCAGAACGTCCCAGCTTTCGGGGTCAGCGTCGAAGTAGTAAGCCAGGTGATCCTTCAGGGTGTAGCCCTTCTCGGTCAGGTAAGCCTTTGCCCATGCTTCGTACTCGCCGGTACCAACCTTGTTGACCCACTCTTCACGCATAGCAGCGATGTCTTCAGCAGCGATCAGCTCGGTAGTGACCAGGACATCGTGGAAACGGTAGGTGTCATTGCCCCACAGGACGGGGGTGTTGGACTTGGGTGCCATACGGGCGATAGCGTAGTTGCCGCCCTTGGAAGTGGTGGGCAGGAAGATACCTGCAGACAGCATCTTAGCTTCAGCGATAGCCATCTTGGCATAACGTGCAGCATCGGTGGTCTCTTCCATAGCTTCCATGTAGTAAGCGTAGAAGTCGCCCAGAACATGGTCGTAGACAGCCTGGGACAGCTCGTCGTAGTCATCAGCGACGTCTGCGAAGGGGTCTACATAAGCAGCGGGAGCAGCAGCTTCGGTCCCAGCATCTGCGGGAGCTTCGGTTGCAGCAGGAGCTTCGGTCTTGCCGCCGCAGGCGACCAGGCTCAGCATCATTGCCAGAACCAGCAGCAGGCTCAGGAACTTGTTGAACTTTTTCATTTCGAAAAAATCCTCCCTTTCTTTTAATTATATGACAGTTACGTTTCGTAACGGCCTTACAACATTGATTCTGTTTTTCAACAGAAAATTGGCTCTTCAGCCATTTTGAATCTCTAACGGAAATATTTTCCCCATTAAAAATACCTTTATATTATGCACTGTCCGTCGTACAATGTCAAATGTTTTTTAACAATTCGTCATTTTATACTATTTCTCGTACAGTCATCGCCGGCGTTTGTGCATTCGGTCAATTATATAATTCATTATTCTCAAAAAATCCTAAATTCACAATACTTTCCGGTTCCATTTCCGGCACATTCCTCAAAAATACAGCGACAATTTTTCCGGAATACAAAAAAACACAGACAACTGTACACAGTTGTCCGTGTTCTCTTCTCTCCGGGGACGGGAGATTACTTCAGTTTCTTTTCCTTATATAATTTGTACATCTCTTCTGTTGCCAGACGAACCTTCGCCACCGGCGCATGGTTCTTGGGGTACAGGAAGTAGTGGACCTCCGTATCGCCGATGCTGATGATGTCATCGGTCTCGTACCAGTAGTAGTCC
>JAZQWI010000023.1:0-49904 GCA_045632245.1 Faecousia sp. | reverse complement strand
TGGGCAGGTAATTGGAAGCCTGCTCACCAAGCCGAACGGATTATTTCGCCCGAGGAAACTCGGGCGGATTTTTTATGCAAAGTCCTTTTTATTGGACAGATGGTATGTTATAATACACTCAAGAGGTGAGAGTGATGGTTTTAAACAATGAACAGTATCTCGTTACAATTTTAACGGAAATAACACCTTCGTTGGACGGATATCGAGTTATCTACCAAGCTGATAAAATCGACATGCACAATTTTTATTGTGCTCGCCTTATTGAGGTAAAATCATCAAACGGAACGGTTTCCAGGGTTACCTTGTTGGATAATTTAATTTCTAAAAATGAACCTTGTGCTGTTTTAGAAGATAATGTTCTAACTGTCCCTCTATTTGACACAATCTTGCAAATTGATTTGGAAACAGCAACTATCATACGATGTGTTGATTGCGAAAACTGGGGCGGTTTGGAGCAGATTTTTGAAATTAATCAAGGTTATCTTTTCAAGGGTGAATGTGATATTTTTTATTACGACAAAATGCTAAACCAAGTGTGGCGTTTTGGTGGCAGAGATATTTTGGCTCGAGTCACGGAAGAAAAATGCTTATGGATAGAAAAGGATTTAATTCACTGCCGCGATTGGGCAGGGTGGCACTATGTACTGGATATGGATGGAAATACTATAAGCGAATTTCGAGAAGATACTACTAACTAATTTCCCTCTTTTGCTGATAGCACCACAGGCTGACACGAATGGCAAATATCTCATAAAAATCCTCCCAAAACGGGGGGATTTTTCTTTTTGCCCCAAAAATCCTCCTAATGCTACCGCTGCGCTATTGACTTTTAAATGCAAACAGCTAAAATAAAGAATTAGAGCGAAAAGCTGAAAACCTTTAATTTAGGAGCAACACATGGAAAAACTAACAGAAATTTTAGGGCTTATTCGTGATGCTGCATGGGGTGTTCCCACCATGATTTTACTGCTGGGAACCGGCCTGCTGCTTACCGTCATGCTGAAAGGCATGTCCTTTCTTCGTCTGCCTCGCGCCATTAAAATGATTTTTGAAAAAGAAGAGGGCGCAGAGGGCGATGTTTCCCCCTTTGCCTCCTTATGTACCTCTTTGGCGGCAACTATCGGCACCGGCAGTATCGTTGGCGTTGCCACCGCTCTGCGCATCGGCGGTCCGGGCGCTCTGTTTTGGATGTGGGTCTCTGCCTTGCTGGGCATGGCCACCAAATACGCAGAATCCGTTCTTGCGGTTAAGTTCCGCACCATTGACGAAAACGGTCAGTATGCCGGCGGCCCTATGTATTATATTGAAAAAGGCATGGGCAAAAAATGGATTCCTCTTGCAAAAGCCTTTGCTATCTTCGGTTTGATCACCGCGTTGCTGGGCTGTGGCACTCTGCCGCAGGTGAACGCCATTACCGACTCCGTCGCTGACTTGGCAAATATTCCCACATGGGTTACCGGCATTGTTGTTGCCGTCCTTTCCGCCGCTGTCATTCTCGGCGGTATTCAATCCATTTCCAAAGTGGCGGAATTGGTTGTTCCTTTTATGGCAGGCTTGTATATCCTTGGCGCGCTTGCTGTTTTAGGACTTAATATGAGTGCCGTGCCGTCTGTCTTTTCCAGCATTTTCTCTGCGGCGTTTCAGCCGTCCTCGGTAGCCGGCGGTATCACCGGAACCGTTATGATTTCTGTCATTACTGCCATGCGTACCGGCATTGCCCGCGGCATCTATACCAACGAGGCTGGTTTGGGCAGCTCTCCCATTGTGTCTGCTTCCGCAAAAACCAACTCCTGCGTCCGTCAGGGCCTGATTTCCATGACCGGCGTATTCTTCACCACCATTGTGGTTTGCACCATGACCGGTTTCGTGATTCTTTCCTCCGGCCTGCTGGAAACCTCCACCGTTTCCGGAAGCGTTCTGGCAAACCAGGCTTTCAGCCTTGGCCTGCCCGGCAATATCGGCGAGTATGTGGTGACCATCGGAATTGTGTTCTTCTCTTTTACCACCATTATCGGCTGGTGCTATTATGGCGAACGGTGCGCGGTATATCTGACCGGCAGCACGAAAATTATTTTGGCATATAAGGTCGTTTATATCCTGATGCTGGTGATCGCGCCCCTGCTTGCGCTGGACGCTATTTGGACGCTGGCCGACATCACCAACGCCTTAATGGCCTTCCCGAATTTAATCGCCATTTTGGCATTGCGAAAAGTCGTATTTTCTGAAACCCGCCAATTCTGGTTGGCCGAAAAAGCTGCCAAGAAAAAATAAATGAAACCCCCGACGAAAAATCGTCGGGGGTATTGTTTAATTCACATTGACGGGCGCTTTCCTTTTGCCCAGAGCCTTCAAAGCAAAGTACGCTCCGTAAATCACAAGGCAGACGCCAAACACCGACGATACCACCATCACCGGCATGATTTCATCCGTGAGGAAGGGGAAAATGCTCTCCTCGATAAAAAACCAGTTATATCCTCTGTCGTACACCGTGTTTCCAAAAGTTGCCCATACCAAAATCAGCAAAATTCCCACAAACTCTTTCCAAATCTTGCGAATATCGTACTCCACATCGCCATAAGCCAGATTCAAAACCGCCCAGCAGAACAAAAATGCGTGGTACATAAATGTCTGGAAAATCACATAGCAGAAAGGCGGCTGACCGCCCAGCGCTGTGCCGGGATAGCACATCCACATAATTGTAGAGGCAATGGACAACGTCACTACCGGCTGCCGCAGCTTGGCAAATTTCGGATTAAACTGCACAAAAGGTACCATTACCGCCATAATCGTGCAGATGTTAAAGGGCAGCTTATAGGCACTGATGCCGTCGTAGCTGTCGGACAGGGGCATGATAAAAAAATCCGCTACGTACAGCCCCACTGTCAGATAGGCCATCAGCTTCTGAAATGTTTTTTGCTTGCCAGGAAATTTGCGGCCAATCAGCGCCAGCGCCAATGTGCCGCCAAAGGTGATAAATAAGTACAGAAAATGCCACTTGTCAAACAATCCGATGGTCAGATCGGAGTTGTTTTGGCTAAACAGCCATGCGAAAAACTCTTTCATATCTTTCTCTCAATCTTTCCGGGCAATCGCCCTATATTCCCGACCATTTTACCACAGAAATCTCACCCTGTGTTTTAAGGTTTTCTTAAGTTTCCATACAATAACCCCCTCGGAAAATTCCGAGGGGGTCAGCTTTTCCTTTTTATTTGCCTAAAACCGTCTGCAAAACAGGGGTGATCACAGAGGTAACCACTGTATATCCCTCAGGGGAAAAATGTCCCCCGTCTACCGTATAGCCGTCGTACACCTCGCCCTTGGCTACATCGTAAAGCGGTGTAAACAGATCTACAAAGGTAAAACCGTATTTTTCTGCCAAAAGCGCAATGGAAACATTGTTATCAGCTGCCTGCTGATTCCACCGACCCCAATGCTCGCCGCCCATAGCGGTCATAGACAGCAGCACTACCTTTGTTTCGGGCAAGTTCTGCTGCAAACCCATTAAAATGCTTTCGTAATTTTCCAGCATGGTGGTCGGATTGTTTGCGCCAATGAGCATCACCACCACCTGCGGCTTCAAGTCATAAACAGAGGTCTGCAAGCGCGCCTCCAAATCGAAGGTTGTGTCCCCGCCAATGCCGCGGTTGGATGTGACATATTGGGGATAGTAAGTGGCAAGGTCATATAAATCCGTTAAGCTGTCGCCTAAAAACGCGACCTCCACTTCATAATCCGCAAATGCGGCATTTTCTGCGCGATATTGCTCCATTTTCATGTCGCGGTATTGCTGCACCTGCCGCATATGCTCTTCCTGCGCGTTCTTCTGCGCAAGAAACGCGACCAGCGCGACAACGGCGCCAAGCACCAGCACACCGCCAAGGATCCAGAGAATCCACCGCTTTTTTCTAAATTGTTTCATGCTAACCTCCACAACTGATGTTGCTTTATCATTTTACCACATTCGTACCGAGCAAGCAACCCCAGACCTTTTCAAAGCAGCCTACTTTAAGTGCCTTTTCCCCCAACGCAGCGCTACCTTAAATGTTTCTACCTCCAAATCATTGCGCATGAGAATATATTCCTCTAACAGCAAATAGTCCTCCTCCGATAATGCCTTTGCCATTTTAAGAACCTTTTCTTCCAGAGCCGCGCAATTTTCACTTAATGTAAGCAAACTAAAATCCTCACACTCGCTTATATTTGGAAGCCTGTAAAACTCTAATATTTCCTGATCCATACGCCGCACCCCTCTCTGATTCGCATTATATCATATTGTGGATATTTCCACAATACAGCAATATCTGTTTTTTGTCTATAATGTTCTTAGCATAACAGAAGGGCGGTGGAGACTGTGTTGGATTATTCTCCCCTTTGGGAAACGATGCAGCAAAAGAAAATTTCACAATACAGTCTTTTAAAGGCCGGCATTGACAATAAGACGCTGGATTCCATTAAAAAGGGAAACAACATCACCCTTTTAACGTTAGAAAAACTATGCACAGTCCTCGGCTGTACGCCTAACGATGTTGTCCGTTTTTTACCGGAAGCTTAACAAAAAAGCCGCACCTGCTTTTCGCAGGTGCGGTTTTTTATCTCGTTATTGTTACTACCGATTCCACATGGGCGCAGCGGGGGAACAAGTCGCAGGCCATGGCATTTTTCACTGCGAATCCGCGCTCTTTTAACAGTGCCACATCCCGCGCCAAAGTTGCGGGGTCACAGGAAACATACACGATTCTGCGAGGGGACATTTTGTCCAGCGCCTCAATGCAGTCCGCGCTCAATCCCTTTCGGGGCGGGTCCACCACCACAACATCAGGGCGCACACCCTGTCTTTCTAATTCCAGCGCGGCCTGTCCCGCATCACCGCAGAAAAATTCCGCATTCTCCACGCCGTTGCGGCGGGCATTCTCCTTGGCGTCCTCTACTGCCTGAGGCACAACCTCCACGCCTATCACCTTGCCTGCCGCCTTCGCCATAGCAAGGGTAATGGTGCCTACGCCGCAGTACAAATCCAGCACGGTATCCATTTTCGTAATTTCTCCTTGGGCAATGGCCGCCTCATATAGCCGCTGCGCTTGATGGTGATTCACCTGATAAAAGGACTTCGGTGACAGCCGGAACTGCAAACCGCACATGGTATCTTCGATAAATCCCGCGCCATACAGCACGATTTCCTCATCGCCCAGCACCACATTGCCTTTTTTCGTGTTCACAGACAGCACCAGCGTGGTAAATCCGGGAATTTCTTTCAAGGCGGCCACCAATTCTTCATGACGGGGGATTTTCCGCCCATTCACCGCCAAGCAGACCAAAATTTGTCCGGAAACCGCCCCACGGCGGACATAAATATGCCGCAGAAGCCCCTTATGCTGCCGTTCGTCATAAACCGTCACGCCGTATTGGTTTACATAATCTATCACAACATCCTTAACCCTGTCCATTTCCTCGGGCAAAATCAGACAGCGGTCATTTCCCACCACATCGTGAGAGCCGGCGCGGAAAAATCCCGCATAGGCCTTGCCCTTTCTTTCGGACACAGGATACTGCGCCTTGTTGCGATACCCATAGCAAGTTGGCGCGGACAAAATAGGAAGCGCCTCAAAACTTTCTCCGCCCATACGGTTTAAACAATCCCGCACCCGCGCTGCTTTTAATCGCGATTCCTCAGCGTAATCCATGTGGTGAAAGGCGCAGCCGCCGCACAAATGGGCAACCGGGCACTCTCTTTGGGTCCGATAGGGGGATTTTTCCAAAATTTCTGTAATTCTTCCTGCCGCCCATGTTTTCTTGGCAGTTTCTATGCGAATTTTGCAGGTTTCCCCCACAATTCCATGGGGCACAAAAACCGCGCACCCGTCAATTTTGGCAACACCTTGTCCTTCTGTTGTGTAGTCCACAATGTTTGCTTCGTAGATTTCGTTTACATTCAGCACGCGGTCACCCCCTAAACGCTTTTTCGTTTCTCATTATATCACACTTCGCTCTTTTGGTAAAGCAGTTGTTGCACCATAGAAAAAGCTGTGATAAAATAATAAAAACGACCTTGAGGATTCTGCATGATGACTTACGAACAATGCAACCTTTGCCCTCGGCAATGCGGCGTTGACCGCGCCCATGGCGAATTGGGCTTTTGCGGCTGTCCGCCTATTGCCATGATTGCCAAAACCATGCTGCACAAATGGGAAGAGCCTGCATTGGCAGGAAGCGGCGGCAGCGGCGCTATCTTTTTTGGCGGCTGCACCTTAGGCTGTAAATACTGCCAAAATGCAAGCATCTCCCGCGCCGCCGTAGGTAAACCCATGGACAGCGCCCAGCTGCGGCAGGAAATGGAAAAACTCATAGAACAAGGGGCAGAAAACATTGATTTGGTCACGCCTACCCAGTATTTGCCCACCATTTTGCCCGCACTTTCCCCGAAATTGCCTGTTCCCGTGATCTACAACTGCGGCGGCTACGAGCGGGTGGAAACCCTACGGCAATTAGAAGGCTTGGTGGACATTTATCTGCCGGATTTAAAATACAACAGTCCTGCGCTGGGGAGCAGCCTTTCCAATGCGCCCGATTATTTCGAAATTGCCACCGAAGCCATAAAGGAAATGGTGCGGCAAACCGGCCCTGTTCAATGGATAGGCAACAAAATTTGCCGCGGCACCATTGTGCGGCAACTGATTTTGCCCGGCCATGTGGAAAATTCCTTAAAAATATTGGACTGGCTGGGAGAAACATTCCGAAAAGGCGAGGTTTTAGTGAGCCTCATGCGGCAATACACTCCCATAGAGGGGCTGTCCGCGCCCTTTGACCGGAAAATCACCGACGAAGAATACGACGCGGTGCTTAGCTGGATGTATTTAAACGAATTACAGGGTTTCACCCAAGAAGCCGAATCGGCTGACAAGCTTTTTATCCCCGATTTTACTTAATTTTAGGATGGTGAGGGCATGCAACTGCTGTGGCAAGAGAAGAACGGACAATCCGGCCATGAGGTCGCTATGGCGCTGCTGCGCCAGCTGTACCGCGAAAAAACCGGCCATGATCTGCCGGAAATTGCCCATACCCCTCAGGGAAAGCCTTATTTCCCCAATGACGACCATTATTTTTCTGTTTCTCACACCGACACCCACGCCTTTTGCTGCCTGCACACCCAGCCTGTGGGTATCGATGCCGAGCCTTGCGGCCGCCCAGTGAACTTAGCATTGGCGCAGCGCTATTTTTCTCCTGCGGAGCAAGCGCAACTCGCCGCCTCAGCCGACCCCAACCGCACATTTTTACGGCTGTGGGTGCTGAAAGAAAGCTACGCAAAGCTGACAGGCAAGGGAATTGGTAATTATCTTAAAAGTACGAATTTTTCAGAAACTTCCCAGCTAATTCAAGAAATTGACGGTCATTATGTTTCGGTTTTAACGGAAAACGATTGTAAGGAGCTTTGCTATGCTGTTTGATACCCACGCTCATATGAATGACCCCGCCTTTGACGAAGACAGAGACGCGCTTTTGGCCTCTCTGCCTCAAAAGGGGATTGCCTATATGCTCAACACCGGTTGCAGTCTGGCATCTTCCTACGACTGCGTGGCCATGACCGAGAAATACCCCTTTGTCTATGCCTCTGTGGGCACTCACCCCGACACCGCCGACGAAGTCAACGACGATGTGTTGGAAGCATATAGAAAGTTATGTAAACTCAATCCTAAGGTAAAAGCCATTGGCGAAATCGGCTTGGACTATTACTACGAAACCATTCCCAGAGAAATCCAGCAAAAGGCTTTCCGCATGCAGTTGGAGCTGGCACGGGAGCTTAATATGCCCGTTATCGTGCATGAGCGGGACGCCCACTTAGACGGCTTTGAGATCATTCGCCAATTTCCCACCGTCACCGGTGTGTTCCATTGTTATTCCGGCTCTGCGGAAATGGCGCGGCAGCTGGTCAAGCTGGGCTGGTACATCGGCTTTACCGGTGTCCTAACCTTCAAAAACGCCAGAAAAGCCGTAGAAACCGCTCAGTCCATTCCCTTGGAGCGCATCGTCATTGAAACCGACTGTCCCTTTATGGCCCCCGAGCCTTTCCGCGGCAAACGATGCGATCCTTCCATGGTGGGCAGGGTAGCGGCAAAATTGGCCGAATTGCGAGGGATTTCCGTAGAAGAAGCGGAAAGAATCACCCTTGAAAATGGAAAGCGATTGTATCGTATTGACGAATAACCCTTTAAGCATTGCAAAACCGCTTTCTTTTTGCTAAAATATAAGAAAACTGGTAGGCTGGTGAGGATATGAACCAAAAACAGGATTATATCGCCGTTTTTGACTCCGGAGTAGGGGGTATCAGTGTGCTGCGGCAGCTGCGCAAAATTATGCCGCAGGAACGCTACCTTTACTACGGGGATTCTGCCAACGCGCCTTACGGCTCTCGCCCCACGGAGGAAATCCGCGCCTTGGCGCTTAAAGCCGCAGAGCATCTGGTTTCCCAAGGCATTAAAGCCTTGGTGGTCGCCTGCAACACTGCCACCGCCGCCGCCATTGACGCACTCCGCCAAACATATCCCGAGCTGATTATCGTGGGTATTGAACCGGCATTAAAGCTGGCCGCGGAGAAATATCCCAACGGAACCATTGGTGTTTTGGCAACACCTGTGACGTTGCGTGAAGAAAAATTTCGAAAATTAGTCGCCGTCTGTTCCAACCGCTGCAAAGTCATCGCTTTTCCCGCTCCCGGTCTTGCAGACTTGGTAGAAGCCGGAAAGGGCAGTGGTCCGGAAGCAAACGCTTTGCTTTCCCCTTTGCTTTCCCTTTGGAAAGGCAAATTAGATGCGCTGGTATTAGGCTGTACCCATTACCCCTTTGCCGCCGCCGCCATTGCCGATATCCTGGGCGATGAGACCGAGCTTTTAGACGGGGGAGAGGGAACAGCCAAAGAAACCCATCGCCGCTTAAAGGCAGCGGGCCTGCTTTCTGACGGCACAGGCGAAATCCTTTGGCAAAACAGTTCACAGGATAACAAAACCTTGCCTTTCTTTCAATCACTTTTAAACTCTAATCTGCCATAGGGAGGGTGCCATGAAAGACATTTTAGTTGTAGGCGTTGCCGGCGGCACCGGCAGCGGAAAAAGCACCTTGGTAAAAAAGCTAACGGAGCAGTTTTCCGGCAATATCACCGTCATCAGCCACGACAATTATTATAAGCGCCTGGACAACCTAACCTATGAGCAGCGCTGTCTGATTAACTACGACGAACCCGACGCCTTCGATACCGACCTGATGGTGCAGCACCTGTCTCTTTTGCGCCAAGGAATCAGCGTGAACTGCCCTGTATATGACTTTACTGTACACAACCGCAGCGACCGCGTAGAGCGCATTGATCCCAAGCGCGTCATCGTGGTAGAAGGCATTTTGATTTTCGCCATGGAAAATCTGCGCAATTTGATGGACTTTCGCATTTTCGTAGATACAGACGCAGACATTCGCCTGTGCCGACGCATCAAGCGGGATGTGAATAAGCGCGCTCGTTCCTTGGACTCAGTGCTAACCCAATATCAGGCCACCGTCAAGCCTATGCACGATAAATATGTTGAGCCATCGAAGAAATTTGCCCATCTGGTTGTGCCGGAAGGCGGCAAGAACCAAATTGCTTTGGAGATGATTGCCAGCGGTATTCGCCAACGCTTAGATAACACTGCCGTAGCAGAAAGAGAGTGAATGTTTTGAGCATTACTATGAACACCCAATGCTATTTGTGCATGCTTCACCGCTATGTAGACATAGCAAAAAGCTTGGGGGATGAGGATACCGCAACTGCATTTACTCGGGACTTAATGGCGCTGCTTGCCAACGCCCGTACGGATGTCAGCGCACCATGGTTTGTGCCCGCCTGCATAGACCTGCTGAGAAAATATTACGACATCGAGGACGACCCCTACCGGCAGGAAAAAGAGGACTCCAACCGCTTTGTTCTAAATCGCATTGACAAAATTCAGGCTTTGGCGCAGGAGGCAGAAGATCCCGTATATGCCGGCCTGCAATATGCCGTTTTGGGTAATTATATTGATTTTTCCGCCCTCCGCGGAGATGTTCACTTTGATCTGCTGGATGATATGCTGGCCAGCGCCAAACATTTGGATCTGGACAAGGCTGTTTACCTGCAATTTTGCGAGGATTTAAAAACCGCCAAGCATTTATTATACATCACCGACAATGCCGGTGAAATCGGCTTTGACCGCGTGTTTGCAGAAATTCTGCAAGCGCATTTCCCCCAGCTGACCATAACCTTTTGCGTGCGCGGAGGTAATGCGCAAAATGATGCCACCCGGGAAGATGCCGCCGCCGTGGGAATATCATTCCCCATTATTGATACCGGCAACACCATTGCCGGTACACAGCTAGATGCCCTTAGTCCCGAAGCAGCGACGGCCATCGCCTCCGCAGACGTGATTCTATCTAAGGGTCAAGGGAACGCAGAAACCCTGCTGGGCAGCGGCTACAATATCTACTACGCATTTTTAATCAAATGCGCCCGATTTATTGAGTTGTTTCATAAAGAAAAGCTCACGCCCATGTTTATTCGGGAAACTCCCAAGGCTTCACAATAAGTGAAGCCTTTTTGTTTCTTTTTTCCTGTTTTTCCTCTTTACTGCTGCGTAATTTTGTTGTAGAATAGAGTATCATAACCAAGGAGGCAGGAGCATGAATTGCATTAAATGCGGCAAAAAGCTAAAAGACAGCAAAACCTTTTGCGCTGAATGCTTAGAGCAGGCCGCAGATTATCCTGTTGATCCTGCCACGCCTTTAACCTTGCCTCGATCCGTAGAGCCAGTCGCAACCAAAAAACGGCCGCGTAAACGAGCCGCGCTTTCTCCTGAGGAACAGTTGCCCCGCATGCGCGCAACCATTCGCGTTCTGATCGCCGCTTTGTTTCTTCTTTTTCTGGCTTTTTTGCTTACCGCTTGGATTTGCTTCACGCTGCTGGAAAGCCGCGACCAAACTTCTCCGCAGTCTGCGGTTTCTGTATCGCAAACACAAACTTTGTGAATTGTTTCACGTGAAACAGCTCTTTCTCGCGTGTTTCACGTGAAACATCTGTGTAAAGGAAGGTGCCTATGGGCAAGATTATTTCCGTATCCAACCAAAAAGGCGGTGTAGGAAAAACCACTACCGCTGTGAATTTAACCGCTTGCCTCAGCGCCTTAGGTTTGAAGGTTTTAATGTGTGACTTCGACCCGCAAGCCAATGCCACCTCCGGTCTCGGTGTGGAAAAGCGCAAGGTTAAGCACACGGTGTATGATATGCTTATTAATGATGTGCCTGCCGAAAATGCCATTGTTGCCACCAAATTCGGCGATGTTTTGCCTGCCTGTGCCGATTTGGCCGGTGCCGGTGTAGAGCTGGTAGGCATGGCTGACGCGCACCACCGCCTTTCCAAGGCCTTGGCGCCGCTGCGGGAACGATACGACGTCATTTTCATTGACTGCCCTCCGTCATTGGAGCTTTTAACCCTCAACGCACTGACCGCTGCCGACAGCGTTCTGGTGCCTGTGCAGTGCGAATATTACGCGCTGGAAGGGTTAAGCGATTTAATGAACACCTTACGCATGGTAAAAAAGCGCATCAATCCCAATTTGGAGATTTTCTCCGTGGTTTTAACCATGTTTGACGGCAGAACAAACTTTTCTACCCAGGTTGCGCAGGAAGTTCGCCGCCATTTCCCCGGAAAGGTTTGTACCACCGCCATTCCCCGCAATGTGCGCTTGGCGGAAGCTCCCAGCCACGGCCTGCCTGTCATCGCCTATGACCGCAGCAGTAAGGGCGCACTGGCCTATCGCGCCGTGGCAGAAGAACTGAAAGCAAAACTATAAGAAAGAGGTGTTCCCATGGCATCACCCAAAGGACTTGGAAAAGGTCTTGGCGCTTTGATTGTGGACGCGTTAGAGGAAAGAACCGCCAACAGCCCCTATCAAACGCTGCCTCTTCACAAGATTGAACCCAACAAGGCGCAGCCCCGTCAGGATTTTGACGAGGAAGCCCTGGAAGCATTGGCGGAGTCCATTCGCACCCACGGCATCATTCAACCGCTGACAGTCAGACTGTTGGACTCCGGCTATTACCAAATCATCGCCGGTGAGCGTCGCTGGCGCGCCGCCCGTTTGGCGGGAATTGCGGAAATCCCTGTTGTTGTCATTGACGCTGACGATAAAAAGGTCATGGAGCTGGCGCTAATTGAAAATTTGCAGCGGCAGGACTTAAACCCCGTGGAAGAAGCGCTGGGTTATCAAAGTCTTATGGCCGACTACGGCCTCACCCAAGAGGCTGTGGCTGACCGGGTAGGAAAATCCCGCAGCGCTGTGGCCAACGCCCTGCGTCTGTTGGGCCTTCCGGAGGCTGTTTTGGAGCAGGTGCGCTCCGGTGCCCTGTCCGCAGGACACGCACGGGCAGTGTTAAGCCTGAAAACCGAGAAAAAGCAGTTGGAGGCCGCGCAAAAAATTGCCGCTTTGGGCTTATCTGTTCGGCAAGCCGAGCTTCTTTGCAAAAACATGGCCGCTGAGCCGAAAAAGGTTGCCCCCGTCTCTTTAAAGGTAGACTATGTGGCAGAGTGTGAAAAGGCATTAAGCAAGCATCTTGGCCGCGGTGTAAAAATCATCAACGGCAAGCGCAAAGGAAAATTTGAATTGGAATTTTATGGGCAGGAAGATTTGCAGCTGCTACTCGTTGCCCTAATGAAATTAAAGAAATGAGGTAACAATTATGGAAAAGAAACTGTACAAGGACATCAAGAACAAGAAAATCTGCGGCGTTTGCGCAGGCGTTGCCAAATATTTTGGCTTCGATCCCACCATGGTGCGCTTAGCATGGGCTCTTTGCTGCGTATTAGCAGGTTGCGGCCTTTTGGCGTACATCGTTTGCGCCCTGATCATTCCCGACGAACCTGTCAGCATTGAGGGATAATTGCACGTAATTACAATTAAGGAGTTCTGACTAACCATGCTGGATATTAAACGCATCAAAGAAAATCCCGAAGCCGTCAAAGCGGGTCTGCGGGCAAAAGAAGTGGATTGCGACGCAATCATCGACCGGATTTTAGAGCTGGACGAGCAGCGCCGAGCGCTGATTGCCTCCACCGAATCCCGAAAAGCAGAGCAAAATCGGGTTTCCAAGGAAATCCCCCTGCTGAAAAAGCAAGGCAAGGATGTTGCCCCCATTTTCGCGGAAATGGCCGCCTTAAAAGCCGGAATGGCGGAAGATTCCGCTAAGCTGGACGAGGTTCTGGCAGAATACAAAACTGCCATGCTCAGCCTGCCTAATCTGCCCGACGAAGATTTGCTTCCCGGCGGCAAGGAAAACAACGAGCCTTTGCGCTATGTGGGCAAAAAGCCCGAATTTGACTTTGCGCCAAAGCATCATGTGGATTTGTGCGAAGGCTTAGGACTCATTGACTATGTCCGCGGTGTCAAGCTGGCGGGCGCAGGCAACTGGATGTACACCGGCATGGGCGCACGACTGGAATGGGCGCTGCTGAACTACTTTATCGACACCCACACCGCCGACGGTTATGATTTTATCCTCCCTCCCCACATGCTGGAATACATGTGCGGTGAGACCGCCGGTCAATTCCCCAAGTTCGCCGACGAGGTTTACAAAATTGCAAACCCCACCGACGATCGTACGCACTACATGCTTCCCACCGCTGAGGCAGCATTGGCATCCATTTACCGGGACGAGATCCTCACAGAGGACGATCTTCCCAAGAAGCTCTTCGCCTACACCCCCTGCTTCCGTCGGGAAGCCGGCTCCCACCGCGCCGACGAGCGCGGCATGGTTCGCGGCCACCAATTCAACAAGGTGGAAATGTTCCAGTTCTGCAAACCCGAAGAGTCTGACGCGGCTTTTGACGAGCTGGTAACCAAAGCCGAAAAGCTAGTGGAAGGCCTCGGTTTCCACTTCCGTACCGTGAAGCTGGCCGCCGGAGACTGCTCTGCCTCCATGGCCAGAACCTATGACATCGAAATCCTGATTCCTTCCATGGACGGCTATAAGGAAGTTTCCTCCGTTTCCAACGCAAGAGATTATCAGGCTCGCCGCGGCAATATCCGCTTCCGCCGCGCTGACGGAAAAATCGACTTTGTCCACACCCTCAACGGCTCCGGCTTGGCCACCTCCCGTATTTTCCCCGCATTGGTGGAGCAAAACCAGCGCGCCGACGGCTCTGTGGTCGTTCCCGAATGTCTGCGGAAGTATTTGGGCGGTCTGGAAGTCATCGAAAAGAAATAACATTATAAAAATTATGTAAACCAAAGGAGAAAAGAAATGAAGAAAACCGGAAAACTCAGCAAATTCTGGAATGAATTTTCTGAATTTGCCATCAAGGGCAACGCCATGGCGCTGGCCGTTGGTACTATCATTGGCGGCGCATTCTCCACCATCACCAAAAGCTTAACCAACGACTTAATCATGCCCGTTGTCAACATTTTTATGGGCGGTGCCGACTTTGAAGAATTAAAGGTCGAGCTTCCCCGCCTCTTCCCCGTTTACGAAGAAGTCGTTGATGAAGTGACCGGTGCGGTCACCCAAGTGGAAGTCCCCCACTATCTTACTTACGGCAGCTTCATTGCCGCGGTTATCAACTTCTTAATTCTGGCATTTGTGGTCTTTATGATCGTAAAAGTACTGAACAAGTTGTCCGAAATCGGCAAGAAGAAGGAAGAGGAAGAAGCAGCTCCTGCGGAAGAACCCGCACCCCCTGCTCCCTCTGCCGAAGAAGTCCTGCTCACCGAGATCCGCGACATTCTGGCAAAGAAATAAGCATTACAAGAGGTGGTTTCGACCACCTCTTGCTTTTTTATATTATGTAAACCTGACATCTTGGAAAAATCCTCCATAAAAATTTGACAAACAAGCAAAACGCAATTATAATAAATCTGATACATATCAACCCAAAAACGGAATTTACACATTGAGAAAGAAGGATTCATCCATGTTCAAGATTGTTCGCAAGCGGGAATTGAATTCCGCTGTCACATTGATGGAAATCGAAGCCCCCTTTATTGCCAAAAAGGCTAAGGCAGGTCAATTTATCATCTTCCGCATTGACGAGCAAGGAGAGCGCGTTCCGCTGACCATCGCCGGCTATGATCGGGAAAAGGGAACCGTTACCATTATTTTCCAAAAGGTTGGCTTTGCCACCATCGCCTTGGGCAACTTAAACGAGGGCGACTACATTCGCGACTTTGTCGGTCCCTTAGGCAAACCCACCCCTGTGGAGGGTAAAAAGAAGGTTTGCGTCGTTGGCGGCGGTGTTGGCTGCGCCATTGCGCTGCCCTCTGCCAAGGGCTTTAAGGAAGCCGGTGCAGAAGTCACCGTCATCGTTGGCTTCCGCAGCAAGGATATTGTGATTCTGGAAGAAGAATTTAAGGCTGTGGCTGACCGCCTGATTCTTATGACCGACGACGGCAGCTACGGCCGTCACGGATTGGTGACGCAGCCCCTGCAAGAATTGCTGGAAAACGGTGAAACCTTTGACGAGGTTCTGGCCATCGGCCCCATTCCTATGATGAAGTTCGTGTGTAAAACCACCGAGCCTTTCGGTGTGCACACATCCGTCTCCTTGAACCCTATTATGGTAGACGGCACAGGTATGTGCGGTGGTTGCCGCGTTACCGTTGGCGGCGAAACCAAATTCGCCTGCGTGGACGGCCCTGAATTCGATGGTCACAAAGTAGACTTCGCAGAGCTTATGAGCCGCAACTCTACCTACCGCGGTCGTGAAGCTGAGGTCACCGAAAAACACGCTTGTCGCATGGACGCTATGGGCAAGCAGCTGATTAAATAAGGAGGAAACTGTCATGGCAAACATGTCTTTAACCAAAGTCCCCATGCCTGAGCAGGATCCTCAGGTCCGCGCCCGTAACTTTAAAGAAGTTACCTTGGGCTATACCGCCGAAATGGCCATCGAAGAAGCCAACCGCTGCTTAGGCTGCAAAAACCCCAAGTGCGTGGAAGGCTGCCCTGTCAATGTGCGAATCCCTGAATTTATTGCAAAAGTCCAAGAGGGCGACTTTAAAGCCGCCTATGAAATTATTTCCTCCACCAACGCATTGCCTGCATTGTCCGGCCGCGTTTGCCCCCAAGAAACTCAGTGCGAAGCCCGCTGCGTCCGCGGCATTAAGGGCGAACCCGTCGCCATTGGCCGTCTGGAACGGTTTGTAGCAGACTGGTATCGGGAAAACATCAATGCTATGCCCGAAAAGGTGGAATCCAACGGCAAAAAGGTAGCTGTGGTGGGTTCCGGTCCGGCTGGCATGACGGCAGCTTCCGATTTGGCTAAGCTAGGCTATCAGGTCACCATGTTTGAAGCCCTGCATACTGCCGGCGGTGTTCTGGTCTACGGTATCCCCGAATTCCGTCTTCCCAAAGCCATTGTTGCCAACGAAATTACCAAGCTGGAAGCTCTGGGCGTAGAAGTAATGACCAACATGGTCATTGGCCGCGTGCTGACCATCGATGAGCTGTTCGAAATGGGCTACAAGGCCGTATTCGTAGGCTCCGGCGCAGGTCTGCCCATGTTTATGAATATTCCCGGCGAAAGCTTGAAGGGTGTTATGTCCGCAAACGAATATCTCACCCGCACCAACCTCATGAAGGCTTACGACGACAGTTACGACACCCCCATCATCAAATCCAAGGCTGTTGCCGTGGTTGGCGGTGGCAACGTAGCTATGGACGCTGCTCGCTGCGCATTGCGGTTAGGCGCTGAAAAGGTGTATGTGGTATATCGTCGTGGCGAAGCAGAAATGCCCGCCCGTTTGGAAGAACAGCACCACGCCAAGGAGGAAGGTATCGAGTTCAAGACTCTGGGCAATCCTGTGGAAATTCTCCCCGATGCCGACGGCCGCGTTGGCGGCATGAAGTGCGTGCGCATGGAGCTGGGTGAGCCGGATGCTTCCGGTCGCCGCCGTCCCATTGAAGTGCCGGATTCCGAATTCATTCTGGATGTGGACACCGTCATCATGTCTCTGGGCACAAGCCCCAACCCCTTGATTCGTTCTACCACTCCCGGTTTGGACACCAACAAAAAGGGCTGCCTGATTGTCAACGAGGACGAAATGACCACTCGCGACGGCGTATTTGCCGGCGGTGACGCAGTCACCGGCGCTGCCACTGTCATTTTGGCAATGGGCGCAGGCAAAAAGGGCGCTGCCGCCATTCATGCCTACTTAAATAAGTAATCGTATTACACAAACCGGCGTGGAAATCCACGCCGGTTTTTTCGTAAATTGGGTATGTTTTTCCCTTGTGCTATTTATTATTTCTGCTATAATAGTAGCGTTGCAAATAACACTACTGTCTCTTGGAGGAAATTATGGGCGCTACCTTTTATATCGCGCAAATTCTTGGCGCATTGACCACGGTGATCATCGCGATAACCGCACAGCTGAAAAACATGAAAACCATCTTATTGCTGTCTGTTTGCGCAAATTTAATGACAGCAACCAGCTCTTTCCTGCTGGGTGGGTTATCCGGCGCGTGGCTATGCGGTGTCGGCGCCCTGCAAACTGCCGTTCTTTATTTTGTTGAAAAATCCGGCGCACAAAAACGCACAAGGAACATCCTTTTGGCCGTTTTTGCCGTTATGTATGTCGGCGGAACTGTTCTGGTTTATCAAGGCTGGGGCGATCTCATTTCCTGCACCGGTGCACTGATTTACTTGCTGGCCATTATACAAACCAAACCCGCAAAATACCGCTGTTTTGCCGGAGCAAACGCACTTCTTTGGCTTCTATACGACATCACCATTCTCGCCTTTGGCAGCATGATTACCCACACGGTTGCGCTCGCCTCTGCCGTTGTTGGAATCATTCGCCTGGACATCAAAAAAAGACCTCCTGCGGAACATTCTTAATATAGGAAAAGCCGACGTGAAAAACACGTCGGCTTTCTTTATTTCATTCGTTTTTCTAAGGTCTGGGTGCTAAGTGGCGAAAGATACAGCTTAACAAAGCCATATTCTGCCGCCAATACAAAGCTTTTGGGCAGCTCGTCACAGGGAACCACCTGTCCTACCTTCTCCGCGTTATTCAGGAACTCTTGGCTTCTTTTAGAAACTGTGGTGTTATCCAAGTCAAAAATCCCGATTACCGAGGTGTCCCGCACGGAAAAATCGTTGCCGATGTTCAGATACATCTTATGTCTCCTTCAACTTTTTCCACTGCGCCACCGCCAGCTCGTCGCAGCGGTTATTCTTGGGGTTTTCCGCATGACCCTTGACCCAATGATAGTGCAACTGGTGTTTTGTGGTCAAATCTAACAGAATTTCCCACAAATCCGGATTTAATGCGGGCTTTTTGTCTGCTTTTCTCCAATTATTTTTCTGCCAGCCAACCGCCCAGCCTTTTTCCAAGGCGTCAATGACATATTTGCTGTCGGAATAAAGCTCCACAACGCAAGGCTCTTTCAGCGCCTGCAAGCCACGAATCACCGCAGTCAGCTCCATGCGATTGTTGGTGGTGGAGCTTTCTCCGCCGGAAAGCTCCTTTTCCACACCGTTAAATTCCAGGATTGCGCCCCATCCCCCGGGGCCGGGGTTGCCGGAGCATGCCCCGTCGGTATACAGGGTTACCGTTTTCATTCTGTGACCTCTTGCGCAGGCTCTTCGCCCTCCACGCGCTCAATGGACACCACTTCGTTGCCCTCTTCAATGCGCATGACAATTACGCCCTGCACATCGCGCTTGTAAATATTCACAGAGGAAGCGGGTACACGGATAATCACACCGCCATTTTCAATGACCATAATATCATCGTTTTCTGCAACCACACGGCAACCGGCAATTTTGCCGGTCTTAGGCGTGATATTATAGTTCTTCAAGCCCTTACCGCCACGGTTCTGAGCCACCTTTTCCCCATTGGGACCGGTACGCAGATATTCCGAAAGCTCAGTACGCTTACCGAAGCCGTTGACAGTGATGGTGAGCAGCGTCTTGCCCTCTTCCGCCTTTTCTGCACCAATCACCACATCTCCATCGGTTAACATAATTCCGCGAACGCCCACTGCATCACGACCCATGGGCCGCACATCGTTTTCATTAAAGCAGATGGCCATGCCGTCCGCAGTGGCCAGAATAATGTTATCGTTGCCCTCGGTGCGAATCACATTTACCAGCTGATCATCTTCGTCTAAGGTAATGGCGCGAATACCGCCCTTGCGGTTGGTTTTCAGCGCAACAAACGGAATTCTCTTAACCGTACCCTTTCTGGTGCACATCATCAGGAATTCATTTTCATTAAATTCCCGCGTCACCACCATGGCAGTCACGCTTTCGCCCTGTTCCAGCGGAAGCACGTTCACAATGGCCGTGCCGCGAGCGGTACGTCCCGCCTCGGGAATCTGATAGCCCTTGCGGTGATGCACCCGACCCTTATCGGTAAAGAACAGCATATGGTCATGGGTAGATGCCACATTGATGGACTTCACATAGTCCTCGTCTTTCAGGTTCTGTGCGTTCACACCACGGCCACCGCGGCTCTGGGTGCGGTAGGTATCCACGGGCATACGCTTAATGTATCCGTGGTTGGAGAGCGTAAAGGCACAGGTTTCTTCTTCAATCAGGTCCTCGATGTCCAATTCGTCCTCGATTTCCTGAATTTCCGTCTTGCGTTCGTCGCCGAATTTGTCCCGAATGGCAATCAGCTCTTCCCGCAGAACGGCTTTCAGTTTCTCACTGTCGTCCAGCAATTCCAGATAGTAGGCAATGCACTCTTGCAGCTCATCAAACTCGTTTTGCAGCTTTTCTCTGTCAAGACCCTGCAAAGCCTTCAAGCGCATATCCAAAATCGCCTGCGCCTGCACATCGTCAAGCCCAAAGCGCTCACAAAGCTTTTGCTTGGCATCGTCATAAGCAGAGCGGATAATCCGAATCACTTCGTCAATATTATCCTGGGCAATGAGCAGACCCTCCAACAAATGGGCGCGCTCACGGGCTTTGCGCAGGTCGTACTCCGTGCGGCGGGTGAGCACTTCCATCTGGAAGGAAAGATATTCGTCCAAAATCTGCCGCAGAGACAGAATTTTCGGCTGCTTCTGATCATCCACCAGCGCCAGCATGATAATGCCGAAGCTGGACTGCAAAGCCGTCTGCTTAAACAGGTTGTTCAGCACCACCTGCGGATTGGCATCCCGTTTCAGCTCAATGACAATGCGCATACCATTGCGGTCAGATTCGTCACGCAGGTCAGAAATGCCCTCAATGCGCTTATCCTTCACCTGATCGGCCATGGCTTTCAGCAGCAGAGATTTGTTCACCTGATAAGGCAGCTGATCCACAATAATACGGGTGCGGTCCCCGCCAAAGGTTTCAAAATTGGTGCGGGCGCGCACCACCACCTTACCGCGGCCGGTGGCATAAGCCGCGCGAATACCGCTGCGACCCATAATGATACCGCCGGTGGGGAAATCCGGACCGGAAATATGTTCCATCAAATCCATCGCGGAAATCTCGGAATCGTCCAGCACCGCTACGCAGGCATTGATGACCTCAGTCAGGTTATGGGGAGGAATGTTGGTGGCCATACCAACGGCAATGCCGTTAGAACCGTTCACCAGCAGATTGGGGAAACGGCTGGGCAACACGCGGGGTTCTTTGCGGGTCTCGTCGAAGTTAGGATCCCAATTTACGGTATCTTTTTCAATATCCCGCAGCATTTCGTCTGCCAGCTTGTCTAAGCGGGCCTCTGTATAACGGTAGGCAGCAGCAGGGTTGCCGTCAATATCACCGAAGTTACCCTGACCGTCCACCAGCGTATAACGCATGGAAAAATCCTGCGCCAAACGCACCATGGCATCGTAAACAGAGCTATCACCATGGGGATGGTAACGACCCAGCACGTCACCGACGCTGGTAACGGATTTCTTATGCTTTTTGTCGTGGGTCAATCCACTTTCAAACATCGTATAAAGAATACGGCGATGCACGGGCTTCAAGCCGTCGCGGACGTCGGGCAGAGCTCTGCCCACAATGACGGACATTGCGTACTCAATATAGGATTTTTCCATTTCGTCTACCAGATTGGATTCTGTGATCTGCTGATCGGGAAACAGAATATCCTCTGGCTTATAATCGCGATTATGTTTTGCCAAAATCCGTCACCTCCTTAAATATCGATATTGATTGCGTACTTGGCATTGCGTTCAATCCATTCCTTTCGGGGCTCAACCTGTTCGCCCATGAGAATGGTAAACACCTCATCTGCCCGACGGGCATCTTCCAAGGTAATTCTGCGAAGGGTTCTGCGTTCCGGATCCATGGTGGTCTCCCAAAGTTCTTCCTTGTTCATCTCACCAAGACCCTTGTACCGCTGGATTTCCACCTTTGCGTTGCTTTCGCCCCGCAGCTCCGCAGATACGGCATCCCGCTCTTCGTCGGAGTAGGCAACTCGTTCGGTTTTACCTCTCTTTAACTTGTAAAGAGGCGGCACAGCGGAATATACAAAGCCGTTTTCAATCAGCGGCCGCATATAACGGAAGAAGAAAGTCAAAAGCAAGGTGCGGATATGGGCGCCGTCCACGTCAGCATCGGACATGATAATAATCTTATGGTAGCGGAGCTTTTCTATATCAAAGTCTTCGCCGATCCCGCCGCCCAGCGCCAAAATCAGCGGATTGAGCTTATCGTTGCCGTAAACCTTGTCGGCTCTTGCCTTTTCCACGTTGAGCATTTTACCCCACATAGCCAAAATAGCTTGGAAGCGGGAGTCTCTGCCGCCAATGGCAGAGCCTGCGGCGGAGTCACCCTCGACGATATAAAGTTCGCACAAAGATGGGTCTTTTTCGTTGCAGTCTTTTAATTTTTCGGGCATGCCGCCGGATTCCAAACCGGTCTTGCGGCGAGCATTTTCTCTTGCTTTTCTAGCAGCTTCTCTGGCGCGGTTGGCCATCATTGCCTTTTCCAGAATGATTTTCGCGGTTTGGGGATGTTCTTCAAAGTAGGTTGTCAGTTGGTCGCCAACCACCTGCTCCACTAAGGTACGGATGTAGGCATTGCCCAGCTTGGCCTTTGTCTGACCTTCAAACTGCGCATCCGTCAGCTTTACGGAGATAATGGCCGTAATGCCCTCGCGGCAGTCTTCGCCGCTGACTTTATCGTCACCTTTAATCATACCGTTTTTCACACCGTAGTTATTCAGCACACGGGTCAGCGCAGTCTTAAAGCCGGTTTCGTGCATGCCGCCCTCGGGGGTGCGCACATCGTTGGCAAAGGAGAGCATATATTCATTGTAGCCGTCGTTATACTGCACCGCGATTTCCGCAGAGGCATCATCCTTGGTGCCGTTCATGTAAATCACATCGGAGTGAATAGCCGTCTTATGGCGATTTGTCCATGTGGCAAATTCCCGAATGCCACCCTCATAACACATGGTCTCTGTCTTGACATTTTCGCTATCGCGCGCATCGGTAATGGTGATACTGAGGCCTGCATTCAAAAAGGCTTCTTCCCGCATGCGTTCATGGAGAATCTGATAATCATATTCCAGAGTATCAAACATTTCAGGGTCGGGCTGGAAGGTTACTTCCGTACCGGTCTTGTCGGTTTTGCCCACAATTCTCATTTCCTGAGTAATTTGACCCCGGGAGAACTTCATTTCATAAATATTTCCGTTCTTATACACCCGAGCCGTTAAGCTTTCAGACAAGGCATTGACAACAGACGCGCCCACACCATGCAAACCGCCGGAGACCTTATAGCCGCCACCGCCGAACTTACCGCCGGCATGAAGCACAGTAAACACAACCTCCAAAGCGGGCTTGCCGGTTTGGGGCTGAATATCTACGGGAATACCACGGCCATCGTCCGTAACGGTGATGGAATTCCCGGGATTGATGCTCACAGAAATATGCTTACAGTATCCCGCCAACGCTTCGTCAATGGAGTTATCCACAATTTCATACACCAAATGGTGTAAACCGGAAGAGGATGTAGAGCCGATATACATACCGGGACGCTTACGAACAGCCTCCAATCCCTCCAACACTTGAATTTGGGAACCGCCGTATTCTGTTGTTACTTTGGTTTCGTCAGACATGAAAGGTCCTCCTGTCATTTGCTATAGCCTTCTAAAAGACTGCCTTCAAAAATTTCAATGGTTTTTCCTAATTTTGTAAATCGACCCGGCTCACAGCAGGTAATGAACACCTGACCGGACACAATTTGATTCAATACAAAGTCTTGCCGTCCGGGATCCAGCTCCGACAAAACATCGTCCAATAATAAAATAGGTTCTTGTCCCAGCTCCCGCCTCAGCAATTCCCGCTGGGCAAGCTTTAAGCTAATGGCTGCGGTACGGGTTTGTCCCTGAGAGCCGTAGGTTTTAAGCGGCAATCCAGACAAACACACGTCAAAATCATCTTTATGGGGGCCTGTTAAACACTGTCCGCTTTCCAGCTCTGCCCGATAATGCTTTTGTAAATGCTCCTGCAAATTTTCTGTTAAAGAAGATACGGGCGCAAACGGGTCTTTGACTGTGGAAACTGTTTGATAAGTTAGACAAAATTCCTCAGCGCCGCCGGAAAATTGGTTATGGTATTTTGTCGCTTCTTTTCCTAAGCTTTCATAAAATCTGGCACGATAGGAAATTAGCAGCGCACCCACTTGACAAAGACGCTCATTATATTCCGGCAGAATTTCCAGTATCGCAGGATTTTCAAAATGTTCTTTCAAAATCCGGCTTTTCTGTTCTAAAATGCGATGATATTCTGAAAGTGCCGTATCATAATTTGGTCTTAGTTGACATAATGTCTGGTCACCTAATTTTCTGCGGGCAGATGCGCCGGCTTTCAGCACCATTAAATCCTCAGGGCAAAACAGAACGGTTGACATAACTCCGTGTAATTCCCCTGCGGTTTTCTTTTTAACACCATTGAGCCAAATTTGTTTTTGCCGCGCTCCGGAAAACAACACCCAACGCAAAGTTTGCTTTCGTTCCTGAGAAAGAATCTCTCCTTCTATCTCACCAAAATCTTGGCCAAATTTCACCATTTCCGCAGTTTTCATAGCGCGAAAGCTCTTCCCGCTGCCTAAATAAGAAATAGCCTCTAAAAGATTGGTTTTTCCTTGGGCATTTTTTCCCACTATCAAATTTACGCTGGGGTCAAACTCTTGCGTAAATTCTTTGTAATTCCGAAAATTTCGGAGCGTAATCTTATTCAGCTTCATGACTTATAATGACATATTCCTGTCCGTCAAAGGAGAATTTATCACCGGAATAAAGCTTTTTTCCCCGCATGGTACAGACCACACCGTTTACCAAAACTTCTCCGTCTTGAATAATGGCTTTGGCCGTTCCACCGGAAAAGGCATGACTTAATTTCATAGCCGCTTCCAGCTTAATAAATTCCGTAGTAATCTCCACAGGAATTGCTTGATTTTTCTTTTTCACAGTAACCTTCATAAAAAACACCAAGCCATTAAGAATTTTTAATTCTCACAGGCAAAATCATATAAGAAAAGTCGTATTTATTATCCGCAGGTGTCAGCACGATGGGGCTTAAACCATTGGTAAGCTCTAACATGACTTCCTCAGTGGGAACAACACGCAAAGCATCTGCCAAATAGCGAACATTAAAGCCGATTTCCAGCTCCTTTCCGTCACCGGCAATGCTGCAACGATCTTCTGCTGCGCCAATGGTGGTATTGGTGCGCAGCTGCAACACTTGATTGGAAAATACGCAGCGCACAGGGCTCTTATATTTTTCCGAAACAATCAAACCAACACGCTCAATGGAAGCAGACAGATCTGCCACATTGGCAGTTAATTGAATAGGGCTGTTGACAGGAACAACCTTCCGCCAATCCAAGAAGTCACCTTCTAACAAACGGCAAACCAAGGTTGCCTTTCCAATTTGAAACAAAATATGCTTTACGCCCAAAGTAAAGGCCAAATCTTCCTCTTCTTCTACGAGGATTTTTTCTACTTCCTTTAATCCGGCAGCGGGAACAACAAAATTCATTTCCCGTTCAATAGGAGTTTCAGAATGCCATGTTCTGCGAGCCAAACGGAAACCGTCTACCGCAATAGCAGAAATGCTGTCATTTGTTACTTCAAATTTAACACCGGTATGAATGGGTCTTCCCTGATTTTCAGATACGGCAAAAATCGTACCGCCAATCATTTCCTTTAAGCTCTTTTGGGGCATATAAACACTACGACCGGAATTCACATCAGGCAACTCAGGATAATCCTCTGCTTTTTCTGCGGAAATCGTAAAAGAAGCATAGCCTGCGCGAATAGAAACCTTAAAATTCTCATCTACAATAACGGAAACAGGACCTTCCGGCAGACGGCGAATAATATCGCCAAACAGCTTTGCAGGTAAAATGCAGCTGCCTGCATCGGTTACTTCGGCTTCTACTTCATAAGTGATGGCGGTTTCCATGTTGTAACCGGTTAAGCTCAGACCCACACCGGCTTTACATAAAATACCCTCTAAAACGGAAAGACTGCTCTTTTGTGCAACGGTACGGCCGGCAATATTTAAGCCTTGTACCAGCATACTTTTTTCACAGGTAAAACGCATAATCATTTTCCTTTCTGTCTATAAAGTAAGAATATATAAATGAATAAATAATATAGGTAGTAATAGTAGCAGTAGAAGCTGTGAATTGTGGAAAAGTGGGTTTTTCCTTAGAGGCGCAAGGAGTTTTTATTCACAGGGGGGTGTGAAGAAATTTTGTGTTTTCCACAGCCTTTGTGAAAAAGTTTTTAAAGAAAAATTTTCCACAAGTTATCATTCCACATTCCACAGCCTTTGTGGAAAAGTTTTTACAGTAAACTATTGATATTTGCGGTGATGTCCTGGATATGATTTTGAAGAACGGTATTGCCGCTTTTTAAGGATTGTTCTACCTTAGTAATGGCATAAAGCACGGTGGTATGGTCCTTGGCAAATTGCATGCCAATGTCCGGCAGGGACAAATTGGTAAGCTTTCTTAATAGGTACATAGCAATTTGTCTGGCTTCCACCACATTTTTAACACGCTGTGAGCCCCGTAAAATAATTTCGTCAATATCGTAGAATTTACAAACTTGACTGATAATTAGGCTGGGAGTGGGAAGAATATGTCCGTCGGACATATACATATCGTCAATAGCGCGGGAAATATTGTTTAAGTCCAAAGGCATATTATTCAGCTCATGGTAAGCAATGATTTTATTTAATGTGCCTTCAATTTGGCGCACATTATTGGTGATGTTAATGGCAATGTAGTTATAAACATCGTCAGAAAGATCCATGCCCACATGTTGTGCCTTGTTTTTAATAATTGCCATACGGGTTTCATAATCCGGCGGCTGAATGTCCGCCATCAGACCCCATTCAAAACGGGTACGCAGCCGGTCTTCCAAAGTCAGCATATCGCTGGGCTTGCGGTCAGAGGTCATGACAATTTGCTTATGTTCTTCGTAAAGCTTGTTGAAGGTATGGAAAAATTCTTCCTGGGTAATTTCCTTGCCGGCGATAAACTGAATATCGTCAATCAAGAAAAGATCAGCTTCCCGATATTTGCTGCGGAATTCAATATTTTTACCGCTTTGAATGGCGGCAATCAACTCATTGGTAAATTCATCACCTTTGATATACACAATGTTTACCTGAGGATTATTTTTCCGAATTCCGTTGGCAATGGCATACAGCAGGTGAGTTTTTCCCACACCGGGAGGGCCGTATAAAAACAGGGGGTTATATACTTGCCCGGGATTTTTGGAAACGGCAATGGCCGCGCTGTGTGCCAAGCGGTTGGAAGGACCTACCACAAAGTTGTCAAAGTTAAATTGGGGATTAAAATCCATAGCCGTAGGGGCCTTATCTTTATTGCGGTAAGCATCCAGCTCTTTTTCGTCAAAGACGACCACCTTGGCATTGGATTGGAAAATTTCTTTCAGGGCATCTTCAATGTAGGCGGTGCAGCGGTTGCGGATAATTCCGCGGCGGAATTCGTCGGGAGAGTATAAAATAATATGCTCCTCGGTTAATTCGACGACTTCCGCATCGTCAAACCAGCTCGATACGGTAATGTTGGTCAGCCGTTCCTCCAAATAGCTTAAAACCTTAGCCCAAACATAGGCAGAGGAATACATAATAAGACCCCTTTCGTGTAAAAAATGAAGAGAACTACGGGAGAAAGCCGTAGAAAAAGCGTATAATTTCTCACCGTAAATTTTATCATATTTCTGTGTAAAAAACAAGGGCTTTTTGACGATATACATTATAAAAAAGAAAATAAAAAAGCCCGTCGATGGCATTTGCCATCGACGGGGAATATGGAAAGAATTTAAGCGCCGAAGATGCTCAGCAGGAAGCCTGCGGCAATGGCAGAGCCGATCACGCCGGCCACATTGGGGCCCATGGCATGCATCAGCAGGAAGTTAGAGGGGCTGGCCTTTTGGCCTTCCACATTGGCTACACGGGCTGCCATAGGCACGGCAGACACACCGGCAGAGCCAATTAAGGGGTTCACCTTACCCTTGGTCAGCCAGCACATCACCTGACCGCCCAGCAGACCGCCCACAGTGGACAGGATGAATGCGCAAACGCCCAGCACCACAATCTTCAAGGTTTGTGCGGTGAGGAAGTTGGTGCCTATCATGGTTGCGCCCACAGCAGTGGACAGCAAAATGGTGATAATGTTCATCATTGCGTTTTGCGCAGTGTCGCTCAGACGGTCGGTAACGCCGGTTTCCTTAAACAGGTTACCCAGCATCAGGCAGCCGATAAGCGCCGCAGTATCCGGCAGCAGCAGGGCGACAAAGATAGTAACTGCAATAGGGAACACGATCTTCTCTGCTTTGGTGACCTTTCTTGTCTGCACCATTTTGATTCTGCGCTGCTTGGGTGTGGTCAAAAGACGCATAAAGGGAGGCTGAATCATAGGAATCAGCGCCATGTAAGAGTAGGCCGCCACAGCGATGGCACCCAGCAGATGGGGAGCCAGTTTCGTGGTGACGAAAATAGCGGTCGGGCCGTCAGCACCGCCGATGATACCGATGGAAGCAGCTTCCTGTCCGGTAAAGCCCAGCGCCACAGCGCCAAAGAATGCGGCAAATACGCCCAGCTGGGCAGCTGCGCCCAAAAGCATATTCTTGGGGTTGGAGATCAGCGGACCAAAGTCCGTCATGGCGCCAACGCCCATGAAAATCAAACAGGGATACAGGCTGGTTTTTACACCAATGTAGAAAATATCCAGCAAACCGCCATCGCGCATAATCGCGCCGAAGCTATGATATGCAGGACTGTTAGGATCCATAAAAGCATCCCACAGTTCTTGATGGTAAAGACCGGCCATAGGCAGGTTGGTCAGAAGGCAGCCAAAGGCGATACCCACTAACAACAGGGGCTCAAATTGCTTGACAATGCCCAAGTACAGCAGTACGCAGGCAATGGCAATCATCACTAAATTTTGCCAGCCGCCGGCTTGCAGACCGGTGGATAAGTAGGCAAAGCCGGAGCTTTCCCACAAATTCAGCAAAATATCCGAAACATTTACCATAAGGGGCCTCCTTATGCCAGCACGACCATGGGCGCGCCGGTATCAACGCTGGAGCCCTTGGAAACCAAGACCTGTGCCACAGTGCCGGCCTTGGGCGCCATAATTTCGTTTTCCATCTTCATAGCTTCCAGAACCACCAGAATGTCGCCTTCCTTCACGGCCTGGCCGGCGGAGACATTGACCTTCAAGATGGTGCCGGGCATGGGGGCGGAAACGGTCTCGCCACCGGCAACGGGGGCAGGCGCAGCAGCGGGAGCAGGCGCCGCGGCGGGTGCAGCGACGGGAGCGGCCACAGGCGCAGCGGCAGGCGCAGCAGCGGGTGCGAGAGCCTCATATTCTGCCAAGCACATAGCCTGACCGGCTTCTACTTCAATTTCATAAGTTTTCCCGTTCAGGGTCACTTTATATTTCATAATTATTTGACCTCCTTAATGGAAATGAACCGCAGTTCGTTTAGGGGTTTACCCATTTTGTTGGCTACGATGGCCATGAGCATGGCAGCGGTTTTCGGGGGTGTATCATAGAGCTTTAATTCGCCGGCAGTTCCGGGGGCAACCGGAGGTGCGGGAGCAATGGGAGTTTCTTCCACAGGGGCAGCAGCGGCTGCGGCTTTTTCGGCTTTGCGCTCCTTCACGGTGAAGATTTTACCCAAAACCGTAATCACAATCATCAGCAGAATCAGACCGAAGAACACCGTCAGGTATCCCAAGCCGGCCAAAATGCCTGCATCCAATAACGAAATGTTCATGGGCTTGCCTCCTTAGCACTCCACGATGGAGTAGGTAGCGGCATTTTCTTCCTTGGCCTTGCGATTTTCAAAGAACTTTTCTGCTAAGTTGGGGAAAGCGATGTAGCTGAGCACATCCTCGTCGGACTTAGCCATGTCGCCCAGCTTTTCGCGAGTGGGCTCTACGATGGGAGCAAGGGTATCGGCATAGCGGCCTTCCACTTCCTTTTCGTCGCCCAGAATCTTTGCCTTGATTTCGGCATCGATGGGTGCGGGGGTGGTGCCGTATTCACCGCGGCAGTAAGCCTTGATTTCCTTGGAAACAGTCTTATAGCGCTCGCCGTCCAGCACATTGCGCACAGCCTGCACACCAACCATCTGGCTGGTAGGAGTGACCAGAGGAGGATAGCCCAAGTCGGCGCGAACCTTGGGGGTTTCAGCCAGAGCTTCATCAAACTTATCCAGTGCGTTCATTTGCTTTAACTGAGAAAGCAGGTTGGAAAGCATACCGCCGGGCACCTGATAGGTCAGGCACTGGGTGTCGGTAGCCATAGCTTTGGGCATCAGAGTACCGTCGGCAACAAATTCGTCGCGTACGCCCTTGAAGTAGCCGGCCATATCGTTCAGCGCTTCGTCGTTGAGGCTGACCTCATAACCCAGCTGACGCAGAGCGTAAGCCAGAGTTTCGGTAGCGGGCTGAGAAGTACCGCCGGAGAAGGGAGAAATGGCGGTGTCGATAATGTCAACGCCTGCTTCCACTGCCTTCAAGTAGGTCATGAAAGCAAGACCGGTGGTGGAGTGGGTGTGCAGGTCGATGGGCAAATCCACAGCGTCCTTAATGGCGGAAACCAGATCGTAAGCTTCCTGAGGACCCATAATGCCGGCCATATCCTTAATACAAATGGTGGAAGCGCCCATTTCTTTCAGCTCCTTGACCATCTTCACATAAGCAGCGTGAGTGTGGACAGGAGAGGTGGTGTAGGAAATGGTACCGGAAGCGATAGCGCCGGCATTGACGGTGGCTTCCATAGCAACCTGCAAGTTCTTCACGTCGTTCAGCGCGTCGAAAATACGGATTACGTCCATGCCGTTTTCCACAGCCTTTTTCACGAACAGCTTCACGAAGTCATCGGGATAGTGAGAGTAACCCAGAACGTTCTGACCGCGCAGCAGCATTTGCAGCTTGGTGTTGGGCATTTTCTCACGGATTTTGCGAAGTCTTTCCCACGGATCTTCGTTTAAGTAGCGCAGACAGACGTCGAAGGTGGCGCCGCCCCAGCATTCGGCTGCGTAGAAACCGGCTTTGTCGATGGTTTCCAGCATGGGCTCGAACTTTTCGAAGGGCAGTCGGGTGGCGATGAGGGACTGGTTGGCGTCGCGGAGCACAGTCTCTACAAAGTGAACTTTTTGTGCCATTTGATATGTAACCTCCATTTTGGATATTTTTTGTATAGTCAAGGGAAAAACCGAAGTCAATTTTTAAAAAGACCCAATTTTCACCGAATACATTTTATCACAGGCAGGGCTGGATGTAAATAGAACTTTTCGCCTTTTTCTTTGTCTTTTTGCTCTTTTTTACCAGTATCTTTTAAAGAGAAATCATGCAAAAGCGAAAAAAAGCGAAAAATGCAAAAATGTTCCAACTTTTTATATTGATTTTAAGAATTTGATAGTGTATGATATTTGTGCGAAGTATGGGACGCTCCTGAAAGGAATCCCTTGAAATTTAATGAAAGAGGTACTTATTTATGGCACTGGATTTGACTAAGTATGGCATTACCGGCGCAACCGAAATTGTCCACAACCCTTCTTATGAAGAGCTGTTCGAAGCAGAGATGGATCCTTCTCTGGAAGGCTTTGAAAAGGGTCAGCTGACCGAGCTGGGCGCTGTGAATGTGATGACCGGTATCTATACCGGCCGTTCTCCTAAGGATAAGTTCATCGTAATGGACGACACCTCCAAGGACACCGTGTGGTGGACCTCCAAGGAGTTCGCTAACGACAACAAGCCCGCTTCTCAGGAAGCTTGGAAGACTTGCAAGGAGCTGGCTATGAAGCAGCTGTCCGGCAAGAAGCTGTATGTCATGGACCTGTTCTGCGGCACCAACAAGGACAGCCGCATGGCAATCCGCTTCGTTATGGAAGTGGCATGGCAGGCTCACTTTGTTAAGAATATGTTCATTGCTCCCACCGAGGAAGAGCTGGCTAACTTTGAGCCCGACTTCGTGGTTTACAATGCTTCCAAGGCAAAGGTAGAAAACTTCAAGGAGTTGGGCCTGAACTCCGAGACTGCTGTTCTGTTCAACCTGACCACCCGTGAGCAGGTCATCCTGAACACCTGGTACGGCGGCGAAATGAAGAAGGGTATGTTCTCCATGATGAACTATTACCTGCCCTTAAACGGCATGGCTTCCATGCACTGCTCCTCCAACACCGATATGAACGGTGAGAACACCGCTTTGTTCTTCGGCCTGTCCGGCACCGGCAAGACCACCCTGTCCACCGACCCCAAGCGTCTGCTCATTGGTGACGACGAGCACGGCTGGGACGACGAGGGCGTATTTAACTTCGAAGGCGGCTGCTACGCTAAGGTTATCAATCTGGATCCCGAGTCCGAGCCCGACATTTACAAGGCAATTAAGCGCAACGCTCTGCTGGAAAACGTCACCGTAGACGCAGAAGGCAAGTGCGACTTCGCCGATGGCTCCGTCACCGAGAACACTCGTGTGTCCTACCCCATCAACCACATCGAGAAGATCGTGCGTCCCGTTTCCAAGGGCCCCGATGCCAAGAATGTGATTTTCCTGTCTGCTGACGCTTTTGGCGTTCTGCCTCCCGTTTCCATTCTGACTCCCGAGCAGACCAAGTACTACTTCCTGTCCGGCTTTACTTCCAAGCTGGCCGGTACCGAGCGTGGCATTACCGAGCCCACTCCCACCTTCTCCGCTTGCTTCGGCGCAGCCTTCTTGGAGCTGCACCCTACCAAGTACGGCGAAGAGCTGGTTAAGAAGATGGAAAAGTCCGGCGCGAAGGCATATCTGGTCAACACCGGCTGGAACGGCACCGGCAAGCGTATCTCCATTAAGGATACCCGCGGCATCATCGACGCCATTCTGGATGGCTCTATCCTGAAAGCTGACACCAAGAAGATCCCCTACTTCGATTTCGAAGTTCCCACCGCACTGCCCGGCGTGGACACCAACATTCTGGATCCCAGAAATACCTATGCTGATCCTTCCGTTTGGGAAGAGAAGGCAAAGGACCTGTCCGCTCGCTTCATCAAGAACTTTGAGAAGTATACCGGCAACGACGAGGGTAAGGCTCTGGTAGAGGCTGGTCCTCAGCTGTAATGAACTAAGAAAAACCCCCGACGGAAATTCCGTCGGGGGTTTCTTTTTTTCATTTACGCTTCTTCACCGCTGTCTTGGGTTTCGTCGTTCTCGTCGTCATTATATTTTTCCCACAGCGCCTCTTCTTTTGCCGCAGCAACGCGGTTGACAAAGAGATTCTCGGGACGGTGCTTGCGGAACATCATCAGGCACAGCACACTAACCGCGGCGATACAGCTCACGGCCGCTAAAAGCTGGCTGATTCGGAAGGGCCCTAAATACAGGCTGTCTGTGCGCAGGGCTTCAATGAAGGTGCGGCCAAGGCCGTACCATGCGGCATAGCCTAAGGCAATCTGGCCGTCATACTGCCGCCGTTTGGACAGAAGGTGCAAGCCGAGAAAACCAATCAGATTCCATACCGACTCATATAAGAAGGTGGGATGGTAGTAGAAAACATCTGTGGAAACTTTTCCGTCTTCTGTAAGGGCAAGGCCCATGCGCAGGAAGAAATCGGTTTGGCTGCCAAAGGCTTCCCGATTAAAGAAATTGCCCCAACGGCCCACAAATTGACCGATTAAAAAGCCCAATGCCACTAAGTCCAGCAAAGCGGGCAGGCTGATTTTCTTGATTTTGCAGTAAATCGCCACGCAGGCGGCTGCACCCAGAACACCGCCGTAAATGGCAAGGCCGCCTTCCCAAATATAGAAAATGCTGATGGGGTTGCCGGCATATCGCTCCCATTCAAAGATGCAGTAATATAGGCGGGCGCATAGTACGGAAACAGGCACAATCCATAGAACGCCATCGGAGATGTCGTCCTGCTTAATGCCGAATTCGCCGCAGCGGCGCCATGCGTAAACTACGGCCAGCAGCAGTCCCAGCGCAATCAACAAGCCGTAAAATTTAAAGCTGAAAGAACCAAAGGAAAGTCCTGCGGCGGGGTCTAGCTCCCAGCCAAGACCGGGAAAGGTAATGGGCGAGCGCCCAGCAATCCATTGCATAGTAAATCCTCCTTATGTGCTTTGCGGGGTAATGATCGAAACGGCGCAGCGTTCCGGCTGAACGACCTGCCGGATAAATGCCAGAACATCTTCGGCTGTGACGGTTTCGTAAATTTCAGGGAAGCGGAAATAATCGTATTCGTCCATTCGGTAGGCGCAGATTCGGAAAGCGGTGGAGTCAAAGCTGTCTAAATCTCGAATTCGGCGGCCTAATGCGCTGCGCTTCATGCGCAGAAAATCGGCTTCGCTGATGCCGGTTTTCAGCAGATGCTCAGCTTGCGCCAGCAAAGACGGCAGGATTTTTTCGGGAGATTCACTGTCACCGCCGCAGGTGAGCATGGCGCAGCCGTCCACAGTCTCAAAGCCGCCGCCAAAGGAAGAATCAATGAGGCCTTGTTCGTACTGCTGCAAGTACCACTTGGAAGATTCTCCGAACAGCGCTTCCGCTGCCAAGTCGCCAACCACTTCCTGATAAACGCATTTTTCGCCCTTTTCTTCGGTTTCGCATTTAAAACCAAGCTGGAACATGGGCATGGAAACCACCATTTGCCGGGCAGGCGCGGCGTTTACAGACATGTCTTCCGGCAAAAACGCCTTTTTGATTCCCACGGGGCGGGATTCTACGCCTAAAACTTCCTCAGCCATGGCGCAAATTTCGTCACCGCAGACATCCCCCACCACGCATAAAATCATGTTTTTGGGCGTGTAAAATGCCTTGTGGCACAGGTGTAAGATTTCCGGTGTGATTTGGCGAATGGATTCGCTGTTTCCTAAAATCGGCACGCGAATGGGGTGATGGGTAAACATGGCTGTCATCAAATCTTCGAAAATGCGGGAATCCGGAGAATCCAGATTCATGCCGATTTCCTGGTCGATGATGCCCATTTCCCGCTGAACGCTTTCCTTTTCAAAATAGGGTGTAGAAACAAATTCTATGAGCAGGCGAAGATTTTTTTCAAAATGCTCCGTGCAGGAGAAATAATAGGCGGTCATATCGTAGCTGGTAAAGGCGTTGACATTGGCGCCTAAGGCAGAAAATTCTCCCATAATGTCCCGATTGGGAAGCTCAAACATTTTATGCTCTAAAAAGTGCGCCACTCCGGCAGGGACCTGATAATCCTTGCCGTTATAGGAAAATTCCGTGTGAATCGCGCCAAAATCCGTGACGAAATAGGCAAGCTTTCGCTGAAATCCTTTTCGGGGAACGACGGCCACGGTTAATCCGTTGGATAAGGTTTTTTGAAACAGGCTTTCGCCTAATTTGGGATAGTGGGTCATCATGCCGTCACCCCCTTTAATACATAGGTGGTGTGCAGGCGCAGGGATTTTGCGGCCGCGGCCACTTGCTCTGGGGTGACGGATTCCACTGCCGCATAGTGCGCTTGCAGATTTAAGGGGAAGCCGCTGAGGCAATGGGTGGCGTAATAGTTTTCAATGGCTCCGGGGGAATCGTGAACGCCTCGCAGGCCGGATAAAATGGCCTCCTTGGCGCAGGTTAATTCCTCGGGAGAAATTTCGCCAAGTTTACATAACTCTAATTGCCGCAGGATTTCCTTGCGGGAAATTTCTTCGTTCTTAGCATCGATTCCCGCGCCGACAGTGACAATTCCCTTGATTCCGTAATAATTAGAGCCGATAGAATAGCACAAGGACATCTTCTCCCGCAGATTTAAAAACAGCTTGCTGGTCATGCCGCCGCCGAAAAGGACATTTAGCACTTGCATGGCGGCAAAATCGGGGCTTTGGTTGGTGATGGGCGTCACAAAACCCATGCATAATTTGGCTTGGGAAACCTCCATTTGCTCCTGCTTGTCACAACCGCCGCCGTCTTGAAAGTCGGTTTGCGCCGGCAAAGACCGGGGCGCGCGATTCAGCTTAGAAAACACTTTGGTCAGCAGGCTTGCCACTTGTTCCGGCTGGGCGGAGCCAACATAGAAAAGAGAAACGGGGCTTTCCCGCAGAATGGTTTGGTAGTGAGCATAGGCGTTTTTATGGTTCATTTTCTGGGCGGAATCCCTATCGCCCAGACGGGGCAGACCAAAAGAGTCTGCGCAGCACATGGTTTTTAACAGCTGGGCGGCAGCGTAGGTGCGCTTGTCGTTGATTTCCGATTCTATGGTGGAAATTAAGTTTTTCTTTTCGCTTTCCACAAATTCCTTGGAAAATCCGCCATCTTCCATAACCGGCTGCAAAAGCAGTTCTTCTAAAAATTCCACCATGGGGGCCAAAATCTCGTCGCCGCTGAGGGCAAACCGGTCTTCTATAAAGCTGCAATAAAAGCCGGTGGTTTGATAGTCGCCAATGCGTCGCACCAAGGCGCTGACCGATGCGCCGTACAAATCGTCTAATTTTAATGTAATATCCCGCAAATCTCTGTGGATTTCCGTACCGCGTAAAAGCACTGCGGGAATCAATGCGTTGCAGGCGGCTTCCTCCTGCTTCATCAGCCGCACAAACTGTACGCTTAGGCAGCCGTGCTTAAATCGGTTGTCCTGAAAGCAGCGCAGCTGCACATGGGGAAACAGCTCAAAGGTCTGAATCATGAAAAGCTCCTTTGGAAACGAAAAATCTTATTCATAGTATACACCATTTTGCAGGAAATAGGAAGTAGCTGGCGAAAATTTCCCGCGGTTTACAGTTGCGATTTTCACAGAAATGGGTTACAATGGAGAAAATCTAAGGAAACAGGAGGCGCGAGCTATGGCTTGGCTGGAAATCACTGTCAGCACCCAGAATCGGGATATGGAAGCGGTAGCAGCCGCCTTGACCGCTGCGGGTTTTTCGGATTTGGTGCTGGAAGATCAGCAGGAATTTAAGGAATTTTTGGATCAAAATCGGGCGTATTGGGATTACATTGACGAAGATTTACAAAAAAGCATGGAGGGTCTTTCCCAAATCAAACTGTACTTAGATGCAGAGGACGGAGCGTCCCTTGCCCGTTTAGAAAGTGTGATTTCCGCGCAGGGTCTTACCATGAAGAAAGCCCTGATGGAAGAAACGAACTGGGAAGAAAGTTGGAAAGAAAATTATCCGCCTGTTCTGGTGGGAAATCGGCTGGTTGTGCTTCCTTGGTGGCTGGCGGATTCTCAGACAGAGCGCCTGCCTGTGATTTTAGACCCCGGTTTGACCTTTGGTACGGGTGCGCATCCCTCTACCCAAATGGTCATGGAGGCTATGGAAAATCTGGTCACACCCAATACGGTCTGCCTTGATTTAGGTAGCGGCAGCGGTATTTTGTCTATTGCCGCCCTGCGTCTGGGAGCCAAGAGTGCTGTGGGTGTGGACATTGACCCCAAAGCAGAGGACATTGCTCGGGAAAATGCCGCCTATAACGATTTTTGCGCACCGCAGTTTACCGCACTGACAGGAAATGTGACGGCTGATCGCGGCTTAATGGAGCGTTTGGCGCAGACAAAGTATGATTTGGTGCTGGTGAATATTGTGGCAGATGTGATTATCGGCCTTGCGCCGGTGCTGCCTAAGTTTTTGCAGAAAGAAAGCGTGCTGATTTGCTCCGGAATCCTGCACGATCGCCTAACGGAAGTGGTTGCTGCCTTAGAAGGAGCCGGCCTTGCCGTGACATCGGTTCGCGCCGGCGAAGATTGGCGCTGCATCACTGCACAAAGGAGAGCGTGACATGATACCTTACCGCACACGAATGTTATTGCGCAAGCTGGGAATCGCAGCGTTGGTGTTGTCTTTGGTGACAGCGCTGGTGCTTTTGTGCTGGTTTTTATGGTTGAATCGCTATGTGATTTACACCCGCGCAGGCGCGCTGCTGGATTTTAACCTAAATCCTCAGCTTGCCGCCGGAGAACCGGCGCAGCCGGAAGTGCCCTCAACGGAAGTGGATATCTATTATAATGAAGGCGAGAACATGATTTTGCCTGACTCTGCGGAGCTGACCCAGATTTCCGCGGTGGGCATTACAGAGCAAATGCTGGAAAATTCCTTTGATGCGGTGTCGGAGTATCTCTTTGGGCTGCCCGCCAACACCCCTATCATGCTGGACATGAAGAACATCAAAGGCGAATTTTTCTATCCCACAGAGCTGGGGAAAAACGACAGCGCCATCGATCCGCAAAAGGTTTCACAGCTTGTTGCGGAGCTTACGAAAACAAATCGCTATTTGATTGCCCGCATGCCTGCTCTGCGGGATTACTGGTTTGGCCTGCAAAATGTCAACAGCGGCATTTTTAACCCCAATCAGATGTCTCTTTGGATGGATAAAGATAATTGCTATTGGCTGAATCCCAAGGCGCAGGGTACGCTGACTTATTTGCTGCAAATCGTTACTCAGCTGCGGGAAATGGGTTTTGATGAAGTGGTATTTACGGATTTTGAAGTGCCCAATGCCAATATTTATTTCGAGGGCGACAAAGTACAGGCTATCAACGATTTTGCCCAGACTTTGGTAAAGGCTTGCGCAACCGACGGGTTTGCCGTGTCGTTCCAACGGGATATGCAGGATTTTGTCTTGCCTGACGGACGAAGCCGCTTGTATCTTAACAATGTGGCAGCATCCGAGGCAGCGGGTATTGTGGAGGAAACGAACATTTCCGACCCTGCCAGCCGGCTGGTGTTTTTAACAGAGCTGATGGATACCCGATTTGATGAATTCAGCGTCCTTCGCCCCGCGCCCATTTCAGATTAAAAAGCAACCGGACACACATTCGTGTGTCCGGTTTTTTATTAAGAAAGCTTCATGCGGGATTCGATTTTTCCCAAGGCGGATTTCATGGCAAGGTAGGTTTGCTCAGAAACCTTGGAAACGAAATTTTGCTCGTAGGCGGCCAGGGCTTCCCGAATTCGCAGAATTCGCAAATTGCCGCCATCTTCGGTTTCGTCTTGTAAATACAGGGGGACATAGTCAACGCCCGAAAGCTTCACCTTGCCGGTTTCTCCGTTTTTGGTAATTTCCAAGTCCAGCAGGATGGAGTAGTCTGTGCCGGCGCTTTCCGCATTGCCAAGAAAATCGCCCAGAGAATAGGCCACCAGCGTACCCCGCGCACTGTTAAATTCTGCGGTTTGCACATAGTGAGAGTGGGTGCCGATAATGGCGTCTACCCCTTGTTCCAGCATAAGGGTGGTGATTTTTTCCTGTGTTTTGCTGATTTTGCTGTTAAATTCGCTACCCCAATGCAGCAGAGCTACGGTGATATCGGGGTTTTGCCCTTTCACAGTTTCCAGCACCCGTGTGATGCCTTCGGTATCTACTTTTTGATAGGTGCTGTTGTAATCGGTATACAGAAGGTTGACGCAATCTTCGCTGCCGGCAGGCAGTCCCATGCCGTCCATGCCCTTGGTAAAGGCCACAAAGGCGATGCGGATGCCCTGCACTTCCCGAATCACATAGCCGCCGGTTTTCTGAAATTCTTCGGAGGTGGCGTAGGTACCTAAGGGGGTAATACCCGCAGCATTGATTCCCGCCAGCGTGGATTTCAGACCGTCTAAGCCGGCGGCGATGCTTTGAGAGTTGGCGGTTTGTAAAAAGTCAACGCCTGCATTTCGAAGACCTTGCACCAGCTCCTTGGGTGCGGATTTTTGGGCAGTACCGTAAGGCGCGCCGGAAAGGCCGCCTTCAAAGTTCAGCGCGGATAAATCTGCACCGGCTAAAATAGGTGCAACATCTAAAAATGTGGAGGTATAATCATAGCCGTTAGGGATTGCGCCTGCGGCTACGGTTTTGTCGGTAATGTTCACATCGCCGCCCACCACCAGATGAATTACGGTATCCGGTGCTTTTGGAGGCGCTTCCGGTTCGGGTGCCGGAGTTTCCGGCTGGGAGGGAGCGGGGGTTTCCATGGAGGGAGAGGAGGGCATACCCAGCACGGCAACGGTAATACCCAGCGCGGCAACGCATACCACCATAGTCACTGCGGTGATGATGACGGCAATGCGCAGAAGCTTTTTCTGGGAATCCCGAAAGGCCTGCTGCTGGCGGCGTTCCTCGCGGCGCTGATTCAGTTCTTCATCATAAGCCATGAGAAACCCTCCTTTTTGGCATTTGAATTATTATACACCATTTTCTTAGGTTGCACAAGACCTTTGACACCATACCGCCCTTGCAATTTTTTCGGGGGCATGGTAAAATGCCTGTATATAAAAAGAAAGGAGAGATTGCCATGCGTCGGGGATTTGTTTTGTGTGTTTGCCTGCTGCTGTTTGCGGGAGTGCTCACCGGCTGCGCGTCCAGTGAAAATGTCGGCACAGTGCGCGGAAGCGTGACCCAAATGGAAAGCGCAGTAACGGTGTATGAAAACGGAAGCTGCGATGTGACCTTGAATGTGCAGCTCTCCTTACAGGAAGCTCCGCAAAAGCTGCTGTACCCTCTGCCCGCAGAGGCAAAAAACATCTCTTTAAACGGTGGTGTTGCTCGAACTTCCGCTTCCGGCAGCGTCCGATATGTGGATATCAGCAGCCTTGCCAAGGTGGCGGGCAATGTTTCTTTTGTGATTCACTATGAAATGGAAGATGTGGTAACGGTTCAGAAAAAGGGCGGACTTTTGCTGTCGCTGGATCTGCTGACGGGATTTGCCTGCCCCATCGACAATATGTCCTTTACTATTTCCCTGCCTGATGCGCCGGAAAAGCGGCCGAAATTTGTCAGCACTTACCATCAGGAAAGTGTGGATACTCTGATGACCCTTTCCACACAGGGCAATGTAATTACCGGCAAATTCCACCAAGGGCTAAAAGGACAGGAATCTTTGGTGATGACCCTGCAAGCAACAGAGGCGCTGTTCCCCCAACCGCTGATGAAGCGTTGGAGTTTAAGCGCTGACGATGTGGCCATGTATCTTTGCGCGCTGGCTGCGCTGATTTATTGGGTTTTCTCCATGCGGGCGCTGCCTCCCTCCCGACTCCGTCGCGCCCAAGAGCCGGTGGGCGTTACTGCCGGTGAAATGGGCTGCCATTTAACCGGACGGGGCGCGGATTTTACCTTGATGGTGCTTTCCTGGGCACAAATGGGATATTTACTGATTCAGCTTGATGATAACGGACGGGTGCTTTTGCATAAGCGTATGGATATGGGCAATGAGCGCAAGGAGTTTGAAGTGCGCTGCTTCCGCACTCTGTTTGGCAGACGGAAAACCGTGGACGGAACGGGTCATCACTATGCCCGCTTGGCGGCAAAAGTGGCAAAAACCGTTTCCGGGGCGCGGGAGACGTATCTGTCTGTTTCCGGCAACCCTAAGCTGTTTCGTGTGATTTGCGGCGGTATTGGCGTGTTTGGCGGCATTTCTATGGCCTGCGCGTTGGTGAACGACACCGCATGGCAGGTGGTTTTGGGTCTTTTGCTGAGCCTTTTGGGTGCGGGTCTTTCCTGGCAGATTCATGAGGCAGTTACCATGGTGCATTTGCGCAAAAATCTTACCTTCTGGGTGAGCTTGGGCATCAGCTTTGTGTGGGTGGCGGTGAGCGCCATGGCCGGCGAAGTGGGCGTTGCGCTGTTTGTGCTGGGCTGCCAGTGGCTGGGCGGTTTTGCCGCGGCTTATGGCGGCCGCAGAAGCGAGGCCGGACGGCAAAATATGGAAGAAATTTTAGGCTTGCGTCGATATTTAAAATCCGCTAACAAGGACGATTTGCAGCGGATTCTTAACAGCAATCCTGAGTATTATTATCGTTTAGCGCCCTATGCCATGGCGTTGGGAATCGATCAGGTGTTTGCTCGGCAAATGGGCAATACCCGCTTGGCAGAATGTACTTATTTGACCACCGGCATGGACGGACATTTGACGGCAAAGGAATGGAATCAGCTTTTACGGGAAGTGGTAGCGACATTGGATGAGCGCTATCGTTACATGGCGCTGCAAAAGTGGCTGGGCAGATAGGAAACGGATATGGGCGTAGAATTTGAACTGAAATATTCCGCAACGCAGAAAAAACTGCGGGAAATTGCTGAAATTTACCCTCCGGAAATGTCTGTTTCTATGGAAACCACATATTATGACACACCCCAGGGCGCGCTGGCGGCGAGGAAAATGACTCTGCGCTGCCGAAAGGAAAATGGGCGGTTTGTCTGCACAGTGAAAACACCGGAAAGAAATGGTGCCCGGGGCGAATGGGAGTTGGAAGGGGCGGACATTGCACAGGCGCTGCCGGAGTTATGTAAACTCGGCTGCCCTGTGGATTTAGTGTCTCTTTGCCAAGCTGGATTGAAGCCGATTTGCGCCGCGCGGTTTACCCGACGGCTGACCACCCTTACATTGCCCCGCTGCACCGCAGAGCTTGCACTGGATGCGGGTGTGTTGCTGGGCGGAAATCAGGAGCAACCGTTTTGCGAAGTGGAATTAGAGCTGAAAACCGGTGAAGCCGACGCGCTTTTGCAATTTGTGTCGGAATTTGCCCAAAAATTCGACTTGCAGGCAGAGCCTAAGAGCAAATTCCGTCGGGCGCTGTTGCTGGCAGAAGGAGAATGACTATGGAGTTTTCACAGCTATTTGCCAAATATGACAAGCTGGTGCTGTTTGATACGGAAACCACCGGCCTGCAATTTGCCCGGGATGAGATTATCGAATTTGCCGCAGTGGTGGTGGAAGAGAGAAACGGAAAAGCGGAAATCGTCAGAGAATACGACGAGCTGATTTCTTTGACGCCCGGCAACACTGTGCCAGACAAAATTCGGGAGCTGACGGGCATTTCCACCGAGGACATTTTGGAAAAAGGCATTTCCAAGGAACAGGTGTGTGGGGATATTGCGGAAATGTTCGCAGGAAACACCCTGCTTTTGGCCTATAACGCCCATTTTGATTTAAGCTTTTTATTTTACCTGCTGCTTCGCAACGGAGATGTTTCCGCGCTGAAAGGCAAGGATAAGCTGGATTTGCTTACGGTATATAAAGACCGCCATAGCTATCCTCATAAGCTGTGTAATGCCATTGATGTGTATGGGCTCAGCGGGTCGGTGGTGAATTCCCATCGGGCGGTGGATGATGTGATTGCAACCGTGGCGGTGATGAAAGCGATGGAACAGGAAACGGACGATTTGATAAATTATGTAAACCTATTTGGCTACAACCCGAAGTATGGCGTAGACGGCAAGCCCATCGGCTCTGTTACTTACCGCCCTCAGCCTTACGATCCGAAAAAGAAGCTTTACGAGGAGTAAACACCATGATCAACGAAAAAGCCTATCAGTTGGGGGCGAATCGCTCCTGCATCCGCGAACTGTTTGAATATGGACGCGCCCGCGCACAGGTAGTGGGTGCGGAAAATGTGTATGATTACAGCTTGGGAAATCCTTCTGTTCCTGCGCCAAAGGAGGTAAATGAAGCCGTTGTTAAGGTGCTGGAAGAAATGGATTCTCTTGCCGTTCACGGCTATACCTCTGCTGTGGGAGATGAGAAAACCCGCCGCGCCATTGCCGAGGATCTGAATGCTCGCTACGGTACGGATATTGCGCCCAAGGAGTTGTTTGTCTGCAACGGCGCCGCGCCGGAACTGGTGGCGGTTATGCGGGCGCTGGCAGTTGAGGGCGCGGAGATTTTGGCCATTGCGCCTTATTTCCCCGAGTATAAGCCCTTTGTGGAGGGCGTGGGGGCAACCTTTAAGGTGGTGCCGCCGGATATTCCCAATTTCCAGATTTCCCTTTCCGCTGTGGAAAATATGTTGACGGAAAAAACCGTTGCGGTGATTCTTAATTCTCCCAACAACCCCTCCGGCGTGGTGTATACCGAGGAAACTCTGCGGGCGTTGGGAAGTTTATTGAAGAAAAAGAGCGACGAGTTTGGTCATCCTATTTATATTGTGTCGGATGAGCCATATCGGGAGCTGACCTATGGCGGAGTGACCGCGCCTTTTGTGCCGAGCATATATGATCACACCGTGGTGTGCTATTCCTATTCCAAGTCCCTCTCCCTGCCCGGCGAGAGAATCGGATATATTTATGTGCCCCGTCAGGCGGCAGACAGCGAAAAGCTCTACTGGGCCATTGCCGGCGCGGCGCGGCAGGCGGGGCATGTGTGCGCCCCCTCTCTGTGGCAAAAGGTGATTGCCAACTGCGCCCATCTGCGGCCGGATTTGGAAAGCTATGATCGCAAACGGCGGCTTTTGTATGACAGCTTAACGGCAATGGGCTATGAAATGGCAAAGCCGGATGGCGCATTTTACCTGTTTGTGAAAGCCCCCGGTGGTGACGCCAAGGCGTTCTCCGAAAAAGCCAAGGCGCTGGACTTGCTTTTAGTGCCCGGAGACGATTTTGGTTGTCAGGGCTATTTCCGCATTTGCTACTGCGTGGACGAGGATATGATTCGTCGCAGCTTGCCGGCCTTTGAAAAGCTGATAAAAGAATAAAAATTTCACCCCCGAGGATTTCCTCGGGGGTGTTTTTCAGGACTCTTCTTTTCGTTCTGCGTTTAATGGGTCTACCACAATATCGCCGTAGGGATTGACAATCACCGTGCGGTAGGTGTGATAAATCACCATGCCCGGCTTGCCGGAGGGGTGCTTTTTCACCTGCTTGACGGGGGTAACATCCACAGCGATGTTCTGTCCGCCGGCGGTTTCGGCATAGTAAGCCGCCAGCTGCGCTGCTTGGGTCACGGTATCGTCGGGCACGCTCTGCCCTGCGCAGGCGATGATCACATGAGAGCCATGCACATTGTGAGCGTGAAGCCAAAGGTCGTCCTTTCGGGCGGATTTAAAGGTCAGTTCTTCGTTTTGCTGATTATTTTTGCCCACATAAATGGGAAAATCGTCGGTAGATTCCAGCCGCAGAGGCTGGGATTTTTTGATTTTCATGCGCTTTTTGCCGGTGTCGGCTTTCACATAGCCGCCGGCAGAAAGCTCTGCGCGGATTTCTTCCAATTCCTGCTCCGTGGCAGCGCGGTTTAATTCCTCCGCCACGCTTTGCAGATAGACTAGCTCTTGCTGACCTATCTGAATTTGCCGCGTTAGCTCTTTTTCCGCATTTTTCATGCGAGTGTAATCCTTATAAAATTTTGCCGCATTTTGCTGGGGAGAGAGAATGGGCGAAAGGGGGATGTCGAGGATCCCCATGTTTTCGTCGTAAAAATCCTCCGCCTGCAAAAGGGTCTGACCCTTGCGGATTTTGTGCAGGTTGGCAGTGACGATGTCGCCTAATTGGCGCAGGCGCTCGCGGTCGTAGGTGGCGGTGAGCTCCTGCTGCTGAATGGCAAGCTTTTTCGTAAGACGGGTGCAAAGATTCTGCACAGTTTTCCGCAAGCCCTGGCCTTTTTGGCTAATAAGCGCTTTGGCGTCCCGCTGGGTGTAGTAGTGGTCCAATAGACCGCTGAATGTTTCCTTTTGAGCGAAATCGCCGTACTGGCGAATGGGACAAAAGGCAAACTGCTTGGGCGTTCCCGAAGGGTCAGTCGTAAAGCAGGGCGTGGGATTTGATAGATGCGTACTAAAAAATTGCGCTAAACTTCCGGCTGTTTCGGCAATGGGGGATAAGGATATGCGTGCGTCCACACTCCCAGCGGCAAACAGAGCCGCTTCCCGACAAACAAGGGGCGATAAACCGCCCAAGGTGTCCATCAGTCGGTCGGACAAAAGGTCTGCGCCGGAAGCAGACAGTAGGTTTACATAATCTTCCTTCGTCAAGCCCTCGGGATTTATTCTCTCCACAGGCTCGGGAAGCTGATAGAAAAGTCCGGGCAAGGCCTGCCGTTTGGCGCTTTCGTCAAAGCCTACCCGCCGCAGACAGTCGATAATCCGCCCGTCGGGGGCAAGAAGATAGAGGTTGCAGGTGCGGCCCATAAGCTCTGCCACCAGATGCTTTTGCACCGCATCGCCCATTTCGTCGATGCAGTCAAAGGTGAATTTCGCCCAGCGTTCCATGGGAAGCTGGGTAATTTCCGTCAGTCGCCCGCCGGACAGATGCTTGCGCAAAAGCATGCAGAACATGGGCGGCTCGGCAGGATTTTCCGGGGAAGCCTCCGTTAAATGCAGCCGCGGCGCGGCGGGGTTGGCGGCAAATAAGAGTTTCACCCGCCCCTGAGCATGCTTTAAGTGAAAAATCAGCGTATCTCGGGCAGGTTGGTGGATTTTTTCCACTCGCGGTTGATCCAGCGAGCGGATTTCGTTCAGCACGCAGGTTAAATAAAATGCATCAAATGCCATCTTTGGCCTCCATGATCATAGAAAACAGCTCGTTCAGCCGTTGGGTTTTTCCTGCGAGAAACAGCGCGCCAAATAATGTTTCCAAACCCGTAGCGCGGGCGTATTCCTGAGGGGTTGCGCCCTTGGGGGCGGCATGGGAATGTGCATTCTTTCCCCGACGGAAATAGTCCTGCTCTTCCTCGGTAAGGTGGGGCAAAAGCAGCTGGGCAAATTTTGCCTGAGCAGGCGCCCGCACCAGCTCCACGGATTTTTTGTGCAGACCTTTTACAGACAAATTCCCGTGGGTGCAAAGATAGCTGCGGCACATCAGTTCGTAAACACCGTCACCGATATGGGCAAGTCCCAAGTTGGAAATGGCGTCAATTTGCTTTTTGTCCATAACGGGGGCAAAATAGTTTTCCACAGAAATTCTCCTTATACAGTGGCTTTTTCAGGGGTGAGGATATGTAATCCGCTGGGGTAGAAAAACCGCAGTTTTTCTTTGGCTACGGAAATGTTGATGGTGTCGGACACCCGCAGCTCGCCGTCTAAGTTGATGGCGGTGGGTTTGTTGCAGCGGATTTGCAGATGCTTGGTTTTTACATGGCGGATAAATTCGGGAAGCTGACGATATTGTCCGTTTTTATATTTGCCGATGACCTGCGCCACTTTCAGGCGGGACACCTTTTTAATAAGCAGAACATCCAATTCTCCGTCGGTAGGGTCTGCCTCGGGGACGGGAAGAAATCCACCGCCGTAAAAGCGCCCGTTGCAGATGCAGATCAGTGTTTGCTGGCCGTCAACGGTTTCTCCGTCCAGTTCCACCACATAATGTTCACTGATGCCGCGAATGACATTGATGACCGTGGAAACGGCATAAGCGCGAAAACCGCTGAGTAAGGGAATGCGTTTATAGTTGGCAACATCTGTGCCGATGCGGGCATCTAAGCCTACGGAGCAGATGTTTAAGGAAAGGTCGTCGTTGCAGCGAATCAAGTCAAAGGAGATCTCTTGGGCATCTAACAGGCGGTCAATGTCAAAAAAGGCCTTGGGGTCATCAAACAGCTTCACGAAATCATTGCCGCTGCCGCCGGAAAACACGGTGACGGCCGCGTTGTCATAGCCTGCCGCGCCGTTGACTACTTCGTTTAAGGTGCCGTCGCCGCCGCAGGCGTAAATGCGGCACTCTTCACCGGTTTGGGCGGCTTCCCGGGCTAAGCGACAGCACTCCCCCGGTGCGGCAGATACTTCAATGCGGTAGTCTAAATTTCTGGCGGTGCAGGCTTTGTCAATGGCCGCGGAATATTTTTTCGTGCGGTCAACGCTGCCTGCCGCAGGGTTGATGATAAACAGATGCTTCATTTTGACACCTTCTTTATAGCTTACTTTTTTCTTGTGTTATCTGTGAACATAAAGTAATTGCACTGAATCATGCCGTTGTAGAGCTTGCGTTTTTTGTTCGCTCGCTTGCCGAAATAATGTTCAAATTCCGGCTCGGAAGTGATGATATACTTTTTCCAGCCGTCGGCAAATTTGAGGTGCCGACCCAATGCGCCGTAAAGCCGCTGGGCGCTGTGCTGCTCCATCATTCGCTGGCCGTAGGGCGGGTTGCAAATGAGGATTCCTTGCTCAGACGGCAGGCTCATTTTGGTGGCATCGCCGTCGCGGAAGTCAATCAGGCCGGCCACATTGGCTTTGCGGGCGTTGGCCATGGCAAGGGAGATACATTTCGGGTCGTTGTCTGAGCCTAAAATGCGGTAATCCCCTCTAAATTCTTTGTCAAAGGCTTCGCTTCTTGCGTCTTGCCAGATTTTCTCGTCCATCCAACTGAATTTTTCAGCAGCAAAACGACGGGTTAAGCCGGGGGCGCGGTTTTTGGCAATGAGCGCGGCCTCGATGGGAATGGTGCCGCTGCCGCAGAACGGATCCCACAAAAATTCCCGACCGCGATAGCGGGTCAAGATGACCATGGCGGCAGCCAAGGTTTCCCGCAGGGGCGCGTCGTTACCCACAGCTCGATAGCCGCGTTTGTGCAGGCCTGCGCCGGAAGTGTCCAGATAAAGCTGGACGCGGTCGTTCATAATGGAAAATTGAAGCTGATATTTTTCCCCATCCTCGGGAAGCCACGCGATGCCGTATTGTTCGCCCAACCGCTTGGAGGCGGCTTTTTTTACAATGGCTTGACAGTCCGGCACACTCATAAGCTGGCTGCTCAGACAGTGACCTTTTACGGGGAACGCTCCGTTTTTGGGAATAAAATTTTCTAAATTGGTCTGATAAACCCCCTGAAACAGCTCTTCAAAGGTGGTTGCCTTGAAGTCTGCCAGCACCAAAAGCACCCGCTCGCCGGTTCTCAGCCACAGATTCGCTCTGGCAAGGGCAGTTTCGTCACCGGAAAACAACACGCGGCCGTTTTCAACATTGACATTTTCCATATTTAACCGGCGCAGCTCATCACCGGCAATGCCCTCTAATCCAAACAGGGTGGGCACAGCAAATTGAAAGTTGGACATAATTTCTCCTTAGGGGATGATTTTCGTGGATTTCAAGTAGCGCTCCTGCTCGGAAAAAATGCAGCCGCAGAATTTTTGGATATACATTTCCAGCTCTCTGGCTTTTTCCTGCCCCGCCTTAAAATAGGGGCGAAAATCCCGATATAAAAATGTTACGCCATACTGTGCTGCGGCGCGCTCTGCGGTTTCTTTCATTAATTCGTGGTTCTGATAGGGGCTGATGAACAGCGAGGAGGTAAAGCTGTCGAAGCCGCCCTCCTTGGCCTGCCGCGCGGCTTCAAAAAAGCGCATTTCATAGCATTTTACGCAGCGGTTTTCTATATCCTGCGCCACTTCCCGAACAAAGGGCCGCAGGCCGTAATCGTCTTGCACAAGCAAAGGCAGGTTAATTGCCTTGGCATAGTCTTGCAGACAATTTCTGCGGGCGCGGTATTCCGTAAAGGGGTGAATGTTGGGGTTGTACCAAAAGCCGGTGACATCCAACTTGTCCCCCCGCAGCACCTCGATACATTGATTGGCGCAGGGTGCGCAGCAAATATGAAGTAGGGTGTTCATGGAGATTCCTCCGTCAAAAGCTCTCCCAGCAGCCCGTCTTGAAACACAGAGACAATCCGCACAGGTTTTATTTGGTTGTGCAAGCCGTCGGCTTTCACATAGATTTTCATATAGTTGGGGGCGTGGCCGATAAAATAGTCGCCGTCTTTTTCCTCAAACAGCACTTCCTGTACGCTGTCCAGCAGAGCTTCGCGGTAGGCGAGGTTCATTGTTTCGCCAATGGCAATGGCTGCGCGGCTGCGCGCTTCCTTGGTGGCATTGTCATGTTGGTTTGGCAGCTTGTCTGCCGGTGTGCCGGGACGGCGGGAATAGGGAAAAATGTGCATATCTGCAAAGCCGCAGGCTTGGATAAAGGCTAAGCTTTCCGCAAATTCTTCTTCCGTTTCTCCAGGGAATGCTACAATCATATCCGTGGTGATGGCGCAATGGGGGAAGTGGGTTTTTAACAGGCTCACGCTTTGCAGATAGCGGGCAGTATCGTATTTCCGATGCATACGGGCAAGGACGCTGTCGCAGCCCGACTGCATGGACAAATGGAATTGCGGGCACAGGTTGGGGAGGGTTTTCATTTTTTGGCAAAATTCTTCGGTGACAATGCGGGGCTCCAAGCTGCCAAGGCGCACCCGCAAAAGGGGAACGGCTTGGCAAACGGCAGTGATTAAAGAGGAAACGGACGGTTTTTCCGGCAGATCGGCGCCCCAAGAGGCAATCTCAATGCCGGTGATTACAATTTCCCGATACCCTTTTAGCGCCAACTCTTTGGCTTGCGCCACGGCTAAGGATACAGGCGCGCTGCGCACAGGGCCGCGGGTGTAGGGAATGATACAGTAGGTGCAGAAATTCACGCAGCCGTCCTGCACTTTCAGCATGGCGCGGGTGCGCTCCGTCAAGCCGCCCGCAGGCAGGATTTCAAAGCTGCGGCGGCGCAGGGCGAGGTCGACGCTTTCCCGACGGATGCGGTCGGCCATAGCGGAAATCATGTTATCGAGAAATTCCTGCCGGTTGCCGCTGCCGCCAACCACATCTGCGCCCAAAGCCTTTACGGCCTGGGCTGCGTGTTGGGGATAGCAGCCGCATACACCAAGGATGGCGTTGGGGTTTTCCCGACGGCAGCGACGGATAATGGCGCGGTTTTTCTTGTCCGCCACCGCGGTAACGGAACAGGTGTTGATAATGAAGCCATCGCAGGGGGCGGAG
>JAZQWI010000022.1:0-48804 GCA_045632245.1 Faecousia sp. | reverse complement strand
AACTACGACAAGCTGGACACCGCCAGCCACCAAAATTATTAATAATATACAGCACCGCCGACCGGAAACTCCGGCGGGCGTAATTTTTATATAAAACTACGCCCTGTACGAAAATCGTACAGGGCGTATGGTTTTAAAAATTACATTATGCTTTCTTCTTGCGCAGGAGAGGAATTGCCAGAGCACCCATACCCAGCATGCAAATCACCAGCACCGCAACATACAACTCCAAGGGAGTATTGTCACCGGTTACAGGGTTATTGCCGCCGGCACCGGGAATCTCATCCACAGATGTATCGTTAATATCCGTAGGAGCGAAGGTAACGGAAACATTAGAGAATGTAACATCAGAAGCCTTCATATTCTCAGCAGGATAGCCCCAACGTCTGTTCAAAGACATCATAACCTGGCTTCCGCCGCCTGTACCAATACCAAAGGAACGTCCGTCCTCCAAATCAAATGCCAAGACACCGTTAATAAACACCTTCACAGGAATCTTGGAGTACTCAGTGTAAGACTTAACGCTGCCCTCCTCGGTGATATCGCAGATAATCTTCACATCGATTTCTTCACCGCTTGTAGCAGGAATACCTGTATCATAGTACTCAGTACCCATAACAAGGCTTGTAGGCTCAGTGCTCTTATTAATCTGCACAAAGAACTGAACCGTACCGTCAACGTTGGCTACACCCATAACGAAGCCGGTTTGCAGTGTCTTTCCTTCGCAAGGTGTACCATCTGCAAAGGTAGATGCATTCGTGTCATCTGCAACGAAGATTTCGACAAACTCGCCCCAGTGATAGCGGTATTGCGTGGGCAAAACCTTGTTGCTGGTCATCAGTTTTGTGGGCTTCAAGGAGAAATCAACAATTGTAGCTCTATTTCCGGAAACGAGCTGATCAATCTCACGGAAATAACATGCAGCAATTGTATCAACGCCATCCTTTGTCTTAGCAAGACGGAAGGTATACGTGCCGTTTTCATTCAACACGACTTCGCGAATGGTGTTTTCAGGAACTTCATGTTCTTCGCCGGGTCCAAGCTTTGCCACACTGCCCCCGGAAGAGGGTGTCTTATAGAATCTGGGATAGGAGAAGATTAACTTACCGCTCCAGAAGATATCGCCAACGCGCAGAACAAAATCGGTCTGTGCTTCATAAGTCTTTCCGTCAAAACCGGTTTCGGAAATCGGAACCTTGATTTCCACATAATCACCGGCGCCGTCAAACTTATTTGCAGCAGGAATTGTGATATCCTTGTTGTTAAATCTAACAACAAGATCACCGGTGGCAGGCTTCTTATATGCGATATAAACAGCCTCTGTGGTCCAAACCACGCCGAAGGGAATCTCTTCGCCGTTGCCGCCCAGCATTGCACCGGTAATGAAGAAATCCTTTTCACCAATCTTACCGTCAAGCGCAACCTCAGTCTTCAATTGGCCTGCGTACAGATCGCCCAAGTTGGGATAAACAGAGCTAATCTCACCATGCTCAAAGGTTTCAGTGGTGCTCATAGCGCCGCAAACACAGCTCTTCCAATACACCGCCTTAGCAATAGGAGAAGCAGGATCCTTCAAATACTTATCCTCTGCCACTTCATTGACAAATCTGTGGTAGCAGTCTGCCAAGGATGTCGCACCAATGTTAGATACAGTGATATCAAAGGTCTTCATCTGATCAACAGCAAAGCCATAACGAGTGCTGGGAGCGATCAACAAAGAAGAAGTATTGCCAGTGCCAATACCAAAGGAACGCACATCATCCAAGGAAGCAATCAATGCACCATTCAGATAAATCTTTGCAGGAATCTTGGTATAATCGATATAAGAATTAACAGTAGAATCTGTATTCTCATACACAATACGCCAGTCCATAGGAGCAGTGCTTGTGGAAGGAATCTTAGTATCTACCACAACAGTACCAGACGTGTTGGTTGTGGCAACGGTACTCTTGTTAACCTGAACAAGAAGCTTATAGGTATCCGTATCTTTCACAATACCCATCAGAATACCAGTTTGCTTCTGACCGGAAGCAGCTGCGCCAGCAGCCCAATTGCTCTCATTCTTATCATCAGAAATACGGATTCCAACATACTGATCCCAATAGTAGGTACCCGCTGTTGTACGGTAAGCAGTAGAAAGAGGAATATCGGTAGGTGTCAGGGTAAAATCAATCACAGTAGCATTGCAAACAGAAGTATTTAATGCACCAACGCCCTGGAAATAAACCGTATCCAAAACGGAGACTTGATTTTGCAGTTTAGCAAAACGGAAGGTGTAAATACCGTTTTCGTCCTTGGTAACTTCCGTCACAGTATTCTCAATAGGCTTGGTGCTGGAATGATTAACACCCAGAGGAGAATTGTCCTTATCCACAATCACACTGCCCATAGACTGAGAAAGAATCACCTTGCCGCCATACAAGTGGCCGTCTACAAGAATATCAAATTCAACAGGTACATTATAAGCTGTAATTGCAATGTTAAGGTCTTCCATAGGAATTGCAATCTCAACATGAGTATCCACGGCCTTAGAAACAGTAGAAACATCCACTGTTACACCATTGATGATCAAAGTGGAGGGCAATGCAGTTCCAGCATATGCAATGTAGAGATACTCATCATCCCAGCTTACACCAAAGGGACGAGTGGAACCGGCAGTATTATCCAGAATACCATGTAACTTAAAGCCAGCATCAGCCTTACCGTCAACCACCATGGGCTTATTCGTTTCGTAGATGTAAAGATCGTCGTACTCGGGGAACACAGTGCCCAATTCAGTACCGTTAAAGGTTTCGGAACGTAATTCATCATGTTCGCCACAGTGAGAGCAGCTCTTGTAGTAAACAGCAACAGAAATAGGTGTTGCAGGAGTTTTGATGTGTTCCTCAGTTGCAACCTCTTCTGTGAACTCATGGAAGCAGTAGTCAACATAGCTGTTTGCATAGCTCATACCAATGTTTCCAAAAGTTGCATCAATGGCGAAATTGGAGAAGGATTGGATAAGGAGACGACTTGCTCCGCCCGTACCAACACCAAATGCACGAATATTAGCCATTTCCCCAACAAGCTGGCCATTGACAAAGAATTTTGCGGGTACGGGGCTGAAATCCGTATAGCTATTTACATAGCTGTTGCTATTGTCATATACCACGCGGATATCCATTGTATCAGTGCTTGTAACAGGGATGCCGGTATTAATATAGGTTGCAGGAGAGGCAGATGCTTCCTTAATGCCGTCATGAACACCTACAATAAAGTAAATGTAGGGTACGGCATCAGCAGCGGACTGATGCTTACCAATACCAATGATATAACCGGTTTGCATTTCCTTGCCGGCATCCGGAGAGCCCTCAGGGAACTTGCCTGCATTAATATCTTCGGTAATGGTTAATTTGTAGTAGTTATTCCAGTTATTGTACCAACCCCAAGTAGCCTGGCTGATTGTAAATGTAGGAAGTACACTGGGCGTAAATGTAAAGTCAAGAATTGTGGGAGTTGTGCCGATAGCTACACTTGCAGTAGAATCATAGCTTGCGGCGGGAGGGATAGCGGCGCCGTCAACAGTTTCATAAATCCGGAAAGAATATGTACCGTCAGCATTCTTTGTTACGACAGTATTGGTATTCGCCGGAGGGGTCGCAGTAGATCCAACAGGAGAAGGCACAATAGGATTGCCGTCGCCATCTACAAGATTGCCGCCAAGGCCCTGCGTCAGCAGGATATCGCCGCCGCCAAAGTAATCACCGATAACCATTTTGACAGCATACTTCTGATTGTACGCAGCCAGATTAATATTGGCAGCTGTCAAAGGAATCACAACTTCCACATGGGTATCTGTATATTTCGCAAGGGAAGCCACATCAAGAGTCCGGCCGTTGATAACCAACTTGGTCAATTCAGGGGCAGTTGCTCCTGTCCCCTTCTCATACACCAAATAGATGTATTTGGAGTTCCAAGCCATGCCAAAGGGCAAGGCATTGCCGTCACCATCTTTCAATGCGCCATGGAGCTTAAAACCATCGTCAACCTTACCATCCAAAGCGATACCATTCTTTAACTCATGGATATAGACATCCCATCCGTCATCGGGAATATCGGCAAGAGGCTCGCCATGCTCAAAGGTTTCGGTAGTGCTCATAGCGCCACACTTACAGGTCTTATAATATACAGCCTTAGCCGCAGGTGTTGCGGTAGATTTCAAATAAGCAGGATCCGCAACGCACTCAGTATAAGCATGCGCACCGGTGGGCTCAGTCGCTACACCACCGCAAACAGTACAGGAGCTTGCGCCGCAAGGAGCAGCTTCGCCGGGCACGTGAACGCTGGGAGCAACCTTAAAGTTCAAGGTCTTAGTCTCACCTGTTGCTAATTTTGCAGTGACAGAAGCGGTCATGTTCTTGGAGCAGTTCACTGCGCCATTTGCCGCAACATTCGTCAAATCAACCCAGCTAATAGGCATGCCGCCGGTAATGGGGCAATTCAATGTAGTGGCCAAATTCAAATTCGTAGTAAGAGCATCAGCGGATGTGTTGCTGCCTAACACTGTCTCCTCAGTCAGGTAACCATCGAGGACATTGTTCTTAGTGGTATCATAGCTAACAGAATAGCTGTTTACAGTAACATCGATGCCGGAATTGGCAGTATCCACTGCTTCAATATACAACTTATTCTTACCAAACTCAGAATGCCAGAACATCAAAGAGTCAGAAAGGCCCTTTTCCATTATATACTGACCATTAATGTAGTACTTAATGGTGGCAGAATATTGCTGAACGTTCTGCCAATCCTGCACGGTAGTCTTGTAGTTAATCTCCGCGCGAATATTCAGCTGAACAGAGCCATCATCACTCAATTGCGTGTTAGGTACCTTAGCAGTAATATCATAGAAGGACTTTCTATTGCCTGCAAACAAGGTAATCAATGCCAAATTGCCGGTATCGCTGTTTCTTGCGATGCCGAAGCCAAAGGAGCCGCGGTACCAGTTAGAATTGTTATCGCGGTAGTGGAAGGTAATACCCTCTGCAAATTGCGGATTGGTAGCCTTACCGCTGCCATCCGTTGTAAAATTGATATCCGATGTATTAGAAACCCATGCAGAATCCAAAGGCAATTGGTTAAGGGTCACATTGGTCTCAATCACTGTCACAAAAGGAGCTTCCAATGTGGGCTTATTGCCGGCATTTACAACATTAGGCAGCTCGATAGCGGGAACATCCACAGCCACCTTATTTGCAGATGTAAAGTTCAGGGCTGCGTTGCTTTCAACCGCAACGTTATTTGCAGCAAACTTCACATAAACTTCTTGTTGAAACCATTTCGTGTTTCCGCGCCACAAGAACGTCATTCTGTAAACCTGATTGAAATCAGTCAGCTCAATGCCAATATCGTTAAACGGGAAAATTGCCGTAACCAATCTCTGTTCATTTTCAGGTGTATTGGCAGTAAATGTGGGATTATAACCGTTAACCGTAGTGTTGTTAACCGGAGCAGTCTGACCGCTAATTGATGTAAGCCACATATTGCTGGTGCCACCAATTTCAGGATATGTAATATACAGATTCCGATCGTCATAGGTAGCACTTACCAAATGGCGGTTATAATAAGCGTCATTGGCCGCAGGTATCGCGTTCTTAGCAAACGGCACCTTATCGTAGATTGCGTACCAGTTGTCATAGTAGTTGGCTTTATACTTGGCAACAGCAACATTGCTGGCACCAGATATAGAGCCCGTATGCGGAGCATACGTTGCCGCACGAGCCTGAGAATTGTCAGCTAAAACAATCGCGGGCATCATGCCAACCAGCATCGCAACCGTCAATACAAATGCGGTGAGTTTGGTTAGTTTTTTCATCTAATGCACCTTCCTTATTACCTCTGCACCCAAAGAATTTATATGACATGCAGAAAATCTTTATGGGCACAATATATAGTCCCACTAATGCAAGCGTATTATATCATAAATCAACCCTTTTGTGATGTCGGAATATTGCACAATTATTGGTTTTGATCATTGTAAATTATGCACAATTCGTAAACAAATAACAGCATAGGCCTATGAAGTCGATTTCCTCCTTGACAAAGTCATGCCTGTATGCTAGAATACTTGGGCAATCAAATAACTTTTGATTCGGAGTGATACCCAAGAGGCCGAAGGGGCTCCCCTGCTAAGGGAGTAGGCGTCTAAACCACGCGCGAGGGTTCAAATCCCTCTCACTCCGCCAATAAAAACACCACCCCATTGGGTGGTGTTTTTATTGGCTAGATGTTTAGAGAGAGGGATTTGAATATCTATCATGCAACAGTCCGGTGGACTGTTATGGAATCCCCCAAAACCCTTGTGGCTCTAAGGGTTTTTGACACCGTGAAAAAATCCGGTACGAATGCGGTACGAGCAATACCCCTTGTGCACAAGAAATACCCCAAATGCCATCATTGTAGTACAAATATTCCAAAGGAGAAATGTACTACAATGACCCCAGTTTTTTATGATGTAAACGATGTTCAAGATGTCCTCAGATGTAAGGAAAGCAAAGCGTATAGAGTAATCCGCGAATGCAACAAGGAGCTCCAAGCCCTGGGATTTATCATCCATCCAGGCAAGGTAAGTGCGGAGTACTTTCTAACGCGGCACGGACTAACCAAGGAGGGCATTGTTCAATGACAGGTATTTACAAGGTTCAACGAAAGTGCGGCGTAAAGTGGTACGCCAAGGTAAACTACACAATTGCAGGTATTCACTATCAGAAAAAGAGCTCGGTTTTTGACACACAGAAAGAGGCTCGCATGGCAGAAATCGAATTGCAGGAATGGGTACGGCAGGTCATCCAAGAGGCTGAGACTGGGCATACAGAGCCGCCCACAACTTTGCCGGAGCACACGGATACCGCCGTTACAGAGACGCAGAAACGCCCTCAGCGGCTCGTTGCGCCGACCTATGGGCAGGTATGGGAAGAGTACCGAAACACGCCCAAAATCAAGGAATTGAAGCGCAACAGCCTCAAGGCAAAGGACGATGCGCAAGCGTTTATTCTGCCACATTTTAGGGATGTCAAAATCAAGGATATTGACACCGAGATGCTGCTGACATGGCAGCAGTACATGAAGTCCTACATCACCCGCAGCGGAGAGCCGCTGGCTGAATCAAGTCTCCGCAGAACACAGAAACAGCTCAATGCTGTTCTCAATTACGCGGTTGCCAAAGGCTATTTGCAGTTTTCTCCTATGGTGGATTTGACCGATTTGGGCAGCACAGTAACACCGGAACGCCCCACATGGTCAGACGAAGAATTTTTCCTTTTCAGGCAAGCAGCGCCGGAGGAATGGCGGGTATTCTACGATTTGATGTATTTCATGGGTTTGCGAATTGGCGAGGCTCGCGCCATTACCCCTGCAGATATTACCTACGAGAACGGGAACGCCTATTTGCACATCACCAAATCCTGCGACATTGACGGAGAAATCGATTCTCCCAAAACATCTTCCAGTCACCGCACACTTTTGCTGCCACCGGAGATTAAACAGGGGTTAATGGACAGGATTTCCCGCAGCTATGGGCTAAAGTCATACGAGCGAATTTTCTGGGAGCGCCCCGGCGGTATTTATTCCATCACGAACAGGGCTTGCGAGGCAGCGGGCGTGCGCAAGATTAGTCATCATGATATGCGCCATAGTTGCGCCACAAACCTCGTGGCAAGTGGTGAATATACTCTCGTTGATGCAGCGCGTTTTCTCGGCCACAAAAACGCCTTTGTAACTGCCAATACCTATGCACATAGTCCCCAAACCCATAAGGCAGCGATTGCAGATTCCGTATCGAAAAGAATGCAGCGAATGGTCGCGTGAGGGCTGACCCGGTAGCCGAAAGGTTACCGGGTTTTATCCTGCTTTCTGTTGATTTCCGTGATTATTTGTGATATAATCTGTTCGGAAAACTTGAATTTGACGAAGGGGGTTATTTTATGGGTAAATGGTATTTAGAGATGGACTTTCCTACAATTGTTATTTTCGCATCTGCAATAACGACACTAATTCTACAACTTCTGCTGTGCTTTAAGGCTAAAAAGATATTCACTAAACTGCTTCCTATTGCACTGCTTATTGTTTCAACGATTGTTTTTTCTATTTGTAGTGCATCCATAAACGGATGGGATGGGTTGGGTTATCTATTTTTTGCGCTTTTATCCTTTGGTTTGCTTTTTGTATGTGGTATAGGCTGGGGCATTTGGGCAACTATTAGAAAAAGAAGTTAACAAATTCCAATATGTCGAACTGTTCGGCATATTGGAATTTTCTCTTTACAGCTCGTATTCCTCGTTGTCCAGTTCGTTTAGGTCGTCCACAACTGCTTGTGCCTCCGGCTTTACATAGTCAAGGACTGTGCCCCGCCCCATAGCAATGCTTTGCAGCTTGCCGAAGAGCCGGCCGAGGGATTCACTCAGCCGTGACACAAGCCGTTGCAGCCGTGTCTTTTCCTGCGTGAGCGTTTCCACCTCTGCACGAACTTCCTCGCGCACTTCCGTCAGCTTGCGGACTTCTTCTTTTACAGCCTCTTTTTCGGCATGGGCAGCAACGAGGGCTTCCCGTTCTTTTTGGGCGACATACTGCTCCAAAGCCATCGTTTGCTTTCCGGGCTCAGCGGGGATTTCCTCAATTTCAAGCCCACATTTCCGGGCACACGCCAATGCAATTTCGCGCTCCTTTTGGGAGAATGTCTGCTTGCGGTTGTTGTGCCTGCTTTCCTTTTTGGTAGGGTCTGGGCGCTCTATGCCAAGCTGTTCAAGGGCTTTTGCTTGCGACACTTCAAGCAGCCCGTCTTTTCCGGTTGCGCACCAAACCCGGCGGATATGGGCGTGGGGCACGCTCTCATCGTTGTGAATGGCAATGTCCAAAAAGCGCACCCTGTCCCCGAATGCGGCTCGCATCTCGGCAAGGTACTGCCCGAGGAATTGCTCCACAGTTTCCGGACTAACTGAGCCGCTGCGGTTTCCAAACTGAACAATCGTTTCTTCCGGGCAGGTGCGGGCGCTTTTGCGGTATTCGTCGATGGTCTTGCAGCGTTCTGCGTGTCCGCTTTTTGTATAGCGTTTATTTTGGGCAGCAAGGGATTCACCGAATAGCTCTTCGTAGAAATCCCTTTCGTGTTCGTCAAAGCTCTTTTTCGGCTTGCCGTCAGCACCCAGCTTTTGTGGCTTTTGTGTGACAGGACTGATGGTGCGGTAAAAATTTTCGTGTTCCGGGTTGGGCTTGATGTGACCTGCGGTAAATCCGTTTCTGTCATTGTGTTTTGCGGAGAATGCGCTGCCATCTGCACGGGTTCTTCCGTTGTGATGTGTCATTCGCATGGGGTGTCCTCCTTCCGGCGGGGGTGGTATCGTTGAGCCCGCACGGGGTACACCTAAATAATGACAGAGGAGTCGCATAAACTGTGTCGGCAGATTAGTACCCCGTACCATTTTGCCGAAAGCAAAATACGGGGCTCTCCGAGGGGGAACGGATTGCAGCTATGGATTGCACCATAACTGCAATGTTGCATTACGCGGGCAATCCCCGCACAATGCAACGCAGCAGCATACGCAAATACAAAGGGCAGCTATCTTCCGCTGCCCCTTGTTTGCTGCTCTGCTGCTCCACGCGCTCTGCGGAGCGCAAAGAAGCTCCGCCAGTTTGCCAACTGACGGAGCAGAACGCACGCTTGACTAAAGTACGACCATGCGGTACAATTCCGGTACGAGGACACCGCGCAGCCGTTACCATATCATAGAAAAAACGGGGAAAAAGCCCACTAAATGCAAGGAAATAACACCGACTACCACATTCGTAAAGTTCCGGTGGACTGTTGCAGCCACCAGTGAAAACACTGGCGGCTACCTTAATTTTGCCTCAGGCAAAATGCAAACAAATCCCCCTCACTCCCCGCTTCTCAACCTTGACATTCCTTTAACCCAATGATATGATATGCCCAAACGGAGAGATGTCCGAGCGGTTTAAGGAGCTAGTCTTGAAAACTAGTGATACGGCAACGTACCGTGGGTTCGAATCCCACTCTCTCCGCCAAAAAGCACTTGCATCTGCAAGTGCTTTTCCCTTATATCATTAAAAGAGGTGATATCATGACAAAAGCGATTTTATTTGACCTTGACGGCACCATTACCGATTCCGGCGAAGGAATTATGAACTGCGTCGCCTATACCTTTGAAAAGTACGGCCTCCCCGTTCCGTCTACTGCGGATTTGCGCACATTTGTCGGCCCTCCCCTACAAGATAAATTTCAGGAATTCGGAATCCCCGCAGATGAAGCTCTGAAAGCGGTGGATGTTTACCGCGAACGATATGTCCCTGTGGGAATTTATGAAAATTCCCCCTATCCCGGCATTGACAACCTGCTTCACACACTGCAAACGCAAGGTCATCGGCTTTTCATCGCCACATCAAAGCCCGAGGTCATGGCACATTCCGTTCTTGACCGATTTGACTTAACGAAATATTTTGAAGTCGTTGCAGGTGCAACCTTAGACGGCACTCGGGATACCAAATCCGATGTCATCGCTTATTTGCTGGATCAAATCGGAGGCATTTCCAATGCCGTTATGGTAGGCGACACGCATTATGATGTTTTAGGCGCTGCCGCCCATAATATTCCCTGTATCGGCGTCAGCTGGGGCTACGGCACAACGAAGCAAATGCAGGAGGCCGGCGCCATTGCCATTGCCGATACTATGGATGAATTGCTAACTCTGATCAATCAGTAAAATACAAAAAGCGTGTCTTTGGGCAGTACACCATAGTGATAAATCGTCTATAAGAGGCAGTTTTGAAGTGGCAACCTTTCGCCAAGACAAATAATAAAATTCCCGGAATACTGACGCATTTCGGGAATTTTTCGTGCAGTATTGGTAAAAAGGGGTCGTTCAAAACCGATTTCTCACTGTGGCGCACCGCCCTTTTACACGCTTTTTCTTATGCAGGAAATACGTTGGTAAGCAAAATTACCAGCGGAAGCGCCAGAGAAAACAAGCTGACAAGCCAAGGGGTCATGGTGCGCTTGGAAATGAACATCAGAAGCAAGCAAAGGGCAGTCAGCGCCATGCAGGAAAGCACCACCAGCTCCCGCAGCATCTGAAAGGCATAATCCCCGCTTTCCAGCAGAAAAATTCCCACCAGCGCAGGCAGACTTGCCAAATTATAAATGGCAATTACCACCGCCAGAAATGCAATGGGTGCGGCAAGCACCACCTTTTTCATGCGCTTGACAAAATCCCAAATAAACAAAATTGCCTTTTTCAATTCATAAAGAAATCCACTGACTTTTTTTACTGTGGGCGCTGCCTTTTCGCAAAGCAGCTGCCAGTAGTCCATCACCTTATCAATCCATTCCATTTCCATCACCTCTTTTACCTATTGTAGCATACGCAGTTCCAATATGCAACGAGAAATATCGAATACTTATTCTTACGTTTTGCAAATTAGTCCGTTTTATTGGTCTTTATATATTGTATCCTGTGAACACAAGGAAAAAGGAGGATACAATCATGAAAACGCAACAAACAAATCAAGCAAAGGTCATCGCATTTCGCAATCGAAGAGCTCCCGCCTATCCCAATGCCGCTGAACGCAACTATTTCTTCCACAAGACATTGGACCATCTGCTCAGTGCCGCCAGCGGAGCGGGCATTGTCACCGCGTTGATGTGCATTTTAGCCTTTTTTTGAGTCACCGCGCTGATTGTCACGGTAAAGGGCCGCAAGGCCCTTTACAATCAAATCCTTATCATAAACCATCTCTCTTTTGCAAAGAGGCGTGATAAACTTAGCGATGCCGCCGGTCACAACCACATTTACGTTCTGATTCAGCTCTTGCTCCATACGCTCAATCATGCCATCAAGCATACAGGCATTGCCCATCATAATGCCGCTGCGCATACAGTCAATGGTGTTGCGTCCAATGGCATTCTTGGGACGGTCTAACTGCAAACCGGGCAGAAGCGCAGTGCGCTCTGTCAGAGCATCCATAGAAATCTTCACACCGGGGCAAATGCAACCACCTACCAACGCGCCGGTTTCATCCAGCACCACCATGGTTGTAGCGGTGCCCATATCCACTACGATCATGGGCGGTTTATGTTCCCGCAGTGCCGCAACGCAACCAACCACTAAGTCCGCGCCCGTCTGGGCGGGGTTTTCAATTTTTATGTTCAAGCCGGTTTTTAATCCGGGACCTACCACCAAGCTCGTCTTCCCTGTTAGCTTTTTAATGGCCGTTTGCAGAGAATTCAGCACCTGCGGCACAACCGAGGCAATGATTGCTCCCTCGATTTTCTCCGCAGTAATGCCATAAACCTCCAAAATCATTTTTAAATCAATGCAGTATTCATCAGAGGTTTTCGTAGAATCCGTACGAAGGCGCGCTTCAAAGGCAATATGGTCCTTCTCCACACCGCCTAAGACAATATTGGAGTTTCCAATATCTACTGTTAAAATCATAGCATTTCCTCCAAGTCTGCCTGCCGCAAAATTCGGCAGGCTTTTATGGTTTTATTCTCAATTTCCATCAAAGCCACGCTGCCGCTGTCACTTCCGCAGCTGCCGGGGTTTAACACCCAAAGACCGTCATCCTCCCGATGACAGTCGGCAACATGGGTATGGCCGTACAAAGCAGCCCGCGCGCCCATCTCCCGAGCCTCTCGAAGTAGGCTAAATAAGCTTGATTTTACATAATGATTATGCCCGTGAGTCATAAAAAGCCGAACACCGCAAACATCGTAGCACAACATTTCCCGATACAGTCCATTGCCGCGGTGGCGGTCACAGTTGCCACCCACCACATGAAAAGGAATATGAGGATTTTCTTCCTCCAAGGCTTGAGCATCTTCATAATAATCCCCTAAATGCACCACCGCATGAGGCTTTACTGCTGCCATTGCCTTACGCATAAATCGCAAAGAAGAATGGGAATCGGACAAAACCAAAACTTTCATGATTCACCGCCAAATCAATTTCCCCCATTATAGCACACCTGCCATGAAATATCCACATATTTCTTTTATACCGTCACATTCTCATGATGCGCAGCATATACTACACAAGAAACATGTTCACCTACGGGACAGGAGGTCTATCTATGAATCCATCCAACCCTTTTCATGCCATCACGCCGGAAAAAGCCAAAGCGTTGGCGCAAAGTGAAGCAGGTCAGAAACTACTGTCGCGATTGCAGCAAACAAATTCTGCCGATTTGCAGCAGGCTATGGCACAAGCCGCAGCGGGAAATTATGATCAGGTAAAGAAAATTATGTCCGCGCTTTTAACCGACAAGGATACAAAATCACTGGTAGAAGAAATGAGGGAATAGCCCATGGAGGGAATGGAAGATAAATTAAATTCGATATTGGGAAATCCCGAAATGATGTCCCAGCTTATGACCATGGCGCAATCTCTTGGTCAGCAGCAAAGCGCACCACCATCACCTCAGCCACAGGAATCGTCATTCTCCCTCCCCGCCGGACTGGATCTGGATATGCAAACCCTGCAAAAAATCGCCTCAATTGCCGCGCAATCGGGCATCGACAACCATCAGCAATCCCTATTAAGCGCACTTACGCCCTATTTACACGGAGAACGGATTCAAAAACTGGAAAAAGCCATGCGGGCTGCCAAAATCGCCAATCTCGCCACCACATTTTTCAGCGGTGGGATCCCATTTTTACAGCTAGGCAGGTGAGAAAATGTATAATCGATATATCCCGCGACCGGACGGTACATATCAAAAAAACCGTTGCGCAGCACCATCTCCACCGCCCAAGCCCATTCCTTCCCAGCCGTGTCCAACCGAACACCACCAACATGCTCCCCCGCCTCGTCATGGTGGAATTTTTGATTTCTTTCGGGGCCTGTTCCCCGGAAGCTTCGATACTACGGATTTGTTGATCATCCTGCTGCTTTTACTCATGGCGGGTGACAGTCAGGAAAACGATCACAGCGCTTTATTAACCATTGTCTTATATCTTCTCATGTAAAAATACGCTGCCAAAATACTTGGCAGCGTATTTCTTATTTTGCAACAAAGCCGACTTTCTTATAGACCTTACGCAAGGTCTTTTCGGCTACATAGCTTGCTTTTTCCGCACCAGCGCGATAAACAGATTCCAGATAAGCCTTGTCTTTCATAAGCTTTTCAGATTCTTCCCGAATGGGACGCAAATGCTCCACCACCGCTTCGCCCACCTTAGGCTTAAACTTGCCATAGCCCTGACCGGCAAATTCCGCTTCAATCTGATCATAGGTTTTACCTGTGACAGCAGAATAAATTGTCATCAAATTGGCAACACCAGGTTTGTTTTCCTTGTCGTAGCGAACACAGTTTTCTGTATCGGAGTCTGTAATTGCCCGCTTAAACTGCTTCATAATCACTTCCGGTGTATCCATAAGAAGCACTCGTCCGGTGTCCTCGTTTTCAGACTTAGACATCTTAGCTGTGGGATTGGTCAGGCTCATAATCCGCGCGCCCACCTTAGGAACAAAAGGTTCGGGAATCTTAAATACATCGCCATAAATACCGTTAAACCGACGGGCAATCACATGGGTCAGCTCCACATGCTGCTTTTGATCCTCACCCACCGGCACCAAATCCGGCTGATAAAGCAAAATATCGCCTGCCATCAAGCTAGGATAGGTAAATAAGCCGGCGTTGATGTTATCTGCATTCTTAGCAGACTTATCCTTAAACTGGGTCATGCGGCTTAATTCGCCAAACATGGAATAACAATCCAAAATCCAGCCAAGCTCAGCATGCTGATGCACATGACTTTGAATAAAAAGGGTATTTTTCTCAGGGTCAAGACCGCAGGCAATATACTGCGCCAACTGTTCTAATGTACGGCGACGCAAATCCGCAGGATTTTGCCGGACAGTAATGGCATGCAAGTCTGCCATGAAGTAAAAGCAATCATATTGGTCTGCCCGTTCCGCCCAATTTTTCACCGCGCCTAAATAAGAGCCCAAAGTCAAATCACCGGAGGGCTTAATGCCGGAAAGCATGCGTTTCTTCGGGGCATTTTCTGCCAACATTTCACTCATAATATCACTTCCTTCTTACAATTAGCGCTATTATACCACCATCTTTCCGATTCTGCAAGGTGTTTTTGTTGGGTAACTGCCTTATCTTTTCGTTGATTTTCCACAGAACCTGTGGTATAGTAATCAAAATATTGTAATAAAGAGGTTTCACTATGGATTATCCCATTCTTGCCAATTTACTCTTCCCTCAGGTAACGGACACTCCCGAATCCTTGGAAGAAAAATACCCTCTGCGCCAAGTTCCCGAGGGTGCTGTGATTACCCGTATGGCTCCCTCCCCCACCGGCTTTGTTCATTTGGGCAATCTGGTGCAGGGTCTGACCTCTGAGCGTATGGCCCATCAAAGCGGTGGTGTTCTGTTTTTGCGTGTGGAAGATACCGATGCCAAGCGGGAAGTTCCCGGCGCTGTGGAAGTGCTGATAAACACATTGAAGCACTACGGAATCCAATTCGACGAAGGCGCTACCATAGACGGCGATGCCGGAAATTACGGTCCTTACCGTCAGCGCCAACGGGCCGCCATTTACCATGTCTATGCTAAAAAGCTGGTATCGGAAGGACAGGCTTATCCCTGCTTCTGCACAGAAGAAGAGCTGTCTGCCATGCGGGAAAAGCAGGAGGCCAATAAGGAAACTACCGGCTATTACGGAAAGTATGCCATCTGGCGCGACCGCTCCTTGGAAGAAATTCAGGAAAAGCTAAATGCGGGCACACCTTGGGTGCTTCGTTTCCGCTCCACCGGCAGCATTGAAAACCAATTTAAGTTTGACGACTTGGTAAAAGGCGCTTTAACCATCACAGAAAACAATGTAGACCATGTGCTGCTGAAATCCGACGGCATTCCCACCTATCACTTCGCCCATGCTGTTGACGACCATTTAATGCGCACCACCCATGTTGTGCGCGGAGATGAATGGCTGCCCACCCTGCCGTTCCACATTCAGCTGTTTAAAGCGCTGGGCTTCAAATTGCCCAAATATGTCCACATCGGACCGCTGATGAAAATGGACGGCAATTCCAAGCGCAAGCTGTCCAAGCGGAAAGACCCCGAGCTGGCTTTAACCTTTTATAAAGCAGAAGGCTTCCCCGTACAAGCGGTTTATGAGTACATCATGACACTTCTAAACTCCAACTACGAGGATTGGCGGCGGGCAAATCCCGATGCACCCGCAACGGATTTCAAATTCAGCCCCAAAAAGCTCAATCCCGCAGGCAACCTGTTTGACTACGCTAAGCTCACCGATGTGAGCAAGAACGAAATTGCAAAAATGGATGCCCAAACCGTTTACTCCCTGCTGACCGAATGGGCGCGGGAGTTTGACGCGGATTTTGCCGAAAAGCTGGAAGCCGATCCCGACTACGCCACTTCCATTCTCGCCATTGGCCGCGGTGGTAAAAAGCCCCGTAAGGACATTGCCGTTTGGAAAGAAGCAAAGGAATATATGGGCTTCTTCTACGACGATTATCTGGAACTTCCTGTATTTGATGACCGCTTCGATAATGCCGTCATCCGCAGCGCTTTGGAGAAATTCATTGCCGTTTATGACCCCGCCGATGATTCTTCTTTATGGTTTGAAAAAGTAAAGACCATTACCGAAGAACTTGGCTTCACCACCGACATGAAGGCATACAAAGCAGACCCCTCCGCCTTCCCCGGCACAGTTGCAGATGTCTCTACCTTCATTCGCCAAGCAGTCACCGGCAAGGTAAACTCCCCCGATTTGTATACGGTTATGCAAATTCTGGGCAAGGAAAGAACCTTAGAACGCATCCATGCGGTCTTGGAAACTTTATAAGTAATTTGTAAATTTTTTTCCAATTTTTGGCCTTTTCCTTACAAAAGGCTTGAAAGATGACGTCATTTAAGTTATAATACCCCAGTCTGTGCGCAGACACCACTAGGACAACGAGAGGAATTGATACCATGAGCGGATCCACCAAGAAAAAGCTCCGTAAGGAACAAAACGATGTTGCTTTGACTAAAAAACAGCAAGAGCAACAGAAAGAAGCAAAAAAATTAAAAAGATACACCTTTACCTTCGCGGTAATTATGGTTTTGGTTGTAGCGATTGTGGTTGGCGTCATTGTGACTCCCACGATTTCCGGCATCATTGCCAGAAACACCCACGCCATCACCTTTGGCAGTGAAGAACTGAGCACAGCCGATTTTACCTATTATTATATTGACCAAATCAACGGCTATGTAAATAACATTTACGAAACCTATTATCAAAGCTATCCTTATTTTTGGCAAATGCTTCTGCTGTTTAATGTAAACCAGCCTTTAAATGAGCAGTTCTACAACGAAGCCGCAAATATTACATGGGCAGACCACTTCGTAGAAGAAGCCATTGCCACTGCAACTAAGGTTTATGCTTTGAATGAAGATGCCATTTCCAAGAATTATCAGCTCACCGACAAGGAACTTGAAGAACTGGAAAGTGATTTCGCTTATCTGGAAGCGCAAGCTCTTTATCAAGGTTACTCCTCTTGGGAAGCATCCTTAAAGGCCACCTACGGCCAAGGCGCCACTGTGGAATCTTATAAGGAATATTACAAGCTCAACACTTACGTAGATTCCTACTTTAATCAATACTGCGAATCATTGGAATACACTGATGAGCAGCTTCGCGAATACGAAAAGGATAAGGTGCTGGATTACACCAGCTTCACCTATGCATACTATCCCCTGGCAATTGAGAGCTACCTCGTTCACTTGTATGGAGGCAGCGAAGACGGCATTACCAAGAAGGAGTACACCAAGGAGCAAAAGGACGCTGCTTTGGCAGCTGCCAAGCAGGATGCCGAAAAGCTGATAAACATTACTGAGCGCACTCAGGAAAAACTGGACGAAGCCATCAAATCCTTAACCATTAATAAAGACAGTACAAGTGCCGCCAGCGTCAGCTACAAGGACACCTTCTACCCCGAGCTGGGTTTGGACGAAGTAAAAGCCTGGATGTCTAACGACGAGCGCAAAAACGGCGACATGGTCAGCATTGAAGGCAAGGAAACCATCACCAACGATGACGGCACAAAGACCGATGTAGTAAATCAGCTCAACGTCTTCCTGTTCATGGAGCGCAACGAAAACATGGAGCATCTGGTTGACATTCGCCATGTTCTTATTAAATTCGAAAATCCCTTCTTGGGCAGTGACGGCAAATATCAGTACAACGAAAGCGACAAGAAGGCCGCCAAGGAAAAAGCTGAGAAACTTCTGGACGAGTGGAAGAAAGGCACCATGAACTCCGAAACCTTCGCTGAGCTTGCTAACAAGAACAGCGCCGACAGTGACGGTGAAGACGGCGGCCTCTACGAACGAGTCTACCCCGGTCAGATGGTGGAAAACTTCGACGCTTGGTGCTTTGATCCCGACCGTCAGGTTGGTGACACCGGCATCGTAGAAACCGAATATGGCTACCACATCATCTACTTTGAAAAGACACAAGACATGACCTATCGCGACTATATGATCAAGGATGACCTGATCCTGCGGGATTCCGAAGCATGGCTGGATGCCATGGAAAAGGTTCTGAATGTTGAAAAAGTCAACCTGAAGGGTCTGGAAATGGACTACATGGTCGAAATGTAATTTGTTTATAAAACACGCCGAATCAACAGATTCGGCGTGTTTTTTTGCATATAAATTTAAGAATATGGAGAACCTTTTAGTGAGGTGATATTTATGCAAAGGCAAAAGATTTCCGTCCTTCTTGCCAGTGCCGCAGCAGGATTTATTAACGGACTATTGGGCACAGGCGGCGGATTGATTCTCGTTCCTTTGCTCACACGATATGCTCATCTGGAAGACGATAAGATCTTCCCTACTTCTGTGTTTGTCATGGTCCCTGTTTGCGTAGTATCCTTATTGGTACGGTTTTGGGGCGAACCCTTTCCTTGGGAACTGGCATGGCCCTATCTCCTAGCAGGAATTCCCGGCGGCCTTTTAGCAGGAATCGTGGGAAAACATATTCCCGTCATCTGGCTGCACCGAATACTAGGCATTTTAATTATTTACGGAGGTATCCGATATCTATGGTAACATCATTGCCTGTTGCTCTGCTTGTGGGGTTGCTGCTTGGCTTTATGTCCGGACTCGGTGTCGGAGGAGGCAGCCTGCTTGTATTATGGCTCACCCTTATTTTGCAGGAATCAGCTCAGGACGCACGGGCAATCAACCTGCTGTTTTTTATCGTATGCGCCGGAAGTGTCAGCTTATTGCGTCTGGAAAAAGGTATTTTGTCCGTTAAAAAATTAATGCCTACCGTTCTGGTAGGCATTGGATTTGCGATTATTGGGTCGTTGCTGCAAAATATTCTTTCCCTCACTCTTTTGGAAAAGCTCTTCGGATTTTTGCTCCTATTCGCAGGAATTCGGGAACTGTTTTATCGGCCGCGAAAGGCCAAATAACCTTCTAAAATCAAGGAGGCAGCCACGGCATCAACGGTGTTTTTCCGTTTTTGACCGTGGTAATTATTTTGAGATAAAATATTGTGCGCTTCCACAGTGGTACGGCGCTCATCCCACATCTTTACAGGTAAACTCGTTGTCTGCTCCACCTTAGCGGCAAATTCGCGGCAAAGCTCCGCACGGGATCCTTCCGTGCCGTCCATATTTTTCGGCAGTCCCACAACAATCTCCCCAACAGAATTTTCCTTGGCAAGACGAACAATGTCGCTAAGAAGTTTTTCTGTGTTGTGGCTATTAATTACCGCCGTAGAACCTACAATGGTGCATAGCAAATCCGAAATGGCTACACCCGTTCTTGCGTCACCATAGTCTAATGCCATAATTTTCTTCATTAGTATCCCTCATTTCTGTTTCCTTACCAATGATTATACTAAATGACTACGGAAAAAGAAAGAGGCAATTTAATTCAGCAGCCAAACACCACCACTCAGATAAGCTGCAAAAGTCAGCCACAGCAAATATGGCGCAAGCAGCCATGCAGCGGGCAAATCCATTTTGCTGAAACGCAGCGCTGTAAACAGCACAAGCACCCAAAGCAGAATCAGCCAGAAGAAAGCAAATCCGTATACCTGTGCGTTGAAGAAAAACAGCGGCCAAAAGAAATTTACAATCAGCTGTGCCACGAACAATCCCAGTGCGCTGTCCCGCTGCTTGCTTTTCTCCGTCAGAGAAATTCTGGCTGCCGCAATGCCCATAAGGGCAAACAGAATTCCCCACACCACAGGAAATACCCATGCCGGTGGTGTTAACGGTGGCTTTGTTACCGTATAGTTATAAATATCAATTCCCTCGCGGCTTAAAAAGCCGGAGATTGCCCCCACCGCTTCGCAGACAACGATCCACAATGCATATATTTTCCAATTCTTTTTCATAGAAATCACCTCACCATAGCTTATGTTTTTCATAAGGCGGGATATTCTCCCATTTTTAAAAACTTTCAATGAAAAAAGTGGGAAAACTCGCAAAAATTGTGTTGACTCCGGGAATATTCTGTGATAGAATGTCTCTACCTGTGAAAAAAAGGGCTTACTTTGTGCGCCCATTTTTCAGCATCGGGCGGTTAATGTAGTGGCCGCATCTAAATCTTTACTAGCCGATGTGATACAGGGAGGCAATATTTAAGGAGGTGCCGTAATGCGCGTAAAAGTCACTTTGAGATGCTCCGAGTGCAAGCAAAGAAACTACAACTCTATGAAAAACAAGAAGAATGACCCCGACCGTCTCGAAATGAAGAAGTATTGCAGATTCTGCAAGAAGCACACCGTTCACAACGAGACCAAATAAGGAGGCCCCATCATGGCAGAAGTCAAGAAGGAAAATTGGTTCAAGCGCGTTTGGGGCGGCCTGTGCAGATACCTTCGTGAGCTGAAAAGCGAATTGAAGAAGGTTGTTTGGTCCACCCCTAAGCAGGTACTGAAAAATGCTCTGATCGTTTTGTGCTGCGTTCTGGTTGTCGGTATCTTTATCTGGATATTCGACTTTGCTGCGCAAACTCTTATCACTGCACTGATCAACCTGTTTCAGTAAGGTAATGTGCCATGGCAGACGCAAGATGGTATGTTGTCCATACCTACTCCGGTTATGAGAACACTGTAAAAGCTACCATTGAAAAGACAGTGGAAAGCCGTCAGCTGCATGAGCAGATTCAGGCGATTTCCATTCCTATGGAAACGGTTACGGAAATTACCGATGCTGGCGTAAGCAAAACTTACGACCGCAAGGTATTCCCCGGCTATGTTCTGGTAAAAATGGTTTACAGTGACGACACTTGGCATGTTATCCGCAACATTCGCGGTGTTACCGGCTTCGTCGGTACATCCAGCAACGACCCTACTCCCCTGACAGACGAGGAAGTCTACGCTATGGGCGTAGAAAAGAAGGAAATCATTGTCAACTACAATGTGGGCGACTCTGTCCGTATTCTGGACGGTCCTTTGAGTTCCTTTATTGGCACTGTGGAGAGTATTGATGTCGACAATAATTCGGTCAACGTGGTTGTTTCCATGTTTGGCCGCGAGACCCCTGTCGAGTTTGAGCTCGACCAAGTAGAGGTCATTTCCCAATAAACGCATCGGTCCGGGTTATGTCCGGTCGGAACGTGGGAGGGGTATAAACCCCGCAAAAAATGCGCACAGCGCATATTACCACATTTTATATGGAGGTGCTTATAATGGCACAGAAAGTTACCGGTATTATTAAGCTTCAAATCCCTGCCGCTAAGGCAACCGCTTCTCCCCCCGTTGGCCCCGCTCTGGGTCAGCACGGCGTTAACATCGCCGCTTTCATCAAGGAATTCAACGCCCGCACCCAGAACATGGAAGGCTACAAGATTCCTGTTGTTATCACTGTTTATGCAGACCGTAGCTTCACCTTTATCACCAAGACTCCCCCCACTCCCCTGTTGGTTCTGAAAGCAGCAGGCTTGCAGGGCGGTTCCGGTGTTCCTAACAAGAACAAGGTTGGCTCTTTGACCGCTGCTCAGGTTACTGAAATTGCAAAGACCAAGCTGCCCGACCTGAACGTGAACGATTTGGCTGCTGCTGAAAGCCAGGTTCGCGGCACTTGCCGTTCCATGGGCGTCACCGTTGTTGACTAAGGAGGAGAATTACATTGTTTAGAGGTAAAAAGTACAAGGAAAGCGCGAAGCTGATTGACCGCGCTGTTCAATATGATCCCAACGAAGCCCTTTCTCTGGTTGTGAAGGGCGCTACCGCTAAGTTCGACGAGACTGTCGAGCTGCACATCAAGTTAGGCGTTGACTCCCGTCACGCTGACCAGCAGGTTCGTGGCGCAGTTGTTCTGCCCAACGGTACCGGCAAGACTGCCCGTGTTCTGGTGTTCGCTAAGGACGCTAAGGTTGACGAAGCTACCGCTGCCGGCGCTGACTATGTTGGCGGCATGGAACTGGTGGAAAAGATCACCAAGGAAAACTGGTTTGAATTCGACGTTGTGGTTGCCACTCCCGACATGATGGGTGTGGTTGGCCGTCTGGGTAAGGTTTTGGGCCCCAAGGGTTTGATGCCCTCCCCCAAGGCTGGCACCGTGACCCCCAACGTTGCTGCTGCTGTTCAGGAAATTAAGGCTGGTAAGGTTGAGTACCGTCTGGACAAGACCAACATCATCCACTGCCCCATCGGCAAGGTTTCCTTTGGCGCAGACAAGCTGTTGGAGAACATGGACACCCTGATGAACGCTGTTGTGAAGGCTAAGCCCGCCGCAGCTAAGGGTCAGTATATCAAGTCCTGCACCGTGGTTTCCACTATGGGCCCCGGCGTGAAGGTCTCCACTTCCAAGTATATCTAAGCTATATACGAACTACTCCCGCAGGTTTCACCTGCGGGAGTTTGCTTTTTATTTTATTTTACCATCATCAGAACCGGACTTCATTTCCTTCAAAAGCCGTTCGATCTTATCAAGTTTTCGTATAATAATCCCCGTAGCCAGCCATACAGCAGATGCCGCGAAAAATCCATCAGCCTGTGTAAATGCTGCAAAATACCAAGTTGCAACAGATAGCAAAATAAAGAATATTTGTTTCCATGCAGATATGCTCATTAAATCTCCCTTCATTACACATCAAATCTACCACTTTTATAAGTTATATGCATACAAAGTCATCGGACACACCCCTTATCATTTATAATTAAATTATATACTGTAAAAAGTGCGATTTCCATTGTCATAATGTAATAATTTTTTTAATATTTTTAGCGGCATTTTACAAAAATAAATATTCCCTGAAAATAACACTTGACAAGCCCTCATATATATGATAGAATTCACCTGTTGCCAAAGACAGCAGGTGCTCCATGAGCGTAAGTCCTGCCGAGGTGCGTTTAACATTTTGTTTGTTTGCGTGTCTTTCTGTCTTCTGGCAGGAAGACACTTTTATTTTTTCGGAGGTGAAAAAATATGCCCAACGCACAGGTTCTTGAGAGCAAAAAGGCCGTTGTGGAAGCCCTGTCCGCTAAAATGAAGGAAGCTACTTCCGTTGTTTTCGTTGACTATAAGGGTATCTCGGTCGCTCAGGACACCGAACTGCGTAAGCAGTTCCGCGAAGCCGGTGTTGAGTACTCCGTTGTTAAGAACACCCTGACAAATTTCGCAGCTAAGAATATTGGCTATGAATTTGGAGAGGTTCTCAACGGCACTACCGCTATGGCTTCTACCACCGGCGATCCCATCGCCCCTGCCCGCATCGTATGCGAATTTGCTAAGAAGAACAAGGATTTGAAGATTGCCATTAAGGGTGGCGTTGTGGAAGGCTCTGTTTTGTCCGCTGCTGAACTCAACGGATTTGGCGAGCTGCCCAGCAAGAACGCTCTGGTCGCTTCTGTTCTCGGTACTTTCTTGGCACCTATTTCCAGCTTGGCTTTTGTTTTGGATCAGATCCGTATCCAAAAGGAAGAAGCCTAATCCATTCGTAAACATATCAACAAACACTATCTTAACTTAAATTTTAGGAGGATTATTATCATGGCTAGTGAAAAAGTCACTGCTCTCGTTGAGGAAGTTAAGGGTCTGACCGTTCTGGAACTGTCCGAACTGGTTCACACTCTGGAAGAAGTTTTCGGCGTTTCCGCCGCTGCTGCTGCTGTTGCTGCTCCCGCTGCTGGCGGTGCTGCTGAGGCTGCTGAGGAAAAGACTGAGTTCGACGTCATCCTGAAGGCTGCCGGCGACTCCAAGCTGAATGTTATCAAGGTTGTCCGTGCCGCTACCGGCCTGGGCCTGAAGGAAGCTAAGGACATGGTCGACAACGCTCCCAAGACCGTGAAGGAAGCTATCTCCAAGGAAGACGCTGAAAAGCTGGTTGCAGAGCTGAAGGAAGCTGGCGCCGACGCAGAAATGAAGTAATTCATTTCGTTGCAATACACACAACAGCCGCCGGAAATATTCTGGCGGTTGTTTTGTTATCCATTCAGGAGGTATGATATGGAAGCAATCATTGCACAAATAAAAAGCACGCTGGGAATTGAGGGTGACATCACATCCTTTTTAATTTTAGCGGCAATTTTAACCATTGGATCGCTGATATTCGGCTTTATCGGAAGATTTGCCTTTGGCAAGAAATCCGTATTAAGTCAGAGCGTTTCCTCCACTGTGGGCATTCTGTTTATTTATGCCATCACCGTCGTCATTCACAGCTACGGTCTGAATTTGCAATTTTTGGTTTCTCCCCTGCCCTTTGTAACCATCGCAGAGGAAACCTTATATCTATTCCCTATCTTAAATGCAGACTATGTGCTGATTTGCGGCGAACTGCTGAACATGGTCATTTTAGCTTTTCTGGTCAACATGGTTAACAGTTGGCTGCCTACGGGCAAAAAGCTGTTAAGCTGGCTATTCTTCCGCGTCCTGTCAGTGGCACTGGGCATGGTTTTGTTCGCAATTGCCAACTACCTACTGACCACTTTCCTGCCGGAAGGACTGCTCACCTGGGCGCCTGTCATTTTGTTAGGCTTACTGGTGATCATGCTGCTGGTGGGCGCATTAAAGGGCGTTGTAGGCGCTGTGCTGGTATCTGTGAATCCTTTAATCGGTTTCCTGTATACTTTCTTCTTCTCCACCTTGGTGGGCAAGATGCTCTCCCGCGCAATGCTGACCACCTTGCTGCTGTCCGGATTTGCAGCCGCCCTGAATTACTTCGGTATCACTGCCGTCGCCATTGGCACAGCGGTTTTACTTGGATACCTTCCCCTGCTAATTTTGCTGCTGGTGCTTTGGTATATTCTCGGTAAACTATTATAAACAAAAATCAACCCTCCGCAAAACGGAGGGTTGATTTTTTATTCAATGGTTTCAATCACTTTGCTAAGGCAATCGGTATCCACGGTTTCCATATTGCCGCCATCAAAAGCCTCTGCCACCTTAGGGTCAATAGGCAGTTTTGCAAGCACAGGGATTCCAAATTTCTCAGCCACCTCATCAATATGGCTCTTTCCAAACACCTCTATCTTTTTGCCGCAATCAGGGCATTGCAGATAGCTGTAATTCTCCACAAAGCCGAGGACGGGAATGTGCATCATGTTCGCCATTTTCACTGCCTTGGAAACAATCATAGAAACCAAATCCTGAGGACTGGTCACGATCACAATGCCGTCAACCGGCAGGCTTTGGAACACTGTCAGCGGCACATCGCCAGTTCCGGGAGGCATATCCACGAACATATAGTCCACATCTTCCCAAATCACATCTGTCCAGAACTGCTTCACCGCGCCGGCAATCACAGGACCACGCCATACCACAGGGTCTGTGTCGTTATCCAAAAGCAGGTTGATAGACATCACTTGGATACCGGTACGGCTCAACGCGGGATATAAACCATCTTCGTTCGCACCCTGACATTGGGTCACCCCAAAAGCCTTGGGCGCAGAAGGCCCAGTAATATCTGCATCCAGCACCGCGGTGCGTTTGCCCCTGCGCGCCATAGCCACCGCCAGCATGGAAGTAACTGTGGATTTTCCCACGCCACCCTTGCCGGATACCACAGCAATCACCTTGTTGACCTTAGATTTTGGATTCAATTTTGCAAGCAAGCTCTCCTTTTTGCGATCCGCGCAATCGCTGCCGCAGGCAGAGCAGTTACCATTACATGAACTCATAGTAAAAGACTCCTTTATTTCTTAGTATTCCAAATGGTTACGATTCCAATTCTGCCGCGCACTGCTCCCACGCATCCATCATTTCCATAAGTGTAAGCTCCTGCGCTTCCTTTTCAGTCATCAAACGGGCAAGCTCAGCATAATCCGTGGCTGCGGCAGCAATTTGCTCATCCAAGTCTTTCAGCAGCTGCTCCTGCTTTTCGATTTCCCGTTCTAATTTGCGGACCTTCTTTTCCAAATCCTTTGTACCACCCTTTGGCTTCTCCGCCATTTGTTTAGGCGCAGATGCGACAGGAATTTTCCCAGCTTGCTCATGCTCTAAAATGGAACGGAACTTTGCATAGCCACAGGGAAAATCCCGAATCGCGCCATCCTCTAACAACCAAATCCGCTCCGCAAACTTTTCGATAAAGTAACGGTCATGGGAAACAAACAGCAGCACACCCTCAAATTCCTCAATGGCCGCCTCTACCCATTCGCGGGAAGCAATGTCCAGATGATTGGTAGGCTCGTCCAAAATCAGCAAATTGATTTTCTCATCCATAAGCATACAAAGCCGTAATCGGCTCTGCTCGCCGCCGGAAAGCTCTCCTACCTTCTTAAACACATCCTCACCGGAGAACATAAATGCGCCCAGACGGTCACGCGCCATCTGCGGAGTGCAATTTTTCTCATAGAGCATCGTGTCATAAAGTGTGCGCTCAGGATGGTCAAAATGAATGATTTGGGGCAAATAACCCCACTTTACAGTAGGGCCGAATTGCAGCTTTCCTTCGCAATTTTCTTCCCCCAAAAGGCACTTAATAAATGTGGATTTACCCGTGCCGTTATCACCTAAAATAGCGATGCGCTCTCCGCCTTCAACCTGCAAATTCACATCAGAAAACAGCGTGCGCTCCCCGAAGCTCTTTGCCATATTTTTCAACTTGAACACCACATCACCGGAGAATTCCTTTTCACCGAAGGTAGCTTTCATCGTCTTTTCTGTTTTGGGTTTTTCCGTCTTTTTAATGCGTTCCATGCGATGCTGAATGGACATAGCACGGCGATACAGGGTGCGATTGTTAATGCCCCAGCCCTTCATCCGTTCCACAGTAAATCCAAGTTGTTTCAGTTTTGCCTGTTCCTGTTCGTACTGCTTCATTTGCAGGTCAAAGCGCGCCTGCTTTTCTTCCATATAAAAAGAATAGTTTCCGGAATAAAATTCTCCGTGCCCATCGGTAATTTCAATCACACGCTGGGCAACCTTATCCAAAAAATAACGGTCATGGGAGATCGCCAGCACAGTGCCCTTAAATGCATTGATATAGCTCTCCAACCACTCCACACTGCGCAAATCCAAATGGTTCGTCGGCTCGTCCAACAGTAAAATATCCGTCTTTTCCAACAAAAGGCGGGCAAGATTTGCCCGCGTCTTTTCACCGCCGGATAAACTGTCAAAAAACTGTTTGCGCTGTTCAGCCGAAATGCCCAGGCCATTGCAGACCTTGTCCACTTCCACATCCATCCCATAACCGCCGCCGGATTCAAAACGGTTTACCAGACTATCGTATTCCCGAAGCTGATCAGATGTTGCGCCACCTGACATAGCCGCTTCCAGCGTTTGCATCTTCGCCTGTACCCGCAGCACATCGGCAAAGGCTGACCGCAGTACATCCTCTACCGTATACCCATGAGGAAAATGAGGAATTTGCGAAATCAACCCCATACGCTTGGCAGGATTGACATAGACTTCTCCCCCATCGTAGTCCATTTCACCTGTGAGAATTTTAAACAAGGTCGTTTTTCCACAGCCATTTCGACCGAGAATCGCAACCCGTTCTCCCTCCTGAATATCAAAGGACAGTCCATCGAGCAAATATTCACCTATCACGAAGAACTTTTGCAGTCCTTTCACTGAGATGTCTACCATGATTACTCCAAAGTCATTATAATTTCTTCCAACTCATCCCGAGAATACAGCAAATTCAGTGCTTGCAGCAGCGCATTGGCGCTCATTCTTTTCGGGAAGTCTAATTTCGAAGCCAGCTTTTCCCGAAGCAGACTGCTGTTAGCGCCGCCGGAAAGTCCCAGCAACATCATATCCTGCTTGGAAATTTCCCGAGAGGGCGCAGCAGACTCCCCTTCTATGGTTGCCCCCGCCCTACGGAGAGCATCCACAATTACCTGAGGTGTCATGCCTTCGACGCCCAGTTTTCCTTCCTTACCGGGCGTTGCCTTTCGCTTTTCTTTTCCGAAAATGTCAGGTATATACGCATGCTTCAAATATTCAGATTTGATAGCACTTTTAATATGATTCCGAATCACAAAACCTGCGCCATCGGAATCCGTAAATACAATCAACCCCCGACTTTCAGCAACACGACGCAGAAGTGCAAGCTGCTCTTTGTCCTTAAAAATCCCAAAGCCGGAAGTCTCTAAGATGGGCGCATCCACAATTTGGGAAAGGGTATTCTTGTCATAACGCCCCTCCACCACAATGGCTTCCCGAATTTTAATCATTGCGCGCCTCCTGTGCCATATTCAGCACCAAAAGCTCCAGCAACCGGTCAGGGTCATCAAAAGAAGTTTTCATCGCATAATCTGTTTCCAGCACCAGCTGGGCGGCTTTGCGATAAAATTTCTGAGAAAATTTCCTTGCCAAATCCATATTTTTCCTTGCCGCATAATCAGACATTCCGCAAAGCTTTGCTAAATCCGCGGCATTCTTGCCATTATCAAGCAAAACTTTTGCCGCGCTCATTCGCCTTAAATTTGCGCCAACTGCACCCAAAATTGCCAATGGCTCCTGCTGCATTTTCAGCAGTGTTTGCAAGCTGGAAAGGGCGGATGCATACTGCCCCTGCGCCAGAAAATCCGTCATTTGGAACACCACAGCATCCATAACCGGCTCTGTGACAGCGTCAATGTCCGCCTTGCAAATGGTATCCGCACCGGAATAAGCGGAAATCTTCTCAATTTCTCCTGCAAGAGAAATCATGGTTCCATCGGTAATATCAATTAAGTATTGGCAAAGCTGTGTTGAGATGCGCTTGTTTTTCGCCATAAAATGGCGGGTAATCCAAGCAATCAGGTCCCGAGGGTCTTGCTTAGCAAACTCCACGATTTCACCGTTGGTACTTACTGTATCCCACAGCTTTTTATAGCGCTTGTCGGGTTTCCAAGGGGTAGTATTGTAGGTAAACACTACCGTACAATATTCAGGAATGTCAGAAAGAATTTCTCCTATTTTTTCCCTGTCGGCTTCGTTCAGCTTAAAAATATCAATTTCATCCACCTGTACCATGGTATTTTCCGCCATCATCGGCAGATTTTCCACAGCATCAGAAAATGCGCGTAAATCAAAATTTTCAGAGTTCAGCTTGTGAAAATTAAAGGATTCTGTCAATTCATCGATGAGTAATTTTTTCAGTTGGGAAAAATAGTGCTGCAACAAAAACATTTCTTCCCCGTAGAAGAAATACAGCCGTTTTGTGCTTTTATTGCGCAAATCCGCCTTCAATTCTTGCAGTTTGTTCTGAATTTCCACGTTTTTCGCCATTTGCTCACCCCCGAAAAATGATGGTACCCAGTTGGTCTGTACGTAAAATCTCACAATCGTAATCTGATAATCGTTGCAGCAGCTCCGGTGCAGGATGCCCGTAAGAATTCTTTCCTACGGAAATCATCACGTATCTTGGCCTAACCGCCGCCAGCAACGCTTCGCCTGTGGAGTCCGCTGAACCATGGTGTCCTGCCACCAGAACATCCACCTCCGGCAAATCACCGCGGTGCATCAAAAGCGCTTCACCCAATGTGCCGCGGTCTCCGGTAATCAGTATATCACAATTTTCGCTTTGGAACAAGACGCACAGACTAGATTCATTACCAAAATTCAAATTTTCCGGTCCAAATATCGTCATTCTCTCCTGACCAAGCTGAAACACCATATCACCGGATACGAATGTACAGTCGCCGGGAACCATACCGCGAATCTTATTTAACAACCCGCTATCATCTATGACCGCCGGTAAATATACCTTGTCCACTTCAATCCGAGAAAGCAAATACGGAACACCACCGGCATGATCCAAGTCATAGTGCGTCACAACAATTCCATCAAGACGATAAATGCCTTGACTTAACAAGGTTTCCGCTACGGTGTCCGAAGTCTGCGTATCGCTGCTTCCACCGCAATCCACTAAGTAATTCTTTCCCTGCGCCTGCAATAAAATACTCTGCCCCTGCCCTACATTAATGGCAGTGACGCGGCACTCATCCAGAGAAGGCTCTAACCACGCAGCCATCAGGCAGGCGCAAAGCGTCACCATGCAGGTGCAGATATATAAGAGCACCGGTTTTTTGTTAGCGCAAAGAAACACAATCAGCATTAAGTAGCAGCCAAGCAACCAAATCACTGTATATGGACTTTCCGTATAAACCGCCGAAAGGGGCAATTTTGATAATAGTGTTGACCAACCGATAATCGCCAAAATCGGTCCTGTTACCAACCATGCAACTACCTGTGCAAATCCGGCACTTATGAAGCCAAGAATCGCAATAAGGAAGATTCTGTAGAAAACATAGCTCACAATCCAAACAACCAGCAAATTCGTCAGCAAACTCACCAGGCTAACTGCGCCAAAATGAATCGCCACCAACGGAGTTGTGACTATGGACGCGCCCAAGCTCACAGATATCGATACAGCAAACCAGCTTTTCAGCCGATTAGTAATGCTTTTACCCTTTTCCCTGCCCATGCGATCAGCAAGCCAATTACGAATCTTATCTGAAAACAGGAAGATTCCCGTCATGCAGCCCACAGAAAGTTGGAAACTGATCGATGCCACCACCATGGGATTGGCTGCGGTCATAATCAGCACCGCAAAGCCCAATGCCGTTGGCGGATCATATTCCTTTTCCGTAAGCATAGCAAGCAGCATTAGCCCTTGCATAATACAAGCTCGCGTTACCGATGGAGTAAAGCCGGTAATCGCGGCAAACAAGATAAGTGCCGGATAGCCCAACAAGAATACAAGCACACGCTTGCGTCCGCACAAAAGATAGATAAACGAGAACAAAATAGAAACATGCAAGCCCGATACTGCGATAATGTGACTGATGCCGCTAAGCTTAAATGCGGTATTCATTTCGTAGCTGACACCGCTTCGGTCACCTAAAAACAGCGCCTTTGCAAATCCCGCAGCCTCTGACGAAAACACAGAATCTAAGCGATTGGCAATATCCTTTCGCATTTTGGCAGGATATTGGTAAAAAGCCAAGGCATCTGAGGACTCTACACTGATTTCTCCCTTTTGGGTAGCAATTAAGAAGATTCCCTCGCTGCGACGATAGGAAACCGAATCCTCCTGAGCATCTGCTGTAAAGCTAAACAAAAAGCGACCTGTGAGCTGATCACCTAACTGGCATTGGGCCTGCTCGTCCAAATAAACCAGAACAGAATATTGCATCCCGTTACATTTCAATATTCCTTCTACCTTTTCGCCATACTTCGTATCCGCTGGGTAATCGGAAACCTCAATGGTGCAGCTTTCCGTCTTGCTGTCCAGCTCCCGGGCATAAGACAGGTAGACACTGTCGTAGGCCAAAAACCAACCCGCGCCAACAGAAAAAGACAGCAAAAGCACTGCAAATATCCGAAGCCACCGCATCCAATGAGTCGCACCGACCAACACAATGGAGAAAAGCAGCAATACGCTCACAAGGCCCCATGAATATGAGGAGAATGCATATGTGCCCACCACACAGGCGCACAAGAACCCTAAGGCAAACCACATCAGCTTTCGCACGAAATACCACCTTTTAGGAAAGGCGCCGCTTGGAAAGCGGCGCCTTATTTCAAAATCAGTTTAACTTAGATGTCACATAATCGTCAACCAGAGCAAGGGCATTATCCAGCTTAGTGGCATCCTTACCGCCGCCCATTGCAGAATCCGGCTTTCCACCGCCGCTGCCGCCGCAGCAAGCGCAAACCTGCTTCACAATATCACCGGCTTTGATACCCTTTGCAACGGCATCCTTGCCGCAAACCGCCAAGAATGTGAGCTTATCATTAGACAAGCTGGCCAGTACTGCTACAACACTACCATCCTTTTCCCGAATCATATCGCCCATCTGGCGCAGCTTATTGGCATCGGCATCGGGCACTGTCACCGTGAGAACCTTAAAGTCGCCAACTTTTCTTGCGCCGAACAGGAATCGGTCTACATCACCGGCAGCCTCTTTTGCCTTGTAGGATTCAATGATACGTTTCAGTTCCTTGGTTTCGTCGATCTGGGCGTGAATCTTATCAATCAGCTCAACAGGCTTTGTTTTCAGTTCTGCGCAGGTGGCATATACCAAAGCACGGTTGCGCTCCATATCCGCTAAGCACTCCTTACCGGTGATCGCTTCGATTCTGCGGACACCGGAAGCCACAGAGCCTTCGCTTTCAATGCGGAAAGGTCCGACCTTTGCAGTATTATCTAAGTGTGTACCACCACAAAGCTCGATGGAATATCCGCTCATGTTGACAACACGGACAGTATCACCATACTTCTCACTGAACAGCGCGGTTGCGCCCAGCTTGTTGGCTTCCTCAATGGGCATTTCCCGTGTTTCGATGGCATAGCCGTCCAGCACGGCAGACTGCACCAGCGCATCCACCTTTGCCATTTCCTCGGGAGTCATAGAGGCATAATGAGTAAAGTCGAAACGCAAGCGGTCGGGTTCCACCAAAGAGCCGGCCTGATGCACATGGTCACCCAGAACGCTACACAATGCCTTTTGCAGCAAATGGGTCGCAGAGTGGGCGCGCATAATCGCCTTGCGCCGCTCCACATCAATACTGGCCAAAACAACATCGTCGGTCTTTATCACACCGGACTTCATCTTGCCATGATGCAGGTATTTGCCCGCCTTGTCCTTTTGCACATTCGTCACCACAAAGCGGCTGTCGCCAACCAAAATTACGCCATGGTCAGCCACCTGACCGCCCATTTCTGCGTAGAAAGGTGTCTTGTCCAGTACCAAAATGCCGCCTTCGCCACCGGCGATGGTGCCGGAAACCTCATCGCCAACGCAAACCGCCAGCACCTTTGCTTCGCAGGTGTTGCTTTCATAGCCGACGAAGGTTGTGGGAGTGTTGTCAAGGCCAAGGTCAATGCCTGCCCATGCTAAATCGCCAAGCGCCTTTCTGGCTTCACGGGCGCGCACCTTTTGCTCCTGCATCAGCTGCTTAAAGGCATCCTGATCCAAGGTCATTCCCTCATCCTCCACCATTTCCACAGTTAAATCCATGGGGAATCCGTAGGTGTCGTACAGTTTAAAGGCGTCAGCGCCACTGAAAACGCTCTCTCCCTTAGCCTTATGCTCAGCGAGCATTTCACCAAAAATACGCATGCCGCCGTCAATGGTGCGGGCGAAATTTTCTTCTTCTGTCTTTACAACGCGGACAATGTGATCGGCTCGCTCACGCAGATAAGTGTAGTGGGATTCATTCTCGCGAATGACCGTCTCCACCACTTCATACAGGAAGGGATGATTCACACCCAACAGCTTTCCGTGACGAGCAGCGCGGCGCAGCAGCCGGCGCAGCACATAGCCACGGCCTTCATTGCTAGGCTGAACACCGTCGGCAATCATAAAAGAAGATGCGCGAATGTGGTCGGTAATGACACGAAGGCTGACATCCGTCTTATAGCTCTGGCCGTAGCTTGCACCGGTAATCTGTGTTACGCGATTGGTGATATTCATAACCGTGTCCACATCGAACAGGGAGTTCACATCCTGACACACAACCGCCAAACGCTCCAAGCCCATGCCGGTATCGATGTTCTTCTGCACCAGCTCGGTATAGTTACCATTGCCGTCATTGTCAAATTGGGAGAACACATTGTTCCAAACTTCCATATATCGGTCGCAATCGCAGCCCACAGTGCAGCCATCCTTACCACAGCCGTACTTTTCACCGCGGTCATAATAGACCTCGCTGCAAGGGCCGCAGGGACCGGAGCCATGCTCCCAGAAATTGTCCTCCTTGCCAAAGCGGAAAATGCGCTCAGCGGGGACACCAATTTTCTTATTCCAGATTTCAAAGGCTTCGTCATCATTTTCATAGATGGAAGGATACAGCCGAGACTCCTCCAAGCCAACCACCTTGGTCAGAAATTCCCAGCACCACGCAATCGCCTCGTTCTTGAAATAATCGCCAAAAGAGAAATTGCCCAGCATTTCAAAATAAGTGCCGTGGCGGGCAGTTTTGCCGATGTTTTCAATGTCACCGGTGCGAATACACTTCTGACAGGTACAGACGCGGCGGCGGGGCGGCTCCACCTCACCCTTGAAGTAAGGCTTCATAGGCGCCATGCCGGAGTTAATCAAAAGCAAGGACTGGTCATTCTGAGGAATCAGAGAAAAACTGGGCAAACGCAAATGACCCTTGCTCTCAAAAAAGCTCAGGAACATCTCGCGCAGCTCGTTTACGCCATAAGGTTTATTACTCATTGGTTTTACCTCCAAATAAATTACAAAAATAAAAACATCGCCCCTACAACATAGGGGCGATGTGAATCGCGGTACCACCCTAATTATCGGAAAACCCGACATCTTAGCTGCTCTGTAACGGGAGCGCCCGTACCGGTCATCCCGGTCAACGAGGGAAGTGGCTTGCAATTTTGCCTGTTAAGGGGTTTTCACTATCTCCCTCTCACTAAAAACGGCACAAATCACTTGGTTTCCTTATTGTCTTTGCATATCGGTGATATTTTAGCATAAAATCGAAAAAAGTCAACTATTTTCCGAAGAAATCCGGGAAATAAGCCCTGCATTTTTAACCCATTGCACGGACTTTTTAAGCCCCTCCACAGTTTTTGTCTCCAAAACAACTGTGCAGCTGCATTCGTCAGCCAAGGCAATAAATTTCTGTAAATCCAGCTCACCGTCGCCCAGCGCCAAATGGTCGTTTTTGCTGTTTCTGACATCGTGCACATGCATATGGTGCAAACGATTTTTATGATCAAAAATCAAGGTTTCATCTACACAGCCTGCGCATGCATTATGCCCAATATCCATAGTCAAACCGAACACAGGACTTTCCAACAAAAGTGCCAGCGCATGACGCTGATAATCTGTAAAGCCATTGGTATTTTCAATGCAAATGCGAATTCCGCTGTCGCCGATTTCCTGCTCACACATATCCCGAAACACTCGCATTTGTTCGAGATAATCCCTCTCATAAGCACCGTAAAACCGCACAATTCGGTCTGGCATCGTATATTTCGCGCCCTCATTTAAGTGCATATTGATAATGTTTGCACGGATCTCCTTTGCCAGCTGAATGGTTTCTGCCACAGCCTGCCGATAACCCTGTGCCACCGCAGGATTGCATTCTGCCACCGCCATTTCATCGTTTAAATGAATGGTGTAGAAGATACCGTATCGCTTTGCCCAACGATTCAGCGCATCCGCATCCAACAAATGGGGCTGATGCAGAGGAAAATTCGTATTCAGTTCCAAAAAGGAAAGACCCAGCTCGCCGCAAAGGGCGATGGTTTCTTCCACTGTTTCGGTTTCAATCAAGGTAGGCATACCGAAGGAAATCATATTATCACTCCTCACTTGCTGCATTATATCACAGTTTTTCCTCATACACAAGACCACTTGGAAAAGTAAAATAAATATGCTATACTTAAAATGAGGTGAGAACATGAAACGCTTTCGGAAGGTCTATTTGGAAATTTCCAACATTTGCAACCTGCACTGTCAATTCTGCCCCGGCACAAAACGCGCCCCTCATGCCATGACAACCGAGGAATTTGCAGCGCTGCTGCCAAAATTGCAGCCTTGGACTGACTATTTATACTTTCACCTCATGGGAGAACCTTTATGTCACCCCCATTTAGAGGAGTTCCTCAATCTTGCCGACAATGCAGGCTTCAAGGTAATTCTTACCACCAACGGTACGCTGCTGAAAAAGCTTTCCCCTGTACTGTTGTCCTCCCCCGCTCTGCACAAGGTCAATGTATCTCTTCACGCCTTCGAGGCAAACGACCTAAAAATTCCTTTCTCCCAGTATCTTGCGGACTGTTTTTCCTTTGGGCAGGCAGCCCAAGGAAAATGCATCATCTGCTATCGTCTTTGGAATCATGGCGGTGCAAATCAACGCAATGAAGAAATTCTGCAAACCCTAACAGAATATTTCCCCCAGCCTTGGGCGCAGGAACGCCACGGGCAGCGGCTGGGCGATAAAATCTACTTAGAGCATGGCGACAAGTTTGACTGGCCGGATTTGTCCGCAGAGGAAACGGACAGCAAATGCTTCTGCTACGGACTCAGAGACCAAATCGGTGTTCTCTGCGATGGCACCGTCGTTCCCTGCTGTCTTGACCACGAGGGAGATATTCCTCTGGGCAATTTGTTCCGCGACGACTTAGATACCATTCTTTCTACGACAAAAGTGAACGCCATCCATGACGGTTTCATAAAGGGCGAAGCTGTCGAACCTCTCTGCCGTCGCTGCGGCTATGCTACCCGCTTCCAAAAATAAAAACCGCCCATGAGGGCGTTTTTTTATATTATTAAAAGAAAACATCCTTCGCTTTTTCCTTGATTTCCTTGGAAGCGATGAAAGGAATCCGTGTGGTATAGCCGTTCTTCGCTGCCACAATCATCTTGGTGGGCCAAGCAAAGACATCCCGATTCCATGCATTGATGGTATCGTTATACAGCTCTCTTGCCGCAGTAATCTCCCGTTGGAGATACATATTCTGCTGCATTGCGTCTGCAATTTCCTTGTGCGCTTTCAAATCAGGGTAATTTTCAAACGCCACATTGACATTGCGGGAAATGGTATCCAAATCCCCTACAATTTCGTTTCTGGCTTCGTCACCTGCGCCGGAACGATACTGGGCAATTTTCGTAAAGGTATCCTTATCCAAATCAATAGCCTTATCCAACAGACGAGCGCAGTTTTGCAGCACCACCACGCGCTGCTCCAAATAGTTATCAATCTGAGAAGCATTACGCTGAATCTTTTGCTCCAACTGCTGGAAGTGATTCTTCGCCTTAGTCTTCATAAACAGGAAAATCACACCAGGTAAGATTCCCATCAGCCACAGGAAAATTTCAAAAATTGTGGAGCCAATGCCCACTTTCACAGGGATCTTCTTGGCAATCACATTGGTATCCAAGCCCTCATCCATGGTTTGGGGATTCAGTTCATCTAACATATTCGCCATTTCAAACACTCCTTATCTATTTTATTGTTTTATTGCATACAGTCCATCTTTATGGGTACAAACACGACCACTGATTTCTTGAACGCTGTCTCGCACAAGGAAAACGCTGTGCGCAACCAGCGGCAAATAATCATCCCACGGCACGGCAACATTATGCCATCTGCCGTCACCGCCGTGAACAGACACATATTCTACCCTTGGAATGATGTCGTAAGAATGGGCATCAATGCCCATCCACTCACCGTCGGCATCCGACCTCAAATGACCTGCCTTTAAAATTGCGGCAGTCTTGGTGTCTTCATGCACCAGCTCATCTGCATCTATACTGTTTGCCAGCGCTTCATACTGTCCTAAGGAATACTTTTGGTTGTAATCAGGCAGCGGTTTCAGAGAATCCACAGGATGCTCCTGGTACATTGGAATCGCCAAAAGAGGGGCAAAATCGAAATACAGCTGCTTAAAATATTCCGCGTTGACAGTAGTAAACTTACTTTGAATCTCGTCAAAGCAGTAAGAATAAAAGTCACTGCAATGGGGATAGAGCTTCTTGTTTTTAGAATGGTCAGAGAGAATATGATTCATCCGATTAACCTTTCGGAACGAAAAATCGTCACCAAAACCCACATCCGAAAGCAGAAGCTCTTCCATATTTGTTTGCGCCAAGGGAGTAAACAGCGTCCTAAACTGCACCTCATGATTTCTGTCCAGCGCATCGAACAGCACCTCAAAGCGAGTATTTGCCATACTGGTAAAGCCGGTATCGTTTTTGACAGAATCATCATCCATCTTTTGAAGCTTTCGCTCCCCTGCCTTAATCTTCCGTTCCAATGCGCGCTGGCTGTGATCATCCATATTACCGGCATCCCGACTGAAACAAAGCTCCGGCGCGCCCTGCGCACCATAATGCAAAACATTTTCCGTGTGGTAAAAGGGCTTCGGCTTTACCACAGTGGCATGGAGAGTTTCGCTTCGTGATACGCGAACCAGTCTTCCCTCAGAATTCAACTTCGTTTCCGTCCAATGAATGGTTAAATATCCGTGGTAGGTTTCCACCCCCATGGTATGCACCAATCGCTGTTCATAGACAAAAGGGTTTCCGTTATAAGTACCGGACAAAGCGTTTAAGGTGGAGCGTTCCAAAGATTCCAAAGGCAGATAATCATAATTTTGCTCCATATCCACTTCATGATCTCTGGAAAAATAATCATGCAAATCCATCTGCGGAAGAGTTTGTTCAATCAGATTTGCCACGTCCCGAGGATGAAACAAATCATTTAGCGGCTTCATTTGGTCATAAGCCTTTTGCAAAAGCGCCTGCGCCTTGGCATTCTCCTCTTCATAAAGCTGATCCAAATTCTTAATTTTCGGATTCACCTGCCAAAACAGCAGCGGCAATAAAATAGCAGGCAGCAGCAGGCACAGCGGCATTTCAAATGTCAGTATGCCGCCAATGACAGAGAAAACTATCAGCAAAACGCGCCAGAACTTTAACCACTTAACCCGTTTTGACAGTTTGCCAACCTTTTCTACCTGCTTGCGGTAGGCCTCCACAGTGATTCTGTTTTCCTCAATATTTACTTGGGACTTCTCTACCAACCGATCAAAATAAGCTTGCACATTTTCCCCGTGGACAGCCTTGAACTTTTGCGCATATTCTTCGGTGGGATTGTATATTACTGTATTCATGCAACACCCCCTCTTCTCTATTCTTACTATACCATGACTGAGTAAATTTACAAGTTTTTTATCCTATTTTGTAAAAAAAGGAAACCCACCTGCCTTTTGCAGGTGGGTTTAAAATCAAATATTAGCTTGCAGCCATTGCTGCATAGCAAGTCGACCTTCCTCTGTCATAGGGAATTCCTCTTTCCCTTCCATTTCACTTTTTTCATAGCAAAACAGGCCATGCCAATACTCAGCCAGCATTGTGCTTTGGGTAAAATCTACTTCCTTTGGCGTCAGCTTCACCACATTGGGCTTCACGCGAAAACGAAACGCGCCACATGAGCCTGTGAATACATTGTCCATAGCAAAGGAATGAAGTGTGGGTAAATACAATTCTTTCATATCAATCCTGCATCAATGCTTCCATTTCGTCAAGCAGTTCACCAAACAGCTCCAATGCCTGATTCACAGGCTCGGGGCTTGTCATGTCCACACCCGCGCCCTTCAACAAATCGATAGGACTCTTGGAGCAGCCGCCGCTGAGGAAATTGAGGTAATCTTTCACTGCACTTTCGCCCTCTTTCAAAATCTTGCGAGACAGCGCAATGGCGGCAGAATAGCCGGTAGCATATTGGAATACATAGTAATTATAATAAAAATGAGGAATTCTCGCCCATTCCATGGCAATTCGGTCGTCCACCACCATGTCGGGGCCAAAATACATTTCATTTAAGCGCTTATATTCCGCGCAAAGCTCATCCGCAGTCAAGGTTTTTCCCTCCTGCACCATGCGGCCAATGTTCAGCTCAAATTCCGCAAACATGGTCTGACGGTACAGCGTCCCCTTAAACTGCTCCAAGAAATGGTTAATGAGATATGCCCGTTCCTTTTTATCCGTGGTCTTAGAAAGCAAATGCTCCATGAGCAGCGCTTCATTGCAGGTAGAAGCTACCTCAGCCACAAAAATCACATAATCCGCATCGACGGGGTTTTGATGCTTATTGGACAGATAGGAATGGAGCGCGTGACCCATTTCATGCGCCAACGTAAATTGGCTGTCCAATGTACCGGTATAGTTCAGCAGCACATAAGGATGCACCTGAGCACCGGCAGAATAAGCGCCGCTGCGCTTGCCCTCATTGGTATACACATCAATCCAACGGTTGTCAAAGCCCTCTTTCAGAATCTTCCGATACTCCTCGCCCAAGGGCGTCAGCGCATCGTAAACAACCTGCTTGGACTCTGCAAAGGGAATGGACTTGTCCACATCGGCAAGCAGCGGTGTATACACATCGTAAAAATGCAGCTCGTCTAAGCCCAGCAGCTTTTTGCGCAGACGCACATAGCGGTGCATCTTATCAAGATTCTGGTGAACCGCCTCAATCAAATTCAAATACACAGAGGTGGGCACATTGGTTCTGTCCAAAGACGCTTCAAAAGCAGATACATAATGTCTGGCTTCTGCGTGGAATTTCAGCTGCTTATTTTGGGCATTGAGCAATGCAGCAGCCGTATTCTTGAAATTAGCAAAGCTGTCATAAAGGTTTTCATATGCGCTCTTGCGCAAAACGCGGTCTGCGCTTTCTTCATAACTGACGAAGTTGCCCTGCCGCAACGGATGCGCTACGCCCTGACTGTCCACTGCATCGGCAAAGGAAAGATCTGCGTCGGCAAATTTGCCGTAAATATCGTCGGGCGCAGAGGAAATCTCGCCGGCAGCCGCCAGCAGCTTTTCTTCTGCCTGAGAAAGAGTGTGTGCCTTTCTGCGGCGCAAATCCGTCAAGCAGCGGCGGTATCTTTCCAGCGCGGGATATTCTGCATAGAAGCTCTCCAAGGCTTCCTCGGTGATGGCCATAATTTCCGGTGTTTCAAAGCTCTGTGCGGCGCTGATGGCCACATACACACTCATAAACTCACCGGACATTGCCTGATAGACAGAGTCACGGGTATCTACATCCGCCATGCGCATGCAGTAATTTGCAAGCTTGGATAGCTTCTGCTCCATGTTTTCCACGAACTGCAAATAGGTGCAGAGCGTCTTTCCGCTCTCTCCCAGCCGCGTTTCAAAACCTTGCAAATATTCCTTATCCGACTCTAAGGTAGCAAGCTCAGCCTGCCAAGCCTCGTCGCTGGGATAAAGGTCTTCAATTGCCCATGTGTCCTCCCGGGCAATTTCACTTCTTTGGGGAATCCGATTGGTTTTTTCCATAATGCCCTCCCAAATAGATATGATTTACTATTATATCAGCATGCCCATGAAAATGCAATGTTGCTTTTTCCTGAAAAATATGATAGATTTACCAGCGGTGATTATGATGAATCAAAAGTTCAAAAGCAGTATTCTATTGGTACTGGCAACCGTCATTTGGGGCAGCACCTTTGTAGCGCAAAGCGTCGGCATGGATTACATCGGGCCTTTTACCTTTCAGGCAATCCGCTGTTTTCTGGCGGTGCTGGCGCTGCTGCCCGTTATCTATTTGTTTGACGGCAGCGAACGGAAACATTTCATAAAAAAATGGGCAGACAAGAGCCTTTGGCTGGCTGGCTCTGCCTGCGGTGTGGCGTTGTTTGCCGCTGCCAATCTGCAACAGGTTGGCCTAATCGATACCGCCGCAGGAAAAGCAGGCTTTTTAACCGCCATGTATATTGTCCTTGTTCCCATACTGGGTCTGTTTTTAAGGCGAAAACCAAGCTTTATGGCCTATATCAGCGTAGGTATTGCCGTAATTGGCATTTATCTTTTAAGCTGCGTAGGTGTTTCGCAGATCAGCATTGGCGATGTGCTTTTATTGGGCTGCGCCTTGGCCTTTGCGGTACAAATTACGCTGGTTGACCATTTTGCTCCCACTGTGGATAATTTGCGGCTGAACTGTATTCAAAGTTTTGTGTGCGCGTTACTTTCTGCCGTGGTCATGATATTTACGGAAACCGTCCAAATGCAAACCGTCTTGGATTGCTGGCTGCCTCTTTGTTATGCCGGTATTCTCTCTATGGGTGTTGCCTATTCCCTGCAAATCATTGGGCAAAGGTATATTGAGCCCACAATCGCTGCGCTGTTTATGAGCTTAGAATCCGTTTTTGCCGCCATTTCTGGAAGTCTTGTGCTGAATGAGCGTATGAATACTCAGGAAATTTTCGGCTGTATCCTTGTCTTTACGGCGATTTTGATTTCGCAAATCCCCACAAAAAAGAAGATTTGTGCTGATTTTTAACAAAAAAGTTTATACTCTGTTCACCTAACCATTTCCTATATGTGCTATATTAAAGCTATGCTAATTGTGAAGACTATGTCCGTTTAAAAAGGAAGGCGAATTATGTTAGAATTAAAGGGAATTTATAAGGATTATCCTGCCGGCAACGGTGTGGTCAACGCGCTGAAAGGCATTGACCTTACCTTCCGGAAAAGTGATTTTGTGTCCATTCTCGGCCCCTCCGGCTGCGGCAAGACCACACTGCTGAATATCATCGGCGGTCTTGACCAATACACGAAGGGCGACCTGATTATCAACGGCCGCTCTACGAAGGATTTTAAGGATCGGGACTGGGATGCCTACCGCAATCACTCCATCGGTTTTGTGTTCCAAAGCTATAACCTGATTCCTCACCAGACAGTTTTACAGAATGTGGAGCTGGCGCTGACTCTGTCGGGTGTATCCCGTCACGAGCGCATAAAGCGGGCAAAGCAAGCTCTTGCCGATGTGGGTCTTTCTGACCAGATTAACAAAAAGCCCAGCGAAATGTCCGGCGGCCAGATGCAGAGAGTTGCCATCGCCAGAGCCTTGGTCAACGATCCCGATATTATTTTGGCCGACGAGCCCACCGGCGCATTGGACACAGAAACCAGCGTACAGGTTATGGACATTTTGAAAGAAATTTCCAAAAACAAGCTGATTATTATGGTCACCCACAATCCCGAGCTTGCGCAGACCTACTCAACCCGCATCATTCGTATGCTGGACGGTGTCATTACCGATGACTCCTCCCCTGTTACTGAGGAAATTGCGCCTCCCGCCCAAGAGCCTGCAAAGAAGGCAAAAAAACCTTCCATGTCCTTAGCCACTGCCTTTATGCTGTCGTTTAAGAACCTGTTCAGCAAAAAGGGTCGCACCATCCTCACCTCCTTCGCCGGCTCTATCGGTATCATTGGCATTGCCTTAATTTTATCTATCTCCCAAGGCATGACCACTTATATCAACATCGTGCAGGAAGAAGCCCTGTCCTCTTATCCTATTACCATTGAAGATACCACCATTGATATAGGCTCACTCATGTCCGCCTTTATGCAGGCAGCAGAAGGCAGCGGTGACCACGAACTGGACGCTGTTTACAAGCAGTCTGCCATTTACGATATGATGAACGCACTCAACAACATGGATGTGCAGGAAAACGACCTGAAAGCATTCAAATCCTATCTGGAATCGGAAATGGCTAAGAAAGAGGCTGGCAAGCTGTACCACTCTGTCAGCGGCATTCAGTATAGCTATGCCCTGCCTCTCATGGTGTATACCAAAAATGTGGACGGCACCATTATGCACTCCGATACCACAGAACTGATGACCAAGTTGATTGGTCAATACATGGGCATGGATATGTCCGCCATGCTGAACCCCAATCAAGGCAGTGGCATTATCAGCACAATGATGTCAACTCCCATGTCCATGCAGCAAAGTTCTATGCGCCTTTGGCAGGAAATGTTGCCCGGTAAAAACGGTGCGCCTATCAGCGATGTCCTGCAAAAACAATACGACCTTGTGGACGGCTCCTGGCCCAACAGCTACAATGAAATCGTGCTGGTGCTGGACAAAAACAATGAGCTTGACGATATGACCCTTTACGCTTTGGGTTTGCTCCCCGAAGAAGAAATGGACAAAATCATGTCCGCTGCTGTCAATGGCACCCCGCTGGACACCACCCAGAAAAAGTGGAGCTACCAAGAAATTTACGCCATGGATTTCCATGTCATCTTAAATTCCGATTGTTATGTCTACGACGAAACCACCGGACTTTACAAAGACTTGCGGGAATCCGATGCTGGCATCCGTTACCTCTATGACAACGGCTTAACCTTGAAAATTACCGGCATTATCCGCCCAAACAAGGATGCCACTGCTTCCATGCTGTCCGGTTCCATTGGCTACACCTCCATGCTGACAAAGTATGTCATTGAGGAATCTGCCAAATCTGCCGCCATTGAGGCCCAACGGGAGAATCCTACCATTGACATCATTACAGGTCTTCCTTTTGCTGAAAACACCGGCAACCTGTCAGTGGCCCAGAAGGCTGCTGAATTCCGCAGCTACCTCAGTGTTTTGAAAAGCAGCGAAAAAGCATCTGTTTATGTGAAAATCAAGTCCATTCCTGAACCGGGATTTGTAGCGCAGTCTGTGCAAGGTGCCCTTGCTTCCATGACCCGAGAAAGCATGGAAGCCACCCTGATCCAAGCGCTCACCACCCAGATGGGCGTCAGCGAGGATCAAATCTCCTCCTACATCAGTTCCATGACCGATGAGGAGCTGAAAGAAATTTTCTCAGAAATGATTGCTGAGCAAATCAAAATGCAATACGCGCAAACCGTCGCACAGCAAATGGCAGGCATGAGTCCTGAACAGCTGGCTATAGCACTGGACATGGAGTCGGCAAATTACACCGACGAAGACTGCGCGCTGTACTACGATGAAATCATGGAATTCTCCGAAGCCACCTTGGAAGATAACCTGCTGACATTGGGCTATGTAGATTTAGACGAACCCACCTCCGTCAGCCTGTTCGCCTCCTCTTTTAACAACAAGGATATTATTGAGGAAGTCATTGCCGAGTATAACGAAGGCAAAGAGGAATTGGAAAAAATCAAATATACCGACTATATCGGCATTATGCTGGCATCCATCACCACCATTATTAACGCCATCACCTATGTGCTGATCGCCTTCGTGGCAATTTCTCTTGTGGTTTCGTCCATTATGATTGGTGTTATCACTCTGATTTCCGTTCAGGAGCGCACCAAAGAAATCGGCATCCTGCGCGCCATCGGCGCATCCAAAAAGAACGTTTCCAGCATGTTTACCGCGGAAACCGCTATTATTGGTTTCTCCTCCGGTTTGTTGGGTGTCGCCGTCACATATTTGCTTTGTATTCCCATCAACTTTATTATTAACACTGCCACCGGCATCGAAAACTTAGATGCCATCTTTGAGCCCAAATACGCTGTGATTCTCATCGGTATCAGCATTTTGCTGACCTTGATTTCCGGCACAATCCCCGCCCGAAGCGCTGCTAAGAAAGATCCTGTTGAGGCTCTGAGAACAGAATAAAGCAAAAGCAGGGTTTCGCATTTGCGAAACCCTGCTTTTAATTTGCTGTTACTTTGCCCGCCAGCCTGCCACTTCATACAGCTTTCCGCCAGATAATATATGATCTTGGACTCGCTTGGCAAAACCGCTTTTGGGAGTAAGCTGCGCCACAGATTCCCGATTCTCATACCAACCAAAAATATAGCGAATGGCCGCGTCAGATTCGTTGGTGGATGTAGGTGTAAATAATGTTTGGAATTTTTCGATATTGGAATTTTCGCCCAATAAGGGCAGCATACTGGGATCTAGCAGCCAAGAATGGCATATAAACTTCTCCCAATGATGCTCAGGTATGTACTTCTCAAAAAATTCCTTGGCCAATGCAAAGGATTCCACACATTGCTCATAATTTAGTGGTCCGGCCTGTGGAATGTGCACATCTAAAACATTTTCCATTCTGAAAAATTGCAATCTTCCCAACTTAAACAGTTTCAGCTGCATGTGGTGTCCCATCCAACTCACCTGCTCCAAGCCCAGCTTTCCTGTTGCATCCGTATAAATTTTTGTCCAGCGAACGAGATCCTCCAATGTATCAAACAGAATGGCATCCTCAATGCCTTTTTCCTTATATGCCTTTGCTAAATTCTCACAAAAATATAAAAACATCAACAGGTTTTCACCGCAATCATACTGCCCTTGTAAGTAATCCGCTATCTTACAGGGAGTTAACTGAACATTGTTCAATAACTCATAGAAAGGCCGGTCATATTCCTCAGGAAACGGAAGTGCGTGATACCATTTTTCAATGACATTTTTCATTTTACATCCTCCTGCGAGCGATAATGAAATATCACCCAAATTATACACACTGCCAATGCAAAAAGCAACCCCCGCTCTAATGAGCGGGGGTTAATTTCAGTCTTTATTTTCAAAAAAACCTTGCAGGAAGTCTTTCATGCTTCCTTCATAGCAGGCTTCCGCCAAAAATTCTGTGCCCATCTGGTCGCCCCAGCTGTAATAAATAATGGTCCGACCTAAGAATTCACACAACTCCATATCGCTGTTGTTAATATCGTAAGCCTTTTCAATACGCTCACGGTCAGCGGGTGTCAGGAACGGAGAAGCGATTTTCTTATCCTCGTAAGGATCAAACATCAAAACAGGGTTCAACGGGCTATGTTCCCAGTTGATCAAGTCCTTAGACCGCGCCAAGCAGTTTGCCCATCTGCCGTAAGGCAGGTATTCCAGGTATCCCACATAAAAATGATCGTCCCCATCAAGAGTATAAATAGCAGGGCTGCCGGCATAGGAATTATTGCGATGGAATGCACATTCAAAGGGAGTCATTTCCCAATTAGTCAAATCCTTGGATTTGGCAAAGCGGAAAGTATAGTTCACAGGTCCGCGCTCTTCCAACGGCAGATCGATCTCAATAAGAAGGATGTATTCATCACCCTTCTTGGCAATGTTCATGTTATAAATTCTCCAACCGGGGAGATAAAATTCCGAATATTGCTCCCAGTTCACCAAGTCCGTGGAACGATAGAACAGCAGTCTGTCGCTTCCCCAAGTGGGACTTGCACCGGTCACTACGTACATCACATCATCTTCCACAAAAGGAAAACCAAATGTATGTCCCTCTGCAAAAATAGGTGTAGCAGTATTGGTACGCACATCAATGAAGCGCAAGCAAGGATCATCCTTCAACTCGGTCCAATGCTTAACGCTGTCAGCATTGTCCGCGCAAAAGCTCTTTCTGCGGACAACCTCAAAGCGGTACAAACGATCACGGAACACAACAGGAGTCGTTTCCACAATGTTGTTACACTCAATGGTGCCCAGCTTTCTGATGTACGGTTTATTGGGAAATTGAGATTTCATAAGCTCCCCTCCTAAAACTAGTTATGTTCATCATAATACAAAATAGTACCATTGTCAAGCAATATCACACCGTATGGACAACAAAAAGGCGGCTGTAAAAAGCCGCCTTTCAGAATGTCCGAAAATTACTTCTCGTTCTTGTAGATTTCCTTAAAATACTTGTAGGTATCCACCTTTAATTCACCGCAAGCAGCCTCGTCACAAGCCACAATTCCATCAGGATGCATCTGTAATGCGCTGATGGTCCACGCATGGTCAACGCCACCTTCTACGCAATGACGCAATGCGCGAGCCTTGTTGTGGCCACTGATCAGCAGCATCACCTGCTTAGAGTCGCAAACTGTGCCGACACCAACAGAAAGCGCTGTCTTCGGGACTTTGTTGGGGTCATTGTCAAAGAAACGGGAGTTGACAATCAAGGTATCCTCAGTCAATGCCCGCACACCGGTACGGGAGGTCAAAGAAGTAAACGGCTCATTAAATGCAATGTGACCATCCACACCGCTGCCGCCCATGAACAGGTCGATACCGCCATAGGAGGCAATCTTATCCTCATAACGCTGGCATTCGGCTTCTAAATCCTCAGCCATACCGTTGAGAATGTTAATATTCTCCGCGGGAATGTCGATATGATTAAAGAAATTGTCGTGCATGAAATACCAATAGCTCTGGTCATGCTCTCTGGGCAGGCCAACATACTCGTCCATATTAAAGGTCACCACATTTTTAAAGGTCACCTTACCTGCCTTGTTCATCTCAATCAAATTTCTATACACGCCCAGAGGAGAAGAACCGGTAGGCAGACCCAAAACAAAAGGCCGGTCTTCCTTGTGGTTGTTGATGGCATCGGCAATGTGCTGTGCAGCCCATGCGCTCATTTCCGCATAATCATTTTTAATAATCAATTTCATAGTTATCACACTCCAAAAATTGAGAATATGGAATTACCGAAACTATCATACACCCATAAATTCAAAAAGTAAAGTATTTTTCTTTGATTTATACTTAATAAAGCATCTTGTAACAAGCGACGCCTTGCAAAACGATAAACCGACACTTTCACAATAGATAAAAAATCCTCGTTCCAAAGAACGAGGATTTTTATGGAGGTACCGCCCAGATTTGAACTGGGGAATGAGAGTTTTGCAGACTCTTGCCTTACCACTTGGCCACGGTACCACGTTATGAAAATAGGAACGCCAAGCGTTCCTATTCTATTTCATTGGAGCGGGCGACGAGGCTCGAACTCGCTACCTCCACCTTGGCAAGGTGGCGCTCTACCGGATGAGCTACGCCCGCATATTGGCCCCTGTAATCAAGGACCTCAAAATGGTGCCTCCGGTCGGAATCGAACCAACGACACGTGGATTTTCAGTCCACTGCTCTACCGACTGAGCTACAGAGGCATATATGTGCAGAGCCGAAGCTCTGCACAATTGATATGGCGACCCGGAACGGACTCGAACCGTCGACCTCCAGCGTGACAGGCTGGCGTGCTAACCGACTGCACCACCGGGCCAGATAGTGGTGGGAACAACAGGGCTCGAACCTGTGACCCCATGCTTGTAAGGCATGTGCTCTCCCAGCTGAGCTATGCTCCCCTACC
>JAZQWI010000021.1:0-43941 GCA_045632245.1 Faecousia sp. | reverse complement strand
AGCGGTAAATTGACACTTGTCTCCACTTCGTGTATAATACATGCAAAGATTTCACTTTGGAGGCATATTTATGCAAATTGTCAACGACCGGCGATCGCTTCATCAAATCCCAGAAGTGGAAATGCACCTGCCCAAAACCATGGAATACCTGAAATCAGCGCTGAAGGATCTGCCCTGCAGTCTCTTTTCTCCTATTGAAAGCAGCCTCTGCGCCTACTTTGACTTCGGAAAGGATGACACCCTCGCCTTCCGGGCGGACTGCGACGCCCTGCCCGTGACAGAACGCAATGACCTGTCCTTCAACTCCCAGCATCCGGGCTGTATGCATGCCTGCGGACACGACGGCCACATGGCCATTTTGTTGGAGCTTGCCCGTCGTTTAAGCGGCAAGGACACCTTGCCCCACAATGTTCTGCTGGTATTTCAGCCCGCCGAAGAAGATGGCGCAGGCGCAAAGGATTTGTGCGACACCGGCATTTTTGAAAAGTATCATGTGTCCGCCATTTTCGCCCTGCACCTGTGGCCCGGCTTGGAAAAAGGACAAATTGCCAGCCGCGCAGAGGAAATGCTCAGCCACTCCTGCGAGCTGACTGTGGATGTCTGGGGTAAATCCGCCCACATTTCCAAATCCGGTGAAAGTATTGACGCCCTTGCCGCCGCCGTGGAATTTTATACACGGGCGCGGGCTATGGAGCAGGCGCTCCCCGCATCTACCTACCGGATCTTAAATTTCGGACTTTTCAAAAGCGGCACTGTGCGCAATGCCATCTCCGGCCACACCCACATGGAGGGCAGCTTGCGGGCATTTCAAGACGAAGTGTTTCAATCTTTGTACGATGGTCTTTTTGCCATCGCCAAGGATGTAGAGACCTCCTCCGGCTGCCGCGTGGAAATCACCCCCAACGACGGCTATCCGGCCGTGATGAACCCGCCGGAATTGGTGAAAAAGGTAAAGAAGATCGTAGATTTTGCGGAGCTTCCCCACCCCTTTATGATTGCCGAGGACTTTTCTTGGTATCAAAAGCGGCTGCCGGGCATGTTCTTCTTCCTTGGCATCGGGGATGCCCCCGCTCTCCATGCCGACAATTTTGACTTTGACGAATCCATTTTGCTGAAAGGCGCCGATTTCTTTGAACATCTGGCGGTACATTTCTCATGATTTCTTTGAATGAACACCTGCTTCCCTTGCAGCGCAGCGGTATCCGCAAGTTTACCAATTTGGCAAGGACTGTGGACGACTGTGTTATGTTAACCATCGGAGAGCCAGATTTCCCTACTCCGCAACCCATCAAGGATGCTGCCGCTGCCGCATTGGCGGCTGACCGCACCCACTACGCGCCCAATCAAGGCGTAGATGCTTTGCGCAGTGAGATTGCCAAGGCAGAAGCGCAGCGCGGCATGGCCTGCTCCGCTGAACAGGTGCTGATTACCGCAGGCGCCACCGGCGCGCTGTTTACCGCCCTGCTTGGCATTTTAAACGAGGGTGACGAGGTCATCATCCCCACCCCCGCCTTCTCCCTGTATGAAACCATTACCACCATCGCCGGCGGTGTGCCTGTGGCTCTCGACCTGAAAACAAGCAACTTCCAAATTACGAAGGACGCTTTGGAAAAGGTGATGACCCCCAAGACTAAGGCCATCGTTCTGAACTCCCCCCACAACCCCACCGGTACAGTGCTGTGGGAAAGCTCCCTTGCCGCTGTCAAAAATGCGGTGCTGGGAAAGGATATTTTCGTCCTGTGCGACAATGTTTATGACAAGCTCAGCCAACCTCGGGAAGATTTAACCTTAGACGAGGAACTCAAAGAGCAGGTTTTCCTGTGCCAGAGCTTTTCCAAGCCCTATGCCATGACCGGCTGGCGCGTGGGCTATTTAATCGGGCCTAAGGATATTATGGCGCGGCTTTTACTGCTTCACGCGGCAGAAGTGGCGGCAATTCCCACCTTCTTGCAGGATGCCTGCATCACCGCCCTGTCTGTAATCCCCAAAGAGATGGCTGACACCTACGCCCGCCGCAGAGAGTATGTATGCCGCCGCTTAACCCAAATGGGTCTTGATTTTCCCACTCCCGAAGGCGCATTTTATGTATTTCCCGACATTTCCCGCTACGGACTTAGCAGCGAAGAATTTTGCACCCGCATGATTCAGGAAGCTAAGGTCGCCGCCGTTCCCGGCAGTTGCTTCGGCTGCGAAGGACACATCCGCATTTCCTATTGCTGCGCAGACGACACCTTAGAAACAGGATTAAACCGCTTAGAAGCGTTTTTACATTCCTTATAATTTTACCAAAGCCCTCTTCCCGCAAGAGGGCTTTTGTCATACTTTCCTCAGAAGCAGCATAGCCTTTTTCAAGGAGGGATTGCTATGGCAGACGAACATTTCAGCCTACCCCATAAGCTAACACTGAATCAGCGGCAGCAACTAACTATGACCGGTGTTTCCGAGGTGGTCAGCTTTGACGAAACGGCTGTAATTTTACGCACAGAGCTGGGTATGCTTACCATCCACGGAAAGGATTTACAGCTGAAAACCCTTTCCTTAGAGGGAGGACAAGTGACTGTGGACGGTACTGTTTCCGCCTTAATTTACGAAGAGCCGAAACCTTCCGGCGGCTGGCTGCGCCGTCTGTTCGGATGACGCCGCCGGAACTGGCCGCCGGCTATTTGCTGTGGAGCGCTGGGCTGGGTCTGATCTTAGGCGTTGTTTATGCCTTTCTGGCTCCCTTGCGAAAGAAATTTCTTTCTTTGGCCGACGGCATATTTGTTTTGACCACATTTTGTCTTTGGATTTACTTCAGCTTTGCCATTTGCCGCGGCAGTCTGCGCGTTGGCTACTGGGCCGGCTTTGCCGCCGGCGGATTTTTCAGCTATCTCACATTGGGGCGGCTGTTCACGCCGACATTTGCCTTGTTTTGGAGATGCGTTTTCGCTTTTTTAAGCTTTCCCTTGAAACTTCTGAAAAAAACTTTGAAAAAAATTACCGCTTTTACAAAAAAACTGTTGGCATACGGAAAAAAATCGAGTACAATAAGGACAAATCGCTCCCGCACAAATCGTCACAAAGGAGGTCGCCGCTATGGCAAAACAACGATTTTCCCTTCGGAACATCCGCTTAGTTTACAAGCAGACACCCATGACCACCAAAATTGTGATTCTGTGCGCAATTATATTGTCTACGGCAGCCCTTCTAACCCTGCGTTGGAAAATGCTGGACGCGCAGGCCCAAGCCGACGCTCTGCGGCAGTACGCCCAAGAGTTAGAACAAGAAAAGCAGCTGCTGCAAGACAAGATTGACAAGCTGGGTACCGAGGACAGCGTAGGCGACATCGCCAAAGACGAATTGGACTTAGTGGATAAAGACACCATTATGATAAAGCCGGAAGGCTAAAATCTCAGTATTTCATTTTTGGAGGAAACAGAGCAAACTATGGAGTTAACCGTCGGCGCTATTTTAGAAGGCAAAATCAAATCTATTACCAATTTCGGCGCATTCGTCACCCTGCCGGAAAACAAGACAGGTCTCGTACATATTTCCGAGGTGTCCAACACCTACGTCAGTGACATTCGCGAACATCTGGCGGAAGGTCAGGATGTTAAGGTCATGGTCATCAGTCTTGAAAACGGCAAAGTGAACCTTTCCATAAAGCGTTTAGAGCCCAAGCCTCAGCGGGAATCTTCCCCCAGAACCAATTTTCGTACCGCGCCTGCCGGACAACCCCGTGTAAGCCGCACCGCACCTACCCCGCCCCCTGCACCGAAAACTGCCGACCAGCTTTTCGAGGAACGGCTGAAAGCCTTTATGTCCGAGTCCGACAGCAAAATTTCCTCCATTAAGCAATATTCCGACCATCGCACCAAAAGTCGCAGAAGATAACAACATGAGGCTGCTGCGCTTTGCTGCAGCCTTTTTTAGTATCAGAAAGGCGTAAATGTTATGTCAACCGTAGTGATTACCGGCGGCTCCCGCGGAATCGGCGCTGCTGCCGTACAATTATTTGCCCAGCGGGGAGACACTGTTTTCTTCCTGTACGAGAAAAACCATGCCGCTGCCGCTGCCGTGGCTGCCTCCACCGGCGCCACCGCCCTTTGCTGTGATGTGGCAGACAAAACCGCAGTGCAGGCCGCATTTTCGCAAATCGAAGAGGTAGATGTGCTGATTTGCAATGCCGGCATATGCCACAGCGGTCTGATGAGCCAAATATCCGAAGAGGATTGGGACAGAATTTTCGCTGTCAATGTCAAGGGTATCTACCACTGCATCAATGCCGCCTTGCCATCATTTTTAAATAAGCAAAAGGGCAGCGTTATCACTGTATCTTCCATGTGGGGTCAGGTTGGTGCCTCCTGCGAGGCCGCCTATTCCGCCACTAAGGGCGCAGTGATTGCCTTAACCAAAGCGCTGGCGCAGGAATTAGGCCCCAGCGGGATTCAGGTAAACTGCATCGCCCCCGGGGTGATTTTAACGGATATGTGCGCCACGGTAGCACCGGAAATCTTAGACGGCATGGCGCAGGAAGCACCTATGGGCCGCAACGGCACACCAGAAGATGTAGCCAAGGCCATGCTGTATTTGGCGGACGCGCCCTTTGTCACCGGACAAGTTTTAGCCGTCAACGGCGGCTTCGTGCTATAAATAGGAGGAACAGATATGAAAATTTCCATTGGCTGTGACCATGGCGCTTTGGCGCTGAAAAACAAAGTGGTTGCCCGCTTACAATCCCAAGGCCACGAAGTCGTGGACTTTGGTACCCACACACCCGACTCCTGTGATTATCCGGATTTTGCCGCCGCTGCTGCCAAGGCTGTTTCCGAGGGTGTTTGCGAAAGAGGCATTGTGCTTTGCACCACCGGCATTGGCGTATCCATCGCCGCCAACAAAATTAAGGGTGTGCGCTGCGCGCTGCTTTCAGACCTCATGTCTGCCCGTATGACACGGGAACACAACGACACCAACGTGATGGCGCTGGGCGCAGGCATCGTAGGTGAAATGCTGGCTTTGCAGATCGTAGACACTTGGATCGGCACAGAATTTTCTCAGGACGCCCGTCACCAAAGAAGAATCGACAAGGTCATGGCCTTGGAGAAATAAGAAAACATTTCAGGAGCAGCCGGTTACATCGGCTGCTCCTGTTTTTTATTTGCATATACTTTGAAACAATTCCATATATCGTTGCGCTGGCTTGTCCCAACTGAAATCCTGCACCATATCCCGCTTTTGCAAACGGACAAAACCCGCCCGATTGCCATGATACAGATGCAAACACCGCTTCACTGCGTAAAGGAAATCCTCGCCATTATAGCTCTGGAAGGTAAATCCAAGGCCGTTCTCCCCTTGCTCATTGGCGGGCGGTACCGTGTCACGCAGACCACCGGTGGCATGCACCACAGGCACAGTGCCATAGCGCATAGCGTTCATCTGGCTCAGTCCGCAGGGTTCGGATTTCGACGGCATCAAATAAATATCGCCGCCGGCATAAATCCGGGATGCCAAGCCCAAATCAAAGGTAATCTTTGCCGCCACACGATGGGGATATTCCGCTGCCAGTTCCCGGAAGAACTGCTCGAATTTTGCCTCGCCTGTTCCAAGAATCAGCAGTTGGCAGTTTTCCTCTGCCAACAAACGACGGGCAATATAACACAGCAAGTCCAGTCCCTTATGCCCAGCCAGCCGCGTTACCATGACCATCAGCGGCACATCTGCCTCGGTGGGCAGCCCCACTTCCTTTTGCAATTCCTGCTTACACTGCGCTTTCCCCTGCTCCAAGGTTTCTGCCGTATAATGTGCCGGCAAAGCAGGGTCGGTTGCGGGGTTAAAGGTATTTACATCAATACCGTTGGTAATACCCCGCAGTTTTCCGTAGGCATGTCCTAAAATTCCGTCCAACCCATGGGCATAGTACGGATACATCAGCTCGCGGGCATAGGTCTCGGAAACGGTGGTTACCAAATCCGCCAACTCAATGGCGCCCTTCATAAGATTCACCGCGCCGTTCATTTCCATGGCGCCCCGCAGCTCCCAAGGAAGGCCCAAAACATCGTCAAAGAAATTGCCGTGTCCCCAGCCTTGGTACTCAATATTATGAATGGTGTAAACGCATTTGGTATGAGGGAATGCATGTCGGTACATGCTTTTTAAGTAAGGAATCGCAGCCGCTGTCTGCCAGTCGTTGCACTGCATCACATCAGGGGCAAAACCCAATCGTTCCATGGCCTCCAAGCAAGCCTTGGAGAAGAAGGCAAAGCGCTCGCAGTCATCACCGTCTCCGTAAATGGCACCGGCGCGACCGCCAAAATAATACTCGCTGTCAATAAAATATACCGTCACGCCGTCTTTGCCGCCAACCAGCCGTTTTAAGCCGGCATATTGCTTTCGCCAGCTTAAAGAAACTTCCCAATTGCAAACATCCTCTGTTTTACAGGCAGGATTCTGCTTGATTTTATGATAGTAAGGCAGCAGCAATATCACTTCGTTTCCGGCTATGCGGGAAAGGGCAGACGGCAATGCCTCCATCACATCTCCCAAGCCGCCGGACTTAATATACGGCGCGCCCTCAGAAGCCAAAATGGCTATTTTCATACAATGTCTCCTCTTTTGATAATGACAGGATTCGTGGGTGTGCCATGCAGCCGCGCACCGGGGCGCACCACCACATCCTTATCCAAAATGGCATAGCGCAAATCGCTGCCCTCGCCCACCACAGTATCGTTCATAATAATGCAGTCGGACACCTTGGCGCTTTGGCAAATGGTCACATTTCGGAAAATCACAGTGTTGGACACTTCGCCATCAAACACGCAGCCGTCCGCCACGATGCAGTTATCCACACGGCAGCCTTCTGCATAATAGCAAGGCACTCTGTCGCGCACCTTGGTAAATACAGGGTGATTCCTGCCAAACAAATCATGGCGCACCTGACTATCCGTCAACGCCAAGGAATTGCGGAAATATTCTTCCACGGAATCGTTAAACAGCGCCACACCGTCGAACTGATAAAGATTCACGGAAAGTGTGCCCTTCTGCCACTGACCCAGCACGAAATCCCTGTCCATGTGGAACAGATTTCTGGGGATAAATTCCCGCACCGCATTCATCAGCAGATCCTTAGACAGAACAAAAACGTCCATGGATGCCAAATATTCTTCCGACGCCACATAGTCAACTGCGATGTCGCAAATCTCGCCTTTATCGTTAAGCTTAAATGCCAAGTCCAGCTGCTTTTGGCCGTTGGCAATTCCTGCCTTGGTAACCACAGTCAGATCTCTTCCGCTTTCAACATGAGAAGCAATCACCTTGGTCAGATCCAAATTGGAAAGCACCGCAGAATCCGCCATAACCACATAGCCGCCCTTTTCTCCACTTTCCAAGAATGACATGGCAGCATACAAAGATTCCAGCTTGCCTCGATAGCTGTATGTGGTGCTCATGGCAAAAGGCGTCAAAAATTCCATGCCGCCCTCTTCCATTTCTAAGCCCCACTCTTCACCGGAACCCACATGGTTCATCAGGGATTGATAATTTCTGCGGGAAAGAATGCCCACCTTGCGAATGCCTGCCGCGGCCATGTTGGACAGATGAAAATCCACATGACGATACCGTCCGCCATAGGGCAGGCTGGCCATCGTGCGCTTTTCCGTCAGCTCCGTCAAGGAGGCATCGTTGGCAAAAATGATACCGGTAATATTCATTTTCTTATCCTCCTTACTTCATCTCTCCGGGCAGCAGCACAGAATTTTCTTCCACTACCGCGCCCTTGGATGTCACGCTGATTTTCTTCCGTTCCTTCTTTGTGAACGCGCCGCCCACCACTGCATTGCGGCAAATACGGCTGTTTTCGCCCAAAATCGCATGGCGCACCACGGCACCGGGTTCCACCACCACGCCGGGCATGACCACGCTGTCTTCCACCAGAGCGTTATGCCCGATGGTGCAGCCGGTGGAAATGACGCTATGGCGCACTGTGCCGTAAATTTCAGAACCCTCTGCAATAAAGCAGCCGGAAGTGGTTGCCGCTTCATCGATATAAGAAGAAGGCAAAGCGTCGTTTCTAGCGTAAATTCTGGATTTTTCGTCACCGCGAATGTCGAATTCCGGCTCCTTGCCCAAAAGCTCCATGTTGGCTTCCCATAAAGAGTCAATGGTCCCCACATCCTTCCAGTAGCCATCAAAAGGATATGCCATCATTTTATGACCGGAATTGAGCAAACAGGGAATAATATTCTTTCCGAAATCGTTGGAGGAATCGGGATCTTCCTCGTCGGTAATCAGCGCTTCCCGCAAAACCTGCCAATTAAACACATAAATACCCATAGATGCATTGGTGGACTTGGGCACCTTGGGCTTCTCCTCGAACTCATAAATGGAATTATCGGGATTGGTATTGAGAATACCAAAACGGGACGCCTCGGAAAGCGGCACATTGCGCACGGCGATGGTGCAGCTCGCCCCATGCTTTTCATGATATGCCACCATGTCGGAATAGTCCATCTTATAAATATGGTCGCCGGACAAAATTACCACATATTCAGGGTCGTAGCGCTCAATAAAATCAATGTTCTGATAAATGGCATTGGCAGTGCCCTTATACCAGCCGCTTTTCTTATCGTGGCGCTCATAAGGGGGCAGCACCTGAGCGCAGCTGCGGGTTTTGTTCAAGCCCCAGGGTTGTCCGTTGCCGATGTATTCATTTAACTCCAAAGGCTGATATTGCGTCAAAATACCCACCGTATCAATACCGGAGTTAACGCAGTTGCTCAAAGGAAAGTCGATAATCCGATATTTGCCACCAAAAGGCACGGCAGGCTTTGCCGTTTTTTCGGTCAGCACTTTCAGTCGGCTGCCCTGTCCGCCCGCTAAAAGCATGGCGATGCAGCGTTTCTTATTAAAATACATGGTCAACAGCTCCTTAAATTTGAAGTGGTTTCCGCTAAATTCTTTATATTGTCAGTATTATCATAGCATATTCTCACAAATTAAGATAGAGCCAAATCATCTAAAATATTTTCCAATTTTCGTTCATTTTCCACAACACTTTTCCAATTTAACGGCGCTTCTTGGGGAATATCCACAGAATTTGCTCGTTTTTCCAGCCAAACCGTACCAAGCCACCTGCCAAACTTCATACCAATATTGGGCATACGCGCAATCTCCCGATACCCCACATGGGTGTGAAAATCCAGAGAATCCTGATTTTCAGATGTCACCACAGAGTAAATCGTACGATACCCTTGGGCAAACAAAATGTATTCCAACGCCTGATATAGCTTTTTGCCAATTCCCTTTTTTCTGGCTTGAGGCGCAAGGTAAATAGATACCTCACAGCTCCATTGATATGCCGTACGGGAAAAGGGCAAACTGGCGTATGCATAACCCAGCACCTTTCCCTCTTCCTCCCAAACAAGCCAAGGGAATTGTGTGGTAATATGAGCAAAGCGCGCCTGAAATTCCTGCAAGGTAGGCACACGATACTCAAAGCTATTGGTTGTGGTCAAAACATACGGTCCGTAAATTCCCAAAATCTCAGGGATGTCGGCCTCCGTCGCCATACGAATCATGAAAAAATCCTCCACTAACGCATTTTCTTTATTTTACGAAAAAATCCCATGCCCGTCAAGGTTGACAAGGAAGGAAAATAAGGGTAAAATGACTGTTAGCGTGAAAGAAAAAGGAGGGACTCTCATGGAATCCGGCAATAATGGCAATATACCCGGTCGAAGTAGCCTGCGGCCGCGATTTTGTGCGGTCTGACGCCCTTTTACCGGTGTATTTGCTTCCCTATTTTTGATTAAAGGAGGTAATGCACCATGGCAGAAAAATATGAAATCGTAGAAAAAGCACTCCTTAAAATGTTCGAGGAGAAAAAATACGCAGCCCTGCGGGACATTCTGCTGGTGATGAATCCCATCGACATAGCAGAGCTTTTCCGCAACTTAGAAGAAGATCGCATTCCCCTGCTGTTTCGGCTGCTTCCCAAGGAATTGGCGGCAGAAACCTTTGTGGAAATGGAATCCGACGATCAGGAATTGCTCATTCGCAGCTTTTCCGACCACGAGCTGAAAGAAATCGTGGACGAATTGTATGTCGACGACGCGGCCGCCTTGATTGAAGAAATGCCCGCCAACGTGGTCAAGCGGGTATTGAAGCAAGCTGACCCCGAAATGCGCCGCTCCATCAACCAGATTCTCCGCTATCCCGAAAATTCCGCCGGTTCTATTATGACCACGGAATATGTCTCCCTGCGGCCGCACATGACCGTTGGCGAAGCGATTTTGCGAATTCGCCGGCAGGGTGTGGACAAAGAAACCATTTACACCTGCTATGTCACCGCATCCGACCGCCACTTGCTGGGCCTGGTCAGCGTAAAGGATTTGCTGTTAACAGAAGATGACGAAACTCCCATTAAGGATATTATGTTAACCAACATCATTTCCGTTACCACCGTCACCGACCAGGAAGAAGTGGCGCGGACGTTGAGTAAATACAACTTCCTCGCTCTGCCGGTGGTAGACGGTGAAAACCGCATGGTGGGTATCGTCACCTTCGACGACGCCATGGACATCATGGAAGACGAAGCCACCGAGGATATGGAATTGATGGGTGGTATGACCCCCTCGGAAAAAACCTATTTGCGAAGCACCGCTTTCGATCTCTTTAAAAACCGAATCCCCTGGCTGATGCTTTTAATGTTCTCCGCCACCTTTACGGGGCTGATTATCACCGCCTTTGAAGGCGCGTTGGCGGCGCAGGTAGCGCTCACCGCGTTTATCCCCATGCTCATGGGTACGGGCGGTAACTCCGGCGCTCAGTCCTCGGTTACCATTATCCGCGCCCTGAGTCTTGACGAAATTCGTTTCTGCGATGTATGGCGCATTTTGTGGAAAGAGCTTCGCACTGCCTTGATGTGCGGCATTTCTTTGGCAATCGTTTGCTTTGCCAAAATCTGGCTGATAGACAAAATGCTTATGGGCAACGAGGACATCACCTTAATGGTAAACTTGGTTGTCTGCCTTGCCCTGTGCGTCACCGTTATCATCGCCAAGATTGTTGGCGGCCTGCTTCCGCTGGCAGCAAAGGCCATGCGACTTGACCCCGCGGTTATGGCAAGTCCCTTTATTACCACCATTGTTGACGCCCTTTCGCTTTTGGTATATTTCCTCTTCGCCCAAGCGCTTCTAGGCGTGTAACATTAAAATAATTCCTCAATCGAGTGGAAGGAGTAGCCTAACTCCTTCCACTTTATTATTAACTCCTCCATGATTTCCCCGTTGGTTTTCGAGGTAGAGTGAAGCAAAATCACCGCGCCATTATGTGTGCGGGGCAAAAGCTTGGAAAAAGCATACTCCGCCGTAGGCTGAGCATCGTTGCGCCAATCCACATAGGCAAGACTCCAAAACACCGTCTTATACCCCAGCTCCTTGGCAAGCTCCAAGTTTTTCTGACTGTATATTCCCTGTGGCGGGCGATAAAATTTCAACATTTCCTTGCCTGTAATTTCCTGATACAGCGTTTCCAGCTCTGTCAATTCCTTGCAGAAAGCTTCCTTATCAGTAAGCTTGCTCATATCCACGTGGTGCATGGTGTGATTGCCTACAATATGTCCCTCGTCTACCATACGACGCACCAAATCCGGATTGGTTTGCAAATAATTCCCAACCAAGAAGAAGGTGGCCGGCACTTCATGCTTTTTCAAGACATCCAGAATTTTAGCCGTGGAGCCGTTTTCATAACCGGCATCAAAGGTTAGATACAGCTTTTTCTCATTGGTATCGCCTAAGTACGCCGCGTCATACTGCTCTAATTGTTTTGTGCCTGCCGGACCCACAGGCGCTTGCCCCTCTGTGCGGAAACTAAGCCCCCAAGAGCCGGTTGACATAACATTTACAAACAAGCATCGCAGTCCAACTCCCAATGCCAGAAGCAACGCTGTCACTACGATCCAAATATCCCGTTTGCGCATAAAAAATCCCCTCCCGTGGACAATCTATGTCCGGAAGGGGAATTCTATTCAGCGATATACTTCCTTAATCGCTTAAAAATCAGCCAAGCCAGTATTCCTTTTGCCAAATCCGGCAAAAGAAACGGCGCGGCAGTTATCAAAAAGATCTCCCACACGCTTCTGCCTGCGGCATAAAAGCAAGAAAACCACGCCACACCCGCTGTGTAGCAAACCAGCTGCAAAATCAGCAAGCCTAAAAATTTCCGTTTCGGGCAAAGAGAAGTCCAACACCAATATGCCAGCGCCCCCAAAAGAAATCCCCACAGGTAGCCGCCGGTAGGTCCTGTCAGCGCACCAATGCCACCGGCAAAACCGGAAAACACGGGCAGCCCCGCTGCGCCTAAGCACAGATAGACCAGTACAGATACGCTCCCGCATTTTCCTCCCAGTGCCAGCACGGCTAAGAAAATCACAAAAGATTGCATGGTAACCGGCACACCCAGAACCGGCAGGCAAATCCACGCGCAAAGGGCCATCAGCGCTGCAAACATGCCGCTTTGCGTTATGTTTCTAATGTTCATTCCCTTCACCTCTTTTCATGCAGCAAACAGAACACCCCCAACTTTTTGGGGGTGTCATCCATCATAGGGGCGCTTGCTTAATTTTAGCGTATCTGCGGGGATATTGCTTAGGCGTAGGCGCGATTTTCCGGAAAACAATCACAGCGTGTTCCCCATCGTCTACCGGAAACTCCTTCACTGCTTCCAGCTTTAAGCCCAATAGGGAAATGGCCTTTTTTGCCTCTTGCAGTTCTTCCCGCGCAGCAGAGCCTTTCATGGCAATCACCACACCGCCCACCTTTACATAAGGCGCGGTCAGCTCCAGAATAACGGGCAATCTGGCAACCGCCCGAGAGGTAGCAAAATCATATTGCTCCCGACAGTTTACCACCGCTTCTTCCGCTCTGGCAGTGATGCACTTGGCAGAAATTCCCAACTGCGGCAGTACAGATTCCAACCATGCAATCCGTTTTCCCAAGCTGTCAAGCAAAGTGATTTCCGCCTCAGGACAGGCAATGGCCAGCGGCACACCGGGAAATCCCGCGCCGCAGCCTACATCAATACCCCGCTTGCCTGCCAGCTCAGCGGCAGACAGTACCGTCAGGCTGTCCAGCAAATGCAGCTTTGCCACCGCCACGGGCTCGGTAATGGCCGTGAGGTTCATAACCTCGTTCTGCTTGACCATGGCGCAGGCAAACTCGCACAGCTTTTGTTCCTGCTCCACAGTCAACGAAAGGCCCAGCGCCGGCAGACCTTGGTGTAATGTTTCTTTCATTGCATCCATATCATTAACCACCGGTGCTGATGCCTAAGTCTACTTGGTTTTTATCAAGGGGATTAAAGCCCTCTTCTTCATCCTTATGCAAAGGAGCGTAGATTTCCTGAATATGCCAGGAAACCAGCAAATCGCACACGTCGCCATAGGCCTCAACGCCTCTTTCGTCGCCACTAGCCTTAATATACGCATCATTGACGGAGGTTGCCATATTGGTGGCCGCCTCGTCATAAGTGTCGGTTACATACTGCTGATATTCCTGCAAATCCGCTTTCAGCTCATCGTTGATTCCGCTGAAAATCTTTTTTGCCTCATTGACTGCTGTGGTGGTATCCATAGAAGCCAATGCATTGTAGCAATAACGGAAAGCCATAAGGTATCCGGAATATTGAAATTCCACGCTGGGATTCACACTACAAGCCAAAAAGCCCGCAAAATTCGCATCACGCTCGGAAGCAATGCACAATCTGTGCGCCACCTCATGGCACATGGTAAAAGGCATTACCACAGCGGGAATGTTGGAATTCACTGCCGCCTCTCCGGTAAAAGGAATGGTCACCCCGTTGATTCCCATAGAAGAAAACATGTCTGCCCAGCCCAGCTTTTTCACCGGCGCTCTGGATCCGGCAAACACGGAGTAGGAATACTCATAAGTGAGAATTTCAAAGCCATCGCCGGTCATTTCCCCCATTTCCTCAAAGGACGGGAACTTGACCTTGCCACTGTCATCACGCTCCACGGTTTGTGCCAAGGTATTGGCCTGATCGCGGAAATAAGTGGTCGCTTCCACCAGCTCGGTAATATTATATTTTGTCACATTCAGACGAATATCGTCCGCCAAGGGGCCGGAATATTGATTCAGGCCGTAAAGACCTGTATGGAGCAGCCACAAAAGGGTCACACCGGACAGCGCCCAGCCCAACCACTGCACAAAATTCCAACGGAAAATAATCATGACAACGATGCTTGCCAAAAGCAGCACAATCAGCAGCACCAGCAGTACCTGCCACAGGCAGAATGCCGCGCCACCGCTCCAATCGGCCAGAGTGGTCTGAATGAGTCGGGATACATAAGGGTACACCATGTCAATCAAGGCTCTGTGCGCCGATGCAAAAGAAGTCAACGCCACGGCAATGGCAGCAAAAATTGCCGCTGCCAAATAACCACGCCAGTATTTCAAAGGAATCCCTCCTTATCGCAAACTATACTTTGATATAGTATAACACAATTTTTGCCGCTTGTCTGCCCCTATTTTTGAATTTTTCGGAAATTTAATAATCGTAAAAATTTTTTCTAAATGAGAATAATTCTTATTGACAAATAGAAAAAGCTATGCTATACTTCACTTGTAACCAAGAAACGAACAGGAGGTCACCCCATGGAACACACCGCGAAGCACTTTAAAAAACGGGATGCCATTCTTTCCTGTTTGCGAGAAACCCACGCCCACCCCTCAGCAGAAACCCTGCACCAAATGCTGCGGCAGACAAACCCCGATATTTCTTTGGCAACGGTTTACCGCAATTTGGCGCTGTTTAAAAGCCAAGGCATGATCCAAAGCCTGGGCGCCGTCCAAGGCGTGGAGCGATTCGACGGGAACACCGCACCCCATGTCCATTATGTCTGCTGTCACTGCGGTGAAATAGTGGATTTACCCAGCATTCAAATCCCTGCGGAACTATCCCAAGCGGCCGCCACACAATCCGGCGGTCAAATCACCGGCTGTCAGCTGACCTTCACCGGTCTGTGCGGCCAATGCGAAACCCCGAAAACCATTTAAAAATCAAAAAACATATTATTTTGGAGGAATTCATTATGAAAAAATTTGTTTGCCCCGTTTGCGGTTATGTTCACGAAGCAGAAGCAATGCCCGAAGGCTTTAAGTGCCCCCTTTGCAAGGTCGACGGCTCTAAGTTCAAGGTCATGGAAGCCGGCAAGCTGGCCGCTGAGCACGAATACGGCGTTTACGGCAAGACTGTAAAGAATAACCCCGACATTTCCGAAGAAGATAAGAAGTTCATCTTTGACCAGCTCATGGCCAATTTCAACGGCGAATGTGCCGAGGTTGGCATGTACCTGTGCATGGCCCGCATCGCTCACCGCGAGGGCTATCCCGAAATCGGTCTGTACTGGGAAAAGGCAGCCTATGAAGAGGCAGAGCATGCCGCTAAGTTTGCAGAGCTGTTAGGCGAGGATTTGGAGCCTAACATGAAGGCCTCCACCAAGGAAAATCTGGCATGGCGCGTCGACTGCGAATACGGCGCAACCTCCGGCAAGTTTGACCTTGCCAAAGTCGCAAAGCAAAACGGTCTGGATGCCATTCACGACACCGTCCACGAAATGGCTCGCGACGAGGCTCGCCACGGCCGCGGTCTGGAAGGCCTGTTGAAGCGTTACTTCAAGTAAGATAAATGTAAGGCCGTCGGTGGTTTTCGCCGGCGGCCTTCTTGCCTAAATACATAGGCTATTGAAAAAGCAAGCGCTTCATACTATAATGAAACCAGCAAAGCAAATCAAACATACGGGAGATTGTTCTATGGATACCACCGCAAAAATTTTGGCGGCCGCCCAATTTGTGCGTTCCCGCATTACCATGCAGCCCACGGTTGCCCTTGTGCTTGGCAGCGGTCTTGGCGACTATACCGACACGCTGGAAGACGCCATCCGGATCCCATACTGTGAAATTCCCAACTTTCCCGTTCCTTCTATTTCCGGCCACGCAGGGGCGCTGGTATTCGGAAAGAAAAACGGCAAAGAAGTGGTTGTGATGCAAGGGCGCATCCATTACTACGAGGGCCTTGCTCAGCAGGAAATCACTCTGCCCATCCGCGTTCTTGCCGCCTTAGGTGTCAAAACCTTGGTGCTGACAAACGCCTGCGGAGGCGTGAATCTTGATTTTGTCCCGGGCGATTTGATGCTGATTTCCGACCATATCAATCTTTCCGGCGCAAATCCTCTTATCGGGCAAAATCTCGACACCTTCGGCCCGAGATTCCCCGACATGTCCGATTTATACACCGCATCTCTCAGAGCCGCCATTCGGGAAAAGGTGGCGCAGGCCGGCATTCCCATTCAAGAGGGCGTATATGGTATGTACTCCGGCCCCAACTATGAGACACCGGCAGAGATCAGAATGTATCGGATCTTAGGTGCAGATACCGTGGGTATGTCCACCGTTCCCGAGGCCTTGGTTGCCGGTCACTGCGGTATGCAGGTGGTAGGTGTCAGCTGTATCACCAACATGGCGGCGGGTGTGCTTCCTGTGAAGCTGAGCCATGCCGAAGTAACAGAAACCGCCAATCGCGTCAGCGCAAAATTCCGCAAAGTCGTTGACCTGATTCTCACAGTCGTTTGACGCACCGGTATCATAATTATTGCAAGGTGTTATCATGGCGACCAACAAAATTCAAACCGGTATCCGTTTTGATCCGGAACTTCTTTACAAAATCTCATATGTTGCCAAAGACAATAAGCGGTCGTTAAACGCACAGCCGGAATACCTTGCGCAGCTTTGCGTCAAGGAATATGAAGCCGCTAACGGCACCATTGCGGTAAACGACGAGCTTCTTTATCAAAAAGAATCCTTTCTGCGCATATCTCCCTCCCTGATGCGGAGGGAGATTTTTCTTTCTGAAATTTTCAGAAAATTCATAGGTGGGGGTGGAACTTCCCGCAGAAGTATGATATACTGTCTGTAAGTATGTCAAACGGAGAGAAATCACCATGATGGAACTTTTAGCACCCGCCGGCTCCATGGAAGCCCTTCGGGCCGCCGTGCAAAGCGGCGCCAATGCCGTATACTTAGGCAGCGGTGCCTTTAACGCCAGACAGAGCGCGAAAAACTTCACATCGCAAATGCTGTCAGAAGCCGTGAAATACTGTCATATTCGCGGTGTAAAAGTGCATTTGACCCTGAACACGCTGGTGTCCGACAAGGAAACCGGTGATGTCTGCGCGCTGATTCGCCAAGCCGCCGGCTATGGCGTGGATGCCTTTATCGTGCAGGACTTGGGTGTGGCGGAGCTTTGCCGTCAAATTGCTCCCGATGTTCCCATTCACGGCTCCACGCAAATGACCGTTCATTCCCTCCCCGGTGTGCTGTTCTGCGCAGCGCTGGGTATGAGCCGCGTGGTATTAAGCCGAGAATTGGGCCGAGACGAAATCCATTATATCTGCAAAAATTCTCCTATTGAAATTGAAGTGTTCGCCCATGGCGCGTTGTGTATGTGCTACTCCGGTCAGTGCTACCTTTCCTCCGCCATTGGCGGTCGTTCCGGCAACCGCGGCCGCTGCGCCCAGCCCTGTCGGCAGAGCTATGGCTACGGCCGCTGGGACAACAAATATCCCCTTAGCTTAAAAGACAACTGCTTGGTAACCTATCTGCTGGAACTTGGCAAAATGGGCGTGACCTCCTTAAAATTGGAAGGTCGCATGAAACGCCCTGAATATGTAGCCGCCGTTACCAGCGTTTACCGCGCCGCCTTGGACCAAGGTGTGGTCACCAAGCCCATGCTGCAAACGCTCTCTGCGGCCTTTAACCGTCAAGGCTTTACCGACGGTTACTATGCCGGCCGAACAGGGCAGGATATGTTTGGTGTGCGGGAAGATAAATACGACAACGCCAAATGGCTGCAAGATATGCGCCAAACCTATGAGGCCACAGAAAACAGCATGGTAGGCATCACTTTCCACGCTGCTGTTACCATGCGAAGCAGCTGCCTGACGGTCACTGACCCTCAGGGCAACACCTGCACCGTCTACGGTCCCATGCCGGAAATCGCCCACACCACGCCGCTAACCAAGGACGCCATCAAAGAACGCTTGGAAAAAACCGGCGGCACACCTTATTACTGCACCGAAATCACTGTGGACTTAGACGACGGACTGACCTTATCTGCCGCCACCTTAAACGGCTTGCGGCGAGATGCCTTAAATCAGCTCACCGCCATACGGGCACGGCAAGGTCAGATTGCGCTGCACCGCCCCCAAAAGATTACGCGCATTGCCGGCCAAAAAGAATCGCCCGCGCTTACAGTGCAGGTAACCTCTCTTGACCAAATCACCCCCCGGCTGTTAAGAGTAAAGCCGGAGGTGCTGTATGTGCCGCTGCACATTTTGGCTCTTGATCCGGTGCTTTGCCACGAACTTTGCCGCAAAGTACATGTAGCTGCGGTTTTGCCCCGCATTGTTCACGACAGCGAACTGGACAAACTGCAAGACGACCTCCACACCGTAAGGAAACTGGGCGTAAAGGACGCCTTGGTAGGCAATGTAGGTCTGCTGCTGCCTGTGCGGGAAGCCGGCTTCCGCGTACGGGGCGATTTTGGCCTAAATCTTTATAACTCCGGCGCTGTGAATCTCATGAAAACCGCAGGTCTTCACTCCGCCACCTTAAGCTTTGAAATGACGCTGCCTCAAATTCGCGATGTGAGCAAAGCCGTGCCCTGTGAGATTCTCGCCTACGGCCGACTGCCTCTGATGATTACAGAAAACTGCCTCATTCGCGGCCGTACCGGCAGCTGCACCTGCAATCTGGGCGCCACCAAGCTGGTGGACAAAACCGGCGCAGGCTTCCCCATCATCAAAGATGGCGACAAATGCCGCAGCGTTCTTTTAAACGGCAAAAAGCTTTATTGGCTGGACCGGCAGGAAGATTTGTCCCGCTTGGGCCTTTGGGCCACTCGACTGTATTTCACCACGGAAAACGCCAAGGAAGTGGACAGCGTTCTGTCTTCCCTGCGCAACCCCGCCCCCTTTGACCCCGGCTCCTGCACCCGTGGCCTTTATTTAAGGGGTCTTGACTAACTTTTGAAACGAGGCAATCACCATGAATTGGATTTTGGCATCCCAATCTCCCCGACGCAAAGAGCTATTCGGTCTATTCCGCGTGCCTTTTACGGTTCAGGTAGCAGACATCGACGAAACCATGGATGCCAATCAAAATCCTGCTGACGAAGTGGCGCGGGTAAGCCGCCTGAAAGCGTTTGCTGTTTCCCGTACCAAAGAGGATGTTGTCATCGCCGCTGATACCATTGTGGTCTGCGACGGAAAAACCTTAGGAAAGCCCAAGGACAAGGCAGACGCCAAATCCATGCTCACCCTGCTCTCCGGCAGAAAGCATCAGGTAATGACCGGTGTCACGGTGCTTCATGGAAACGACTGCGACACCTTTACGGAAATAACCGAAATTTCTTTCCGTCCCCTGTCCGAAAAGGAAATTGATGCCTACATTGCCACCGACGAACCTATGGACAAAGCCGGCAGCTACGGCATTCAAGGGGGCGCTGCCCTCTTTGCCACCGGCATTGTGGGAGATTACTATAACGTTATGGGTCTGCCGGTGTGCAGACTTTGGCACAGCCTAAACCGCATGGTGGGGCAAGCATTGGAGGAAACGCTATGAAACATTTCTTTACCACAAAAGTTCGCATTGCGCTCATCATTGCACTTTTGCTCAGCGCCGGCTTAGCGCTTGTCTCCGGCTTAACCGGCATCACCGTAGGCGATTTGGCAGTAAAGGGGGTTCTCTCCCCCTTGCGCTCCGGTGCAAGCCAATTAACCCAACAGGCGCAGAACATTTACAGCTATATTTTCCACTACGAGAAAATTGCCGCAGAAAACGAGGCTTTAAAGGCGCAGCTGGCCGACATTCAGGATGCAGCCCGGGATGCCGAATCCATCAAACGGGAAAACGAACGGCTGCGGGATTTGCTGGAATTAAAAAAGAACAACGAAGACTATGAATTGGTGGACGGCTATATCATCAGCCGCAGCTCCTTAGACTGGACCAACTCTCTGACCATCAGCAAAGGAACAAACTCCGGTATTCAGGCGGGCATGTGCGCCATCACTGCCAACGGCGAAATGGTGGGCCTCGTAATTGAAGCCGGCACCAATTATGCGGTGATTAAAACCGTACTGGACTCCTCTCTGGAAATCAGCGCCACCATTACCGCCTCCGGTTACAGCGGAATGGTGAAGGGCGCGTATTCCTCTGACCTGTCCGGTCTTTTGCGCATGGATTATCTGCCTTCCTCTGCCGTTATCCGCAACCGCGACCAGGTAGTGACAGCCGGCTCTACGGTGTATCCCCGAAATTTAATTCTGGGTCACGTCATCGACGCAGGCTTTAACGATACCGGTGTTGCCAAATATGCCGTGCTGCAACCCGCTGCCGACATTGACGCATTAGAGCAGGTCTTTATCCTGACCTCCTTCCAAGCGGAGTAATGCCTATGTGGAAACGAAAACAGGATTTCCGCCCCGATAAAAACGGCGCGGACTTCATAAGTAAACTCTATATCACCAAGAAACAACGGCTGAATTTGCTGCAATGGATCTTATTTTCTGTCATGCTGATTGTGCTGTCGCTGTTGCAGGATGTGATTTTTTGCCGCCTGCGCATAGCCGGAGCGTCTACCGACTTGGTCGCGGCAGGCATTTTGCTGCTTTGCATGATGCTCACCACCGACCACAGCGCAGTATTCGGTGTGATTGCTTCCACCTTGTACTATTTTTCCGGCTCTGCGGCCGGCCCCTACTGCATTTTATTTTTAACAGGCTTGGGGATTCTTCTGAACATTTTCCGTTACAGCTATTTGCGCAAGAGCTTTTTCTCCACTCTTTTGTGCGCTGCCGCAGCGATATTTTTGTATGAGCTTCTGGTGTTTTGCACCGGCGCATTTTTAGAGTACACCCATTTATCCCGTCTGCCCGGCTTTTTGATTACCACCGGATTGTCCGTGGCGGCCATGCCTATTTTGTATCCCATCTTCTTGTGGATTGGGAACATTGGAGGAGACACATGGAAAGAATAACCCGTTTTAGAGCTGGCTTGCTGCTTTCTCTGTTTGCTCTGCTTGTTGGTTTTTTTGCTTTAAAAATCTACGATTTGCAGATTATCGACCAAGACATCAAAGCCGATAACCAAAAAACTTTTACCACTTGGACCATTGTGAAAGCGGCCCGGGGCGAGATTCTCGACCGCAACGGCAACAAGCTGGTAAGCAACCGCGCCAGCTACGATCTGGTGTTTAACCACTATGTTATCATCAGCGCCGAAGGCACCAATGACTATTTGCTCAGCCTCGCCCAGCTTTGCCGCCAGCAGGAAATTCCCTATAACGACAATTTCCCCGTTTCCAAGCAAGCTCCCTTCACCTATACCCTCAGCGAATACTCCGCCACATGGCAGGGCTATTTCCAAGCCTATCTGCCGGAAAAGGGCGGCTTGGATTCAGATATTTCCGCGCCCCTGCTGATTAAAAAGCTGCGGGAAATTTACAAGATTCCCGAAACTTGGTCTGACGAAGATGCGCGCGCTGTCATCGGTCTGCGTTATGAACTGGACTTGCGGCAGGGCATCACCAATCTGCCTAACTACATCTTCATTTCCGATGCCCGCACCGAAGCGTTGTCTGCCATCTTAGAGCTGAACATCCCGGGACTGAAAACCGAAGCTTCTACCGTCCGGGAATATAACACCCAATATGCCGCCCATATTTTAGGCTACTGCTCCGCCATGACCAAAGAGCAGTGGGAGCATTACAGCACCCTTACCGACGAAAACGGCAAAGCCCTTTACAACAAAGATGCTCAGGTGGGTCAAAGCGGCTTGGAGCTGGCGTTTGAAGAATATCTCCACGGTGTAGACGGCATCCGCGTGGATCGCGTCACCGTAGACGGCACCTTAGTGGAGCAATATTATCTGAAAGACGCAAACGGTGTGGAGCAAAAGCCCATTGCCGGCAAAAATGTGGAAATCACCATTGACTTAAACCTGCAACGCACCGCAGAGGAAAGCCTTGCCAATTTGATCACTGCCCTGCGGGCAACCGCCCAGGAAGATAAGCACGTGGACGGCTCGGATGTAGAAGGCGGCGCAGTGGTGGTAATGGATGTAAAAACCGGTCAGGTTCTGGCCTGCGCCAGCTATCCCACATATAATCTTTCTACCTTCCGGGAAGATTGGGATTCTCTGAAAGAGGCCGAATATGCCCCCCTGTTTAACCGCGCTCTGCAAGCCACCTATCCCCCCGGCTCTACCTATAAAATGTCCATGGTCATTGCCGCCACAGAAGCCGGCATTATTGACCGCAACACGACAATTTACGACGCAGGCGTGTATAACAAATACTCTCCCAGCTTTTCCGCCAGCTGTCTTGCATGGAGCGCAAACCATTCTTCCCACGGAACTATCAATGCCATTGGTGCGCTTTCCGCTTCCTGTAACTACTTCTTCTATGACATCGGCGACAAAATCGATTTGAGCATTATGGATTCCACCGCCAAAAGCCTTGGCTTGGGCGAGCCTACGGGTATTGAGTTGGGCGAAGCCTCCGGCTACCGCGCCAATGCCGAAACCAAGAAGCTCTTTTATGCCGATGACAAGGATCGGCAGGGCTGGTATCCCGCTGACCAGATTATGGCATCCATTGGGCAATCTCTGAACCAATTCTCCCCCATTCAGCTTTGCTCCTACACCGCAACGCTGGCAAATCGGGGTGTGCGGTATCAAGCCACCTTCTTAAACCGTGTGGTTTCTTCGGATTACAAGACACTGGAATTGGAAAACCTGCCCAGAATCCTCAGCACCTTTACCATTTCCGACGAAGCTTACTATAACTACACCCAAGGTATGCGCTCCGTGGTTACCGGCGGTACCGCCTACCGGATTTTCAAAAACTACCCCATTGAGGTAGCCGCCAAAACCGGTACCGCCCAGCACAGTAACAGCAAGGACGTCTCCGACCACGGCGCTTTTGTCTGCTACGCACCCTTTAACAATCCCGAAATCGCCATTGCGGTTTACGGTGAAAAGGCCGGCCACGGCACTACCATGGGTCAAATTGCCAAAGAAATTTTGGACACTTACTTCGACAATCCCGAAGCCGGTGATGTGACCACCAACGAAAACGAAATCAGCTAATTTAGCAAGGCGCGAGAGCAGAGCTTTCGCGCCTTTTTTCTTGACAAGGTTTCCCCCGTTTGGTATGATAAACAAAAGCTTTTAAGGGGGATTTTTCCTATGAAACGCACCGATTATATCACTTGGGACGAATATTTTATGGGCATCGCCATGCTGGCCGCCCGCCGCAGTAAAGACCCCAGCACACAGGTTGGTGCCTGCATCGTTTCTCAGGACAACATCATCATTTCCACCGGCTACAACGGCATGCCCAAGGGCTGCTCCGACGATGAATTTCCTTGGGATCGTACCGGTGAGCAGACCAAATACCCCTTTGTTGTCCACGCTGAGCTGAACGCCATTCTCAACGCCAACGGCCGCGACCTGCGGGGCAGCCGCGTATATGTGGCGCTGTTCCCCTGCAACGAATGTGCCAAGGCCATTATCCAGAGCGGCATTAAGGAAGTTTTATACCTGTCCGACAAGTATAAAGACACCATGTCCACTCTGGCCTCTAAGCGGATGCTGGATGCTGCCGGCGTAAAATACACCCAGCTGCGCACCGGCGTTGATTCCATCACCTTAGACTTCATCCCCGAAGAAGACAAAAAATAATCCATTCGGGCTGCCGCCGGCAGCCCGTTTTCTAACCTTGGAGGTGTTCTTATGGATCTTGTTTTTCTTACCGCCCTAGGCGTTGGCGGCGCAACGGTCATCGGCGCTGTGTTGGGCTTTGTGTTTAAGAAAATCTCCCATACATTCAGCGATATCGTGCTGTCCTTTGCCGCAGGCGTTATGCTGGCAGCCGCTGTCATCGGTTTGATTTTACCTTCCCTTGACTATGGCGGAAACTTTGCCGTTCCCATAGCTGTGGCCGGCATCTTTGCTGGTGCGCTGTGCCTGAACTTGATGGACAAATTAGTTCCTCACCTGCACCGCCTTTCCGGTGTAGATCAGGAAGCCCATCCGGAGCAATCCGCCAAGCTGAATAAAATTCTGCTGTTCGTTATGGCCATTGCCATACACAATCTTCCCGAAGGTATTGCCGCAGGTGTCGGCTTTGGCACAGGGAACAATGCCGAGGCCATTACCATTGCTGCCGGTATTGCCCTGCAAAACATTCCCGAAGGCATGGTGATTATCGGTCCCATGCTGGCCGCCGGCATGAAGCCCGGAAGAACCTTCTTTGCCGCCCTTTTGACCGGCCTTGTAGAGGTGCTGGGTACGCTGCTTGGCTACTTCGCCGTCAGTCTGTCCACCGCTATTTTGCCCTTTGCGCTGGCCTTTGCCGGCGGCACTATGCTCTATGTGATCAGCGACGAAATGATTCCCGAAACCCATGCCCACGGAGGCGAACGAGGCGCAACCTACGCATTGTTGGCAGGCTTCGGACTCATGCTGGCTATGAGTTATTATCTGGGATGACACCCTTCGCCACCCCGCAAAAATCCTTAAAAGCCAACGCTTTTTTAAATTGTTCACAGTTTGTTCACAATTTTATACCCCCTTTCTGCTATGATATAGCAGTAAAATAATTGCAGAGGAGCGAATCCGATGAAGAAAAAAATGATTGCGCCCATTTTGGCGGGGCTTAGTGTTTTCATGATTGTTGTCATGCTGATCCCCATGTTCCAGCCCTTCTTTGAAACCACCATTATGGTTAAAGACGAGGACGGCAAGCGCAAAAAGGAAGATGTGGTTATCTCCCTGAACGAGTACGTCTGGTTCCCCGAAAAATATAACAACCTTCCCGACGCCTACGAAGATCTCACCGGCTGGGAATTTGTAATCAACTACGAGGTCACCATGCCCGCTCTGGTTCTGGTTCTTGGCATTGCTCTTTCTATTTTCGCTCTTGCAAAACACCAAAGCATTATCGGCCCTCTGTCCGCCTTGGGCTTAGGCGCTTACTCTGCCTACGGTTTTGCTACTAGCGCATTTTTGCAGATGGGCTTAAACTGGCAAACCAATTGGTACCTCAGCCTTGCCACGGCGATTGTTGGCGGTATTTGCGTGGCCCTTTATTTCCTTCCCGACGTCCTTAAAAAGCTGGCAGAAAAGAAAGCCGCTGCGTAATTCATCCATTCTTAGGGAAATGCAGACCTCTGCATTTCCTTTTTTTGTTGCCCAAAAAGGGGAAACTTGTTGCAATTATGAGAAAAATACAGTAAAATAGGCCCTATCCACTCCGCTAAATATAAATAAAGGAGCGTACCTCTTATGAAAAAACGATGGGGCGACCGAAAAGACGGCGTGTTGCTGCGCGACATTGATTCCATGCACTACATTATGCCGCTTATTTTCCCTAACCGCTGTGACAACGAAGCCTTTATGCATTTGCGCGTAGATTTAACCAAAGCGGAAGCTTTTTTGGCAAAGAAAAATGCAGACAACCCCGCCTATAAATACAACCTGTTTCAGCTTGTGGTCACTGCCGTTCTGAAAACCATCACCCTGCGGCCCCACATGAACCGTTTTATTGTGAACGGCAAAATGTACCAGCGCAACGAAATCACAGCCGCCTTTACCGTTAAGAAAGTCTTTTCTGACCAAGGCGGAGAGGCTTTGGCGCGGATTTATGCTAAGGAATGCGATACGCTGGACACCATTCACGACGAGATCTTCCGTCAAGTCTCTTTCTGCCGCAGCGACAACAAAGACGCTTCCACAGAAAGCATGGATTTTCTGCAAAAAATCCCCGGCAAGCTGCTCATCGGCCGCATTGCCCGATTCTTGGATCGCCATGGCTGGATGCCCTCCGATGTCATCGCCACCGACCCCTACTACTGCTCTGCCGTGCTGACCAATTTGGGCAGTCTGAAAATTGATGCCGGCTACCATCACATGACCAACTGGGGCACAAACTCCGTGTTCTGCGCCATTGGCATGATGAAAAAGCGCCCGTTTTACGACGACGCAGGTAATATGGAAATGCGCACAAGCGTGGATTTGGGAATGACCATTGACGAGCGCATTGCCGACGGCTACTATTATGCCAAAACCATGCGCCTGTTAACAACGCTGCTGGAAAATCCGGAACTTCTGGAACTGCCCCTGAAAGAAGAGGTTGAATACTAATGGAAATCACTGCAAAAACCCCTTGGAAGAATTCTCTGGGCGATGTGCCCATGAATCTTGATTATTTTGAAGGCACCATGTTCGAGGCCATTGAAGAAATTGCCGCAAAATACCCCGATTATGTCGCCTTTGATTTTATGGGGAAGGCCACCACCTATAAGGAATTTGTGGCAAATGTAGCCCTCTGCGCCAAGGCGCTGCGCACCATGGGACTGCGGGAAAATGACAAGTTTACCATCGCCATGCCCAACTGTCCTCAGGCGGTGTATCTTTTCTACGCGGTGAATATGGTGGGCGCGATCGCCAATATGATTCACCCCCTGTCTGCGGAAAAGGAAATCACCTTCTACTTACAGGAATCTGACTCCGTAGCAGCCGTGACCTTAGACCAATTTTACGAGAAGTTCGAGAACGCCCGACAGGGAACAAAGGTCAATAATCTGATTATTGCCAGCATTTCCGATGCCCTTTCCCCTGTTATGAAAGTGGGCTACGCTCTGACTCAGGGCAGAAAAATTAAGAAAATCCCCGATGACGCGCCCATTATCCGCTGGAAAGATTTTATCCGCATGAGCCGCAGCGGCGGCAATCCCAAAGTCACCCGTCCCGCCGATGCGCCCGCCGTCATTCTCTATTCCGGCGGTACCACCGGCACTACCAAAGGCATTGTGCTGACCAACAAAAACTTTAACGCTTTGGGCCAGCAGGTGGTTGCCACCAACCCCATGTTCCGCCCCGGCGACAAGATGCTGGCTGCCATGCCGCTTTTCCACGGCTTTGGCCTAGGCGTGTGTGTGCATACCATGCTCTCTCAGGGCGGTCGGTGCATTTTAGTGCCTCGTTTTACCCCCAAATCCTACGCCAACGATTTAATAAAGCACCGCTGCAATTTCATTGCCGGTGTTCCCACTTTGTATGAAGCGCTTTTGCGCCTGCCGGATATGGACGGCGCGGATTTAAGCTGCCTAAAAGGTGTGTTTTCCGGCGGCGACAGCTTATCCATTGAGCTGAAAAAGAAGTTCGACAAATTCCTGTACGACCACAAAGCCACCATTCAAGTGCGGGAAGGCTACGGCACCACAGAAACCGTTACCGCCTGCTGCTTAACTCCCACTCACATTTATAAAGAAGGCTCTATCGGGCTACCCTTCCCCGACACCTACATCAAAATTGTGGAGCCGGGTACAGAAACAGAAGTACCTTATAACACAGAAGGCGAAATTCTTTTGGCCGGTCCTACGGTGATGGAAAAATACATGAATCACCCCGACGAGACCGCTCAAACATTAAGAACCCATGCCGACGGCCTAACTTGGGTCTACACCGGAGACCTCGGCACTATGGATGAACAGGGCTTCGTATTCTTCAAGGGTCGGGCAAAGCGCATGATTATCACCTCGGGCTACAATGTGTATCCGGCGCAGCTGGAAAACATATTGGATGCTCACGCTTTGGTGCAAATGAGCTGCGTCATCGGTCTGCCAGACACTTACAAAATGCAAAAGGTGAAAGCCTTCGTAAAGCTTGTCCCCGAAGCAAACCCCGACGCAGAAACCAAGAAGCTTTTGCTTGACTACTGTCGAGAAAACATCGCCAAATATGCCATGCCCTATGATATCGAGTTCCGCGAGGAGCTGCCTAAAACTTTGGTCGGCAAAGTTGCCTATCGGGTGTTGGAAGAAGAAGAGCTGAAAAGGCAGGCGAATAAATAAAAAAGGTTGCAGTCATTTGACTGCAACCTTTTTATTCTTCGGAAAACTGGTCTTTTCCCACTGCGCACAGGGGGCACTCAAAATCCTCGGGCAAGTCTTCAAACTTGGTGCCGGGAGCAATGCCGCCCTCGGGATAACCCAGTGCCTCATCGTAGACCCAACCACATACATCGCATACATATTTCATAAAAATTACTTACCTCCTAAACATTAATAAACCTATTATAGCATATGATTGCCCTTTTTTCTATTCCTTAGTGAAAATTTCCTTTTTTCTTCTTTTCTCCCATTTGACTTAGATGCAGTTGTTCTGTATACTATATTCGATGGGAGGGAGCAACTTTGAGTTTATCCAACTACTTTCCTATTTGGGACAAGCTAACACCCGAGCAGCAGCAGCGCATCAGCACCGCCTCAGAATTTCGCAAGGTAACAAAAGGTACCGTCTTGCATAACGGCAGCTTGGATTGCCTTGGTCTGCTTTTAATTCGCAGCGGTCAGCTGCGGGCATATATCCTTTCCGACGAAGGTCGGGAAATCACCATTTACCGCCTGTTTGAAATGGATATTTGCCTGTTTTCCGCCTCCTGCGTCATGCCCGATGTGCAATTTGACATCGTGATCGAGGCAGAGAAAGATACCGAGCTGTGGATCATTCCCTCTTGCCTGTATAAGGAACTGATGTCGGAGTCCCTTGCCGTTTCCAACTACTCTAACCAACTTATGAGCGCTCACTATTCAGAGCTCATGTGGCTGGTAGAGCAAATCATGTGGAAAAGCTTTGACAAGCGGCTGGCAGGCTTCCTGCTGGACGAATGTCAGCTGGAAGACACAGACAGCTTAAAAATCACCCACGAAAAAATCGCAAATCACATGGGCACCGCCCGTGAGGTGGTCACCCGCATGCTCCGCTATTTTCAGAACGAAGGCATCGTGCGCCTGACCCGCGGCTCTGTGGACATCTTAGATGCCAAGCGCCTGCGCGCCTTGCGGGAGTAACCCCACCTTACAGCAAATCCAAAATCTGATTTTTCGGCAGCGCACCCAAGGCTTGCTTGGTTTTCTGGCCATTTTTGAATACCATTAAGGTAGGAATGGACATAATTGCAAATTGGCTGGCCAATTCGTTTTCTTCGTCCACATTGACCTTGCAGACCTTAATGTCTTCCCGTTCCTGAGCAATTTCGTCCAGAATCGGGCCTACCATACGGCAAGGTCCGCACCAGCTGGCCCAGAAATCCAGCAGCACAGGCTTATCGCTTTGCAGTACTTCCTGCTGGAAATTTTCTTTCGTTACATGAATCACAGACATTTCTTTGTCCTCCTTTTGTTTTGTGATGCCATCATACCGTATTTTGCCCCCTTTTTTCTGTGATTAAGTTACAGAAGCCTGTTAAATTTTGGATATACTTATTTTATACTACACCGAAGGAGAATCCTTATGACCATTACCAAAGATATTCAATACATCGGCGTCAACGACCATCAGGTTGACCTGTTCGAGGGTCAATACCCCGTACCTAACGGCATTGCCTACAATTCCTATGCTATTTTGGACGACAAAATCGCCATTGTGGATACCGTGGACAAAAATTTCACCCACCAATGGTTGGATAATATCCAAAAGGTTGTGGGAGCTCGCACCCCCGACTATTTAATTGTGCATCACATGGAACCTGACCATGCCGCCAATGTGGCAAATTTCTTGAAAATTTACCCCGAAACAAAGGTTGTCGCATCTGCTAAGGCCTTTGCCATGATGCAGAATTTCTTCGGCTCGGATTATGCTGACCGCAGAATCGTTGTCAGCGAGGGTGACACCTTATCCTTAGGCAAGCACACCCTAACCTTCGTTGCCGCACCCATGGTGCATTGGCCCGAGGTTATGGTCTCCTACGATTCCTGCGACAAGGTTCTGTTCTCCGCCGATGGCTTCGGCAAATTTGGCGCACTGGATGTAAACGAGCCTTGGGCAGACGAAGCCCGCCGCTACTACATCGGCATTGTGGGCAAATACGGACCTCAGGTGCAGGCGCTTCTGAAAAAGGCCGCCACCTTAGATATTGCCATTATCTGCCCCACCCACGGCCCTGTGCTGACGGAAAACTTAGGCTACTACCTCAACCTTTATAACATTTGGTCCTCTTATGAAGTGGAAGAAGAAGGCATTGTGGTTGCCTACACCTCTATTTACGGCCACACCAAAATCGCCGTGGAATTGTTGGTGCAAAAGCTGAAAGAAAAAGGCTGTCCCAAGGTTGTGGTTTATGATTTGGCGCGGTGCGACATTACCCAAGCCGTGGCCGATGCCTTCCGGTACAGCAAATTGGTGCTGGCCACCACCACCTATAACGCAGATGTTTTCCCCTTTATGAAGGAATTTATTCATCATTTAACCGAGCGCAGCTACCAAAACCGCACCGTCGCTTTGGTGGAAAACGGCTCTTGGGCGCCCTTGGCGGCCAAGGTCATGCGCAATATGCTTTCCGAGAGCAAGAGCCTGACCTTTACAGACACCACCGTGCGGATTCTATCTGCCTTGGACGATCACAGCAAAGCGCAAATCGATGCCGTCACCGATGAGCTGTGCATGGAATATCTGGCGCGGCAGGATTCCACCGCCAACAAAAACGACCTTAGCGCCCTGTTCCATATCGGCTACGGTCTGTATGTGGTCACCTGTAACGACGGAAACAAGGATAACGGTCTGATTGTCAACACCGTAACGCAGGTCACCAGCACCCCCAACCGCGTAGCGGTGACCATTAACAAGGCCAACTATTCCCACCACATTATTAAGCAGACGGGCATCATGAATGTCAACTGCTTAGACACCACCGCGCCCTTCTCCGTGTTCCAGAATTTTGGCTTCCAAAGCGGACGGTCGGCGGATAAGTTTGCAGGCATCGAGGAACTGCGTTCCGATAACGGTTTGCGTTTCCTGCCCCGAAACATCAACGCCCTCCTCTCTTTGAAGGTGGACGATTATGTGGATTTCGGTACCCACGGAATGTTCGTCTGCTCCATTACCGAGGCGCGGGTGCTTAGCAGCAACGAAACCATGACCTACACCTACTATCAGGACAATGTAAAACCCAAGCCCGATACCGAGGGCAAAAAGGGTTATGTTTGCAAGATTTGCGGCTGGGTTTACGAAGGAAGCCCCTTGCCCGAAGACATTGTTTGCCCCCTGTGCAAGCACGGCGCAGCGGACTTCGAGCCCATTCAATAAACAAAACGGACTGCCAATGGCAGTCCGTTTTTTCATCAAAATTTTGGAGGATTCCCTAAATATAGTAGTATTTTTCCCTATTTTGCGTCTACATCTTGTGTTTCGACAAAATTCTTGTTCTTATTATGATATTATGTTGACACAGGCGCAGCGCCTAGACGCACCACCGCGACAGTGGCATCGTCACAGCCGCCTGTTCGGCTGGCTTGCAGGATTTTAGCCGCCAACTCCCCGGCAGGCTCTCCGGACCAGCTCCAGCTTGCGCGCAGGGCTTCCTCTCCCCCCGCCCCGTCGCTGAGCAAGACCAAGGTTTCCCCTCGGCGCAGGGACAGCTTTTCCACCGTTTCACGACCGTCGATTGCCGACAGTCCCGGCGGCGGAGAGGCTGTCCCAATTTTTATCGGCTCACCCCGGGAAATCACGTAAGACGGCGCAGCGCCCCACTTGTAAAGCACCGCCTTGCCCGTGTCCAAGCGCAGCTCTGCTAAGTCAATAGTCACCGCCCCCGCTTTGCCTTGCAAGGCGCACAGACTGTTCGCCATACGCAAAGCATACTCCGCAGGATATCCTGACGCCAGCAAATTGCGGAGCATGTAACCCATGCGTTTGCCCTCTCTGGCAGCCTCCTCGCCTGTTCCCATGCCATCGCAAAGCAGTACATAATACCGACACTCCACCCCCGCAAACCACAGACAGCGGTCTCCGTTGGCCGCCTCACGGCTGGCAGAGCGTACCGCAATTTCCGGCTGATACCACTGCACGTTCGGTTCCTTCCGCCGCGCCAAGGAGTCCGATACATCCTGTAAATATTCCGACAAAAAGCCATATTGCTGCACCACTGCATGACGATATTCCTGTCTACGATCCCGATCAGCACGAATGGTTCGCAGTTGCTCCTGACTGCGCCTTAACTCCTGCAAAAGTCGGCCTTTTTTCCGGCAGCCCATGGGCAAATCCTCCCCGTTGCCCAGGGGCTTATGTAAAAGAACTGTGGATAACTCTTTTGCGTTCTCCCGACAGTTTTTCCGGCACGGGCAGCTATAACACGCCCGTTCTGCCGCCCGCGCAACAAGAGCACCCTCATCCACAGGCGCTTCCTCGATAGCGTCCAGCATGCGCCGCGTCTGGGCCAATACCGCAGAGGCCATTTCCAGCCGCACCTGCGCCACGCCGGTTTCTCCCCGTCTGTGAGAAACATCCCCCTTTACCGGAGCAAAAAATGCGCCCAGACCGCCCACCGCCAAACCGGCAACGGGCATGAAATCCCACGCCCCGCATAGGCTCATAACCATCAAATATACCATCAGCGGCGCGGTGCAATGCACCCATTTCGGCGCCCGGGGAATTAAGCGCAGCAAATAAGCCATGCTCATCACTGCCGTCATGGGTACGAGGGTAATCTGCGCCAAATCCAGCGCCAATCCCGCCAAAGCCGCTGCGGGAAACGCACCTGCACAAGCAAGCGCTGCGGCCACAATATATCCCAAACCCACATAAGGTGTTACGGTAATCTGCGCCAACGACAGAACCGCCAAACCACCAATGAGCCAGTCCACCACAGGGTCACGACGCTGTGCCGCGGCAGAAAACAGTGCGGTAGAAGCCACCGCCAGCACCACTCTCAGCAGATAAATTCCCACAGGGGTGGTATCTCCCAGCCACATTTGGAAAATCAGTCCTGTGACCGCCACGATAAACCCCGCCAAAGCGGGCATAAGCAGAGGTGTATCATGAAGAATCTGCCGGCCGCCCAGCAGCGTTGCCGCCAGCACACCTGCCATGATCCATGCCACACCCAGCATTCCGGCGGCGCCCCAAAACACCAAATATCCCGTCAGACTTCCCAACGCAATCAAAACAGACGGCCAGCCAAAGGACGCGCACAAAAGCCCCACCGCCAGCGATTGATACCGACTTCCCAAACTGGCCGCTGTCATAGCAAAACCGGCAAGCAAGCAGCCTACGCCCTGCGCCAAGGTATGTACTCTGGGGTCTGATAACCACCTCTTTACAATTCTTTGTCCCCGTCTGACATAAATGCCCAAGGAAACCAACATAAAGACCACAACCCTTTCCCGTTTTTCATCTCCATCCTATCACGAAAGGGCGCTCTTATTTTGTCGGATTTGGCGAAGCAAAAAAGTTTCTTGCATATTTTATCCCACGGGCGCATTGAATAGAGGGCAAAAAAATAAGAGGTGCAAATGCACCTCTTATTTTTACATTTACATTACATATCGAAGGGTTCCATGCCCAGAACGGGGTGACCCACTTCGCCCAGGAATTCCAGCAGCTGCTCGGGATCTTCCTGGCAGATAGTTTCATCGGCAATCATGTCGGTGAAGTTTTCCACGCCGTACATCTCCAAAGCGGTTGCATCCAGACGCTCGCGCATCTGATCTTTCAGCATCTTGGGCATCCAGACGATACGGCCGGGGCCGCCTTCGGCTGCGATGAACTTCTTGGAGGAGATGAAGTGCTTGCCGTGACCCATGAAGCCAGGTGTCTGCACACCGCCGCCGGTCATGGAAGCCATTTCGGAGAAGCTCATACCCAGAGGTGTGATGCCGGCATGCTCACGACAGGTGATAACCACGCCCATGGAGCAGGGTTCCACACCACAGATACACTCGAAGCAGCCACAGGAGGTCATGGGATCCTGGAACAGAGAGTACAGAGTAATCCGTTCCACAGCGCCCTGAGAATACTTGTTAACCGCAGCGTCCATGGAGTCATAGCGACCCAGACGCTCGTCCTGACAGCCTTCCTTCAAGATGGGCTGGCAAGGACCGGCGGGATCCAATTCCTGAGTTGCCTTAGCATCCAGCCAGGAAACCGCACCGCACAAGCCCAAACGCTCGGGAGTGACGATACAAACGTGGCTGGGAGAGAAGGCCTGACACATAATACAGGTGTAGAAGGTATCCACGGACTCGTCGGTCATGGAGGCCAGTCTTGCATCGCGCTTGTTGAAGATTTCGTTGGCCTCGGCGCGCAGTTCCTTGTTCTTGTCGGCGTCCACCACGATCTTCACCTGACACTTGTCCACAACGGCTTCGAACTCGCTCTTGACCTTGGCGTACAGCACTTCACCGATGTGCTTGAACTTAAAGCCAGCTTCGAAGTCAGCCTTGCTGATACGCACGCGGATCATGTCGCGCTGACCGGTGTGCATAACGCCTTCGATGCAGTTGATCCAAGAGTGGAACTTACGTTCCATAACTGCCTCAAAATCGGACTGCATGGCCTTACCGGCCACGTCAACGGTATAGGAAAGGGAGATCTTAGAGCCCACGGGAATCTCGTCGATTTCAGGTCCGATGACTTCAATCTTGTGGTCCTCGATTTCGGCAGCTTCCTTGGTGCAAACCAGCTCGAAGCAGTCCACACGGGAACCGTCCACTTCCACCTGCATGTCACCCTTGCGGATGATTTCGCCTTCGAATGCAGTAGCAAAGGCAACGGGAATATCAATGTTGGTAATTTTCAGCTTAATATCGCGAGCTTCCAGAGAGGTGGCGTTCCACTTCTCGGTGTCCAGCTGCTGAATCAGGGACTTGGGCACGCGGAACATATTCTCGGTCTCGTTGGAAACAACGGGGAAGCCGAGACAGATCGCGCCTGCGCCATAGGAAACGATTTCGTCGGACAGGGGCTTGTAAGCGTTAACGAATGCGCGGATACGCTCCATAGTGTAGGCATAAAGAGCCTTAGTGTCGCCGGGGGTGATGGCGCCGAAGATCAGCGCAGCACGCAGAGCGACGGACACAACATGGATCACAGACTGCATTTCGTAACCCAGAGGCACAACACGCACACCCTCGCCCAGCTTCATGCCGGCTTCATGGCAGTGCTTAATGGCATCGCCGGTCAGAGTAACCAGAATGCCCTGTGCCTGATAAGACTTAGCCAGAGCCACAGTCTCAGCGGGGTCCTCAGCGCCGCCGATAATAACGGCAACACCGGGAATGTCGTAAGTAACCAGCGGCACGCCCAGATTACGGACGAATGCGTCGGTCAGGAAGCCCATTTCGGGCTCAGCATAAGGCTCAGCACCGTGCAAGTACTTCAAAGCCTCCAAAAATTCTGCACATAGAGCAGAAGCGATACCGCTGTCGAATGCATCTTGCAGGCGGGGGTTGCGGGTCATCATGGGCTTAATATCTGCGTCCATGGCGGCCTTCATTTCGCCTAAGTTGTTAATCTTCTTGCCGGTAATGCTGTAATAGCAGGGCAGGTTGTAAGCGGTATTGGGGAAAGAGACGGGCTCTGCTTCGCCGTAGGTGGCGATGGCTGCGTCAATGGCTGCAACGGTACGTTCATAATTGTAATCGTTGCCACCGAAAACTCTATCAAAAAGTGTCACGGTATTTCCTCCTAAATTTCGTCACGGTCTAAAACCGCTTTTATTTTCCGAATTTCTTCAATTGCCGAAGGGCTGACATCATAAGGTGATTTTCCCTGACGGTCGGCATCCATGATTTCCAAATTGTAATGCACCATACCCAACAGATCCTCTGCGGGGATGTTTGCCTGAATAAAGGCTTCATCCTGAACGTCGCGCACCTTGTTGGCCACTACCCGCACCCGCTTCACGCCCAAATCGGAAGCTAAGCGCTTAACATTGCGATAGGTTTGCACCGACCGCGCGCCGGGTTCAATGACCACGATGAACTGATCCATATTGGCTGCCGTTCCCCGACCTAAATGTTCAAGACCGGCTTCCATATCCATAATCACCACATCGTTTTTCCGATAGGTCAGACTGGAAAGCACTGCTTTAAGCATCACATGCTCAGGACACACGCAGCCACTGCCACCTAAGTCCACCGTTCCCATCACCAGCAGCTTCACTCCGTTGATCTCCTTGGAGAAGGTGTCGGGGATGTCTGCCACATAGGGGTTCAGCTTGAAGAACTTGTTCGCTTCATTCGCGCCGGTGCGTTCTTCCACTAAGGTGCGCATTTTGGAAATCGGGACGATTGCGTCCACTTCCTCTTGGCTCAGACCTAAGGCCAAGCCAAGGTTGGCATCAGGGTCTACATCCGCTGCCAGAACAGTGCGTCCTTCTGCGGCATAGAGCCTTGCCAAGGTGGAGGACAGGGTGGTTTTGCCCACACCGCCCTTGCCGGTAATTGCTAATTTCATGGGAAAATCCTCAAATGTTACGTATTTGCCAGTCAGAGTGCTGACAGCGAGAGATTTTTTCGCAGATGAAGAATTGGAAACCGAAGATGTACTGACGGTACATCGAGGTTTTCAATCCGCACAGCTGCGGAAAAAGACCCGCTGATCAGATGCCGAGAGCGGCGCGCTTGGCTTCAATACAAGCGATCATCTTGTCGCCCAAAGACTCGATGTCCGTATCCACAACGAACTTCGCCTCGACCCACTCCTTAACGCCGTCCTCGCCTTGCAGCAGGCGGGTGACTTCTTCGGAGCCCTTGGAGTAGGGGTCTACGCCCAGGAAGGTCTCAATACCGGTAGCCACAACATAGTTACCGATGGATACGGCCTTTTCAGACATCCATTCGGGAGCGCAGCCAACAACAGGAACCTGAGAAATGTTGATACCCCAGTCCTTGGCAATATCGGAGGCCAAAATCATCATACGGGAAATGTCAACGCAGGAGCCCATATGCAGCACAGGAGGAATGTTTGCCAGCTCGCAAACTCGCTTCAAGCCAGCACCGCAGTATTCCCGGGCCTGCACGGGATCCATCAGACCGGCCTTAGCAGCTGCCTGTGCAGAACAGCCGGTGGTAATCACGATAATATCGTTTTCCAGCATCTTCTTCATCAGATCGATGTGAGCAGTGTCGGGACGGACCTTGGGGTTATTACAGCCAACCATCGCCACAGCGCCGCGGAGAACGCCGGAGTGGACACACTCGATCAGAGGCTTGGTGGTGCCGAACTCGTCCAGCTGGGAGTTAGCCACAGTATCCAGAACCTTCTTGATGGCTTCGACGGAGTAACCGACTCTTGCCTTCTGCTTCTGGTTGGGAATATGTACCAGCTCGGGGTTACGGTTTTTGAAGTTTTCAATAGCCATCTTCACAATCGCCTTCGCGCTAACGTCAGCGGTTTCCGCAGAAAACTGAATGAATTCAGAGTCAGGAATACGGGCGATGGGAGAGGTGGTGATAAACTTGGTGTGGAAGCACTTGCTCAGGGGGCCCAGCGCAGGGAAAATACACTGAACGTCCACAACAATGGCTTCGCAGGCGCCGGTGAGAACCACATTTTCCTGATTCAGGTAGTTACCGGCCATAGGGATACCGTGACGCATGGTGACTTCGTTGGAAGTACAGCAGACACCGGAAACGGTGATGCCCTTCGCGCCAACGCTCTTGGCGTAAGCGATCATCTCGGGATCGTTTGCAAAGTACACGACCATTTCAGAAAGGGAAGGATCGTGACCGTGGACAACGATGTTAACATTGTCCTTTTCCATAACACCGATGTTTGCCTCGGTATCGATGGGCCGGGGAGTGCCGAACATAACGTCGGAGAACTCGGTGCCCATCATGGAGCCGCCCCAGCCATCGGACAAGCCTGCCCGCAGAGCCTGACGAATCAGCGCCTCAGCCAGAGAGGAGCAACCCATGTGGGTCATGTGCATAGACTGGGAAACTTCCCGGTCGATAGCGCGGGGTCTGATGTCTGCATCATCCCACAGCTTCTGAGTATGCTCAGGAGCGCGCTCGGTAAACTTCTGATAACCAAAGGGCTTGCCGTATTCCAGCAGACCGATCTCAGCCATTTCGTGAGCCAGTGCGTAGATGTCCTTACCTTCGGTCTCTACGCCCCATTCCTTAGCAATGCGGATCAGCTTTTCAGGGTCCTTGACCTGATAGTTGCCGCCTTCGCGAGTCTGGTGCAGAGTGTGCATAATCTCACGGCCATGGTCAGAGTGCGTTGCAGCACCGCCGGCGGTGAAGATCAAATAATTACGCGCAACAATGCCGTGCACGTCGCAGCCGCAGATACCTCTGGGGCTCTTGGGAGTGATACGGCAGGGGCCCATAGAGCAGATACGACAGCAGGTACCGGCCTCGCCGAATCCACAATGGGGAGTCTGATCTTTGACTCTCTTCTGCCAAGTGTCGGCGCCAACCTTATTTGCTGTTTCCAGCAAAGCATTGGTGGCAGCTTCCATCTCTTCGACAGTCGTTGTGAATGCCCAATCCTTCAATCTAATTTCCTCCTAGATAGATATTCTCAGTCCGATACGCAAGGCGCGTACCGGCGCATAGTGTATCAACAGTATTCTACTATATATAGAGGGCAAAAGTCAATTGCCGTTTTCTACATTTTAAAAGAATTTTCCTATCCCCCACCGGGGGATTTTCCTCGTTTTTCGCCATCTTCTGCTTTTCTCCTTTTTTGTTCGCCCGATATTGACATTTGTGCGCAAACGGCTTACAATGTGTTCATGTAAAATTTTACAAAAAGGAGCAAAATATATGAAAAAGGTTGCCGTTGCATTGGGAAAATTCCTCCTGAATATTCTGACTATTATCCTTTGCTTTGCGCTGATGGCTTCCACCGTTGTCACCATTTTAGTGGGGGATATGCGCGCTCTGACCGACAAGGATAATATCAGCACCATCGTCTCCTCTTTGTTAAAGACCTCTGCGCCTGATCGCCAGACAGCAGGTCTTCAAATTTCCGGCGCTGTGCGCGCCCCCGACCGTTACCTCTCCGCCAATTCCGCAATGGCCGGCGGCATGGACATCAGCGCTTTGATGGGCGGCGACAGCGGACTTCTGGTAGAATTTATTTATAATGCCATCAAAGAAGAAGCCAGCGAAGAGCTTCCTTTCACCTTAGAGCAGGTAGAAGAATTTGTGGAAACCTCCACACTGGACGACTTCATTGCCGACAAAAGCGCAGGGTTAGTCAGCGACTTTATCACCGGCGAAACGACTACCACCATCACCATGGAGGAAATCACACAGGTGCTGGAAGAAAATGCCGCCTTGGTAGAAGAAACCTTTAACATTCCCATCGACACCACCTTTATCGAAGAAATCACCAACGGCATCAAGGAATCCGGCATGCTGGAAAAGATTGAAGAGGGCGGCTTGGGCGCCATTTTGGAAATGACGGAAGGCAACAACAGCCCCGACAGCGAATCCTCCAACGGCCCGCTCTCCAATTCTAGCAGCGTCAATGCCACGGCCATTCCCAATAACCTCATTGAGCTGATTTCCGCTATTTCCAGCGGCGAGCTGGACTTGTCCAACACCAACCCTCTGACCTTGATTGCCATTATCCGCTCCGTTTCCTCTCTGGAAACCCTGCTGATTTGCATCGGCCTTTGCGTCTTGCTCATGGGTCTGATTTTCCTGACCCGCTGGAAGAGATATTACTCCGCCATGATGGTCACCGGCGTAACCCTGTTTATCACCGGTGGTGTTTGCATGGTGCCTGCCTTTGTTGTCTGGTTTGCACCGGAGCTGATTCTTTCCCTGCTCAGCGGCATGGGCATGGGTCTGAAGCTCATTGAATTGGTAGTAAAAATCACCTGCCCCATTTCCATTATCGTAACTGTATTCGGCCTTGCTCTGCTGGTAGGCGGCATCGTCATGAAGTGCCTGCACAGCAAATGGGCCAAGGCAAAAGTCATTGACGCCGGGGAAGAAACCCCCGTGGTGGAAGCGCCCGCAGAAGCCTGATTTCTATTTCCACAAGGGCGGTCTGTCAGACCGCCCTTGTCCACGTGTTATAGAAAATAGTGCTTGACAAAAAGACATTTTTGTAGTTTAATAACTCCAATATCGGAAACCGGTGACGCGGAAGTAAAGCTGCACAGCGCATCCAAAGAGAGCCCCCGTTGGTGGAAGTGGGGTGAAAAGCGGAGCAGAAAATGGGCCGCCGAGGGCAGGAAGAACGGGTTTTTTCTTAGTATTCTCTGACGCATTGCCTGCGTTACGGGCAATCGATGTGTTAGCATCGAGTAAAGCGGCCGTTTACGGCAACCAAGGTGGTACCGCGGATTTTGTATGGATTCGCCCTTGACGAAGTGGACTTTCACTGTCAAGGGCGTTTTGATTTTTTAGGAGGATCGGATTATGAATTTCAACGGTGTGGATTTTGATACTTATTTCAAAAAATATCCCAATGCCAAGGGCTATTTCGGCAAGTACGGTGGGGCTTATATTTCCGAGGATTTGGCAAAGGCCATGGAGGAAATTACTCAGGCCTATTTCACCATTTGCAAATCCAGGAAGTTTATCAGTGACCTGCGTCGAATCCGGCAGGAATTTCAGGGTCGTCCTACTCCCATCTCCCACTTGGAACGGCTTTCCAACAGCCTTGGCAATGTGCAGCTTTATGCCAAGCGGGAGGACTTAAATCACACCGGCGCTCACAAACTCAATCACTGCATGGGCGAGGCGCTCCTTGCCAAATACATGGGCAAAAAGAAGGTCATTGCCGAAACCGGTGCAGGTCAGCATGGCGTGGCGCTGGCCACCGCGGCAGCTTATTTCGGCTTGGAATGTGACATCTACATGGGCTCTGTGGACATCAAAAAGCAAGCGCCTAATGTAGCAAGAATGAAAATTTTAGGCGCAAATGTCATTGAAGTCACAGAAGGCCTCGCCACCTTGAAAGAAGCAGTGGATGCCGCCTTTGCCGCCTATGCCAGAGAATATAAAGACTGCATTTACTGCATCGGCTCGGTGCTTGGCCCCCACCCCTTCCCCATGATGGTGAGGGATTTTCAAAGCGTGGTGGGCATCGAAGCCAGAGAGCAATTTTTGGGCATGACCGGCGAGCTGCCAGATGCGGTTGTGGCCTGTGTTGGTGGCGGCTCCAATGCCATGGGCATGTTCTCCGGCTTCTTGAACGACCCCGTGGACATTTACGGCATCGAACCCTTGGGTCGCGGACCTAAGCTGGGTGACCATGCCGCCAGCCTGAAATACGGCGAAGAAGGCATTATGCACGGCTTTAATTCCATTATGCTCAAAGACGAAAACGGCGAACCCGCCCCCGTCTACTCCGTGGCCAGCGGCTTGGATTACCCCTCCTCCGGTCCTGAACACGCATTTTTGCACGATTTAGGCCGTGTCACCTACGACGCCATTTCCGACGAGGAGACCATTGATGCATTCTTCGCCCTGTCACGCATGGAGGGTATTATCCCCGCCATCGAAAGCGCCCACGCTGTGGCCTATGCCATGAAGCTGGCCAAACAAATGGGCACCGGCTCTATTCTCATCAATCTCTCCGGCCGCGGAGACAAGGACATGGACTATGTCATTGAAAATTACGGCATTCGGTAATAAGCAAAAAAAGCAGGTCGCCAAGGCGACCTGCTTTTCTTATTCACTCTGGGCGGGCGCGTTGCCGCGACGATGACGACGATGGCGGTTGCGGCGATGGTGATTCGCCTTCTTTTCGCCGCCTTCCTCTTGGGCAGGGGCTTCCTGCTGAGGCGCAACCTCTGCACCCTGCTGCCGACGGTTTTTGCGGTTGCGTCTGTCGCTGCGCTTAGGTGTCTCCTGCGCCGGCGCTTCTTCCTGGCCGCCGGTTTCCTCTGCAATCATTTCTTCGCTATACCGGAGCTTAATGGATTGCAAACCGGAAAATTCCTTTTCCTCCTGCTCCTTTTTCTGCTGCTTCACAGCGCCGGAAATCGGTGCATAGTCCGCAGGAATCGGCTCGTCATTTTTCTTTGGCTTGCCGCTGCGTAATACCGCAATCTCTTCATTGCGGAACACCATAATTTCCTCCGGACGATCCTCCATGCGAACCTTTACCCGCTGACGGAGCAAATCCACCTCCGTTACCGTGCCCCGTTCCTCGGGCGTATCCACAAAAGACTCCGCCTTAGGAGCATTGCGCAGCAAATCCTCATAAGCATCCTGCTCATATTTTAAACAGCACATCAGTCTGCCGCAGGTGCCGGAAATTTTGGTGGGATTCAAGCTCAAATTCTGGGTTTTGGCCATTTTGATAGACACGGGCTGGAAATCGTCTAAGAAGCTTGCGCAGCAGAAGGGTCTGCCGCAAATTCCCAAACCGCCCACCATTTTCGCCTTGTCGCGCACGCCGATTTGGCGCAGCTCAATGCGGGTATGGAATGTAGATGCCAGCGTTTTTACCAGCTCACGGAAATCCACTCTCTCGTCGGCCGTAAAGAAAAACAGGATTTTACTGCCGTCGAAGGACGCTTCTGCGGAAACCAGCTGCATATCCAACGCCTGCTCCACAATTTTCTCCTGACAGAAATGAAACGCCTCTGTCTCCCGCTTACGATTTTCCGCCACCGTCTTTTCATCCTGCTCCGTGGCTTTACGAAGCACATTTCGCAACGGCAGCACCAAATCGCTTTCCAACACTTTGTGATTGCCGGCGGTACAAATGCCAAATTCCGCGCCCCGCGCGGTATCCATAATCACATGGTCACCGGCGCTTAACTTTAATCCGTCGGGGGAAAAATAATAAACCTTTTGGCCGGGGCGGAACTGAATGTCCACAACCTCAACCATTTTTTTGGTGTTGTTTTCTTCCATGGTTTCCTCCATTTATCTCAATTCCCAAGACAGCCAGCTGCAAACGGCCGCAGGGGAAACGTTAGCTTGTGTATATTCGATAGCCTTTTGCAGCGCCGCCACCGACCGGCGAATGTCAGCGCCGCTTCGTTTTGCGCTGATTTGACGAGAAAGGGGGTTTTCCGCGACCATGCCTGCCCGATGAGAAAGACTTCCCGCCAGCACCGCCAACCACTGGCCAAACACGCCGCACAGTTCATCCCGCTTCCACTTTTCCATAGAGGTCAGCAAGCTCAGCAGCGCAAAGCTGTCCGCTGCGGCAAATCCGGCAGCAAAGCGCTGGGTTTGGGCAGAAACGCCCTGCCCCTCTATCAGCAGCTGCTTGGCCTGACCTAAAAATCCACCGCTTCTTACCATTGCGGCAGATACATCTTCCTCACTTGCCTGAGGAAATTCCTTCCTGAGCGCCTGCCGCAGCACCGCTTCCGGCAATGCTTGCAGTTTTAATTCCACACAGCGGGAACGAATGGTAGGCAGCAGCTTTTCCGGCGCATCGGTCAAAAGCAGAAATACACCATAGCTCGGCGGCTCTTCCAACACTTTCAGCAAGGCATTTTGCGCTTCCACGCGCATATCCTGCGCCCGAGGAAACACATAAACCTTGCGCTGACCTTCGTTGGGCTGCACATACATATCCGCTCGCGCCTGGCGAATCAAATCCACAGAAACCGTCTTTTTTTCAGGGTCATCCACCGTGATCACATCAGGATGATTGTTCCCCAGCACTTTTCGGCAAGCAGCACAGTTCCCACAGGGCTTTTCTTCCCCTTGGCACATCATAGCCGCAGACAGCAGCTTGGCAAGGGTTCTCTTGCCCGCACCCGCAGGTCCGGAAATCAAATAACCATGGAATATTCGGTTGTTTTTCAGGCCGGCTGTTAAGTTTTCCTTCAACTGTCCGTTGCCCAGCAAAAGCTCCAAGCCCATGGGTTTCCTCCCGCTGCAAAAATTTACGCTGTTTTCTGTTTTTTCTTAGCCCCACAAAGCCGACAGCATGGGAATAACCTGCTTTTTACGGCTCATGATATGCGGCAGGAATACGGTGTTGTCCTTAGGCTGGACACCGAAGGCCTGGTGAATGGTCTCATCCTCACCCAGGTAGATCAGCTGCGTGCCTTCAAGCAGCACATCGGTGAGCATCAGGATCATCATGGAGAAGGACTTCCGCTCTACGG